>NZ_CP097263.1:9182062-9796624 GCF_028622115.1 Kutzneria chonburiensis
CTGGTCGCGGCGCCGTCGTTGAGTAGCCACGTGTCACGGGCACCGAGGTAGGCGGAGGTGAGTGCGCCGAAGCCGGCGTCGGTGAGGTTGACGTGGTCGCCGCCGTCGGCGTTGGGGTCGAGCTTGGTCTCGCCGTTGGCGGTGTCGGGCACGCCGATCGCGGCGTCGGAGTCGATCGGGATGTAGGCCGGGGTTGACCAGGGCCCGTAGCCGCCGATCTGGCCGGACAGGAAGGTGTTCGTCTTTACCCGTTCCCCGTCGACGGCGGCGGTGCAGGCGTCGTTGGGGTTGCCGCCATCGCCGGCATATCCGTCACAGGGGGTCAAGCCCATGGCCACCACGTTGATGTTGTTGCGCAACAGATATCTGATCAGCGGGTTGAGGCCCTCATCTTCCAGACCGGTCGCGGTATGTCCGAAGAGGATGTCCTCCAGACCCTGGTTGAGCACTACGGTGTTGATACCGGGCTGGTCGAGGACGTCACGATCGATCCGGGACAGCAGCGCGGGGCCGCTGCCGTTGGCTTCGGGGTAGTCGGCCATGATCTGGTTGGATTCGATGCCGGCTTCCAGGGTGCCGTAGGCGGCCTGGGTTGTGGACTCGACCGCGGTGAGCTGGCCGGCGAGGTTTGTGGACGCGGAGGGCTGCCTACCGGTTTGGGCCTGGTCGATGTAGCCGTCGCCGAGGATGAGCTGGGTTGGGGTGCCGATGGTGGCCACGTCGACGCCGGTGACCACGTTGGTGGAGCGGCCGCCGGGCCCGTTCTGTGTGAACGGAGTGCCGGTGGTGTCGGCGGTCTGGTCGCCGGTGCCGTTGAGGGTCACGTACTGATAGCCGCTGTCGTTGGTGTCGGTATGCGTGACGATGAACGGCACCGAGTTGCTGACCTGGAAGGACACCAGTAGATATCGGCCGGCCGGCACCGCCAGATCAATCGGATCGGAGTAGGCCATGCCGCCCTCGGGGAGAGTCACGCTGGCCGAGCCGCCGAAGGTCAACGGCTTGGGCGCGGCGGCCGGCACCGGCGATGGTGAGCCGTTGCCGGAGTCGAGTGCCACGGTGGCGTGGTCGACCTGGAGTTTGGTGATGCCCAGCGCGTTGTCGAACTTGACGCGCACGGTGTTGCCCGACAACGAGGGCTTGACCGCGTCGCGGAAGGTGACGTTGGAGAAGGTCGAGCCGTAGTTGAACACGCCTTCGGTCGGGGCGGACCAGGCGCCGGTCCAGGTCTTGCCGGCCGGGGCGTTGTCGGTGGTGGTGTTGCGGGTGGACATGCCGAAGATGTGCAGCGCCTGGGTGCCGTCCGCGGTGGTGCTGACGTCGGGCAGCGTGACGGAGTCGATCTGCTTGCCCGGCTGGACTGGAACCGAGAACGGGAAGATCTTCGGTTGCTTGGTGTCCTGACTGCCGTCGAGGTAGTCGCGGTGCGGAAGTGTGACCGCCGCCAGTGACGCAGGACCGAACACCCAGTCGGGCGCGGTCAAGGAGTAGGTCTGCTGGGTGCCGTCGTGATAGTTGATGGTGCCGGTCGGCGCGCACCAGGCCGCCGGGTCGGTGGAATCGAAGCAGTAGCTGCTGGCGATCGCGGTGCCGGCGGGAACGAACGGAGTCGTGTCGTTGTGGTTGACGTCGCCTGGTGTCGAGGACTGGGAGGCGTGCGTCGCGGTGACGAGGAATTCCAGCGCGCTCGTGCCGGTGGCTGACACCTGGGCGTTGTAGGCGATGGTCTGGTTGGCGGCGAGGACGTTGTCGGGTGCGCCGGTGCCGAACTGCGGCAGGGTGAATGTCGCCCCGTTCACGGTCAGCTTGCCGCCGGGGTTCCAGCCGACGGCCTTGAGGTCGTCGGAGGAGAACGAGGCCAGGCCATCGGCGGTGCCGACCGGCCGCAGGCCGCTGTCCGGCATGCTCGCGGTGTTGTTGAAGCAGGCGGCAAGTGACGCGCATTGCGTGTTCGGGTTCTTGCCGGCGACGAAGGAGTAGCTCTGGTAGCCGGACACGTTGCCGGCCGGGTCAGCGGCGTAGCCGTACAGCGTGTGTGGCCCGGGGTACTTCGGGGTGACGGCCTGGGTGGCGGAGCTGTAGGTCTCTGCGATCTCGGATGAGCTCAGAGCAGTCTGGTATGCCTGCACATAGGAAATCGATCCGTTGAAGGAGGCAGTCATGGCGTCACCGAAGAAGGTGCCGCCGATCAAGAACGGCCCGGCCGCCGGGATCACGGTCGTCACGGTCTTTTGCGAGACCGGCTTGCCGTTGACGTAGAGACTGATCTGTTTGGCCGCGGCATCGTAGACGCCGGTTACCTGAGTCCACAGGCCGGCCTGCTGGACGCTGTTGTCTACATAGGTCCACTGATAGTTGTCACCGCTGCCGTCCACTGTGGGCATGCCGAAGATCCACGCCTTGACATCAGGCGAGTAGCGGATCTGGAATCCTGATGTGTGCGTGGCCCGCTGGCTGGCGACTGCGGAGAAGGCGTTGAGGTCTTTGAGTTTTGCCCACGCTGACACGGTGAAGCTGTTCTGTGTGTTGAGGATTGGCCCGTTGGTTGCGGCGTAGCTGTTGCCGTTGTTGAACGTCACCGCCGGGGTGTCGTCAGTGGCCGCAGTCCATGCGGTGCTCCCGTTGAGGGTGGCCGGATGGTTCCCGACACTCGAATCGGACAGTGTGGTCCCGTTGCCGTCGATGGTGCGCCACAGGCCGGCCGGCGCCACGGTTTTGCCGGCGTAGACCTGGGCGATGTCGGTGGCGCTGAGGGCCGCCTGGTAAGCCTGGACGTCACTGATCGAACCGCTGAGGAAACCGCCCTGAACGGAGTTCCACTGTGCCCTGCCGATACTGAACACGCCATCAGCGGCGTAGGGCGTGTTGTCGGTGCCGGTGCCCTGGGCCTGTCCGTTGACATACAGGGTCATTTTGGCGGTGGCGTTGTCATAGACGGCGGCTAGATGCGTCCATACACCGGGTTGAGCCGGGCCGGTCGACTCTGCTCGGATGGTCGGGCCGGCGGCGGAGTCCGTGCCCAGTCGGGAGAACGACCACTTGTTGTCGGACATGATGTGCTCAAGGAGGAAGCCGCTGGCGTACACACTGTCCTGACCGAGCACCGAGCCGCCGGTATCGTTGGCGGCCAGGTTCACCCAGGCCGACACGGTGAAGCTGCCATCGGTCTTGACCACCGGCGCGGCAGTGGACGCGTAACCGTTGGTCCCGTTGAAGGTCACGACCTTGCCACGTGTCGGGTCAGTGGTCCACGTGGCACCGCCGGCCAGCGTGGCGGGGGCGCCCCCGGCCGCATTGGCTGCGGACTGTCCACTGCCGTCCGACAATTGCCACCGCCCGGCAGGTGCAATGTCCGCGCCACCGTTGAAGGACAAGGTGCTGCTCGCAGGCGGGTTGCTGGTCGGTGGCGCCTGATCGAGCCCGTCGACCAGTTTGGACACGTTGCCACCGGTCGAGGCGACCGTGAACCGGCCGGGCGAGCCGGTGAGCGCGCCAACCTTGCCCCCGCTTGGATAGAGGCCATCGGTGGACGTGATCGAAGGAGCTGAGGGCGCAGTGGGTTCGGCGATGAAATGACAGACTGGAGACCAGCCGCTCGTGTCCTGGCCGTCGGTGACCTGCGCCTGCCAGTCCACGACCTGCCCATTGGACAATGACGTGGTGAACGACGCCGGAAGGTGCATGCCGGCGACCGCGCCGGAGGCGAGATTGTCCTCGCTGGTTCCGGTGTTCGCGTTGGAGCTGCCATCCACCCAGTACTTGAAGGTGGCCTGCAAGTGGTCGCCATCGGGGTCGGTGATGTTCGCGGACAACACTGGCGTGTTGGTGACGATCGTCTTGCCCATGTAGGGATACGGCGTGGTCGTGGCGCAGCCGGCGTTGTCCGAGCCGGAAAACGCCGACATCTGGTTCGCGCCGGGTGTGTTGGGCGCGCGGTTGAAGTAGATCTGCAGGGTCGGACTGATGCTCAGTCGCGAGAAGCCTGCGGTGCTTCGAGTTCGCTCGGCGTCATCTTCGGCGATGGCGAACGTGATCTGGCCGGCGTGCGCGGCTGCGGACTGGGCGATCGCCCCGGTGACGTTGAATCCGAACGGAATCGAGCCGGGCCCGCCACACCAGCCGATGGGGCCAACCGTCTGCTGGTCGAGCGAGCCGCCGTAGCCCGGCTGGTTGCTCCACGCGGTACCCGAGCCGATGCTACCGGCCACGTGCAGGTTGTACGTGGAACTGTTACAGGAAGCCGAATAGACCTTGGTCGCGAGGACGCTGGCGCCGTGCTGGTTGCCGACGTTGCCGATGTGCGCGCCCCAGATGACCGACGGCAGTTGCCACTGGTAGTACGTCCGCATCGTGCCGAAGCAGGAATCCCAGCCGTTGACGCCGACACCGAGTCCGATATCGCCCCGCAGCGTGTTGTAGTACGACGTGTTGGTGCAGGGCGCCCCTTGCTTCACCTCGTCATAAGCCGGAGTGGACATGTTGTCGGTCGGGTTGTGCCAGCTGAACGACGGGTCGATGTAGACCGGGAACACCGTGGACTTGTCGGCGAGTAGGCGCTTGTCCGGGACGAGCGTCAGGTCCGAGTCTCCGGGCCGGGCCTGGATCGGCGCGCTGCGCGCGGCGAGTCCGGCGTGCGCGGCATCGGAGGCATCGGGGTGCACCTGTATTCCTGCCGGCGTCCGCGGCGCGTTCTTGCCCTGCGGTGGGGTCACCGTGGTGGTCGAGTCCCACATGAACGGCGTGCCTGCGGTGAGGGTGTTGCCGCCATCCGAGCCGATGACCGTGACGCCGCCGTGCGGTCCGGCTTCGGCATGGCCATTGGCGACGGTGGTCGGGAGTTTGAGGCTGGCCAGCGCGGGATTCGCCGCCGCCTGGGCGTTCTTGACGACCAGCACCTCGGAGAAGCCGCCGGTGGTCGTGGCCGACGCGACCAGGTCGACATCGGGCAATACGTTGGCGTACGTGGCGGTGGTGCCGTTGACCGTCGGTGCCGGCAGCGGTGTCGGCCAGGACAGCGAGTACGTTGTATGTCCAGAGGTCGTTGTCACCAACGGCCCTTCGCCGCCCGGGGACAGGGTGACGGTGCCGTAAGCGGTTGCCACGGGGGTGAATCGACCGCTCGCCCCTCGATGGAGCGTGGTGTCGATGGGCACCCAGACGTCGTTCTGTTTGGTGCGTACGGGCTGCGGGTTGGCGGTGAGTTCGAAGCCGCCCTTGGGCTGCGCGACGACCTGCTGCGTCTCGCTGGTCAAGCTGTCCACGGTGATCGCTTGGCCACCGGTGCGAGCCTGTGCCGCGGCCGCCGTCAGCGCGGCGTTCTCGGCGGCCGTGGCGCCATAGCCGTCCTTGATGGGCTGCAGCCCTGCTGGACCCGCCGGAGACTTCGGCACAGGTCCCGGTTGCGGGACCAATGGCCCGGCGGCGGCCACCGCGGTCACTGGCATCGCAAGACCAGCCACGGTCATGACGGCTACGGCCAAACAGACCACTGTTCTCGTCCGAATCGCCTTACGACGCGCAGGGCTGTTCCCGTGCACGACGCCCCCTTAATTCGTTGTGCAAATCCGCTCAACACCGCGTTGTGACACACGGCATCGAAATTGCAAGCGAAAACGGGACACGACCGCAATGTGATCTGCATCACGTAATGCCGGCGTTAGCTGTGGACGATGATGCAGGTCAAGAGCGTCCAGATTGTCTGTTATGTGTTAATTATCCTATATATCTGATTAAGAAAACAACCCGATTGCACCAATGGCGCTCGATCAAGCAATACGGACAGTGAGTGTGCAGAAATGCTGGGAACTTGTACTTCCGCGGCGTGACTTCGGCTGCTAGCTTGCTGGGTTGTTTGAGCTTTTTGTTTGGCCAGGGTGCAAGGGGGAGGGCGCTGTGGCTTCGTTGAAGTTCGCTCTGCGCAAATTCCATGGTCGAGTCGCCACGGCTGCCGTGGCGGTGGTCGTGAGCGTCGCGCTCGTGCCGGCCATCGCCAGTCCGGCCGTTGCGAGCAGCGGCGATCCGGCGCCGTTTCACCCGAACGACAAGTCCATCCCCGTGCACGAGGTGGCCGGCCACTACGCGGCGCCGCCGCGGATGCCGGAGTGGCAGCCGACCGCACCCAGTTGGCCGTCAGGTAGCGCCGATGTCACGTTGAGCGGGACGTCAATGGCTGCTGTTCGCGCCGGTTCCCTGCCCGTGCGCCTGGCGAAGGCCGATGCCGGCGACGCGGCGCCGGCGGCCAAGGTCGAAGTCGGCAGCAGGCAGACGGCGGATGCGGCTGGCGTGCACGGCGTCGTCTTCTCGGTGCAGCGCACGGATTCCGGCGCCACGCCGAGCAAGGTGCACGTCAACGTCGACTACGGTGCCTTCCGCGACGCCTACGGCGGGGACTGGTCCTCCAGACTCCGACTCGTGCAGCTGCCGGCATGCGCGCTGATTACGCCGTCCAAGGCGGAATGCCGTAGGGAGACTCCGGTCTCCTCGACAAATGATGTCAAGGCCAGCACGGTAGGCGGCGATGTCAGCCTGCCGTCAAACGTGCGGTCCGCCAAGACGGCTCAGGTTGTGCTGGCCGCGGACGCGTCACCATCCGGCAGTGGCGGCGACTACGGCGCGACCTCGCTGAAGGCGTCCGGGGCGTGGCAGGCAGGCGGCTCGGCCGATGCCTTCACCTGGTCCTACCCCATCCCGGTGCCCAGCGTGCCCGGCAACCTCACGCCGAAGATCGGGCTGAGCTACAACTCCCAGTCCGTGGACGGTCGGACGTCCTCGTCGAACAACCAGGCCTCGTGGATCGGCGACGGTTGGGAGTACTCGCCGGGCTACATCGAGCGCTCATACCAGAGTTGCTACCAGAACCCTGCCGGCGCGACCAAGACCGGGGACAACTGCTGGTCGGACAACAACGTCCTGTCCCTGTCGCTCAACGGCAGCTCCGCCACTTTGATCAAGGACGACGCCACCGGCGTCTACAAGGCGCAGAACGACCCGAACGAAAAGGTCGAGTACAAGGCCGGCGCGAGCAACGGCGCGCAGGGCGGCGAGTACTTCACGGTCACCACCGCCGACGGCACCCAGTACGTGTTCGGCCTCAACCATCTGCCCGGTGTCACCCCGGACGACCCGAAAAGCACGGCGACCAACTCGGTGTGGACCGAGCCCGTGTACGCCACGACCAGCGGCCAACCCTGTTACAACGCGAACTTCTCAGCGTCGCACTGCATGCAGGCGTACCGGTGGAACCTCGACTACGTCAAGGACACCCACAACGACGTCGTCTCCTTCTTCTACAACACCGAGTCCAACAACTACGCCGCGGACCTGGCTGACCAGGCCAACAGCAGCTACATCCGCGGCGGTTACCTGACCAAGATCCAATACGGTCAGCGCGACGGCCAGGTCTACACCACGTTGCCGGCCGCGCAGGTCATGTTCACCTCGACCGGCCGCTGCAAGGGATTCACCTGCGACCCGAGCAAGGACCTCACCTCGGCGACGGCCGACAACTGGCCGGACGTGCCCTACGACCTCAACTGCGCCGCCGGCACGAGCTGCGACGTGAAGGGACCGGCGTTCTGGTCCAACTACACGTTGCAGAGCATCGAGACCGATGTCCTCGTAGGCACGACCGAGACCAAGACCGACACCTGGTCGCTCGGGCACGACTTCCCGGCCACCGGTGACTCCACGAAGCCTGCCGTGTGGTTGTCCTCCATCACCCACACCGGTCAGGACACGACGGCCGGCGGCTCAACGACTCCGATCACCCTGCCGCCGGTGACCTTCACCGGCACTCCGCTGGCTAACCGGGTCAACCTCAACACCAACTCGCCGATCACCCGCCAGCGCCTCACAACGGTGACCACCGAGACTGGTGAGGTCATCACGGTGGGGTACTCAACTCCGGGTTGCGCATCGAGCGTGCCGGCGAGTCCGGACGCCAACACGTCGCTGTGCTACCCGGCGTACTGGCTGGCTTCGCCCAGCCAGGGCACGCCCACCATGGACTGGTTCAACAAGTTCATCGTCACCGCTGTGACCGAGGACGACCCGCTGGACAATACCAGCGGCCAGAACGCCATCCGGACCACGTACACGCCCATGGGTACACCGGCGTGGACACGCAACAACAGTCCGCTCACGCCGAACGATCGCCGCACGTACGACCAGTGGCGCGGCTACCAGGGCATGGTCGTCACCAAGGGAACCAGCCCACAGACGAAGACGGCATCCACCTACTACCGTGGCATAGCGGGAGAAACGCCGCCAAAGCCGGCCGGCGTCTCGGCTGTGCGTACAGCGACTCCAAAGGCGGACGCCGAGCAGTACCAAGGGGTCACGTACGAGACAGTGACGTACAACGGCAATGACATCGTCAGCGACACCATCAATGATCCATGGACCAGTGACGCTCTTGCGACGCACGCACTGACCGGGCTGCCGTCGCAGCAAGCGTTTCTCACAGGCACGGCGGACACGAAGGTGTTCACGCCGATGACCGATGGCAGCGTTCGGGAGACCGAGACGGACAACACGCACGACAACTACGGCCGGGTCACGAAGGTCAACGACCAGGGCGATGTGTCGACGACGGCCGACGATCTGTGCACCACCACGGCGTACGACGACAACCCCGGCTTGTCGATCCTCGACAAGCCCTCGGAGGTCAGCACCGTCTCGGTGAACTGCGCCGCCACGGCGACGCTCCCTGACGACGCGGTGTCAGACATGCTCACGTTCTACGACGGGGCTCAGTCGATCACCACCCCGCCGAGTGTTGGCGATGTGTCGATGTCGCAACAGATCGCGTCTTACACCAACGGTGTCGCCGACACGCCGGTGACGCTGTCGACCACCGCAACCGATCAGTACGGCCGGCCGATCAAGTCCGTCGACGGCAACGGCAACGAGGCGACCACCGCATACACGCCCACCACCGGGGCGACACCGACCAGTCTGTCGACCATTGATGCCATGGGCCTGACGACCGGCGTGACGTTCGATCCGCTGCGGAGCCTGCCACTGGTCAAGACCGACACGGCCGGCTACAAGACGCGGCTGCAGTACGACGCGCTCGGCCGCCTGACCACCGTCTTCAAGCCCGGCATGGCCGATGCCGCCCTGAAGTACACCTACGCCGTGTCCAACACGGGTCCGTCCGTCGTGGACACCTACTCGTTGAAGTTCCGCAACGGGTACAAGCTCAGCGAGACCCTGTACGACGGGATGCTCCGAGCGAGGGAAACACAGACCGAGACCCCGAACGGGCGCCTGGTCACCGACACCGAGTACAACAACACCGGCTTGGTGTCAGTCAGCACCGCCCCGTACTTCAACGCCAGCCCGGTGTCGACCAGCTACGTGCGTGCCGCCCCCGACGTTGTGCCGTCGGCGACGGGCTTCGTCTACGACGGTGTCGGCCGCAAGACACAGGCCATCGCCAACGCGAACGGTAGCCAGACCTGGCAGACCACCTACGTCTACGACGGCAACTCCACCACCACGATCCCGCCCGCCGGCGCTCCGGCCACCACGACGATCGTGGACGCCCGCGGGCACACCACCGACCTGTTCACCTATCACAGCGGAGTGTCGCCGAACCCGGCCGATCCGCCGGCCGACTACAGCGCCACCCACTACACGTACTACCCGAACGGCAAACAGCACACGATCGTCGACGCCGCCGGCAACAGCTGGTCCTACCAATACAACGTGCGGGGTCAGCAGACGTCCGCGACCGACCCGGACGCCGGCACCAGCGTCAGCACCTATGACAACGGTGGCCGGTTGGCCACCCAGACCGACTCGCGCGGCAAGCAGATCACCTTCGCCTACGACCGCGACAGTCGCAAGATCGGCACCTTCGACACCACCAGCACCAAGACGACGTCGACCGCCAACCAGATCGCTGGCTGGACCTACGACGCCGCCAAGAAGGGGTACCCGGACAGTACGACGTCCTACTCCGGCGGCGACGTCTACACCCAGACCATCCGGGTCTACAACCAGTTCGGCACACCCGGGGCCATCACGACGACGCTCACCGGGGAGCCTACAGGGCTCGTGCCGGCCACCGGCGGTCTGACCACCGGATACAGCTTCAACTCCAATGGGTTCCCGACCGACGTGAACTACCCGGCGGTCGACGGTCTGCCCAGTGAGGACGTGCAGACCGACTACGACGACTTCGGCGAGCCGAACTACCTCAAAGCCAATGTCACGAACGGCAGCCCCGGCAACGGGGCAACGTGGCTGCTCGTCAAGGCTCTTGGGTACTCCAACTACGGCGAACCCAAGGCCTACACCCTCACCGGCGCCACCGGCGACGTCATGGTCACGGACGACTACGACCCCCAGACCCACGCGCTGACCGACGTCACCGCAACGGTGCCCTTCGCGCCAACGGTCGACCACCTCACCTACACCTACAGCGGCGCAGGAGTGTCAAAGGGTGCCGGACTCCTCACGTCCACACAGGACGTGCAGAACTCCGCTACCACCGACACCCAGTGCTTCGCCTACGACTACGCCACCCGGCTCGCCGGCGCCTGGACCGCCACCGACAACTGCTCGGTAAACCCCGTTCCGGGCAACTCCGCCACCGTGGGCGGCCCCAACCCGTACTGGCAGTCCTGGACCTACGACGCCGCCGGCAACCGTGCCACCCAAGTCGACCACAACACCACCGGCGACCAGACCAAAGACACCACAACCACCTACAACTACCCGACACAGAGCTCGGCTACCGACCAGCCCCACACCCTGTCCAACACCACCGCCACCGGCCCCAACGCCGCCGCCAACACCGCGACCTATCACTACGACACTGCCGGCAACACCACCCAGATCAGCGGCGGCCCGATCGGCGACCAATCCCTGACCTGGAACAACCAAGGCAAACTTGCCAACGACACCACCGCCACCGGCGGCAGCGCCTACGTCTACGACGCCGACGGCAACCTCATCGTCCGCCACGATCCCGGCAAGGTGACGTTCTTCTACGGCAACCAAGAACTCACCCTTGACACCACGACGCACACCGCGACTGGCTCTCGGTACTACGCGATCGGTGGCACCACCATCGCGATGCGCACCAGCAATGTCAGCAGCGGCAACCCGCAGTTCCTCGTTCCTGACCGGCAGGGCACCGACCAGCTCCTCATCAACTCCGGTACCTACCAGGTCACCCGACGGCAGTTCATGCCGTTCGGCTCCGTCCGCGGCGTTGCATCGGTCTCATGGCCCGGCAGCCTCGGCTACGTCGGCGGCACTCAAGACCCCGCCACCCAGCTGGAAAACCTTGGCGCCCGTGAATACAACCCCGCCGTCGGCCGTTTCCTGTCAGTCGACCCCGTCCTCGGAGCCAACGACCCGAATCAGCTAAACGGCTACGACTACGCCGGAAACAACCCCGTCACCGGCAGCGACCCGAGCGGCTTGTGGTGCGACGGATGCAACGACGGCAAGGGCTGGGACACGCCGAACGGATACTTCGTCGGCAAGATCGGAGATGACGGCCACCCACAGATTGACCTGACCAAGAACCCACCGGTCAGCCCGCGCCAGTGGAGCCTATTCAACGCCCTGGGCGACGAGGGCAAGCTCAAGATGCTGGACCCGATCCCGGGCTGGCATCCGGCTGAGTGCCACAGCACCGCCTGTGCCATCGTCGGCGGAATCCTGACAACCGGCATCTGCGAGTTCGCCACCGCCGGTGTCGCCACGCCGCTATGCCTCGCCGCGGGCGGCGCGGTGAGCAGCAACGTCACGGGCGACAACCCGATCATGGGCGCAGCCACAGCGGTAGCAGGTGGCGTCGTCGCCGACGCCGTCGCCCCGGTGCTCGCACCGCTTGTCAACAAACTCGCCTCCGCAGTGGCATCAAAGCTAGGTAGCGCGGCAAGGCCCGCCTTAAAGGCCCTTGGCAACCTGTTCAAGGCCGCTTGCGCGAACAGCTTTGCCGCCGACACGCAGGTGTTGATGGCCGACGGGTCATCGAAGCCGATCCAGAACGTTAAGGTCGGCGACAAAATCGCCAACGCCACTCCGAACAGCGCGGCGGTCCAGAATCATACGGTCACAGGAGTTCATGTCACCGATACCGACACAGATTTCACGAGCCTTTCCGTCGCAACCGCGGATGGACCGAAGACCATCACGGTTACCGCTCACCACCTTTTCTGGGACGGCACCAACCATAGCTGGACCAATGCCTCTGATCTCAAGCCTGGCGATGGTCTTGACGCCGCCGGCGGCGCCACCGTGCTGTCTGTATGGAGGTTCATCTCCAGTATCCGGACGTACGACCTAACGGTTGACGACCTGCATACGTACTATGTACTTGCTGGGACCACAGCAGTGCTGGTTCATAATGATGGCGAGTCCGATCCGGAGATATTCTCAAATTTGTACCCGGAAGACACTACTGGTTGGACCAGGCTTGCGGATCCTGGCCTGCTCGCGCGGCGCACTGGAAACTGGCAGTACGTGGTTCTAACCGATGGCACACTGCTAATCGGAAAGGGTGATGGTCACATTGCCCTCACTAAGGGTGCTGATGTTCGAGCCGCCGGTGAGGTTCGGGTGAAGAGTGGTAGAATAACGGAGGTAAATAACCTCTCTGGCCACTACAAACCCTACGGGTCTAATGCGGAATCCGCAGCCGTCGAGGCCTTTAACGAGGCCGGGCTTGATGCAACAGGAAAGTATGTCGAGCATGTATTCCCCCGCCCCCCGGCCTGCTGACAGTAGTGGGTGTGAAGTTATCCTGGACAAGATCGACTTCTTGCTCAAGGTTCAGGAGCTTGCTGATGGTGTAGATCAGGTTGAGCCGCTACTGGAGGACTTGGTTGATCAGATTAAAGCCGCGAGCGACTGTAGATTGAAAGTTTCCGAGCGATTTTTTGTACTAATTTCAGAAATTAACCCCTGGAGTTTGGAGATTCTGCAGTATTGCATGTACGGCCTACGATGGTCAGAAGTGTGTGATCGCGCTCGGCGTTACTTTGAAAAAGAGGAGAATGTAGGAAAGCGGCGACTGTATGAACGCCTTGTTGAGTCATTTGACGACGATTGGCCCGAGCGGGAGTTCTTTCGTCGCTACTCTGACTAGTTTCGTGAGCGCGATTAGCTAGGGGTGCTGATCCGAAAATCGACTTAAGTGGGCAGGTCAAGCGTCCGGCGCCGCGTACGGTGCCGGGCGCGTTCTGGGCATTGGGTCAGGCCGCGGGTTCGAGGGTGACCCGATAGCCCAGGGCGGTCAGCTGACTGACGTGGTTACGGATCTTGCGTTGGGTGTTGGTGTGCCGGACGAAGTAGTCCGCGCCGAGGTCCCGGTAACGGGCGTCGGGGTCGGACAACAGATGCCACATGATCACCAGGATGGAGGGGCCGACCGCGACGATGGCCTTCTTCGCGCCGCTGCGGCGGGCGATCCGACGGTAGCGCTCGCCCAGGAAGGTGTTGGTCCTGCCGGCGGCCACGGCGGCCTCGCCCAGGACCCGGGCCAGATACGGGTTGCCGTGCCCGGTGGCGCCAGAGCCTTTGTTCCGGCCGGCCGACTCCGACACCCCCGGCGCGAACTTGGCCCACGAACACAGGTGGCCCGGGGTCGGGGACCGAGTCATGTCCAGGCCGATCTCGGCGATAGCCACCTGCGCGGCGGTCCGGTCACGCCAAGGCATCACCTTTTGTCGCGAGGCTCAATCGCGGTTGAGTGGCGGCCGTATATGGTCGAGCCAGGAGAAGGAGTCGCGCGAGGCGGGGACTGCGTCGAGGGGGTATTGCCGCCAATAGGTATGCCGGGTCTCTGAATTGTCGGTGCCTTCGCCGGCCGCGGGGGCGACATTGGCGAGCGATGCCAGGAAGCATGTCGTCTAGAGTTTGGGGTCCAGCTCGATTTCGCTGGGAGCGTTCTCAGTTCGTCAGGCAGATGGCCGAGCAGGTCGCGGACGGTGGTTGCACCACCTTAGGCGACCGAGCCTCGCAACGAGAGCGCTGATCTGCGCGGCTTGTTCGTGCTCGCGGAGGGCCGGCAGTTCGTGGTTGGCGAGGATCGCAACTACTGCTACACCAAGGAAGTGGCTCGGTTTCAGCGGTTGAAGGCGGTGCAGCGCCGTGCCGCGAGGGGCGGCGAGGATTATCACGTGGAATTGATGCCTGATGTTGGAAGGAGCGTCTGTGGCGGTCTGCACTCGGGCCGCCTTGGTGACGGCGTTGTATGACGGGCTGAGCCCTTACGGGATCAGCAAAGTGACACCAGCTCCGGCGAGAAGGAACGGGTCGAAGGCCATGTCGGTCTTCTCGTCGGCTGCATGAAGGACACGAAGGGGCAGCAGCACGATCGCGGCGAGAAACCAGCTCGCCACCATCCCGGTCGAGAACGGGCCCCAACCCGATTGTCCAAGGACGGCACCAACTACTCCCGCAAGCTTGATATCGCCGCCGCCAACGCCCTGCCGATTGCCGAAGATCCAGTACAACACGCCCACGAAGATCGCGAAGATGGCCATGCCGGCGATACTGCGGACGAGGGACCAGGGCTCGCAACTCACTGCCGCGTCGACGGCGACAAAGCCGATGACTACTGGATAGGCCGGCAGCACAAGCCAGTTCGGCAGCCGCCGCTGGCGGAGATCCAGCACCGTCAACGGAAGCCCGGCCGCTGCAAGCCAGCTCGGCGCTAGGACCGCGAGGTCGGTGGAGAACTTCCACGCCAGCAGCGCGAACATGCCGGCCGTCGCAGTCCGTCCAGGTGATCAGGTGCCACCGATGATGACAGAGTTCAGGCTCACGACGCCGCACGACGACGTGCGGGATCAGACCAGCGCATGCTCCCATCGCGGCTCATCCGAGCGCGAACACCAGTTGCGGCATTCCTTGACCGCCCTACCACAAGTTGACCATGCGGATGCGCACCAATCCAGGTGAAGTACATCCCCGGCGACCGTACTTGGCCCCTTCGGTCCGGGATCGGCTGACTTGCCGATATGAAACCGTCTTTCTGCTTGCTCGAGCACCGCACCACTACTTCAACGGGATGCCTTGGACCCCGTTCATCGCGGTGACGTGTGGTGCATTTCTGCTCGCCCTTATCGGGGTGGGCATGTGGCCGTCGGGCCGATGGAGATCCCGCTCCGGGCGATCCGGGCCGGTTGTCGGCCGGGCGGGATGGTGCTGGACCCGTTCAGCGGCACCGCCACCACCGGGTTGGCCGCGCGGCAGCTCGGCCGGTCCTACATCGGCATCGACCTCAACCCGCGCTTCCACGATCTGGCCGTCGCAGAACTGGCCAAGCCGAGGCGGTCGTGAACGCGGTGGTGGAGTTCGCGCCGCTGACCATCCGTGAGGCTCTCGCGTTGCCGACGGTCGTGGATCTCGTGACCGCCGCTCGTGCGTTGGGGCTGGGGCGGACGACCGCCTACGCGCTAGCCCGAGACGGTGCGTTCCCCTGTCGAGTGATGCGGGTTGGCGCCGTCTACCGAGTGCCAACCGCGGACCTACTGGCCGTGTTGGGACTGCACCCCGCCTGCACATAGGCGAGTAATTCTCGTGTCAGCCGGATCGGTGAAACCGTTGCGCTCGGGCCGAATCCGGCCTGTCTCGTGCTGGCCCGAGCAGTGCCATCGGCGCGAGCATGGCACCTATGACGACACGATCGAAGGCGGTGCGAGGGCAATGACCAAGCGCGTCCTCCGAATCGGTGGGTTTCCACCGGCGCGAGGCTGGTGCCCATGACCTCCCGCGCGAAGGCGACAATCGGGGCCGGCAGCACCGCCGTGGGAGCAGGTTCGACCTACAGGCGCTGCTCCTGCCGAGACCCCGAAACCAAGAAGAGCCTCGGCGCGTCCTGCCCGCAGTTGAAGCACCGCAGCCATGGCGGATGGTTCTTCCGCATCGAACTGCCACCCGACGCCGACGGCAACCGGCGGCCGCGGCGTCGTGGCGGTTTCGCTACCGAGACCGATGCCCGAGCGGCGCTTGACCACGCCCGCACGCTGATCGCGCTCGGCGGCGAGAACGAGAAGAAGCGCGTCGAGATCGGTGACCTGATCGAGAGGCGATCAGCCGAAAAGAAGCCCTGCCCGACGTCGACGTCGTTCGCCGGAGGCTGGCGTGCGGCCGACCGGCTACGGAACGGCTCACCTGCGCCCGCTATCTCATCGAGTGGCTGCCTACCAGGAAGAGCCTGGCGAAGAACACCTACCGCAGCTACGAGTCGCACATCAGGCTCTACCTGGAACCGCACCTCGGACCGATCCTCGTCGAGGAACTCACGATCGCGGACATCTCCGACATGTTCGACCTGATCGAGGAGTTCAACTCGCGCATCGCAGAGCTGCGGGCGAGTAAGGACCCGGAGATGCGCCTCAAGGCGCGGTATCGGCGGCCGGTTGGCGTGACGTCGATGTACCGCATCCTGACGACGCTGCGGAAGGCCCTCAATGACCTGATCAAGACGGGGTTGATCACGTTCAACCCGGCGAAGTACGTCGAGTTGCCGCCGGCCAATCCGCCCAAGCCGTTGGTCTGGACCGACGCCCGCGTGGAGCGATGGCGCGAGACGGGCAAGGTCCCGGGGCGGGTGATGGTTTGGACGCCGGTCCAGACCGGCATCTTCCTCGACTGTGTGCTGGGGCACCGGTTGTACGCGTTGTTCCACCTCATCGCGTTCGCGGGTTTGCGTCGTGGTGAGGCGTGCGCGATGCACTGGGAGGACTTCGACGAGAAGGCGCAGGAGTTGGCCATCCGGTGGCAGCTGCTCCAGCTCGGCTGGGAGACAGAGTTGTCGACGCCGAAGACGGAGGACAGCGTCGCGGTCATCGCGCTGGATACAGGCACCGTGGTGGTGTTGGTCGAGCATCATGTGCTGCAGCGGGCCGAGCGTCGGGCGGCCGGCGAAGGCTGGCAGAACATAGGGCTGGCGTTCACCGAACTCGACGGGCGGCCGCTGCACCCGGCTCAGGTCACCGACCTGTTCAAGGAGCTGTGCGTGGAGGCCGGGTTGCCGCCGATCCGATTGCACGACCTTCGGCATGGCGCGGCGACCTTGGCCCTCGCCGCCGGGGTGGACATCAAGGTGGTGCAGGCCATGCTGCGGCATTCGTCGATCACTGTGACGGCGGACATGTACACATCGGTGCTGCCGGATGTGGCGCGGGCGGCGGCGGAGGCGACAGCGCGGATGGTGCCGCGCAAGCCGATGGAGTACCGCGTCGTGCCAGACCATGACGGTTTGACGCTCGGGCTCCCCTCGGGCCAGCAGGAGTCCATAATGGACAATGGAGGAGACGTGGTCGAATACAAAAACACCCAGGTCGATGTGGATATCGACCTGGGTGAAGGAAGTGCGGCGCCAGGGACTCGAACCCCGAACCCGCTGATTAAGAGTCAGCTGCTCTGCCAGTTGAGCTAGCGCCGCTCGACGAAGGTTTCCCGTGAGGGTTTCCCTCGCTGACGGGAGAAAGATTAGCACAGCCGTCGCGGCGTTTTCCAATCGGCTGGTCGGGGGCGGTCTGTGCAGGTCAGGGCCGGGATGGAGGCTGGTCGGGCGGAGGTGATCCGCGTCACTGGACTAAGGTTGACGCCTCGGTCCGGGGGAGGAGTGGCGGTGGGTCACGGAAGGTCGCCGAGAGGCCGCCCGAATCGGCGGTCGGGGGCGGAACCCACGCGCACGGCGGTCCGTTTCGGCGAGGCGGAACTGGCGAAGGACCCGGATCGGGACAGCGGCTGGCTGCTGTCGGTGAACGGCGTCGCGCAGTCCTATGTGGATCTGGCCGACCCTACGCACCTGGAGTTCGACTACGTGCGCCGCATCGGTGACGTGGTGGATCTGGCGCACCCGGCGGGAATGCCGCTTGACGTGCTGCACATCGGCGGCGGGGCGTGCACGATCCCGCGATATGTGGCGGCGACCAGGAAGGGCTCCCGCCAGCTGGTGATCGAGGCGGACGGCCCGCTGGTCGACCTGGTCCGCGAGCGCCTGGACCTGAGATCGGTGCCGCAGCTGAAGGTCCGTGTCGGCGACGGCCGCCGGGAGACCGCGACGAGACGGGACGACACGGCCGACCTGGTGATCGTCGACGCGTTCGAAAGCGCGCTGATGCCGGGCCCGCTGGCCACGCGGGAATACACCCGCGAAGTGCGCCGAGTGCTGCGCCCGCAGGGCACGTACGTGGCGAACCTGGCCGACGGGGGCGCCCTGCCCTTCGCCCGGCGGTTCGTGGCCACGCTGGGCGAGGTGTTCGAGCACGTGCTGGTGATGGCCGAGCCGGGAGTGTTCCGCGGCCGCCGGTTCGGCAACATCGTGGCCGCCGCCTCGGGCGCGGAGCTGCCGACCGCCGAGCTGACCCGGCGCACCGCCGGATCGGCCTTCCCGGCCCGCTGCGTCGCAGGTCAGGAGTTCGCGCGCAACGCGAAAGCCCTGTCCGACGATGAACCGGTCATCCCACCGCAGCCGCCACCGGACGCGCTGGGCCGGAGCTGACCGACACTTTCACACGTTCGGGGGAGCGTTTCCACCACCCAGACCGAGTAGACACTGCCAGGGTACGTCCGCTCGGACGCTTGTGAGCCGATCCCCGACCAAAGGAGCGAGCCGACCGGCGTGAACGATCACCCGCAGCGAGGTCCCGTCGACGACAGCTGGCGGACCGACCTGGCGCGCACGTGGGCGGCGGAGATCGCGAAGACGGTCTTCATCCCGATGTCGCACGCCAAGATCGTGCGCCTGCTGGCTCGGATGACCGGCACGCTGGTGGACGCCGTGTGCGCGGACTCGCCGGACACCGCGCAGATCACGGAGATCGGCACCGCCCTGGTCAACCGGGCCATCTCGGGCAAGGCCACGCTGGCCACCAGCCTGGCCGTGCTCGGCCGCGGCCTGCTGGCGCTGCCGGACCCGCCGCCCGACCTGCCGGAACGCGTGTTGACGGTGCTGAGCGTGCTGGCCGCGGGCTACGCCGACGCGCTGCGGGAACGGACCTACATCAGCCAGGAGGCGCTGAAGCGCTCCCTGATCAAGGCCAAGCGGGACACCGAGCGCAGCCTGGCCGACAGCGACGCCCGGCTGCGCGCGATCTTCTCCTCGTCCGCGGTCGGCATCGCGATCAGCGAGCCCAGCGGCAAGTTCGCCCAGACCAACGCCGCGCTGACCGAGATTCTCGGTTACGGGCCACCGGATCTGGCCGGCATGAGCGTGCAGGAGCTGGCCCACCCCGACGCCGCCGGCTGGCTCGCGGAGAGCATCGCCGACCTGCTGGCCGGCCGCCGCCCCAATTTTCGCGAACGCTGCCAGCTGGTGCACGCCGACGGCGAGTCCGTGTGGGCCTATCTCGCGGTGTCGCTGCTGCGGGACGACCACGACCAGCCGGCCTATCTGGTCACGATGGTCGAGGACGTCACCGAGCTGCACCTGCTCGGCGACCGGCTCGGCCACCAGTCGCTGCACGACATGGTGACCGGCCTGCCGAACCGGCAGTACTTCGTGTCCACTCTGGAGAGCACGCTGGGCCGTTCCCCGGCCGGTAGCCGGATCACGTTGTTCCACTTCGGACTCGACCGGTTCACCGTGGTCAACGACGGCCTCGGGCAGCACGTCGGCGACCAGCTGCTGCGGGCCGTCGGGCAGCGGCTGGAGAGCGTGTTCGCCGGCGAGACGGCGATGGTCGCCCGGCTCGGCGGCGACGAGTTCGCGGTTCTGTTGGAGGGCAAGGAAAGCACGCCCGGAGTGGGTGAATACGCGGCGCTGGTGCTGGACGCGCTGGCCAACCCGATGTTCATCGGCGGCGACGGCATCGCCGTCTCGACCTGCATGGGCATCGTCGACCGGGTCGACCCCGGCACCGACCCGGCCGAGCTGCTGCGGGCCGCCGACATGACGTTGCACCGGGCCAAACGCCGCGGCGCCGGCCAGTGGGATCTGTTCGACGCCAGGCAGGACGCCGCCGACCGATCCCGATTCCGTTTGGCCGCAACCATTCCCGGCGCGTTGCAGGCCGAGCAGCTGGACGTGGTCTACCAGCCGCTGCTGCGGTTCTCCGACGAGACGATGATCGGCATCACCGCCCGGCTGGCCTGGCGGCCGCCGGCGCAGCAGCCGCAGGTGCACCGGGACGTGCTGGCGCTGGCCGAGGAGACCGGCGTCGTGCTGCCGGTCGGCCGGTGGTGCATCCGCAAGGCCTGTCAGCAGGCCGCGCTGTGGTGGCGGGAGCACGGCGCCGGCGCGCCGTCCGTGGTCGTCGACCTGTCGGCCGGCCAGGCCCGCGACCCCGACCTGGTCGGGGTGGTCCGCCGCGAGCTGGACGCCGTCGAGCTGCCGGCCGAGCAGCTGCGCCTCGGAGTGGCCCTCGGCACGCCCGCGCAGAACGACGAGATCATCGACAACATCCTGGTACTGGCCGAGATGGGCATCGCATCGTCCCTTTTGGACTATGGCACCGAGCAGGCCGAACTGTTGCTGCGCGGGGAGTTCACGCTGCGCGCCGTCGTGCTCGATGCCCGGCTCGGCGACTCGCTGGCCGACGAGCGCACCGCCGACATCACCGAGCCGGTGGTGCGCAGCCTCGTCGACTTCGCCCACAGTCTCGGCCTGCCGGTGGCCGTCGGCGGTATCCGGCACGAGAACCACCTGCGCCGGCTGCGCGCCGTCGGCGTGGACGCCGGGCAGGGCGAGCCGCTGTCGCCGTCGGTGAGCGCGGACCGGATCAGAATTCCCCGGTAGGAGCAAGGAAGCGAGGAGCCATGTCAGGAGCGGTGGACTGGGTGCCGGCCGAGGTCGACATCGACGTTCCCAGCTCGGCCCGGATCTACGACTACGTCCTGGGCGGGGCGCACAACTTCGAGCGCGACCGCGTGATCGGCGACCAGCTGGCCCAGGTCGTGCCGGTGCGGGAGATGGCGCGGCTGAACCGCTCGTTCCTGCGGCGGGCCGTGCTGTTCCTCATCGACAACGGCATCCGCCAGTTCCTTGACATCGGGTCCGGCATCCCGACCGTGGGCAACGTGCACGAGATCGCCCACGAGGCCGACCCGTCCTGCCGTGTGGTGTACGTGGACTACGAGCCGGTGGCCGTGGCGCACAGCCAGCTCATCCTGCGCGGCGACCCGCAGGCCGTGATGGTCCAGTCCGACCTGCGTGAGCCGGAACGGGTGCTCAACGACCCGGAGACCCGGCGGATGCTCGACTTCGACCAGCCCATCGGGCTGCTCATGGTCGGCGTGCTCCAGTTCATCGCCGACGCCGACGATCCGGCCGGCGTGATCGCCCGCTACCGCGACGCCCTCCCGTCCGGCAGCTATCTGGCGCTGTCCCACTTCACGCCGGACAACATGGAGGAGGGCATGGCCAAGGCGGTCGGCGTGTTCTCACACAGCGCCGAGCCCATCCACCCCCGCACGCACGCTCAGGTCACCGCCATGTTCGACGGCCTCGACCTGGTCGAGCCGGGCGTGGTGTTCACCGCCAACTGGCGTCCCGAGTCCGCCGCCGACCAGGGCGACGACCCGGAGCACTCCGGCATCTACGCCGGCGTGGCCCGCAAGCCTTAGAGAAGCCGCGAAGCCGCCAGCATCCGCTCATACCGGACCTCCGGGTCCTGGTGTGGGCAGCTGGCGCACGCGGCGAACCCGGCGCGGTCGATGAGGCAGCAGGAAACCCGTCGCACCAACGGTTTTCCCTCGATCTCCACGAAACGAGCGGGCGGCAGCGGCGATCCCATCTCCGCCACCAGCCATGACGCCTGCGCCACGCCACGATCCGGGGCGCCCTGCTCCCGCCACACCCGGAGCAGCGTGTTGGCCACGGCGTCGGTGGTGATGGCCCACAACGGCGGCAGCCGCACGCCCGAGACCTCGGACAGCGTGACCAGCACGGGACTCACCGCGGCCCGCAGCGCCGCCGGCAGCTCGGCGACGTCGGCCAGCAGGCCGCCGGGATAGGCGTTCACGACCCGGCCGTCCTCGCCGACGTGCACCCGCAGCCGGTCGAGCGACGGGTCCGCAGCGAGATCGATCTCGGCCAGCCGGGTCAGCAACTCGGTCAGCAGCACGCTGCTCGTGCTGTACCACCACAGAGTCCCGGCGACACGATCATCGGTTGTCGACCATCGCCGCCGGCAGTCGGCCACGAACCGGGACATCACCGCCGGATCGGTCAGCGCCGTCCCGGACAGGATCTGTTCGGTCATGTGAAACGCCTGTCCGTCGTCGGCCGCCCGTCCACCGGCAATCGTAGTGCACGGTCACCGATGTGCTTGTCCGCCAACCGACAGGACGAGCCCGTCCGGCATCACCCGGGCGGGTGGTCCCGGCGGCGAAATGCGCGGCCAGCGCGGCCTACGGCGCTGCTCAGGTTGACAGCGGTCCGGTCGCTCGGGAGCATTCGCGCAGGCGAGTCGGGGAGTGAGTGGTGACCCAGCTGCGTCAAGCCGAGGTGGTGCTGCCGGTGGCCGAGTGCGGCCCCGATGGCCCGGTGTCGGCTCTTGGTGCGATCGGAGCGGTGCCGTGGCCGCGGCGGACGGCCCGGCCACGGGACCCGCGTCCGGTGCCGGCCGTGGTGCTGGAGAACGACCGGTTGATCGCGACCGTCCTCATCGGACGCGGCGGTCGGCTGCACTCGTTGTGGCACAGGCTGGAACACCGGCCGGTGCCGTTCTCCGTGTCGGCCTTCCGGCCGGCCAGCGGTGGCCCGGTGTTCGCCGCGCCGGTCGGCGAGGACACGCTGCGGGTGTGGGAGTGGGACACCGCGCGCGATCTGCCGTACCAGATCGACTTCGTGCTGTCCGACGGCGAGGCGCTGCGGGTCGACACCAAGATCCGGGATCCGCGCGGGCACACCGAGTGGGACGAGCAGACGCCCGGCGACCTGATCTCCGTCGGCTCCGGGTGGGGCGCGCTCGAGCTGACCCGGCTCGGTGTCCGGCTGCCCGGCAGCCCCTTCACCGCACTCGGTCCGGAACAGCGGCCGTGGCTGGAGTTGTTGCGCGGCAACATGGCCGCCACCGATCCCGAGCTGCCGCCCGGCCGCAGTCTGGTGTCCGGCCCGTGGCGGGCGATGCTGGAGACCGCGCCGGAGAACTGGCTCACCGCCTACCATCTCGGTGTCGCCCGGTGGCAGGCCAGGGAGAACGAGGCGGCCATCGCCGCGTGGCAGCGGTCCATCGAGCTGGCCGTGTCGCCGTGGGCGCTGCGCAACCTGGCCGTCGCGGAGTTCGGCTGCGGCCACGTCCGCGAGGCCGCCGAGCTGCTGACCGCCGCCGCCTGGTCCACGCCTACGGTGCCGGATCTGTCGGTGGAGGCCGTCGACCTGCTGCTGGCCGCCGGCCAGGCCGACGAGGCCGCCACCCTACTGCGCCGGGTGCCCGGCTAGACCGCGAAGGGGGCCAGGGTCAGGCCGGCCTCGAGTAGGCCGGCACGGACGCGGCGGGCGATCTCCACCGCGCCGGGGGTGTCGCCGTGCACGCACAATGACTGCGGCGTAACGGAAACCGTCGTGCCGTCGACCGCGGTGACGGTGCCCTCCACGGCCATACGCACGCAGCGAGCGACGATTTCCTCGACGTCATGCAGAACTGCGCCGGGCAGCCGTCGTGAGACCAGCTCGCCAGTGGGGGTGTACGCCCGGTCGGCGAACGCCTCGCGTACCGGCGTCAGCCCGGCGGATTCGGCCTGGCGCAAGGATTCCGAGCCCGGCAGGCCGAGTACCGGCAGCGTCGGGTCGTACCGGCGCACGGCGTCCACCACGGCCGCCGCCTGCGCCGCATTCGTCACGATCGCGTTGTACAGCGCGCCATGCGGCTTCACGTACCGCACGCGCGTGCCGGCGATGCGGGCGAAGCCGTCCAGCGCGGCGATCTGGTAGATCACGTCGTTGACCAGCTCCGCCGGGTCGACGTCGATGAACCGGCGGCCGAAGCCGGGCAGGTCCCGGTACCCGACCTGGGCCCCGATCGAGACGCCGCGCTCGGCTGCCCGCTCGGTCACCCGGCGCAGCACCGTCGGGTCGCCGGCGTGGAAGCCGCAGGCGACGTTCGCGCTGGTCACGACGTCGAGCAGGGCGTCGTCGTCGCCGAGCTGCCAGGCCCCGAAGCCCTCGCCGAGATCGCTGTTCAAGTCGATGACCGTCATGGCCACCAACCTAGGGCAGCAGCCCGTGCCGCCGGGCGGCCACCACCGCGGCCAGTCGCGAATGCACGTCCAGCTTGCGCATCGCGCTGCGCAGATAGCCCTTGACGGTCTCCGGCCGCACCCCCAGCCGCAGCGCCACCTCGGCGTTGGTCTGTCCCAGCGCAATCCCGGCCAACACGTCCAGCTCCCGGGCCGACACCGACGGCGTCGGGCCGTCCGGCGGCGCCCACGACGCGGCCAGGCGGGCACAGACGTCGTGCACCCGCTGCCGTAACGCCTCATCCGTTACTTCGGCGGCCAGCTGTCGGAGCTCCGCGTGCGCGGCCCGGACTTCCTCCCAGCCGCGCGGGGCCTTCACGTCCTCGATCCGGCTGCGTTGCGCATCCCGTACCGCCAGGCCCTGTTCCAGGTCCCGCGCGACCTCACGGGCGGCAGTGAGGACCCGGTCGCCCAGGGGCAGCGCCTGCCGCAGCGCCCCGTACAACACGGCCCGCACCACGCGGTTGACCACGACCGGCACGGCCACGATGGACCGCAGCCCCTCGGCCGTGACCGGCTGGTCGTACTGGTGGCTGATGCCGGCGGCGTGCGAGTAGTCGGTCACAGCCAGCGGCTTGGCCAGGGCGAGCGCCTTGCCGCCGAGGCCGTTGCCGCGGATCACGACCAGGTTGGCCAGCGAGTTGGTACTTGTACCGAGGAGTTCAGAAAGCTTCACGCCGCTCGGCCCGGCCAGGCCGCCGAAGGCGACCGGGAGCCCGGTGGTGGTGCGCATCGTGGCCAGCGCGTGGCGGACTTCCGCCCCGTCGTCCCGCATCGGTCCCCCTTTCCGGGGTGGCGCACCTCGTCGTCGCCCACCACCATCGCCTGCGTGACCGATACCGCATTCCGGGCGGCCCGCGACCTGCTGCTCGCCCACCGCGAAGACTACGCCGTCGTCAGGGACCGTTTCCGCTGGCCAGAGCTGGGCGAGTTCAACTGGGCGCTGGACTGGTTCGACGTCATCGCCGCCGGCAACGAGCGTCCGGCGCTGTGGATCGTCGAGCAGGACGGCAGCGAGCAGCGGGTCTCGTTCGCCGAGATGTCGCGGCGGTCGAACCAGGTGGCGAGTTGGTTGCGCGGACACGGCGTGCGACGCGGCGACCGGATCATCCTCATGCTCGGCAACCAGGTCGAGCTGTGGGAGACGATCCTCGCGGCGATGAAGCTGGGCGCTGTGCTGATCCCGGCCAGCACCCTGCTCGGCGCGGCTGACCTGCGGGATCGGGTCGAACGCGGGCAGGCCAAGCACGTGATCACCGGGCTGCCCGGCAGCTACGCGGACGTGCCCGGCGACTACACCAGGATCTCGGTCGGGTCGCCGGCCGACGGCTGGCTGGACTACGCGGATTCACTGAACGGCTCGGTACAGTTCGAGCCCGACGGCGTGACCAGGGCGGACGACACCCTGCTGCTGTACTTCACGTCCGGCACCACGGCCAAGCCGAAGCTGGTCGAGCACACCCACGCCTCGTACCCGGTCGGGCATCTGTCCACCATGTACTGGATCGGACTCGAACCGGGCGACGTGCACCTGAACATCTCCTCGCCGGGCTGGGCGAAACACGCGTGGAGCAACGTGTTCGCGCCGTGGAACGCCGAGGCGACGGTGTTCATCTACAACTACAGCCGATTCGACCCGGCCCGGCTGATGGCCGAGATGCAGCGCTGCGGCGTGACGAGCTTCTGCGCCCCGCCGACGGTGTGGCGGATGCTGATCCAGGCCGACCTCACGGCGCTGACCGCGCCGCCGCGCAAGGTCGTCGGCGCGGGCGAGCCACTCAACCCCGAGGTCATCGAGCAGGTGCGCAAAGCCTGGGGCGTCACGGTTCGCGACGGCTTCGGGCAGACCGAGACGACCGTGATGGTGGCCAACACGCCAGGACAGCCGATCAAGCCGGGCGCGATGGGCCGCCCGGTGCCCGGGTACCCGGTCGTGCTGGTCGACCCGGCGACCGGCGAGCTCGGCGACGAGGGCGAGATCTGCATCGACCTGACGCGGCGGCCGTTGGGATTGATGGTGGGCTACCACGGCGACGACGAGCGCAACGCCGAGGCGATGCGGGACGGGTACTACCACACCGGGGACGTCGGTTCCCGCGATGTGGACGGCTACCTGACCTACGTCGGCCGCGCCGACGACGTGTTCAAGGCCTCGGACTACCGGATCTCACCGTTCGAGCTGGAGAGTGTGCTGCTGGAGCACGACGCCGTCGCGGAGGCCGCGGTGGTGCCGTCGCCGGACCCGCTGCGGCTGGCCGTTCCCAAGGCGTACATCGTGCTTGCCGCAGGTTGGGCCGCCGATGCGGCCACCGCCGAGGCGATCTTCGCGCACTCCCGTGAGCATCTCGCGCCGTACAAGCGGATCCGCCGGCTTGAGTTCGCCGAGCTGCCCAAGACGATCTCCGGCAAGATCCGCCGGGTCGAGCTGCGCGTGGCCGAGCAGGACAAGCACAGCGGCCCCGAGCGTCCACATAGTGAACACCGTGAGGAGGACTTCCCCGCACTTCGTCAGGGCTGAGTTCTCACTCTCTAGGACTCGTTGACGCATCAATGGGTGCGCTGTTCGGATGGGCCGCGTGACCCTGTCCGTTCCGCGCCCCACCGCGTCGGCGTCCGACGACACCGCCGACCTTCGCGTGGTGCCCGCCCGCTACCCGTTGCGGTGGGCGGGCATCGCCGTCGTGCTCGTGCTGCTCGCGCAGTTCGTGCACGGCCTGGCCACCAACCCCGGTTGGGACTGGCCGACCTTCGCCGCCTTCTTCGCCAGCGGCGCCGTTGTCACCGCACTGGGCGTGACCCTCCAGCTCACCCTGTACGCCACCGTGCTCGGCTTCGCCGTCGGCGCGGTGCTGGCCCTGATGCGCTTGTCGCACAGCCGGTTCCTGCGCACGGTGGCGTGGGGCTACGTGTGGGCGTTCCGCTCGATCCCGCTGATCGTGCAGATCATCTTCTGGTTCAACGTCTCCTACCTGTATCCCAAGCTGGGTTTCGGGATTCCGTTCGGGCCGGTGTTGTTCACCGTGCCGACCCAGGACCTGTTCTCCCCGCTGGGCGCGGCCGTGATCGGGTTGACGCTGCACCAGGCCGCCTACTCGGCCGAGATCATCCGCTCCGGCGTGCTGGCCGTCGATTCGGGTCAACTGCAAGCCGCTGCCGCGCTGGGCATTCCCCGTGCTCGGCAGTTCCGGCGAATCGTGTTGCCGCAAGCGATGCGCTCGATCCTGCCCAACGCCGCCAACGAGGTGATCGGGCTGCTCAAGGGCACGTCGATCGTGTCGGTGGTGGCGATCAACGAGCTGTTCTACCAGGTCCAGGTGATCTACGGGCGCAACGCGCGGGTGGTGGCGCTGCTGATGGTCGCCACCGTCTGGTACGTGGTGCTGACGTCCGTGCTCTCACTCGTCCAGCACTACGTGGAACGCCGCTACGCCAGGGGATCGCGATGATCGAGATTCGGGACGTGCACAAGAGTTTCGGCCAGCACGAGGTGCTCAAGGGCGTCAGCCTGCACGTCGGCGCGGGCGAGGTCGCCGTGGTGCTCGGGCCGTCCGGCTCCGGCAAGTCCACGCTGCTGCGCAGCGTGAACCACCTGGAGAAGGTCGACCGCGGGCAGATCCGGGTGGACGGCGAGCTGATCGGCTACCGCCGGCGCGGCGACAAGCTGCACGAGCTCAAGGAACGCGATGTGCTCAAGCAGCGCAGCGCCATCGGCTTCGTGTTCCAGAACTTCAACCTGTTCCCGCATCTCACGGTGGTCGACAACATCGCCGAGGCGCCCGTCGCGACCGGCCGGTTGAGCCGGGAGTCGGCCCGGGCCAAGGCGTTGGCGCTGCTCGACCGGGTGGGACTTGCGGAGAAGGCTTCCTCGTACCCGCGCCAGCTCTCCGGCGGGCAGCAGCAGCGGGTGGCCATCGCCCGCGCGCTTGCCCTGGACCCCAAGGTGGTCCTGTTCGACGAGCCGACGTCGGCATTGGACCCAGAGCTCGTCGGCGAGGTGCTGGACGTGATGAAGGACTTGGCCCGCAGCGGCACCACGATGATCGTCGTCACGCACGAGATCGGCTTCGCCCGCGAGGTCGCCGACACCGTCGTGTTCATGGACGACGGCGTTGTGCTGGAACAGGGTCCGCCGGCCGAGGTGCTGGACCACCCGTCCCATGAGCGCACCAGATCGTTCCTTTCCAAGGTATTGTAGGAGGAAAGCGTTGTACACCAAGGTAGTTGCGCTGCTCGTGGCGGCGGCGACGTTGACCGCCTGCGGCGCCGCGGCGGGGTCGAGCGACGTCAGCCAGCAGCAGCCCCGCATCACCAGTGCCAAGGTCGATCGCATCGCCGCCGAAGTGCCGCAGGCGATCCGCGACCGCGGCACCCTCCAGGTGATCACCAGCGTCGGTACCGTGCCGCCATTGTCGTTCTACGACAACGACAACAAGACGCCGATCGGCGTCGAGGTGGACATCGCCGCACTGGTCGCCGACGTGTTGGGGCTCAAGACCCAGACCAACGTCGCCTCGTGGGAGAACGTGTTCGTCGGCCTCGATTCCGGCAAGTACGACGCCGGTTTCACCAACATCACCGTCACCGAGGCGCGCAAGGAGAAGTACGACTTCGCCACCTACCGCCTGGACAACGTCTCCTTCGAGGCGCGCAAGGGCAGCAACTGGAAGGTCTCCGGCGCGCCCGACGTCGCCGGCAGGACCATCGCCGTCTCCTCCGGCACCAACCAGGAGAAGCTGCTGCTCGACTGGAACGCCCAGAACGTCGCCAAGGGTCTCAAACCCGTTGACGTCAAGTACTTCCAGAACTCCACCGACTACTACCTGGCGCTGCAGTCCGGTCGTATCGACGCCTACCTCGGGCCCAACCCCACCGCCGCCTACCACGTGAAGTCGTCCGGGCAGACCGAGATCGTCGGCACCATCTCCGGCGCCGGCCCCACCCTGCAGGGCGAGATCGCCGCCACCACCAAGAAGGGCAACGGCTTGGTCCAGGCCCTCAACGACGCCTTGAACCAGATCATCGCCGACGGCAGCTACCGCAAGGTCCTCGACCGCTGGGGCCTCGGCAACGAGGCCGTGCCCAAGTCGGTGATCAACCCGCCCGGCCTGCCCAGGACCTGACCGGCCACCCGGCTTTCAGCCCGCTGAAGGCCACCCCTTCGCCTCTCCCGCCACCGCCGCTTCGCCCGCTTTAATGCCTGCATGGTGGAGTTGGTGATCCTGGGGCTGCTCGCCGCCGGTCCGGCGCACGGATACGAGCTCCGCCTGCGGATTCCGGAGATCACCGGCCACGGCCGGCCGGTCGCCGACGGCACGCTCTACCCGGCGATCAAACGGCTCACCGCGGCCGGGCTGCTCAGCCGGCAGGCCCGTCCGGGCCGGGTGGCCGCGCCCAGACAGGTGCTGACCCTTACATCGGCCGGCCAGGTCGAGCTGACTCGCCGGCTGGCCCTCGTCGACGTGGCCGACGACCCGACCTGGCTGACGGCGCTGGCCTTCCTCACCGTGCTGCCCGACCCGGCCGAACTCCTGCGGCGTCGGCTGGAGGTGCTGGAGGCCAGGGCGCTGCCGGCGGCGACCGACCCGTACCAACAGTGCCGGCTTGAGGTGCTGGCGGCCGGCCGCGCGGCGGAACTGGCCTGGCTGCGGGCCCGCGTGGCCTAGCCCGAGCGGGTGATCCCGGCCGTTGGGTTCGCGGTGTGGTGATGATCGCGTACCGTTTACCTCCGTGTCGGACGAGTCGGTCAGCAACGAGCTCTCGGGCGACAACGCCGGAATCGTCATCCAGGCGCGCGACATCACCGGGCCGGTCACGATCTACCAGCACGCGCCGGTCGTCCCGCGCCAGCTGCCGGCCCGGCTGCCGCACTTCGTGAACCGCGTCGACCTGCTGGCCCGCGCGGAAAGCCTGCTGTCGGCCGATCCGCAGGTGCCGACGCGGGTCGCGGTGCTCACCGGGTTGGCGGGCAGCGGAAAGACCCGGGCCGCGGGCGAACTCGCCGGCAGCCGGCCGACTCCGTTCCCGGGTGGGGAGCTGTACGTCGACCTGCGCGGCCGGACGGTCCGGGACGCGCTGAGCGCCTGTGTCCGCAGCTACGGCGTCCAGGACGAGCTGATCCCGGAAAGCCTGCCGGAGCTGACCACTCTCTACCGCAGCTGCGCGGCCGGCCGGGCGTCGCTGGTGGTGCTGGACGACGTCACCGAGCCGGCGCAGGTGTATCCGTTCCTGCCCAACGGCTCCGGCAGCGTCGTGCTCGTCACCAGCAACGACCGATTGGCGGAACTGATCGGCCAGCTCGGCGCCGAAGTGCTGATGGTGGAACCGCTCAACGCCGAGCACGGTCGGGCCCTGCTGGCCGGCATCGCCGGCCCGGCGCGCCTGGACGCCGAGTCGGCGGCGACCGACGAGCTCGTCACGCTGTGCGAGGGCCTGCCGATCGCGCTGCGCACCGCCGGCACGCGACTGGTGGAGCGGCGATCGATGCGGGTGGGCAAGCTCGTCGCCGACATCAGGGCCCGGGGCATCGACTCGGTGTCGGCCCTGTTCTCCGTGGTGTACCAGGATCTTTCCGACGACAACGCGCGGCTGTACCGGCGGCTGAGCATGCTGCCGGTGGTCGATTTCGCCGAGCGGCTGGCCGACGAGGCCACCGGCACGCCGGGCTCACTGGACCGGCTGGTCGCGGTGAATCTCTTGACCGAGCAGGACAACGGCCGCTTTCGCTTCCACAGCCTGGTGTTGCGGCACGCCGAGGAGCAGGCGCTGGCCGGTGAGTCGGCGACCGAGCGCGAAGGCGTTGTGCTGCGGTCGATCCAGTACTACCTGCGCCGGACGGCGTTGGCCGATCAACACCTTCTCGGTCCTGGACGGCTGCGTTTCACGCCGGCGCCGGAGCCGTTGGACGATCCGTGGGACGGGCTCGAACCCTATGCCTGGCTGGACGCCGAGCGTCAGAACCTGCTCGCCACCGTGCGCGCGGCCCACACTTTCGGTTGGCACGACGAGGCTTGGCAGCTGGCCGAGAGCCTGACCGCGTTGTACCTGGGTAAGCGCTATCTGGCCGACTGGATCGAGTCCAGCGAGATCGGTGCGCGGGCGGCCGGCGAGGTCGGCAACCGGCGGGTGGAGGCGCGGCTGCGCAGCTTCATGTCGCGGGCGTTGCTGGACCTTCACGATGTCGACCGCGCGCGGCGGCAACTGGATCTGGCGTTGCCGCTGGCCGAGGAGTCGGGCGATGTGCGGCTGCTGGCCTCGGTGTGGGAGCTGATCGGACGGTTCCGTGACAACATCGGCGATCCGGCGGGCGCGATCGAGGCGTACGAGCGGGCCATTGCCGAGTTCGCCAAGGAGGACGACCGGCGCGGCATCGCGTTCGTGACGATGTTCCTGGGCATGGCGCAGCTGGCCCAGGAACGCTACGGCGAGGCCGAATCCACGCTGCGGCAGGCGATCGAGCTGTGCCGGGCGGTGGGGGACGAGCGGATGGCGGCGCGGGCGGGGATCGGGCTCGGGACCGTCCACATGCGACTCGGTCGGATCGACGCGGCCCGGACTGTACTGGTTGGTTCACTTGAGGCGCTGGAGGACGGCGGCCATCTGAACTACGTGGTACAGGCCCGGGAGGCGCTGGCCGATCTGGCCGCGCTGACCGGCGACGAGACGGAGCGGCGGGCCCAGCTGGCCAAGGCGCTGGAGATCCAGGAGCAGTTCGGCGGCCCCGAGGTGGAGCGGCTACGGGCCAAGCTCGGCGAGTGAAACCCGTTGCCCGGCAACGGTTAGCTGCTGGGTGAGCGGACACTGGGCAGTGACGCAGGCGTAGACGGCCGAGGCCAGCAGCATGGGGTCGGGCGAGCCGGCGACGGCGACACGGCGGCCGTCCCGTACGGCGGCGAAGCAGCCGGTGGGGGTGGCCGCCGCGACGACCACGGCCCCGTGCAAGGGCAGGTTGCGCGCGACCCAGCCGGCGGGATCGGGCCTGATATCGGCCCTGACCAGCACCGATGCCAGCTCGGCCAGGCGCAGGTCGGACTCGTCCTCCCGGACGGCGAGGTGCTGGTCGGGCTGCCGGGCGCTCGCGGCGCGAGGGAAACGGTCGATGGCCAGCGTGTCAGGCCCGGTGAAGACCGCCCGCACGTTGAACGCGGTGACAGGCTCGGCCGACACCGGGGCGTCGGGGACGCGGGGGAGCGGCGGGTCTTCACCAGGCGCAAGCTCGAGCTCGCGGTACAGCGCATCCCGCAGCCGACCAGTGGACGTGCCGACATGGGCGAAGACCCGGCCGGTCAGCGGGCCGAACACCGCGGGATCGTGCTCGGCGATCGCCTGATCGACCTGTTTACGCAGGTCAGCGTCGAGATCGAGGTGCGAGGCCAGACGGCCGAGGGCATCAACGGGGGTGTCGGGCACGACCTCGTCGCCGTAGCCGGTGAGCAGCAGCGGCTTGCCGAGCGCGGCGGCGTACAGGGAAATCGAGCCGTGGTCACCGATCACGAGATGGGCGGCGACGAGCGCGGCGTGCCATCCCCGCTCGGGCGGCAACAGCACCAAACCCGCATTGGTGGCGTGGTGCAGCCACCGGCGCACGTCCACGTCGTGCTCGACCCATACGTTCGGATGCACGGCCATGGCCACCTGGTACCGGTCGGCCGGCAGCGTGCCCAGCAGCCGCGTCGCGAGGTCCCGCACCCGCCCGAGCTGCGAGGTCGCGCCCCAGGTCGAGGACAGGAAGACCAGCCGCCGGTCGCCGGTGCCGAGGCGGTGCCGGTAGTGCTCGGCCAGCCGCAGGCTGCCGCGCAGCTGGTCGTACACCGGATCGCCGGTGACCACGGTGTGCCCGTCGATCTCCGGGCAGGCGGCCAGCAGCTGTTCACGCTGGTCAGGATGGGCAAGCACGACGGTCACCCGGCCGGTCCGCAACGCCTCGGCCGGCGGCAGGCCGGCCAGCCGCGGCCCGTCGGCCGAGGGCACGATCTTGTTGAAGCCGATGCCGTGCGGCAGCACCAGCACCCGCTGCTCGACGTGCAGGTCCTGGAAGTCGAGGTTCTCGCTGGCCGACACCAGCAGCCCGTACCGGGTCTGCCGGACGTCCGGCCACGGGATCAGCCGCCGCACCCCGGCCGCGCCCAGCACCTCACGCGCACCTGTACTGAACCGGCTGGTTTCGTTCACGGTGAAGCGCAGCTGCACCCGGTCGTCCGCGCCGAAGAACCACATCGTGTCCAGCAGCCGGATGGTCGACGTGGTGGTGCGGCCGGCGAACACCACCGTGCGCGCGGGCGAGCGCGTCTGCCACCGCGAGTCACCACCGGGCAATTCCATTGCCCCGCAACACTAGCGGGTCAGCGCCGGTCGAACACCTTGCCGTCGACGACCTCGATGTGCCGGGTGGTCTGCACCGCCGCCAGCATCCGCCGGTCGTGCGTGACCAGCAGCAACGTGCCCGGGTAGTTGGCCAGCGCCGACTCCAGCTGCTCGATCGCCGCCAGGTCCAGGTGGTTCGTCGGCTCGTCCAGCACCAGCAGGTTCACCCCGCGGGCCTGCAACAACGCCAGCGCGGCCCGGGTGCGCTCGCCCGGGGACAGCGTCACCGCCGGCCGAAGCACGTGGTTGGCCCCGAGCCCGAACTTGGCCAGCAGCGTCCGGACCTCGGCCGGCACCAGCTCGGGCACGGCCGCGCCGAACGAGTCCAGCAGCGTCGCGTCGCCGAAGAACAGCTGCCGGGCCTGGTCGACCTCGCCGACGACGACCCCGTGGCCGAGCGCCGCGTTGCCCTCGTCGAGATCGACCCGGCCGAGCAGGGCCGCGAGCAGCGTGGACTTGCCGGCGCCGTTGGCCCCGGTGATGGCGACCTTGTCGGCCCAGTCGATCTGGAGGTCCACCGGGCCGAGGGTGAAGTCGCCGCGCCGGACGACGGCCCCGCGCAGCGTCGCCACCACCGACCCGGAACGGGGCGCGGCGGCGATCTCCATCCGCAGCTCCCACTCCTTGCGCGGCTCCTCGACGACGTCCAGCCGCTCCAGCAGCTTGTCCGTCTGCCGGGCCTTGGCCGCCTGCTTCTCGCTGGACTCGATGCGCTTGCGCTTGCCGTTCTTGTCGTTGTCCTTCGGGAAGCGGATCGCGTTGCGCACGCCCTTGTCGGCCCAGGCCCGCTGCATCCGGGCCCGCTCCTCCAGCGAGGACTTGGTGTCGGCGTACTCCTCGTACTCCTCGCGGGCGTGCCGGCGGGCGGTGGCCCGCTCCTCCAGGTACGACTCGTAGCCGCCGCCGTAGGTGTTGACCTGCTGCTGGGCCAGGTCCAGCTCGACAACGCGGGTCACCGTGCGGGCCAGGAACTCGCGGTCGTGGCTGATCAGCACCGTGCCGGCCCGCAGCTCCGAGACGAACCGCTCCAGCCGGCCGAGGCCGTCCAGGTCCAGGTCGTTGGTCGGCTCGTCGAGCAGGAAGATGTCGTACCGGCTGAGCAGCAGCGAGGCCATGCCGGTGCGGGCCGCCTGGCCGCCGGACAGCGAGGTCATCGCCTGGTCGAGGCCGACGGCCAGGCCGAGGTCGGCGATCACCTCGTCGATCCGCTCGTCCAGGTCGGCGCCGCCGAGCGCCAGCCAGCGGTCCAGGCTCACCGCGTACGCGTCGTCGGCGCCGGGCCGGCCCTCGGTCAGCGCCTCAGTGGCCGTGTCCAGGTCGAGCTGGGCCTGCGTGACGCCGGTGCGGCGGCCGAGGAACGCCCGGACGGTCTCGCCCGGGCGGCGCTCCGGCTCCTGCGGCAGGTGCCCGACGGTGGCGGTCGGCGGGTTCAGCCGGATCGACCCCTGCTCGGGCCGGAGCAGCCCGGCCAGCGTCTGCAGCAGGGTCGACTTGCCAGCGCCGTTCACGCCGACCAGCCCGATCACGTCGCCGGGGGCGACGACCAGGTCCAGGCCGGTGAACAGCACGCGGTCCCCATGCCCGGCGGCAAGGTCCTTGGCTACGAGTGTGGCGCTCATCAGAGCCGGAATCCTACTGGAGGGCGGATTCGAGGCCGGCCCGGTTTCCCTCGGGGCCCGCGGTCAGCGGTTGGACGACGGGAACCGGCCGTCGCTGCGGCCGAGCGCGATCAGCTGGGTGTACTGGTCCTGCCAAGAGCGCTCGGTGGTCAGCAGGTCGGACAGCCGCTGCACCCAGGGCTCGTCGACCGGCGGCGCCGCGGTGGCCAGGTGCCGCTTGGTCTCGTCGCGTGCCTTGATCCACTCGTCCAGGGTCGGGCCGAGTACGGGGCCACCTGCTTGTTCGGGCATACGGCGACCGTACTGCGCCGTTTCTTCGCTGTCCGCCCCCGCTGGGGTACAGTCGGCTGGTCAGGGCCTCAGTGGTCGGCAGTCCGCCGGCACGATGTCCGGACCCAACCCGGCTCGGTGGTCACCGGCCGGAGACGGGAGCACCGGCTTGCAGCCGGAATGCCTGCTCGACCTTCGCGTTTTACCTTCTTCTTCGATGCCGTGGTGCCGGTCATGAGGCGCATCACGCGGACGGACCGGTCCCGCACCGTGGCCGGCGGAATCGGCCAGGAGCGCGCCGACGCGGCCGAGGCGGTACTCGCCGACCAGCAGGCCCGGGCCACCATCACCGTCGCGGGCAACGCCCTCGACGTCGGTGACTGCCGGGAGCTGCTGTGCATGCTCGGGCTGGACGAACAGCCGTCCCGGGCTGTGCGCGTCTCCGTCTGACCGGGCTCGCTCGCCCGACCGGGTCCGAATCGGGCCACGGCGTCGGGCGTAGGCGCACGCCCCCACAACGAAGAAGAGGACTCCCATGACTCAGGGAACAGTCAAATGGTTCAGCGGCGCCAAGGGATTCGGGTTCATCGCGCCCGCGGCCGGCGGGCCTGACCTGTTCGTGCACCACACCGAGATCGAGGGTTACGACTTCGGCGGCATCGCCGACGACCAGGCGGTGGAGTTCGAGGTCGGCGAGGGGCGAAAAGGACCGCAGGCGGTCAGCGTCCGCATGCTCTGAGCCGGGCCCGCTCGGCTCGTGGCCGTCACGGGCCGAGCGCAAGCCAGTCGTCGATGGACGCAAGCAACGGCGCTTTGCTCGCGTCCGGTGCGAACGAGGCTTCGACGCCGGCCCGGGCCAGCGCGGCCAGCGCCGCGTCGTCGTAGCCGAAGTGCGCGCGGATCCGCTCATACTCGGTGACCAGGTCGGTGCCGACCGAGGCCGGCACGTCGGTGTTCACGGTGACCAGCAGCCCGGCGTCGACCAGCCGTGGCAGCGGGTGGGTCGGCCAGGACGGCACCAGGCCGAGGCCGACGTTGGAGGACGGGCACACCTCCAGCGGCACCCGCAAGTCCCGCAGCCGGGCCACCAGGTCGGGTGATTCCAGGCAGCGGATGCCGTGACCGATACGGGCGGCGTGGCCGAGGTCCAGGGCCTCGACGATGCTGGCCGGCCCGGCGTCCTCACCGGCGTGATGGACCAGCCGGACACCGGCATCCCTTGCCGCGTCGAGAAGTTCGGCGAACGGCGCGAGCGGGTGCCGCTCCTCGCCGGCCATCCCGATCGCCACCACCCGATCGTGTTTGCGGGCCAGGTCGAGCGTGGCGGCGAAGCGCTCGGGGGACCGTCGCCGGGAGTGGTCCAGGATCACCGTGAACTCCGGGCCCAGGCCGTCCAGCACGGCGTCGAGCGGCATCTCCAGGTCGCCGAGCCGCTCGCCGTGCGCGGCGGCCGTGAAGGTCACCTCGCCGTAGCGAACTCCCTGCGCCCGCTGGTCTTCGCTGAACTCGGCGGCGATCCGGGTGAAGTGCTCCGGCTTCCGGAGACACTGCCGTACCAGCGAGTTGTGGTCGGCGAACGAGCGGAAACTGTCGAATTCCGTGGTGTCCGAGGCGAAACCGAGCTCGGCCAGCGTCGACGGCCGGATCGTGCTCTCCAGGTGGACGTGCAGGTGCGCCTTGGGCAGCGCGGCCAGGTCACGCATGCGAGTACTGGTCGGCGTAGCGGCGGGCCAGCCAGGCGCAGACCATCAGCTGCATCTGGTGGAACAGCATCAGCGGCAGCACGATCAGGCCGACCGAGGCCGCCGGGAACAGCACGCTGGCCATGGGCAGGCCGCTGGCCAGTGACTTCTTCGACCCGCAGAACACGATGGCGATCTCGTCGGCGCGGCCGAACCGGAGCCGGCGGGCCAGCACCGTGGTGGCCACGAGGACGAACGCAAGCAACGCGGCGTTGCATGCGAGCAGCAGGGCGAGCGAGACGACGGACAGTCGGCCCCAGATGCCGGCGACCACGCCCTCGCTGAATGCGGCGTACACGACCAACAGGATGGATCCCCGGTCCACGTAGCCCAACATCTTTTTGTGCCGGGTCAGGAACGGGGTGATCCACCGCCGCAGCACCTGGCCGGCCAGGAACGGGGCCAGCAGTTGGAGCAGGATGTCCCGGATCGAGTCGAAGGAGACGCCGCCGCTGCCGTTCACGATGAACACCGTGACCAGCAGCGGGGTCAGCACGATCCCGATCAGGTTGGAGAACGAGGCGCTACAGATGGCCGCGGCCACGTTGCCGCGGGCGATCGAGGTGAAGGCGATCGAGGACTGCACGGTCGACGGAAGGCAGCACAGGAACAGAACTCCGGAGTACAGGTCCGGGGTGAGCACCGTCGGCACCAGCAGCCCGCACAGCAGGCCGAGCACCGGGAACAGCACGTACGTGCAGGCCAGCACCAGCGTGTGCAGCCGCCAGTGCTTGAGGCCGTCCAGCGCCTCCCGAGTGGACAGCCGTGCCCCGTACAGGAAGAACAGCAGGCCGATGGCGACGGTCGTGACGTGCCCGAGTCCGGTTGCGGCCGTCCCGCGCGCGGGCAGGATGGCGGCCAGGCCGACCGTGGCCAGCAGCAGGAGGATGTACGGATCTATCCGCAGCCGGGACATCAGCGCAGCATAAGCACGGCATTGACCTGGAGTGCGCTCCAGCGCCTAGCGTTGTGGCGACACTCACGACCGAATGGGAGACGACGTGCGAGTCGGCGTCCACATCACCAAGTTCGACAACCCGGCGGGCTCCTCGGCCGTCGCCGCTGAGCTCGCCACCACCGCGCGCGCCGCCGAGGCCGCCGGCGTCGGCTGGATCTCCGTGATGGACCACTACTTCCAGATGGAGCACAACGGCGGCGCGACCGACGACATGCTCGAGGGCTACACCACGCTCGGCTTCCTGGCCGCGCACACCTCGACCGCCGAGCTCAGCCTGCTGGTCACCGGCGTGACCTACCGCAACCCCGGGCTGCTGGCCAAGATCGTCACGACCCTGGACGTGCTGTCCAACGGCCGGGGCACGCTCGGCATCGGCGCCGCCTGGTACGACCGGGAGCACGCCGGTCTCGGCGTCAACTTCCCGCCGCTCAAGGAGCGCTTCGAGCGGCTGGAGGAGACGCTGCAGATCTGCCGGCAGATGTTCGACCAGGGCAACGACGGGCCGTACGAGGGCAAGTACTACCAGCTGGCCGAGACCATCAACCACCCGCCGGCCGTGCGTTCGCCGCGCCCGCGCATCCTCATCGGCGGTGGCGGCGAGAAGAAGACCCTGCGCCTGGTCGCCCAGTACGCCGACGCGTGCAACCTGTTCCCGAGCTCGGTCGAGGAGGTTGCCCACAAGCTCGACGTGATCAAGGGCCACTGCGACACCGTCGGCCGCGACTTCGCCGAGATCGAGGCCACCCTGACCACGCGGTCCGACGACCTGGACACCTTCGTCGCGCAGATGGAGGACTACGCCAAGCTCGGCATCAAGACCGTGATGATCGCCCCGCCGACCGGCACGCCGTCCCGGTGGATCGAGGAGTTCGTCGCACCGGCCGTGCAGCGCGTGGCCGATCTGTGATTCCCGCGGTGGCCCCTCGGTTTCCGAGGGGCCACTGTGGTCTCGGGGCGTCTTTCTGACGCCCCTTTTCCTTTCTCGGCCCGGCGCCGCGACTTGACGAGGTCGCCGCGCGGGGCCGACCCACTTCGTACAGTCCACTATGGACTTTCCATCGGCGCGGCCGATGTCGTTTGCCCCTACTGCGTGCAATGCGCCTTGAGCCATGGCGCGGTGACACCGATGCTGAACCGGCCAAGCACGGATGGCCTGTGCGGCGAAGGCCGGTGTCCCAGGCCGCTAGTGGAGGAGTGGACGGAAACCATGCCTGCAGAACAGAACCCGCGGGACGTCGCGACGTTCGTCCAGCAGTGGTACGACCTGCTCAGCGACCACGAGCCCGTCGAGCGGCTGCTGCCGATGGTCGCGGACGACGGCCTGGAGATGGCCTTTCCCGAGCGCACCCTGCGCGGCCACGCGGACTTCCGCGACTGGTACGTCGCCGTCGGCGAGGCGTTCTCGGACCAGACGCACACCGTGGAACTGCTGAGCAGCACCGACAACGGCGACACGATCGACATCGCGGTCACGGTGGTGTGGGAGGCGACCAACAACGCCGACGACTCGCGCTCCAAGTTCCGCGTGAACCAGACGTGGCAGCTGGTGAAGACCGCCACCGGCCCCGTGATCAGCACGTACGCCGTCGGCGACCTCGTCGCCATCTGATCGCGGCGACCGGCAAGGTAGGAGGGAACACCGTGGCGGACAAGTACGATTTCATCGTGGTGGGCGCCGGTTCGTCCGGCTCCGTGCTGGCCGACCGGCTCAGTGAGATCCCTGGCGCCACAGTGTTGGTGCTGGAGGCGGGCGCGGCGTCGGTGCCCGACAGCGTCGACGTGCCGCACCGCTGGGCGGAGCACCACTTCACCGATCTCGACTGGGCCTACTTCAGCGTGCCGCAGCCGGCGTTGGACGGCCGCAAGGTGTACGCCGCTGGCGGCAAGGGCGTCGGCGGCTCGACCAACCTGTACCACATGATCCACCTGCGTGGTGAGCCGCTGGACTACGACAACTGGGCCTACCACGGCGCGACCGGCTGGGGCTGGAACGACGTGCTTCCGTTCTTCCAGAAGCTGGAGAACCAGGAGGACGACACCAATCCGACCGCCGGCCACGGCGGCCCGCTGAACATGATCAACGCCGGCACGCACGCGCCGAACCCGTTGTCCCAGACGTTCATCGACGCCTCGGTCGAGCTCGGCCACGCCTACACCGACGACTTCAACAAGTCGCTGACCGGCGCCGGCTGGCATCACCTGGACATGAAGGACGGCAAGCGGTTCGGCGCCCGCGCGGCGTATCTCGAGCCCGCGCTGGCCCGGCCCAACGTCACGTTGAGCGCGAAGTCCTTCGTCAGCCGGCTGCTCTTCGACGGCAACAGGGTCACCGGAGTCGAGTACATTGTGGACGGTCAGGTGCGGACGGCGAACGCCGGCACCGAGGTGATCCTCGCCGCCAGCGGCCTGCAGACGCCGAAGATCCTCATGCTGTCCGGCATCGGACAGCCCGAGCACCTCGGCCAGTTCGGCATCGAGACCAGGGTGGCCCTGCCCGGCGTCGGCGAGAACTACCACGACCACGTGCTGATGGTGGCCCCGGTCAACATCACCGACCGGCTGGCGCCGGAGCCGAACCTCCAGATGTCCGAGGTCTGCCTGTTCGCCAACACCGGTGGCTGGCCGGTGCCGGACCTCCAGATCGGCTTCGTGCACCGGGCCCAGTTCCAGGCCGAGCCGGACGTGCGCAAGACCACCATGATCCCGGGCCTCGTCCGGCCGCTCTCCCGCGGCACGGTCCGGCTGGCCAGCGCCGACCCGACCGAGAACGTGCTGTTCGACCCCGGCTACCTGTCGCACCCGTCGGACCTGGAGCGCATGGTGCAGGCCTTCGAGCTGGGCCGGGACCTGTTCAGCACCAAGGCCTTCGCGGCATGGGGCGTCAAGGAGGTCACCCCTGGCTCCGATGTGGCCACCAAGGCCGAGGTCACGCAGTACGTCAAGGACAACGTCGGCTCGTACTACCACTACGTCGGCGCCTGCAAGATGGGCACCGACAACCTGGCCGTCGTCGACCCGCGGCTGAAGGTCTACGGCGTCGAGGGCCTGCGCATCGCCGACGCGTCGGTGATCCCCGAGGTGCCGACCGGCAACTGCCAGACCGCGGTGATGATGATCGCCGAGCGCGCGGCCGAGTTCATCAAGGACGACCTGAGCCGGAGCGTGTGAGCATGCCCGCCGGTGAGGTGTACGACTTCGTGGTGGTGGGCGCGGGATCCGCGGGGTGCGCGGTGGCGCACCGGCTGGCCACCCGTACCGACGCCACGGTGCTGCTGATCGAGGCCGGCGGGCCGGACACCCGCCCGGAGATCCACGACGAGCGGCTGGCCGCCACGATGTCGCTGTGGGGGCCGAGCGAGATCGACTGGGGTTACGTCACCGAGCCGCAGGACGGCCTGCACGGGCGGACCGTGCCGGTCGCGCGCGGCAAGGTGTGGGGCGGCTCCAGCTCCATCAACGCGATGGTCTACGTGCGGGGCAACCGCAGGGACTTCGATCACTGGCACGAGTTGGGCAACACCGGGTGGGGCTACCAGGATGTGTTGCCCCACTTCAGGGAGATGGAGAACTTCGAGGGCGGCGCGTCGGGCTACCGTGGCGCGGACGGTCCGCTCAGCGTGATCTACCACTCCGACCCGACCCCGGTCGCCGACCGGCTGTTCGAGGCGGGCGCCGAGATCGGGCTGCGCGCCGAGGACCGCCGGTTCGACTACAACGCCGAACACCAGGAAGACACGGTCTTCTATTACCAGGCGACGAAGACCCGGGAGCACCGGCGGGCCAGCACCGCCGTCGCCTACCTGCGGCCGATCATGGACCGGCCCAACTTCACCTTGCGCAGCAACGCCCAGGTGAGCCGGGTCGTGATCGAGCACGGTCGGGCCGTCGGTGTCGAGTACATTGTGGACGGACGGGTCGAGCGGGTGCGGGCCGACCGCGAGGTCGTGCTCAGCTGCGGCGCGTACGAATCGCCGAAGCTGTTGATGCTCTCGGGCATCGGGCCGGCGGCAACCCTTGCCGGGCATGGCATCGACGTCGTCGCGGATCTGCCCGGGGTCGGGCAGAACCTACAGGACCACATGATTCTCGGCGTGGTCTACCTCAGCAAGCAGGAGCAGCCGTCCGAGCCGACGCTGATCGCCGAGACGGGACTGTTCACCCGCAGCAGCCAGGTCGGCCCGGACGCGTCGCCGAACGTGCAGTTCAAGGTGGGCGGCCTGAAGTTCGTCAGCCCCGAGCTGGACCGGCCGGGACCCGGCTTCACGTTCGCCCCGGTGATCGTGCAGCCGCGCAGCGTCGGCACGATCGGCCTGCGCTCCAACGATCCCGCCGCCACCGCGGTGCTCCAGCCGAACTACCTCGCCGACCCCCACGATGTGGACACCTTCGTCGAAAGCATCGAGCTGGCGCGAACGCTGGCCCACACCAGCGCGTACGCCGAGTTCACCGACGTCGAGATCGCGCCGGGTCCCGAGGTGCGCAGCCGGGCCGAGCTGGCCGAGTTCGCGCGCCGCAACGCGGGCACGCTCTGGCATCCGGTCGGCACCTGCTCGATGGGTGAGGTCGTGGACAGTGAACTCCGCGTGCGCGGCGTCGACGGACTGCGCGTTGCGGACGCCTCGGTGATGCCGAAGATCGTCGCCGGCAACACCAACGCGGCCTGCATCATGATCGGGGAGAAGGCCGCCGCGCTGATCAGCGCGGCCAACCTCACTGTCCATAGTGGAGCTTCGGAGGGTTAGATGCCCAGCGAGAACGAGAAGCTGTACCTGAAGTTCGCCGACATCTTCAACCGGCGCGACTACGACCAGCTCGACGAGGTGATGGTCGCCGACTTCGTCGACCACCACCCCGGTCTCGTCGACGTCACCAGCCTCGAGGTGTACCGCAAGAACCTGGCCGGCGTGATCGATGCGCTCGAGATGGTCGCGACGCCCGAGGACGTGGTCGGCGCGGGCGACCAGGTGTTCACCCGGATCCTGTTGACCGGCAAGCACGTCGGCGACTTCCTCGGCCAGGCGCCGACCGGCAACGAGCTGCGCTGGTACACCCACGAACTCTGGCGCGTCGAGGACGGCCGGTTCGTCGAGCGCTGGGCCGTCGACGACCTGCTGACGCTGGTCGGGCAGCTGGGCGTGCCGCTGCCGTCCTGGGGCGACTGACACATCCACGGATTTTCGGAGGGGACCATGGAAACGACGAAGGACATCGTGACCCGGTACTACGCGCTGGCCAACGCCGGCGACTGGGACACCTGGTGCGACCTGTTCGCGCCGGACCAGGTGATGGACGAGCAGCTGGCCGGCCACGTCGAGGGCCGCGCGACGCTGCGCGAGATGATGAAGGGTTTTCCGCAGACCTACACCAAGTTCGCCAACGTGCCCGCGCACGTGGTGGTGGACGGGGAGCAGGCCGCGGTGGTCTCCCACATCTCCGCCGTCACCACGAACGGCGAGGAGATCGAGGCCGACGTCTGCAACTACTTCGTGGTGCGGGACGGCCAGATCACCTACATGGCCAACTTCCACGACAGCGCGCCGTTCGCGCCCGTGCTGGGCAAGTGAGGACGCGATGACCACAGCGGTTGCCGTGCGCTGGGCGCACGTCGGGCTGAACTGCCGGGACCAGCGCGTGACCGAGGAGTTCTACGTCCGCTGGTTCGGTTTCCAGCGGGCCAGGGTGGTGGAGGCCGATGGCGTCCGGGTGGTGTTCCTCCGGCACGACAACGTCTATCTCGAACTGTTCGGCACCGACGCGAAGCCGGCACAGGACACCGAGAACGACGGGCCGCAGAACCCCGGCACCGTCCGGCACCTCGCGTTCCAGGTGGACGATGTCGACGCGTTCCTGGCGCGGGCCGACGGCCGGCTGCCGGTCTCGTTGGGCCCGTTGCGGTTCGACGAGTTCATCCCGAACTGGAAGACGGTGTGGGTGACCGATCCCGACGGCGTGGTGATCGAGGTCAGCCAGGGCTACGTCGACCAGGATCCGGCGGAGCTTGCCCGGATCGGATGACGCACTTGACGCAGTAGCGGTCGGTGACCGCCCGCAATCGGCCGACCACCCTACCGTCGAACGACATTACAATCTCGACCGAGGAGATCCAGCATGCGTGCTCGATCCATTGCGGCCGCGCTGCCCAGCGGCTCGGCCCGCAAACCCGTTCTCCTACTCGCCCTCGGCACCTTCGCGCTGGGCACGGACGCGTTCGTCATCAGCGGCGTGCTGCCCCGCGTCGGCGCCGACCTCGGTGTCTCGCTCAGCGTCGCGGGCCTGCTGATCACCGTGTTCTCCGGTGTCTACGCCGTCGGCGCGCCGGTGATCGCCGTGCTCACCGGCAACATGTGCCGCCGTAGGGCGCTGTTGATCGCCATGAGCGTGTTCGTGCTGGCCAACGTGGTGGCCGCGATCGCGCCGAACTACGCGATCATGGTCGTGGCGCGGGTGGTCGCGGCGCTCGGCGCGGCGATGTACACGCCGGCGGCCTCGGCCGTGGCGGCCCAGCTGGCCGCACCGCAGGAACGTGGCCGCGCGCTGGCCGTCGTGCTCGGCGGGCTGACGCTGGCGACCGCGCTCGGCGTGCCGCTGGGCACGCTCGTCGGCCAGGCCGCCGACTGGCGCACCACCTTCGTGTTCGTCGCGGTGCTCGGCCTGATCGCGCTGGTCGGCCTGGCCCGGTCGCTGGAGGCGATGCCGTCCACCGGTGTGGCCTCGCTGCGTCAGCGCATCGTCGTCGCGGGAACCCGCGGTGTGCCGAGCTCCTTGCTGGCGACCGCGTTGTCCATCTGCGGCGTGTTCGTCATCTACACCTACCTGGCCTGGTTCGCCGGCCTCACCGCGGGCATCACCGGCAGCCTGCTCACCGTGGTGTACCTCATCTTCGGCATCTGCGCGGTGATCTCCAACCTGGTCGCCGGCGTGCTCATCGACCGGATGGCGCCGGCCAAGGTCGCGGTGATCTCCATGGCCGGCCTGATGGTCGCCTTCCTCGCGCTGTCGGCGCTCGCCCGGCTCGGCACGCCCGGCGTGGTCGCCGCGGTGGTGCTGTGCGTGATCGTCGCCGTGTGGTCGCTGCTCGGCTGGATGTTCAACCCGGCGCAGCAGCAGCGTCTGCTCGGTGTCGCCGGGCCGCACGGGCCGGTCGTGCTGTCGCTGAACGCGTCGGCGCTCTACCTCGGACAGGCGATCGCCGGCGTGATCGGCGGCGTGCTGCTGACCAGCGGCCCGTCGGTGCTGCCCATCGCCGCCGTCGGCTGCGAGGTGCTCGCCGTGGGCGCGATGTTGATCTCGGCGCGCCGGACCGCACGGCCCGTGGTGCCCGCGGCGGAGCCTGCGGCCACACCCGCTTGATCTGAGAATCCCTTACCAAGGGGGAGACGAGACATGACTACGACCATCGATACCGGTGTCCGTATGACGGCGCCGCCGAAGCTCTTCGTCGACGGCGAGTGGCGCGACGCCGAGGGCGGCCGTACCCAGCCCACGCTCAACCCGGCCGACGGCTCGGAGATCGCCGACATCGCGCACGCAAGCGTCGCGGACCTGAACCGAGCAGTGCTCGCGGCCCGCCGCGCGTTCGACGAGGGTCCGTGGCCGCGGATGGCGGCCCGTGAGCGGGCTCGGGTGCTGCTGAAGGTCGCCGACCTGATCGAACGGGACGCCGAGGAGATCGCCGTCCTCGAGACGGTCGACATGGGCAAGCCGATCATGTTCTCGGCCCCCGAGGCATCCTGGGTCGCCGGCATCTACCGCTACTTCGCCGGGCTCGTGGCTGATCTGGGCGGTGTGACCAGGCCGAACCTGCCGCAGATGCTGGTGTACACCCGGCGTGAGCCGATCGGTGTCGTCGGCGCGATCACGCCGTTCAACCACCCGCTCGTGCTGTCCGCGGCCAAGCTCGCGCCCGCGCTGGCCACCGGCAACGTGGTGGTGCACAAGCCGTCCGAGGTGACACCGCTGTCGGCGCTCAAGATCGCCGCACTGTTCGCCGAGGCCGGTCTGCCGGCCGGCGTGTTGAACGTGGTGACCGGGCCCGGCGCGGAGCTGGGCGAGGCGCTGGTCGCCCACCCGGCGGTCGACAAGATCTCGTTCACCGGGTCGACCGCGATCGGCCAGGGCATCATCCGCGCGTCGGCGGACGGGCTGAAGAAGGTGACGATGGAGCTGGGCGGCAAGTCCGCCAACATCATCTTCGCCGACGCCTACCTGGACCAGGCGGTGCAGAACGCGTTCTTCGGCATCTTCTACAACAAGGGCGAGATCTGCACCAGCGGCTCGCGGCTGCTGGTCCAGCGGCCGGTGTACGACCAGGTGGTGTCCGCGCTGGTCGAGCAGGCCGGGGCGACCCGGCCCGGCGACCCGCTCGACCCGTCGGTGATGATCGGCCCGCTCGCGCACGCCGGCCAGTTCAACAAGGTCAGCGAGTACGCCGCGATCGGCCGCGACGAGGACCGGGCCGAGCTGCTCGTCGGCGGCGGGCCGGCTCAGGTGGCCGGCGGCGAACGCGGCTTCTACTTCGAGCCGACGATCTTCGGCAACGTGCGCAACGACATGCGCATCGCGCAGGAGGAGATCTTCGGCCCGGTGCTCGCGGTGATCCCGTTCGACACCGAGGAAGAGGCCATCGCGATCGCCAACGGCACGCAGTACGGCCTGGCCTCGGGCGTGCACACCAGCGACATCCGGCGCGGGCACCGGGTGGCCGCCGCGATGCGGGCCGGCACGTGCTGGATCAACACCTACAACCAGTTCGACCCGGCGGTGTCGTTCGGCGGTTACAAGGCCTCCGGCTACGGGCGGGAGTTCGGGCCGGAGAGCCTGAACAGCTACACGCAGACCAAGTCCGTGTGGGTGGATCAGTCGGTCTAGTTTTCCCCGGTGAAAGGGCCGCCCGCGAACCTCGCGGGCGGCCCTTTGCCGTCCTCTGTGGAAGCCCACCCGGGAGTCGAACCCGGTGCCAACGGTTTTGCAGACCGTCACACGACCGTCGTGACGTGGGCCAGAGCAGGTCTCCTCGCGAGTACCCGTGGGCACAACAAAAAAGCCGCCACGAGATCGCGGCGGCTGCATCGACGAACGTCGAGAGCCGACCCCTACAGCGGCAGCTGACAAAGCATGGCGGGACTCCTTCGTTCGGTGACTGCGGATAGAGTGCCTCGGCGGCAGCGTTGCCGTCAACGGTATTTCCTCAGTCCACAGTGGAGTATTTGTCATGCCTCGACTGCTGCTGGTTCGACACGGCGAATCCGAGCACACGCTGCGCGGCCCGGAAGGACTGACCGCGGTGGGCCGACGACAGGCCGTGGATGTGGTCGAGCGGCTGGGAGTGGAGGGGCCGGCTGTCGTCTACTCGTCCACGGAGGTGCGGGCGATCGAGACGGCGGCGGTGATCGCGGAGCGGCTCGGGGTCGGCGTGACGCAGGACTGCGGCCTGTGCACCTGGCACACGCCGCCGGAGGCGACGGGCATGACCGCCGGGGAATTCCAGCGGCGCTTCGGGGTCGACGGCGGTGGCGTATTCCGACCGTTCGAGACGGGCAACGAGGCGTGGGCGGAGCTGGTCCTCCGGGTCAGCCGCACGCTGCTCGAACTGGCGGCGCGGCACCGAGACGAAACGGTGATCGCGGTCGGCCACAAGGAAACGGTCGAGGCATCACTGGTGACGTTCGGCAACCAGCCGTTGCTGCGCGGCTTCGACATGGCCATCGGGCCGGCGACCATTACCGAGTGGACCACCGACGGTGACCCGACGGCCTGGCCGCCACCGCGGTGGACGCTGTGCCGGCTGGGGGCTTGATCGGCCGGCCGGGTGTTGTCACGGCCGCGTTGCCTGGGTAGCGTCGAAACGGCCTGGCGCACAAGGGAGTGTGGACGATGATCGCTGCATCGCACCCGGACGTCGCGGCCGCCACCGCGGCCGGCAGCATGGCGCTGGCCAATCAGCTGGCCCGGACTGCCCGAATCTACCCGGACCGGGTGGCGTTGCAGCTGGACGAGACCCGGCGCACCTACACCGAGCTCGACCGCCGGGTCAATCGGCTGGCCAGGGCATTGCGCGAGCGCGGTGTGCACGCGGGCGACCGGGTGGCGGTGCTGGCCACCAACCACATCGAGACCGCCGAGGCGTTCTACGCCGTCCTGCGGCTGGGCGCGATCGTGGTGCCGGTCAACTTCCGCTTGGTGGCGGGCGAAGTCGCCTACATCGTGCACGACTGCGCGGCCACCCTGATGATCGTGGATCCGGTCACGGCCCCGCTGGCTGAGGCGGCACTGTCCGAAGTGGACTGTGTACGGTCCACCCTGTGCATCGGTGACGACTTCGAGGCGGCGCTGGCCGCCGAGCCGGACGACGACCTGGACATCGTGGTGCCGGAACACGATCCGGCCTTCATCATGTACACCTCGGGCACCACCGGTCGGCCCAAGGGCGCCGTGCTGACCCACCGGAACCTGGTCATGGCCGGGATGCTGCAACGCATCGCGGCCGGCGGCAAGTGTCCGAACGGCGAAGTCGTGCTGCTCGGCGTGCCGATGTTCCACATCGCCGGCATGGGCACCGCGCTGGGTCGGCTGCTCGGCGGCGACCGTGTGGTGATCTACTCCGGCACCGGCTTCGACCCGGCCGGCGTGGTCGATCTGCTGGCGCGGGAACAGATCACGACGACCTTCTTCGTGCCGAGCCAGTGGCAGGCGATCTGCGCGGTGCCCGGCGTCAAAGAGCGGAACTTGGCGCTGAGCAACATAACCTGGGGCGCATCGCCGGCCACGCCGTCGACCTTGCAGGCACTGGCTGACACCTTCCCGAACGCGGCGGCGTTCACCGCCTTCGGGCAGACCGAGACCTGTGCGACGGTGTGTCTGCTGCGCGCGGAGGACGCCGTGCGCAAGCGTGGGTCGATCGGCACGCCGATCCCGGGCCTCGAGGTGCGGATCGTCGACGAAGAGCTGCGGGACGTGAAGCCGGGCGAGGTCGGCGAGATCGTCTATCGCGGCCCGGTGATCACCCCCGGCTACTGGGGCAAGCCCGAGGCCACCGCCGAGGCGTTCGCCGGCGGCTGGTTCCACTCCGGCGACCTGTGCAAGGCCGACGAGGACGGCTTCATCTGGGTGGTGGACCGGAAGAAGGACATGATCATCTCCGGTGGCGAGAACATCTACTGCGCCGAGGTGGAGGCGGTCATCGACAGCCATCCCAAGGTGGGCGAGGTGGCCGTGATCGGGGTCAAGCACGAGAAGTGGGTGCAGACGCCCGTCGCCGTCGTCACCGCCGCCGACCCGGCCGACCCGCCCACGTTGGACGAGGTCGTCGAGCACTGCCGGGACAAACTCGCCTCGTACAAGAAGCCGACCGCGCTGATCGTCGTCGACAGCCTGCCCCGCACCGCCACCGGCAAGGTGCAGAAGTTCGAGCTGCGCCGACTCTACGCCGACTAGCCGACGAAGGTCAGAAACGGCACCCGCATCTCGGCAGGTGTCAGCGAACCGTGCACGCCGACGAGCGCGGACTCCATCTTTTCCTTGTCCGAGCGGATGATGCCGATGTCGTCCAGTGCGACCGCGAGCACGTCGCCGATCCGCGGCCGCACGCGGTCGGCGACCGGGCCGAACCAGTACTCGTCGATCGCCTGCTCCTGGCTGACGACGATTGCCTTGTCGCCCAGCATGTCCTGCCACCTCGCCCGTACGTCCGGCGCGGCACCCGGCTCGGTGTAGACGTGTCGGGCCCGGGGCTCGCCGCCGAGCAGGCGAACTCCTTCCCGTAGCGGGGTTCGGTGTCGAAGTCCACTGTGGACTTCATCTCGACCATGCCGTGGTCGGCCGTCACGGCCAGCAGCGCACCCGGCGGCAGCGCGTCGACCACGGTGGCGATCAGCCGGTCGATGTGGTTGAGCTGCCAGCGCCAGGCGTCCGAGCCCGGGCCGTAGAGGTGACCCATCGTGTCCAGATCCCCGTGGTACGCATAGCAGAACCCGCTGCGGTTGGCCGCGATCTTGGAGCTCAGGTCGCCCAGCGCGAACACCGGCTCGAACACGCCGCCGCGCAGCACGCTCCGCGTCAGGCCCGAGCCGCGTTGCAGCATCGGCGCCGCGATCGTCACGTCAACGCCCGCACGCTCGAACGCCGTCGGCAGCGGCTGAATCTCCTCCGGCACCAGCGTTTCCCGCGCATCCACGCCGTCGACCCGCCACGGCAACGCGTACAGCAGCTCCGGCGCAGCGAAGCTGTAGCCCACGATCCCGTGCTGGCCCGAGGGCAGCCCGGTGCCGAACGTGGACACGCTGGTCGCCGTCGTGCTCGGGAATCCCGCCGTCACCGGCTCCGTGCCGATCGCGTGCCGGGCCAGGAACGGGGCCTCGTCGGCATGGGCGTGCAGCAGATCCCAGCCCAGGCCGTCGATCACCAGCAGGCAGGCCGCCGACACCCGCTCGACGCCCAGCACGTTGTCAAAGCCCGCCGCACCGAGCGCCGCGAGCAGCGACGGCGTCACCTCGCACAGCGAGCGTTCACCGTAACGCGGCAGGATCATGTCGACCACGCAGGCAGACTAACGCAGCCGCGGCGATCAGCTGGGTACTTCCCGCCAGGGCAAAGGCGATCGTGGACCCATTGTGGTACACGGGAAGCCACGCTGCCGGGGCCAGGGCGCTGCCGGCGAAGCGGAAGCCGGAGACGACCGACACCGCGCCGGCGCGGTTGCCGGGGACGGCGCTCATGGTCAGGTTCTGGAGCGACACCGTGAGCATCGCGGACGCGGCGCCGGCGACGGTCCAACACACGGCCAGCGACCACAGGGCACCGGTGAGGCCGATTGCGGCGATCAGACCGGCGCCGGTGATCGCGCCGATCACGCCGACGGTCCTGGCGCCGACGCGGTCGCAGACCATGCCCCAGACGGGGCCCAAGACCAGGCCGGCGAGGCCGAAGCCGACCAGTGAGACGCCGGCCATTTCCGGCGATGCGCCGAGGAAGTCGTGGGCGTACAACGCGACCAGGAAGGGCAGCCCGGCGCCGCCCAGGAATGAGGCGACGGCGCTCGTGGACAGCAAACCCATGCGCACGCTCAGCAGCGGCCGCCACGGTGGTGCCGATGTGCCGGGTCGTGGCTCGCCCAGCGGAGGGACGAAGGCCAGGGCCACTGATACCACCGCGACCACGGCGAAACCCAGTCGCCAGTCGATGCCGGCGGCGAGGCCACCGATGAGCGGCGAGAACGACTGGCCGCCGGACATACAGCTGGCGTACAGGCCGACGGCGCGTCCGAGTCGCTCCCGCGGCACGAGGTCACCGAGGCTGGCGAGCAACAACGGCGAGGTGAATGCGTTGGCCGCGCCCAGGACCGCCCGCCCGGCGAGGAAGATCTCCAGGTTCGGCGCGACCATGCAGCCCAGCGACGCCACCACGAACACCAGGTACGCCGCCCGGACGGTCCGGCGAACGCCCCAGCGCTCGCCCAACGTCCCCGACACGAGTTGCAGCAGCGCGAACGGGATGAAGTACACCGTCACGGACCCGGCGGCGTCGGTCACGGAGGTGTGCAGCGACTGGCTCAACTCGGGCAGCATCGGCGCGACCAGCCCGCCGGCCAGCGGTCCGATGGTCGCGCCGGCATAGACCGCCACGAGCCGAATCCTGCTCACGTCCGCCATGCCCTGATCTTGCCGCGTCCAGGGATGGGATCAACGGGCCGATCGGAGGCCAAATGGGATTGATCAGATGTGCACGACGGCCGGTGCGGTGCTCTGACGCACGGTCAACCGCGGCGGCAGCAGGTGCACCTCGGGCTCCGGCGGGCCGGCAAGTTGACGGATCGTCATGCGCACGGCGAGATCGCCTACTTCCGGCGCGGGTATGGCCACATTGGTCACGGCGACGGCGCCGCTGTCGGCCATGGTGTCCGGGCAGACGGCGACAACCGAGATGTCCTCCGGCACACGGAGACCACGGCTGGCCAAGCCGCTGAGGACGTCCGACAACACGGCCTCGTTGTGCACGACCAGGCCGGTGACGGGACGCTGTGCGGCGAAAACCTGGTCGAGGCAGGCCATCGCGGCGTCGTAGGAAGGGCCGCACGGATGGACGGTGGCCTGCACGCCACGATCGGCGGCGGCGTTGTCGAAGCCGCGGCGGAAACGGCCGGCGAAGCTGGTGCCGCGGCGGTAGACCTCGGGCGACGGGCCGATCAGCGCGATGTCCCGGTGGCCGAGGTCGGCCAGATGCCGCACGCAGGTCGCGCCGGCGGCGGTGAAGTCGAGATCGACGCAGCTCAGGCCCTTGTGCTGGTCCGGAAGCCCGATCAACACGGCCGGCCGGTCCAGCGCGGACAGCATCGGGATGCGGCCGTCCACGGACTCGATGTCCATCACGATCAGGGCGTCGGCGATGGACGAGGACGCCACACGACGTAACTCGGCCGGACCGTCGTCCTTGGTGAGTAACAAGAGGTCGAGCCCGTGCTCACGGGCCGAGGTGACGACCGACGACACGAACTGCATGATCACCGAGAGGTTGAGGTCCTGCCTCAGCGGCACGGCCAGCGCGAGCACGTTCGTGCGGCTGCTGGCCAGCGCCCTGGCACCGGCGTTGGGGTGGTAGCCCAGGTCGCGGATGCACTGCTCGACCCGCTGCCGGGTGCCCGGCGAGATGCGTCTCTTGCCGCTGATCACGTACGACACCGTGCTCGGTGCGACGCCGGCCGCCCGCGCGACGTCCACGATGCTCACCACGGCGGCCCTCCACGACTACAGGATGCGGTCTCGTCCCTCAACCGCCATTCTCCTCATCCTGGCGCGAAATGTGTCATAAATCTGATCAGACGACGCGTTGGTGTCGTGTTCGCTGTACAGCAGCCAGCAGTGGTTGATGCCGATCAGCAGCCGCTCCAGCAGCTTCCGGGCCGACATGCCCTCCTTCACCAGCGAGATCACGATGTCCCGCGGCAGCTCGCCGCCGGCCAGCCGGCTGAAGACCAGCACCGCGAGGTCGCCGGTCAGGTCGCCCTGGGGCACCGGCCGGAAGGCGTCGGACAGCTCGCCGTTCGAATCACGCCGCATGGTCATGATCGCCGCGTCCAGCCAGTGCACCGCCGCCACCGCGGCCGAGGTCGCGTCGATCTTGGTGTACAGCTCGGGCGGCCCGATCGGGTCCTTCTCGAAGTACGCGTGGGCCGCGGCGACCTGGTTCGGCTGCGGATCCGACCGGGTCAGCACCACCGCCTGGTTGGCCCGGCCGGTCAGGTCGCCCAGCGCCGCCTTGCGCAGCGCGTCGATCTCCGCCTCGACATCGGCCACGGCCTGCTGGGTGACGTCGAAATCGGCGATCCGGTGCAACGTCCGGCCGACCATGTGGCCGGCTTCCAGCACGTCGCTGTCACAGACCCGCATGTGGTTGCCGACCGGCAGGTGCGGCTCGCGCATGGCCCCGGTGACCAGGTCGACGGCCAGCTGGTTGCGGGCCCGGCTGAGCGCCTCGTCCGGCTGGTCGACGGCCTCGGTCAGCGGATGGGTGTAGGTGCGCCACAGATGCTCGGACAGCAGGGTCAGCTCGTAGGCCAGCTGTAGGCCGTGCTCGGGACCGGGCAGATCGTCGCCGAACGCCACGACGGTCTCCGCGACGTTGCCGATGCCGACGCTCCACACCGCCAGCAGGACGTTTCGGGTCCGGTCGTAGGCGTACTCGGTCACCGGCACAGGATCGCAGATCAACTTGTGAACCGCCGCCACCTCGGTCCACCTGTTCGTGAGATCTGCACTGCCCACTCAGGCGGCCTGCGGCTGCACCTTCCGGCGAACCATCGGCTCGGCCCGCACCGTGACCGGCTCCGGGACCCGTTCCAGCGGGGCCGGGGCGATCGGCCGATGCACGCGCCGCAGCACGAGCACGGCGGCGCCGGGCAGCGCGGAGATCAACGTCAGCACGCCGTAGACCACGGCGGTGGTGACACCCTGCGTGGCGCCGAGCCCGGCAGCGGCGAACGCCAGCGCGGCGACGCCCTCGCGCGGACCCCAGCCGCCCACGTTCAGCGGCAGGCCCATGGCGATCAGGGCCAGCACCAGCAGCGGCAGCAGCTGGCCGACCGACGCGGTCGAGCCGGCCGACCGCGCGGCGACGATGAACAGCGACAGGTGCCCGGCCAGCGTGGCCGCCGACAGCAGCACGACGGCCGGCCACGAGCGGCTGCTCAGCAGGCTGCGGCGGATGTCGACCAGCGTGCGGGCCAGCGCCTCGCGCCAGCGGGGCAGACGGGAGGACGTGGCCAGCACGACGACCGCCGCGATGACGGCCAGCACGCCGAGCGCGATCGCCGCCTGCGGCGGCACGAGGTCCCCGATGACCTGGCCGATCAGCGTCGGATCGGTCAGCAGCACGCCGACACCGACGGCAAGGATGGCCAGCTGCCCGCCGGTCCGCTCCAGCACGACGGCCCGCACGCCCCGGCCGACGTCACCGGTGTCGTGACCGTTCTGCACGGCCCGGTGCACGTCACCCAGCACGCCGCCGGGCAGCACCGCGTTGATGAACAGCGCCCGGTAGTAGTCGGCCACAGCGGTGCGCAGCGACAGCTTCAGCCCGAGGCGGTCGGCGACGATGCACCAGCGCCACGCGCTGAACAGCGTGGTCAGGAAGCCGATGCCGAGCGCGGCGGCGATACCCAGGAGGTTGATCTCACGCAGGCCGTCCACGAAGGCGCCGGTGCCCAGCCGCCAGAACAGGATGCCGATGATGGCCGCCCCGGCGACGATCTTCAGCCACGGCCAGATCGCCCGCATCATGCCGGCACCGCCAAGACGTCCACGTGCCCGACCGTGCCGCTCAGCCGACCCGCGTCGACGGCGTCCAGCCGCTGGCGCAGGTAGCTCGCGGCCTCGGCGGCCAGCTCCGGGCGCTGCTCGACGGCCGCGCCGACCCAGCCACGCAGCCACTCGACGGTCAGCTCGGGGTTCGCGGCCCCCAGCTGCCACGGGCTCTGGGCCACCCGCACGTCGACGCCGAACTTGCGGAACGACTCGACGACCGCGGCCGGGGCGTCCGGGCCGAGCAGCCGTCGACCGTCCTGGACGCGGCGCTGGTGCTCGTTGAACGCCGCGGTGATCTCGGCGTCGAGCGGGTCGGCGGGGGACAGCTCGACCTCGCCGAGCACCGAAAGCGTGAACAGCGCGGGCACACCGGCGCCGGCACAGGCGGCGGCGAGCCGGTCGACTTCCTCGGTGGTGAGGATGTCGAGCAGCGCGGATGCGGTCACCAGCGAGGTGCCGGCGAGGTCCTCGGCGGTGACGCCGCCGAGGTCGCCCAGCCGGGTCTCGACCGTGACAGGAGCGGTAGAGGGCACATCCATATACACGTGCCCCAGCAGATCTGGTTCACGGTCCTGCATGATCCAGTGCTGCGGATTCGGCAGCAGCGGGCTCAGCCAGCGGCCCAGCGAGCCGGTTCCGCAGCCCAGATCGCGGATGACGAGCCGGTCCCGGCCGGCGAACAGCCGCACCAGCCGGTCGACCAGCTCACCGGAGCGGGCGGCGGCGTCCACCGGCTCCCGCAGCGTCAGCCACTCGGGGGTGAACTCCGCGTCGCCTGCGTCAACACTGCGGCCAGTCGGTTCGTCGTGTGCTCCCACCCGTGCAGCATGTCACGCCGGTCCCGAGCCGCCTTCCGGAGTCGTTCCCGCAGGTCAGCATCCGTGAGCCAGTTCCGGAGCGCGGTCGCGAGCCCGGTCGCGGGGACGAGCAGCCCGGGCACGCCGCCGTCCGGCGCCCGGCCGACGGTCTGCGGCAGCGGGTCGACATCGGTGGTCAGCACGGGGATACCGCGGGCGAGTGCCTCGGTCACGACCATGCCGTAGGTCTCGGCGCGGGACGCGAGCACGAACAGGTCGGCGGCGTCGTAGCGCTGTTCCAGAGCCGGGCCGTGCAGCGGGCCCACGAACTCGATTCTGGAGTCGTTTTGAAATTGGCTCAAGTGAGCCGGCGCCTGTTCCAGTGCGCCGACACACACCAGGCGCCAGTCCAGGTCGTTGATCGTGGACAGCGCATCGATCAGCAGGTCGTGGCCCTTGCGCGGGGTCACCGACGCGACGCAGAGCAGCTGCGAGGCGCCGTCCGTGCCCCGGGCCAGCGGTGAACTGTCGACACCGGGATCGGCGCTGTGAACTAGGTTCACCGACAGGTTATGGTGTGAAGCCAGTTCACTGGCGGCCCAGGGGCTGGTGGCGACGACCGCGTGTGCGGAATGCAGGACTTTTCGTTCGCGGCGGTCGAGTTCATCGCGGACGTCGTTTGCAAGACCGGTCTCGGCCGCCAATCTGAGGTGGACCAGCACGACGACCCGCAACCGACGAGCAGCCGGCACGACTATCTCTGGAATGCCACACGCGACCAAACCGTCAAAAAGCACCAGTTCGCCGGAGTCGAGGTGGTCGAGCGCCGTCCGCAACTCTGCCAGCGCCGCCGCGTCAGGACGCGGCCAGTCGCCGCCGGCCAGGATCTCGTGCACATCCCAGCCCAGCGACGACAGGCCGGCGCTGACCCGCCGGTCGTAGACATTGCCGCCGCTGGGCGCGGCGAGGTCGGCGATCCCGGCCGGCCAGACCAGGTGAACCCTCACAGGGACCGTTCGTAGCTGGCCCAGGCGTTGTGCGACTCGTGCAGCGTGACCGCGATGCCGGACAGCCCGCCGGCCGAAGGCCCGAGCGCGCCGGCCTTGGTCCGCTCGGCCAGCCGGTCGGCGATGACCTTGGCCAGGAACTCGGTCGAGGTGTTGATGCCGGCGAAGTCCGGCTCCTCGTCCAGATTGCGGTAGTTCAGCTCGCCGAGTAGCTCGCCCAGCTGCTGGCTCGCCAGGCCGATGTCCACCACGATGTTGTCGTCGTCCAGCTCGGCCCGCTTGAAGGTCGCGTCGACCACGAACGTCGCCCCGTGCAGGCGCTGGGCCGGCCCGAACACCTCGCCCTTGAAACTGTGCGCGACCATGATGTGGTCGCGGACGGTGATGCTGAACAAGGTCATCCTCCTGACGGGTAAACGATGCGGTGACACAGCGCCGGCAGCCGGCCGTCGGCCAGCCGCGGCATGACCGACGGCAGGTCGGCGAACTCGCTCGAGCCGGTGATGAGGGCGTCGAAGACCGGATCGGCCAGCAGGTCCAGCGACAGCGCGAGACGGCTGGCGAAGGTGTGCCGGCCGCGGCGGGCCGCCGGGATGGTGCCGACCTGGCTGCTGCGCACGACCAGCCGCCGGGAGTGGAAGAACTCGCCGAGCGGCACGCTGACCTGCTTGTCGCCGTACCAGGACAGCTCGACGACGGTGCCCTCCGGCGTGAGCAGCTCCAGCGCCCGGGTCAGGCCGGCCGGGGTGGCGCTGGCGTGCACGACGAGGTCGCAGCCGTCGGCCGCCTCCTCCGGCGTCACGAACTCCACGCCCAGCGCCGAGGCCACCGCCGCCCGCGATTTGTCGACATCGACCAGCTGCACCCGTACGCCGGGGAACTTGGCCAGCACCGCGGCGACCGAGCTGCCGACCATGCCGGCGCCGATGACCGCGATCCGGTCGCCGAGCAGGGGAGCGGCGTCCCACACCGCGTTGACCGCCGTCTCCACTGTGCCGGCCAGCACCGCGCGCTCGGCCGGCACCGAATCCGGCACGACGGTCACCGCCGTGGCCGGCACGACGTACCGTGTCTGGTGGGGATAGAGGCTGAACACGGTCCGCCCGACCAGGCCCGGTTCGCCCGCCTCGACCACACCGACGTTGAGGTAGCCGTATTTCACCGGGGCGGGGAACTCGCCCTCCTGGAACGGGGCCCGCATCAGGTCGTGCTGGTTTGCCGGCACGGCGCCGTGGAACACCAGGGTCTCGGTGCCCCGGCTCACCCCGGAGAAGAGCGTTCTGACCAGCACCTCGCCGGGGCCGGGTGGGGTCAGCCGCACCGGGCGGAGCTCGCCTTCGCCCGGACGTAGCAGCCAGAACGCGTGTGCGGTCAGGTCCATTTGAACCCTTCTATCACAGCGGACGTGTTCTGACCGAGGCGTGAGGACGTGGAGGCGCGCGGTGACCACTCATATTCGGCACGTATCGACAGCGACACCCGGCGTGGTCGCTGGGCTCGGCGCGCAGGTGCTGCTGCTGACCCTGCTCTGGGCGGCGTTGCGGATCGGACCGAGCGCGCTGGCCGCCGGGTCCGCCTGCGCGGTGGTGACGTGCGCAACCCTCGGTTATGCCCTGCACCGATCGCGGGCCAGGACGTTCGGTCAGGCCAACTGGGTCACGCTGTTCCGGGCCACTTTGGTCGGTGGGGTCACCGCGCTGGTGGCCGACGGCCTCATGCACGGTCCGGCGACGGCCGCCATCGTGGCGCTGTCCGTGGTGGCGTTGATCCTCGACGGCGTCGACGGGCAGGTGGCCCGGCGGACCGGGACCGCCACCGCGGTCGGGGCGCGGTTCGACATGGAGGTCGACGCCTTCCTGATCCTGGTGCTCAGTGTGTTCGTCGCCGCGTCGCTCGGGCCGTGGGTGCTGATCATCGGCGGGATGCGGTACGCCTTCGTCGCCGCCAGTTGGGTCGCGCCGTGGCTGAAGGGCGCGCTGCCGCCCAGCTTCGCCCGCAAGACCGTCGCCGCCGCGCAGGGCGTGCTGCTCGTGGTCGCCGCTTCCGGTCTGCTGCCGGTCGTCGCTTCCCTTGCCGTGGTGGGGATCGCGCTGGCGTCGCTGGTGTGGTCGTTCGGCCGGGACGTCATCTGGTTGTGGCGCAACCGGTAGGCCGTTACCCGGCGGGTAATCGCCTTGCCGCGCCGACACGCCTAGCGTCGTCGGTGACGGGAAGAGGAGGCGAGCACCATGACCACCCGGAGACACCGCCTGCTGCACGTGGTGATGAAGATGGACCAGGCCGGCTCGGCCGGCTACGTCGTCGCCGCGCTGGTGACGACGCCCATCCTGCTGCTGATCAGTCCGCTGCGGCACCTCATGTGGCTGGTCGGCCTTGTCCTCGGCATCTCGGGCCTCGCGTTGGGGCTGCTGGGTTTCCTGATGGCCTGGGGGCTGACGGTGTCGATGACCCGCAACGAGGAGATCCCCGAGCACATCCTGCGCTCGGTGCGCATGGTGTCGACCCGGCTACCGAAGGCGTAGCCGGACTGCCTTGGGCAGGCCGGCGACCACGCACTCGTAGGAGTGCTCGATCATCTCCTCGAGCTGGTCGGGCGGCACGTCGCCGTCGAGGCGCACGGTGTTCCAGTGCTTCTTGTTCAGGTGGTAGCCGGGCGTGACGGCCTCGAACTGCTGGCGCAGGTGCATGGCCAGGCCGGGCTCGCACTTGAGCGAGACGGAAGGGTTGGCGGGGGCGAGGATGGCGAACACCTTGCCCTCGACCTTGTAGACGTCCAGGCCCGGCCCGAAGGGATTCTCCTCGGTGACCTGGGGGAACTGGAGGGCGAAGGCGGCAACCTCGGCGGGCGTCACGGGGCGTCCCACCGCACGTGCACGGCGTCGGGCTTGCGGAACACGAGGCCGGCGGGGGTGGCGGCGTCGGTGAGCGCGAGCCCGGGCAGGCGGTCCAGGACGGTCTCGACGGCGACCCGGGTCTCCAACCGGGCGAGGTCGATGCCGAGGCAGAAGTGCGGCCCACGGGCGAAAGCCAGCTGGTGGCGGAGATTCGGCCGCAGCAGGTCGAAATCGTCCGGGCGGTCGAACAGGGCCGGATCCCGGTTGGCGGCGGTCAGCGACACGGTGACGAGATCGCCGCGGGCGATAGTTGCCCCGGCCAGCTCGACGTCGCGAGTCGCGTAGCGGTCGACGACCGCGGCGGCTGGCTCCAGGCGCAGTGATTCCTCGACGGCGTCAGGGATCCGGGACGGATCGGCGCGGACAACGTCCATTTGGGACGGATTGGTCAGCAGGTGCAGCAACAGGTTGGCGATCATGCCCTCGGTGGTCTCGATGCCGCCGAACATCAGCACGGCCGCGTTGGACACCACCTCGGGCAGGGCCAGCGCCTGGGCGGCCTCGGCCAGCAGCGAGGGTTTGGCGGCCGAGCCCTCGATGTGCGCGCGCAGCTCGCCAAAGGCTTGCGCACCCAAGGGATCTGGCTGGTCCGGTGCGTGGCCGGCGGAGATCTCGGCCACCGCGGACACGATGGCGTCGTACCAGGCCAGCACGCGTTTCGCGTCGGTGCTGTCCAGGCCCAGCGCGTCGGCCATCACGGCGACGGCCAGCGGGCCGGCCAACGCCCGCCGCAGCTCGGCCCGACCGGTCGCGACGAAGCCGTCGACCAGCCGACCGCACTCCGCCCGTACGAAATCGCCGAACCGGTCCTCGATCTCCCGCGGCCGGAACTGACGGGAGAACGGCGCCCGGTGCCGGGCATGCTCGTCGGCGTCCAGGGAGAGCATCGACGGGCCGACCACCTGCGCGGTCGAGAAGCGAGGGTCGTCGACGGTGAACGTCGCCGCGTCCTTCATCACCTGGAGCGCCAGGTCGTGCCGCGTCACCAGCCAGCCGTTCAACGCCGGCAGCCACGACACCGGCTCGGCCGCGCGCAGGCGGGCCAGCAGCGCGTGCGGGTCCGCGGTGAGCTGCTCGACCGACGCCGCCGCGCCGATCGGGTATCCGGCCGCGAGTGGGGACATGGCCCGAAGCTACCAGCCGTAAGCTGGCCGGGTGGAAATCTGGATCAACCCCGCCTGCTCCAAGTGCCGGTCCGCGCTGTCGATCCTGGACGAGGCCGGCGCCGACTACACCGTGCGCCGCTATCTGGAGGACCCGCCCACCGAGGCCGAGCTCGCGGCCGTGCTCGACCGGCTCGGGCTGGAGCCGTGGGACATCGCGCGTACCGGCGAGGCCGTGGCCAAGGAGCTCGCTCTCAAGACGTGGGAACGGACCGACGCCACCCGCGCTCAGTGGATCACCGCGCTGGCCGGGAACCCGATCCTGATCCAGCGCCCCATCATCACCGCCGACGACGGTCCGGCCGTGGTCGGCCGCACCGAGGAAGCCGTCCGCTCGGTGCTGGACTGACGATGGGCTGGAGCCTGGGGGAGCTCATCGCCCGGCACGACGTGCCCGGGGCGCAGGTGGCGGTGCTGGCCGACGGCCGGATCGAGGACGACGCGGCGGGTGTGCTGAGCCGGCACACCCGGGTCGAGGCCACCACCGACTCGATCTTCAAGATCGGGTCGATCACCAAGCTCTGGACGGCCACACTGGTTCAGCAGTTGATGGACGAGGGTCTGCTGGAGCTGGACCGGCCGGTGAGCGACTACCGGCCCGGCCTCGGAAAGTTCACGGTTCGGCAGCTGCTCACCCACACGAGTGGCATGGACGCCAACCACTTCGTCGACACCGGCCGTGGCGACGACGCGATCGAGAAGTTCGTCGACACGCTGGCCGATGTCGACCATCCGTTCCCGCCGGGCACGGTCTTCTCGTACTCCAACAGCGGCTTCGCGACGCTCGGGCGGCTGGTGGAAGTATTACGCGGTCAGCGTTTTCACGACGTGCTGCGCGAGCGTATCGCGACGCCGCTCGGCCTGAGGACGGTCGCCGTCGACCCGTACGAGGCGATCTTGCACCGCGCGGCCGTCGGCCACTTCGACGGCGGAGAGCCCACGACGAGCTGGGCCGTTCGCTATCACTGCACGCCCAGCGGCTCGCACCTGGCGATCAGCGCCCGCGAACTGCTGGAGTTCGTTCGCATGCACCTGACCGACCCGAACCTGGCCGCACTGCGCGAAACCCAGCTCGACGAGGTCCCGGACTTCGGTGGCGGTCAAGTGGGCTGGGGGCTGGGCTGGATGCGCTACCGGGACGGAATCGTCGGCCACACCGGCGTTTCCAAGGGACAGAAGGCGTTCCTCCGGGTCGCCCCCTCGGCCGGTGTGGCCGTGGCGGTGTTGACGAACAGCGCCGGCGGCGCACCCCTGGCCTACGAGATCTTCGCGCAGGTGCTGCACGATCTCACCGGCGTCGAGACGGATCCGTTGCCCGTGCCGCCGGCCAACCCCACGCCGATCGACGTGGAGCGCATGGGCGGGACCTATCGCACCACCCTGCACGACATCACGCTCGCCGTCGAGAACGGCCGCACTTTCCTCACTTACCGGCCACGCAACGGAAAGCCGGAGAACCGCGTCGAAGTCGTCCGCCTGACCGACAAAGCTGTCATCACCGTCGAGCCGACATTCGACGGCCACCAGGTGCTCTCACTCATCGGCGACGACGGCAACGGCCGGGCCCAGTTCCTGCACAACGGATCCGCCGCCTACCGGATCGCCTGATCGGCTTCAGGCCACACCATGCGCAGCATCAAAGGACTGCCGTTGAGCCGAGTCGGATCCCCGCCGGGCGGTGACACCGGCGCCGTCTCAACCGAAATGCCGCCGTACGCCCGGTAGAATCCTTGCGCGGCAACGTTCTGCTCCAACACCCACAGGTACAAAGGCCTAGATCCCACGGCCTCGGCCGCGAGGCACAGCAGTCGGCGGCCCAGGCCAGAGCCGCGTTGATCGTGCCTGACGTGCAGGTTGTCGACCAGACTGCCCCACTTCGGATCGGCGTCGAAGATGACGTGCACGAAGCCCACCAGTAGATCATCCTGTTCCGCGACAACGGTTGCGCTGCCGGCCGGAGACGCGAGCCGGGCCGACCACACCTCGCGACGATTGGCCACCACATCGCCGTCCAGAAAGGAATCCGCGTACGCGCCGCGGTAGAACCGCTGCCAGCTATCGGCATGCAGCTCGGCGATCCGGTCGGCGTCCTCGACTTCGGCCGGTCGGAACACGGTCATGGGTCCACAGCTCCTTGGCTCGCGGCTTGCCCGACGCCGGTGCGCCGAGCCCGGTCATCACCCGGAGCACCCCGCCCGCCAACGCCAGGGTTGCCGGCCAGCGAGCCGGGGCTTGACGCTGGCACTCATGACCTTGCTTCGCAGCCTAGCAGCCGCCTAGCCGTCGTACAGCCCCATTTCCTCCTCGGTCGGCCGCTCGAAGTCGCGGCTCCAGACCTCGAGGTCGGCCCGCGTGATCGGCGGATCCTCCCGGCCCCGCTCCTGAATCCGCCGCCACAGCTCGTCGACCGGCACGTCCAGGTACACCAACTCCACCGACGCGCCGAGTTCCCGCGCCTCGATCCGCACCGTGTCCCGCTCGGCCCGGCTCCACGTGCCCCATTCGATCACGACGGTCACGCCGGCCCGGAGCATGTCCTTGGCCAGCACCCATTGCAGCGCCTCCACCCGTGCCCGCATCGCCGTGTCCCACAGGTTCACGCGCAATGCGTCCATCCAGTCGTCGGGCGAGAGCCGAACCCCGCCACGCTCCGCCGCCAGCCGACGGGCGTGCGTGGTCTTGCCGCTCCCCGGCAGCCCGCAGACGATGATCAGCGATACCCTCACACCCGGATCCTGCCAGCCCGCGCCAGCGGATGCAGGGAAGGACGATCTTGGTGGCCGGCCGGCGGCACTGCTGACGTCAGGCCTGGCGGATGGTGCCGCGGCCGGGGATCAGGGGGAGATCCAGAGCTGACACCAAACGGGCCGGCAGGGCGTCGAGATACGGGATGGCGTTGACGGCGCGCATCCCGGTGGCCAGGCAGCCGCCGCTGACGGGATCGCCGTCGACCTCGTGGCGGAAAGCGGTCTCCTGGGTGATCTCGGGGCTGCCCTTGACGATGATGCGGTAGGCGTCGTTCTCCACCGACGCGGCCCGGGCCCACTCGGGGGCAGCGGCGTTGGTGATGCGGTTGACGTGCTCGATGACGATACGAGGCTCGTCGCCGACCCAACCGCGGATCTCGAAGCGCACGGCGGCGCAGTGGCCCTCCTCGATGACGCCGTGCTGGTACTCGATACGGGAAGGCGCGGGCCACTTCTCGTAGACGGTGTCGATGCGGTCGAGCTTGACACCGACGGCATCGGCGATCATGGGAATGGTGTGGCCCCAGGCGAAGATGAGGACCTGCGGGATCTCCAGCACGGCCTGTGCGGACAGCGGCAGGCTGAAGCCCATGACCTTGCTGTAGTCGCCGGCGTAGCTGGCGTAGTCCACCAGCTCCTGGATCCGCACGCTGTCGACCCGGCCGCAGACTCCCAGCAGTGTCAACGGAAACAGGTCGTTGGCGAAGCCGGGATCGATGCCGGTGGTGAAGCACGCCCTGCCGGACTCGGCGCACGCCTGCTCCAGCGCGGCCCGGAGCTCGGGCGGGCAGACATCCGGATACACCAGGGGAGTCATGGACGTGGACACGACGTGCTTGCCGGATCGCAGCGCCAGCACCATGTTCTGGATGTTCTCCAGCGCGAACTCCGCGGTGGGGCCGAAATACGCGACGGCGTCGGCCTCGGTGTCCAAAGCGGACCGCACATCGGTGGTGGCGACAACCCCGACCGGAGCACCGCCGATCAGCACCCCGGCGTCCACGCCGTCCTTGGCCGGGTCGTGCACGATCACGGCGGCCAGCGAGAACTCGGGATGGTCGAGCAGTTCCCGGATCACGAGCTTGCCGACCACGCCGGTGCCCCAGACGATCACCTTGTGCGCCATAGCTTTTCCCCTCAGCGGAAGTACTCGCCACCGTTGACGAACAGCGTCTGCCCGGTCAGCATGCGGGCCCGGTCGGACGCGAAGAACACGGCCGCCTCGGCCACATCGGTGTCCTCGGCGATCGCGTTGAGCGCGGCCTTGGCCGCCAGCTCGGCCTTGACCTCGTCCTCGGGCACGTTCCGGCTGGCCGCGATCCACTGGATGTACATCTCGACGTTGGGCCCCAGCATCCAGCCCGGCACCACCGAGTTGACCCGGATCTTGCGCGGCCCCAGCTCCTGGGCCAGCGAGAACATGGCGGCGTGCAGCGCGCCCTTGGACGTGGCGTAGGCGGCCTGCGGCAGCGTCGGGCTGAACGCGGCCTGGGTGCCGATGATCACGATCGCGCCGCCGCGCACGGACAGCGCCGGCAGCGCGGCCTGGGTGAGCCGCATGGTGCCGATGACGTTGACGTCCAACACCTTGCGCCACAGGTCGAGGTCGGCGCCTTCGAGCCCGCCGAACACGCGGTCGCGGGCGGCCACGTGGATTACCGCGTCGACCGCGCCGAACCGCTCCATGGCCACCGCCACCAGGCCGTCGCAGTCGTCGGCCGAGGTGATGTTGGTGACGGCGTACGCCGCCCGCGGCCCGATCTCCTCGGCCACGGCCTTCAGGTTGTCTTCCGTCCGCGCGCCGAGGACGACGTTGGCGCCGTCGCGGGCCGCCGCGAGCGCGGTCTGCCGGCCGAGACCGGCGCCGACCCCGGACACGATCACTGTCTTGCCGTCGAGGACCACCCAATTAACGTAACAGCGTGTTACGTTATTCACAATGACGGGAATGGAGCAGTCCGAGCGGCCCAGGGGCCGCCCCCGGGACCGGGCGATCGACGACGCGGCCCTGCTGGCCGCGCGTGAGCTGCTGGTCGAGGTCGGCTGGGACCGGCTGTCCATGGTGGCCATCGCCGAGCGGGCCGGCGTCGGCCGGCCGGCGCTCTACCGGCGCTGGCCGTCCAAGACCCACCTGGTGTTCGAGGCGGTGTTCGCCTGGTCGGAGGAGCCGACGCCGGTGCTGGCCTCGACCGACTCCGGCGAGTGGGTGCGCGGGTCCTTCGCCTACACCGCGGAGTTGTTCAACCGGCCCGAGGTGCGGGCCGCGCTGCCCGGCCTGCTGGCCTCGCTGCGGGACCACCCGGAGCTGCAATCGGCCCTGTGGCGGGAGTTCGGCGTGCCCGGCCGGGTCTCGCTGGAGGAGCTGCTGCACGCCGAGGGCAGCGACGACGCCGTGGCCGACGCGCAGGCGCTGATGGTGCTGGTGATCGGCTCGTGCATGGTCACGTCGCTGCTCGGCGGCTCGGCGACGGTGGTCGACCGGCTGCCCGAGATGGTGCGCCCGCGACCCCTGTGACCGCACGAACCGTGCCGCGCCTCAGCTCTCGGCCCGGTAGCGGTGCACGAGGGCGACGGCCATCGCGCCCTCGCCCGCGCTGGAGGCGATCCGCTTCATCGAGTTCGCCCGCGCGTCGCCGGCCGCGAACACGCCCGGCACGCTCGTCTCCAGCAGCAGCGGCAGCCGCGGCAGATCCCAGCTCGGCCCGACCGGCACGTCCGGGCCGGTGAGGATGAATCCGTTGCCGTCCAAGGCGATGCACGTCGACAGCCAGTCGGTGTTGGGCCGCGCCCCGATGAACGTGAAGACGTACTCGGTGTCATGCGTCGACTTCACGCCGGTCGAGCTGTCCAGCAGCGTCACGCCGGCCAGCTGTTCGTCCCCGTCGGCCGCGACGATCTCGGTGTTCAGCCGCACCTCGATGTTGGCCGCCGCGGTGATCTCGTCCACCAGGTACTGGGACATGCCCTTGTCCAGCCGGTCGCCGCGGATCACCAGGCTGACCTGCTGCGCGTGCCGGGCGAAGTGCACCGCCGCCTGCCCGGCCGAGTTCGCGCCGCCGACGACGAAAACATGTTGCCCCACACAGGATGCGGTCTCGGACGTGGTGGCGCCGTAGTAGACGCCGGCGCCCTCGAAGCGGTCCGCCCCCTCGGCGGTGAGCCGGTTGTAGCGCAGGCCGGGGGAGAGCAACACCGTGCTGGCACTGATCTCCCGGCCGTCGGACAGCGTCAGCACGCGGGCCCGTCCGGACGTGCGCAGGCCGCAAACGCTGGCGGGGGCCAGTAGTTCGGTGCCGAACCGCCGTGCCTGCGTGACCGCGCGACGGATCAGCTCCGCCCCGCTGACGCCCGACGGGAAACCGAGGTAGTTCTCGATCCGACTGGACGTCCCCGCCTGCCCGCCCGGCACGTACGACTCGACCAGCAGCGTGGACAGACCCTCGGAGGAGCCGTACACGGACGCGGCCAGACCGGCCGGCCCACCGCCCACGATGGCCAGGTCGTAGTGCTCCCGGAACTCACGACCGCTGAGCTCCAAGGCTTCCACCAGATCACGGTCGGACGGCCGGGGCAGCACCTTGCCGTCCGGCAGCAGCACAGCCGGCAACGGGCCGTCCACCGCGACGGCCGGATCCCGTTCCACGTCAACGAAACGGAACGGCTGGTGCAGCCGGGTCAGCAGGTCCCGCACCCGGTGCGTTGCCGGCGCCGACCGGTGCCCGACCACACGGATCCCGTCGTACGGCGGCAGATACGTGCGCTGCCAGTCCTCGAGCAGCTCGTCCAGCACCGGATACAGCCGCTCCTGCGGCGGTTCCCACGGCTTGACCAGGTAGTGGTCCAGCCGCACCTGGTTGATCGCGTCGATGGCCGCCTTGGTGTCGGCGTACGCGGTCAGCAGCACCCGCCGCGCGCGGGGGAACAGCTCCAGCGTGCGGGCCAGGTAGTCGACGCCGTTCATCTCCGGCATGCGCTGATCGGCCAGCAGCAGCGCGGGTTCCTCGCCCCGCTTGCGCACGGCTTCCAGCACCCGCAGCGCCTCGGCCGGCGAGTCGACCGCCATGACCCGGTAGCGGTCCTGGTACTGCCGGCTCAGGTCGCGTCGGATCGCGCGCAGCACATGCGGATCGTCGTCGACCGCGAGCACCACCGGGCGGTGTCGTTCAGGCATGGCAGTCTCCAATGCCGCGCGGACTTGGCCGGCCAATCGTCCCCGCCGAGGCCTGCTCGACGCGCGCTGACCTGACGCAGTCGCACGACTGTTGTGCCCGTGGCTGCGTCAAGTCGCGGAAGTAGCGGTGGTTGTGTTGTTCGGCAATCACTCGAGAGGTTGACTGCGATGCGAGAAGAACGATCGAGTGGGGAGCACACCCATGTCCAAGAAGATCCTCTTCATCCTGTCCGAATACGGATACTGGGGCGAGGAACTGGTCGGTCCGCTGGCGGCCTGCGACGAACAGGGATACCAGGTCGTGTTCGCCACGCCGAACGGCAAGCGGCCGGTGCCGCTGCCGCCCAGCGTCGACCCCGGCTACATCGACCCGCCACTGGGTCGTTCGGTGACCACGCCGGAAGTGGCGGCCTCGGTCGTCGCGCTGGACGGGTCCGGCCGGCTCGACGAGCCGGTCAGCCTGGCCGAGTGGGTGCCGGAACGGCCGTACAACAGCGAGAACAACTTCCTGCGCAAGATCGAGGCCTACTACCGCGAGCTGGACGACGTGGCCGAGGACCTGCGCTCGTTCGACGCGATGGTGATCGTCGGCGGCTCCGGCCCGATCGTGGACCTGGCCAACAACGGCCGGGTGCACGAGCTGATCCTGGCCTTCGTCCGCGCCGGCAAGCCGGTGGTGGCCGAGTGCTACGGCGTTGCCTGCCTTGCCTTCGCCCGCAGCTGGGAGGACCGGGACAGCATCATCGACGGCAAGCACGTCACCGGTCACTGCAAGGAGTACGACTACAAGGACGGCACCGGCTTCATCGGCGTCGAGTTCAACATGGGCCCGCCGCCGTACCCGCTGGAGTACATCCTGCGCGACGCCACCGGCCCGAACGGGCGCTACCACGGCAACGTCGGCCACGAGACCTCGGTGATCGTGGACTACCCGTTCATCACCGCACGGTCCACTCCGGACTCCTTCCTGGCCGGCGAGAAGCTGGTCGAGGTGCTGGAGTCGGGGCTGACCCGGTACGGCTGGTGAGCCGGCGATGACTCCACGGCCCGGCAAGGTCGCCGTCTTCGAGCAGTTCACCGCCGACGGCATCACCACGATGTTCGGCAATCCCGGCACGGTCGAGCAGGGCTTCCTCGACGTGCTGGAATCGGTGCCGGATTTCGACTACGTGCTGGCGTTGCAGGAGACCGTCGCGATCGGCATCGCGGACGGCTTCGCCCGTGCCGGCGCCCGCCCCGCCCTGGTGCAGCTGCACTCGGGCGTGGGACTGGGCAACGGGATCGGCATGCTCTACCAGGCCAAGCGGGGGCATTCGCCGCTCGTGGTCGTCGCCGGCGAGGCTGGTGTCCGCTACGACGCGATGGACGCCCAGATGGCCGCCGACCTGGTCGCCATGGCCAAGCCGGTGACCAAGTACGCGACCAGGGTGATCGACCCGTCCTCGGTGCTGCGGGTGCTGCGCCGGGCCGTGAAGATCGCGATGACGCCGCCCCGCGGGCCGGTGTTCGTCGCGCTGCCGATGGACGTGCTCGACGAGCTCACGGCCGAGGCGGCACTGCCGACCGTCATTCCCAACAGGACGGTCACGCCGGCGGCGGCCGACATCGCCGAGGCGGTCGAGCTGCTGGCCGCCGCGCGCAACCCGATTGTCCTGATGGGCGACGGGGTTTCGGTGTCCGGCGCGCAGGAGCAGCTGACCGCGGTGGCCGAGATGCTGGACGCGCCGGTGTACGGCGTAGACAACTCCGAGCTCAACATGGATCCCCGGCACCCGCTGTACAAGGGCAACACGGGGCACATGTTCGGCGAGGACAGCGCCCGCCGACTGTCCGATGTGGACGCGGTGCTGATCGTCGGCACGTACGTGTTCTCGGAGGTCTTCCCGGCGCTGGGCAACCCGTTCCCGCCGGGCGCCAAGGTCGTGCACATCGACCTGGACGACTACGAGATCGCCAAGAACCACCCGGTGGACATCGCGCTGGCCGCCGACCCGAGGCCGACGCTGGCGGCCATCGCCGACGGCCTGGCCGAGGCCGGTCGGGCCCGCGGCATCTTCGACCAGGTGCCGCGGCCCGAAGTGACCGCGGACAGCCCGATGATGGCGGTCTTCGCGGCCGAGCTGCACAACCAGACCGGCGACGACCTGATCGTGATCGACGAAGCGCTGACGGCGTCGCCGCACCTCACCGCGCACCTGCCGCGGCGGCTGCCCGGCACGTACTTCGCCACCCGCGGCGGCTCACTCGGCATCGGGATTCCCGGCGCCATCGGGGCGAAGCTGGCCCGGCCGGACGCGCCGGTCGTCGGCTTCACCGGCGACGGCGGCAGCATGTACACCATCCAGGCGCTGTGGACGGCCGCGCGGCACAACGTCGCGGCCAAGTTCGTGATCTGCAACAACCACCGGTACCAGCTGCTGGACGACAACATCGACCGCTACTTCGCGGAACGCGACATCGCCCAGCACGTGCACCCCAGCGGCTTCGACCTGGCCGAGCCGGAGATCGGCTTCGTCGGGTTGGCGGAAAGCCTCGGGGTGCCGGCGATGCGGGTGGACAAGCCGGAGCAGGTGGCGGCCGCGGTGCAGCGGATGCTCGACCACGACGGCCCGTTCCTCATCGACCTCGTGACGGCCTGAGAGGAGGCGGACGAATGACGATCTCGGTACCCGTCGCCGACACCGGGCGGCTGGTCGGACGCAACATCGCGATCCTGATGGAAAGCGACTACGTCGAGCCGGAAATCGCCTACTACGAAAGGCGGTTCGCGGAGGAGGGCGCACACGTCGACCTGCTCACCCGGCTGTGGGGGCAGGAGTCGATGACCTTCTTCGGCCACGAGTACCAGGCGCCGATGTCGGTCAGCGGCGACCTGGAGGCCGTGACCGACGAGCAGCTGCACGGCTACGACGCGCTGATCGTGCCGGGTGGCATGGTGTCCGACCGGTTGCGCTACACCGAGGACGTGCGGGAGCTGGCGCCCGCGGTGCAGCTGCTGCGGCGCGCGTTCGCCGTGCCGACCATCCTCAAGGGCATCATCTGCCACGGCATGTGGCTGGTGTCGCCCATCCCCGAGGTGGTCAAGGACCGCAGGCTCACCTGCCACAACAACCTCATCGGGGACGTCCGCAACATGGGCGCCCGCTACACCGACCAGGACGTCGTCGTGGACAACGACCTGATCACCGGCCGCAGCGCCGGGCACTGCCATCTGTTCGCCCGCACGCTGATCGACCTCGTCGTCGCGCGCACCGACCACCGCCGCTCGTGGGACCGCGGGCCGAGGCCGGCACTGCAGGGAGTGCGTCATGTCCGCTGAGCTGGACTTCACCTTCTCCGACACGGTCGCCGGCTACGTCACCGGCTACGACCACGAACGCGCGCTGCTCGACCTGCGCACCAGCGACGGCAAGGCGGTGCGGGCCGACATGGGCGCGCTGACCAACGCCGAGTTCCTGCGCAACCTCGGTGCGCCGTCGATCGACGCCACCTCGCACGTGCGGGAGATGCTGGTGCCGGGCCGGCACGTGCACGTGCGCGGCATCGGCTATCCGGGCGGGCGGTTCGAGGCCAAGCACCTGACCTTCCTCGGCCGCCGCCCCGGCGAGTACAACTTCGAGGAGCAGGGCTGGTGGGCGGCGCAGCTCGACGAGCTGGCCAAGTTCTACCGCCGCGCCCAGTTCGGCAAGAAGAACCCGGTCGACTACGCCGACTACCGCACGACCCTGCGGCTGGGCGGCGACAAGAGCGACCACCACGTGCAGGAGACCGACACCATCTCGCGGCTGGTCTACGGCATGGCCTCGGCCTACATGCTGACCGGCAACGAGGACTTCCTCGGCGTGGCCGAGAAGGGCACCGAGTACCTGCGCGCGCACATGCGGTTCGTTGACCGCGACGACGACGTCGTCTACTGGTACCACGGCGTCGATGTGCGTGACGGCGTCGAGACGAAGCTGTTCACCTCGGAGTTCGGCGACGACTACGACGCGCTGCCGGCGTACGAGCAGATCTACGCGCTGGTCGGCCCGACGCAGACCTTCCGCGTCACCGGCGACCCGCGCATCGCCGAGGACATCGACGGCACGCTTCGCCTGTTCCACAAGTTCTTCCACGACCCGGAGCGGGGCGGCTACTTCTCGCACATCGACCCGATCCTGCTCAGCCCGCACCACGAGTCGCTTGGCCCCAACCGGTCCCGCAAGAACTGGAACTCGGTCGGCGACCACGCCCCGGCGTACCTGATCAACCTGTTCCTGGCCACCGGGGACAAGCGGCACGCCGACATGCTCGAGGAGACCTTCGACCTGATCACCGAGCACTTCCCGGCCAAGGACAGTCCCTTCGTGCAGGAGCGGTTCCACGCCGACTGGTCGGCCGACCAGGAGTACGGCTGGCAGCAGAACCGGGCGGTGGTCGGGCACAACCTGAAGATCGCCTGGAACCTGATGCGGATGAACGCCATCCGGCCCAAGCAGTCCTACCGCGACCTGGCCGAGCAGCTGGGCCGGAGCATGCCGGCCATCGGCAGCGACACCCGCCGCGGCGGCTGGTACGACGTGGTGGAGCGGGTCATCCGGGACGGCGAGAGCGTCCCGCGCTTCACCTGGCACGACCGCAAGGCCTGGTGGCAGCAGGAGCAGGCGATCCTCGCCTACCTCATCCTGGCCGGCAACACCGGCGACGAGGAGTTCCTGCGCCACGCTCGGGAGGCGTCGTCGTTCTACAACGCCTACTTCCTCGACCACGACGAGGGCGGCGTGTACTTCAACGTGCTGGCCGACGGAATGCCGTACCTGTTGGGCACCGAGCGGCTCAAGGGCAGCCACTCGATGAGCATGTACCACGCGTCGGAGCTGGCTTTCCTGGCCACCGTGTACGGCCGGCTGCTGCTGCACAACCAGCCGCTGACGCTGTGGTTCCGGCCCCGGCCGGACGGCTTCAAGGACCGGGTGCTGCGGGTGGCGCCGGACGCGCTGCCGCCCGGTCGGGTGCGGCTGGAATGGGTCGAGGTGGATGGCCGTCCGTACGGCGACTTCGACCCGGTGGCGATGACGGTGTCATTGCCCGACTCCACCCAGGACGTGGTGGTGCGGGCGCACCTGTCTCCTTTAGAGAACCGATAAGCGAGAGCGCTGCGGCTGGAGTGGTGGACATGGAACTGGAGAAGCAGATGCGCGGCCCGGTCACCGTGATCGCGCTGAACGGGGAGCTGGACAGCACGACCGCGCCGAGGGTCCAGCAGGGTCTCGACGAGCTGGTCCCGGTGCACGGCATGGTGCTGCTCGACCTGAGTCGCACCACGTACATGTCCAGCGCCGGCTTGCGGGTGCTGCTGCTGGTGTACCGGCTGTGCCAGCAGATGGGCACGCGGGTGATGGTGTCGGGCATCTCGAACGAGGTGAAGGCGGTGATGGCCGCGACCGGGTTCCTGGCCTTCTTCACCGTCGCCGGTTCCGTGGACGAGGGTGTGGAGGTCCTGGCGGCGTGAGCGAGCTTGCGAGCGAACCATTCAACGCAGTGTCTCCGCGAACGCGGGCACCGAGCGCTAGCGAGGTGCCGCAGTGAGTCGGACGCCGGAGCGCCTGGACGCGTTCCCCACCCATCACATCGCCGGCTTCGGGGTGCGGGCCGGACGGCCGCTGCCGTTCGGCGCGTCCCGGGTGCCCGGCGGCGTCAACTTCTCCGTGTACTCCGCCGGCGCGACCGGGATGACACTGGTCCTGTACCAGCGCGACGCGGCCGAACCCTTGGCGGAGCTGGACTTTCCGCCGGAGTTCGTCATCGGCGCGGTGTACTCGATGACGGTGTTCGGCATCGACGCGGAGGCCGTCGAGTACGGCTACCGCGCCGACGGCCCGTTCGAGCCCGAGGCCGGGCACCGCTTCGACCGGCGGCAGGTGCTGCTCGACCCGTACGCGACCCTGTTGCACGGCAGGGATTCGTGGGGCGGGCAGCGCCGGCCGCTGCGCTCCGGCATCGCGCTGGACGACTTCGACTGGGAGGACGACCGGCAGCTCCAGCTGCCCAGCCAGGACCTGGTGATCTACGAGGCGCACGTGCGCGGCTTCACCCGGCATCCGTCGGCCAGGGTGGCCGAGCCGGGCACGTTCGCCGGCCTGGTCGAGAAGATCCCGTACCTGAAGGAACTCGGGGTCAACGCGGTCGAGCTGATGCCGGTCTTCGAGTTCGACGAGTTGGACAACGACCGGCTCGACCCGGACCGCGGCGAGCAGCTGCGCAACTACTGGGGCTACAGCACGCTCGGGTTCTTCGCGCCGAAGGCCGGCCTGGCCGCGACCGGGCGGCTGGGCATGCAGGCCGACGAGTTCAAGAACATGGTCAAGCAGCTGCACCGGGCCGGCATCGAGGTCATCCTGGACGTGGTGTTCAACCACACCGCGGAGGGCAACGAGCTGGGGCCGACGCTGTCCTTCCGCGGCCTGGACAACAGCGTCTACTACATGCTCACCCCGGACGGCTACTACTACAACTTCAGCGGCACCGGCAACACGCTGAACTGCAACCATCCCGTGGTGCGCGGCTTCGTGCTGGACTGCCTGCGGCACTGGGCCTCACAGTTCCATGTGGACGGTTTCCGCTTCGACCTGGCCGCCATTCTGGGGCGGGCGCCCAACGGCGCTCCGCTGGCCAACCCGCCGCTGCTGGAAAGCCTGGCCGCGGACCCGATTCTGCGTGACTGCAAGCTGATCGCCGAGGCGTGGGACGCCGGCGGCCTGTACCAGGTCGGCAGTTTCCCCAACTACCACCGGTTCTCGGAGTGGAACGGCAAGTTCCGGGACACCGTGCGGCGTTTCGTGACCGGTGACGAAGGCGTGGCCGGTGAGCTGGCCACCCGGCTGCTCGGCTCGCCCGACCTGTACGCCGGCCGGGCGCCGACCGCATCGGTCAACTTCGTCACCGCCCACGACGGCTTCACCCTGCACGACCTGGTGTCGTACAACGAGAAGCACAACGAGGCCAACGGCGAGGGCAACCGCGACGGCGACAACGACAACAACTCGTGGAACTGCGGCGCCGAGGGTGACACCGAAGACGAGCAGGTGCTGGCGCTGCGGGGCCGGCAGCTGCGCAACCTGCTGCTGCTCCTGCTGACCAGCCACGGCATCCCGATGCTGGTGGCCGGCGACGAGTTCGGCCGCACCCAGCGGGGCAACAACAACGCCTACTGCCAGGACAACGACCTGTCCTGGGTGGACTGGCGATTGACCGAGACCAACGCCGACCTGCTGCGCTTCACCAAGGCCGCGATCGCGTTCCGCAAGGCCCACCCGGCGCTGCGCCGGGCCTCGCATCCGCGCGGTCACCAGGGCAGCGGGTGGTTCCCCGAGGTCAGCTGGCACGGGGAGCGGGCATGGACGCCGGACTGGTCGCCGGGGCACCGGCTGGTGGCCGCGATGCTCTACGAGCACGGTCCGCACGGGCACGACTGCGTGTACGTGGCGGCCAACGCGCATTGGGACGGGCGGGAGCTGGAGCTGCCCGGCCTGCCGGACGGTGTGGGGTGGCACCTGTTCGCCGACACCGCCCTGCCCGACGGCAACGACGTCCACCAGCCCGGCGACGAGCCGCCGCTGACCGGCGACCGGATCTGGGTCGAGCCCCGCTCGACCGTGGTGCTGGTGGCCAAGCAAACCGATGGCGAGGAGTGAGCGGGAATGAGTTTCACCACGAAGGTGCACAGTGACGACGGTGTCGTCACCATCCGGCTGACCGGCGAGCTGGACTCGCGGGCGGCGCCTGCCCTCAACGAGGTGATCGTGGAGGCGACCGCGGGCACGGTGCGGCGGCTGGTGCTGCTGGCCGAGGAGCTGACCTACATGTCGTCGGCCGGCCTGCGCTGCCTGGTGTTCGCACACCAGAAGCTGGGCCGTGGCGTGGACATCGTCCTGGTCGGGGCCACGCCGGAGGTGGCGGAGACGATCAGCCTGACCGGCTTCGACCGCAGCCTGGTCATGCAGGATCCAGTGGAGCGGTGATGGCGGGCCACCGGCTGACGCTGCGCGGTGGCGAGGCGGGCGCGGCGCGGCGACTGGCTGACTTCGTCGCGGCGCTCGCCGTCAGCGGTGGACTGGACAGCCGCCAGTCCTACTGGCTGCGGCTGGCCGTCGACGAGATCACCACCAACATCGGCCAGCACGGCTATCGGGGCCTCGGGGGGCTGGTCGAGATCGAGGGCGCGGTCGACGACGATCGCGTCTGGGTGCGCATCACCGATGAGGCGCCCGCGTTCGATCCCCACTCCCACGACCCGGCGCCGCGCCTGGCCAATGGCGCGGCGCACGACGGCGAGGGCGGCCTCGGGCTGTACCTCGCCCTGAACGGACTGGACCGCCTCGACCACGCCTATGTGGACGGTCGCAACGTCAACACGCTGATGATGCTGCGACACGCGGAGGGGGTCCGGGAGACGGACGGAGGAACGCATGGGGGCGACGATCGCGTTGGTGGTCGCTGAGGAGCACGCCACGACAAGGGAGCTGGACCGGGCGCTGCGCACGGCGGGATTCGCCGTGCGCCACGCCGTGCCCGGGCAGGAACATGCCGTGGCCGCCTCGGCGGAGCCGCCGGACATCGTGCTGGTGTCGGCCTCGGTCGGGTTGCACCGGCTGGCCACGCTCGGACAGCGGTTCGCCGCCGACGACGTGAACCCGGCGATCGTGGTGTTCCCTCAGGACGACTTCGAGGCGCTGGAAGCCTGTGTGACCGCCGGGTTCGACTGGGTGATGCCACCGTTCCTGCCGGCGCTGCTGCGCAGCCGGCTGTCCACGTGCTGGGAGCGGTCCCAGCTGGCGACCGCCGTCGAGGACATGGCCGCGGTGGCCAACCTGCGCGAGTACGAGCGGGACATGAGCATTGCCCGGGAGATCCAGGCCGGCTTCCTGCCCGAGCAGCTGCCAGCCGCGCACGGCTGGGACTTCGCGGTGCGGTTCCGGCCGGCCAAGGAGGTGGCCGGCGACTTCTACGACGGTTTCGAGCTGGTCAACGGCCGGCGGCTGGGCTTCCTGGTCGCCGACGTGTGCGACAAGGGCGTCGGGGCCGCGCTGTTCATGGCGTTGATCCGGACCCTGTTGCGACACACCGCCGAGCACACCGGCAGCTGGTGGCAGGACGACGTCGTCCAGGAAGTGTTGGTGGACAGCGAGGTCGAGGCCGGCGGCGCGCTGCCGCCGCTGCTGTCGGTCGGCGCCGGACCGCTGGTGCAGTCCGTCGTCGGCACCAACCGCTACATGGCCCGCAACCATTTGCGGCAGGGCTACTTCGCCACGCTGTTCTTCGGCGTGCTCGACCCGACATCCGGCGCCCTGCTGTACATCAACGGCGGCCACAACCCGCCGGTGCTGGTCCGCGCCGACGGCGAGATCACCACGCTGCGGCCGACCGGGCCGGCCGTCGGCATCCTCGCCGACAGCTCGTACACCTTGGGGCACACCACACTCGGCCCCGGCGACGCCCTGTTCGTGTACACCGACGGCGTCGTCGACGCCCGCGACCCCGACGGCGGCCTGTTCGGCTACGAGCGCATGCTCGACGCCGTCCGCACGCCCTGCGACACCCCGGAGCAGCTGCTCGACATCATGGACACGCAGCTGGGCCTGCACGTCGGCCAGGCCAACCAGTTCGACGACATCACCATGCTCGCCGTCCGCCGATCCGTCTGATCCGCGGACCGCACAAGCGAAAGGGGCCGCTCCCACCGGGAGCGGCCCCTTCGCGTCGGGCTCAGCCGGCGGCGACCGCCTGGCTCAGCTCGGCCGCCAGCTCACCGATCGGCGTGCCGGACAGCAGCACCCCCAGTGACACCGGAATGCCGAGATCGTTGCTCAACCGGGTGCGCAGCCGGGCCGCCATCAGCGAGTCCAGCCCGAGGGCCGACAGCCGCATGGTCGGGTCGGCCTCTTCCTTCGGCAGCGCCAGCAGCGTGGTCACGTGCTCGACCAGCAGGGTCTCGATGTCCTGCTGCTGCGGTCGGGTCCGAGCCACCCGCAGCACCGGCACAGTGCGGGCGGACGCCGCCTTGGCCAGCCGTCCGGTGGAATGCACGCACCAGCGCCGCGTGCGTTCGGAGGACGGTTGCAGGCCCAACAACTCGTACTGCCAGCCGCCGCGGGTCGCCCGCAGCGTCACCCGCACGGTCCGGGCCGACGGGTCGCTGGGCAGCGGCCGCACCGTACGGGTCTGCTCGATCACGTAACGCGTGTGTTCGAACAGTTCCCCGACCGCCGTGCGCAGCGTCTCCTCGACCGACGAGCCGAGCTCGCCGTCCCAGGTGAGCACCGTGTCGGCGTTGGCCGCGTCGGTGTCGGGCACCCAGAACCGCTTGCGCTGCCACGGATAGCTCGGCAGGTCGACGTACCGGCCGGGCCCGTTGATCTCGTGCCAGTCCAGTTCGTACCCCACGGCGTACACCGCGGCGGCGGACCGCAGCAGCGACAGCGTCGCCGGTTCGTTCCGCCGGGTCGACGCGACCGCGATGCCGACCTGGCCGGCGTCGAACAGCACCCCCTCGACCTCGTCCAGCAGCAGCGGATGCGCGCTGATCTCGATGTACACGGTCGGCCGGTCGGTGGCCGCGGCCGCGCGGAGCGCCGCGGCCAGCTGCACCGGCCGGCACAGGTTGTCGGCCCAGTACTCGCCGTCCATCCCGGACCCGTCGACCAGTTGGCCGGTGACCGTCGACCAGATCGGGATCCGCCCGGCCGTCGGCCGCAGATCGACCAGGTCGTCCACCAGCGCCGGCCGCAGCGGCTCGACGTGCTCGGAGTGCGACGCGAAGTCGATGTCGATCATCCAGCAGGGCACGTCGTCGGCCCGCAGCCGCTCGACGATCGTGGCCAGCGCGGTGCGGTCGCCGGACAGTGCGGTGCTGGCGACACCGTTGATCGCACCGATGCTGACCCGACCGGCGAACTCGCCGATCGCCGCGGCGGCCGGCGCGGGGGCCAGCCGGACCAGGGCCATGCCGCCGTCGTGGTCGAGTCCGTCGAGCAGCCGAGCCCGGCGGCAGGCCACCGCCGCGCCCTCGGCCACGGTGAGCGCTCCCGACACCGTGGCGGCGGCGATCTCGCCGATGCTCTGGCCGACCAGCTCGTCCGGTCGGACGCCCCACTGCCGCCACACCGCCGCGAGCGCCACCTGCACCGCCCACAGCGTCGGATGCACCTGGCACGGCCCGACGGGCTGCTGGCCCTCCGCGATCAGCCGCAGCGGTGAGAAGCCGAGCTCCCACCGGACCGCCGCGTCGCACTCGGCCAGGCGGTCCCGGAACACCGGCTCGTTCTCGAGCAGGTCCCGCGCCATGCCGGTCCAGTGCGAGCCCTGGCCGGAGAACACGAAGACGACCTTGGGCTGGACGTCCTTGTGAGGAATGCTCGGTTCCCAGGTCGCCCGCAGCAGCGCCGCCGCCTCGGCCGGGCCGTCGGCGGCGACGGCCCGGCGAAAGCGGTGGTGCGATCGCCGTGCGCCGGCGCTGTAGGCGATGTCCCGCAGGCAGTTCTCGCCGTCGATCCGGTCCGCGGTGAGTTCGGCCAGCTGGGTCAGCGCCTTCGGCGCCCGCGCGGAGATCGGCAGCAGGTACGGCCGCTGCCCGACGCTCGGCGGGTGCGGCGCCTCGTCCGGCGCCTGGAGCAGCACGATGTGCGAGTTCGACCCGGAGATGCCGAAAGCGCTCACGCCCGCGACCCGCCGATGGCCCGTCGTCGGCCACGGCCGGCTGGTCAACGGCAGCTCCAGCGGCAGATTCTCGTCCTCGAGCAGGGACAGCGGATTCTCCACGTGCAGCGTCGCCGGCACGATCCCGTGCCGCAGCGCCAACGCCGTCTTGATCAGGCCGGCCAGGCCGGACGCCGGCTCCAGGTGGCCGACGTTCGACTTCGCCGAGCCGACCAGGCACCGGCTGCCGGTGGGGCGGCCGTCGCCGAGCACCGTGCCCAGCGTGCGGAGTTCGACCCGGTCACCGGTGACCGTGCCGGTGCCGTGCGCCTCCACGTAGTCCACATCGGCCGGCGCGATGCCGGCGTCCCGGTAGGCGCCGCGCAGGGCCAGCTCCTGGCCGACGCTGCTCGGCGTCATCAGCGAACCGCCGCTGCGGCCGTCGTTGCTGCTGGCCACACCGGCGATCACGGCGTGGATGCGGTCGCCGTCGGCGATCGCATCGGACAGTCGCTTGAGCACGACCGAGGCAACGCCCTCGCCACGCACGTACCCGTTGGCGTCGGCGTCGCCGAAGCGGCTGCGGCCGTCCGGCGAGATGACCGTGCCCTGGGACAGCGCGATGGCGTGGTGCGGCGTCAGCTGTAGCGACACCGAGGAGACCAGCGCCAGGTCGGTCTCCCCGGCCCGCAGCGCCTGGCAGGCGGTCTGGATCGCCATCATGGCGGTGGCGCAGGTCGCGTCCACCGACACGCTCGGGCCGTGCAGGTCGAGCGCGTGCGAGATGCGGCCGGCCGCGGTGCCGTACATGCCGGCGCCCATGATCGAGTGCAGGTCGACCATGCCGGCCTCGCGCAGCAGATCCCAGTACTCCGACATGAGGCACGCGCCGGTGTAGACGCCCGCCCCCGTGCCGGCGATGTCCTCCAGGCGCAGGCCGGCGTCCTCGACGGCCTCGTAGGTGGACTCCAGCAGCATCCGGTGCTGTGGGTCGATCCGGACCGCCTCCCGCGGCGCGATGCCGAAGAAGGCCGCGTCGAACTTCTCGACGTCGTCGACGAAGCCACCCCGCGTGCTGTTCACGGTGCCCTTGCTGCGGGGGTCGTCGCTGTACAGCGCGGCCGCGTCGTAGCGCGAGATCGGCACCTCGGTGATGGTGTCGCGGCCGCCGGACAGCACGTCCCAGTACTCGGCGACCGAGGTGGCGCCGGGGAACCGGCAGCTCATGCCGACGATGGCGATCTGACGGGACTGGTCGGGGGCGCTCATCCGGCCACCACCACAGTGCTCGTGGGCTCGGTACTCAGCGGTGGCAGCGGACCGGCGGCCAGCGAGGAGATGGCCACCGCCACGGTCCAGCCGCTGCTGCGGCGGGCCGCGTGGAAGCCCGAGGCCATCGCCGTCGCCTCGCCGATGCGCCCGCCGAGCAGGAGCGCGTCGATCAGCAGGGCCCGCAGGTACGGGGCCAGCCACGGCAGGTCGACGTGCCCGGCTTCGTCGGCCGCGACGGCCCGCCGGATGTGCGGGATCGCCTGCCACGGCCGCATCTCCGCCATCGCCAGCAGGCCACGCGCGGCCTGGTCGAACAGGATCTCCCCCCGATCGTGCAGCACCGGCTCGGCCGCCAGCAGGGCCGACGCCACGGCCGTGCGGCCGCCGACCGCGGCGATCCAGGCCCGCATCCCGGCCGGTACCCCGGCCTCGGCGAGCACGTGGTCCGCGTCGTCCGGCCGCCGCAGGCCGAAGGCCACCGCGATACCCCGCAGCAGCGCCGTCTCCCGGTCGGACGGTGCGGATTCCAGCAGCCGCAGGCATTCCGCCGGTCGGGCGCGCAGCAGCAGGGCGGTGGCCAGCGCCCGACGCGCCCAGTCGTCCAGTTCCGTCGCCAGGTCGCACAACAGCTCGACGCGGGCGAGGTCCAGGGATTCCCACGCGACCCGGATCGCGTCGGCCAACCGGGCGGTCGCCGCGTCGCTCAGGGGCGGGCCTGCGGTGACGGGGCCGGCCACCCGCCACTTCCCGTCCCGCGGCTCGAGCCGCCCTCGGTCGACCAGTTCCCTCAGCAGCAAGGGATTTCCGCCGCTGGCGGCGTGCAGCGCATCCGACGTCGCGGTGTCGACCCGGCCGTCGACAAGGCCGCCGACCACGAGGTTCACCTCGCCGGGCGTGAGCGACGCCAGCTTCACGGTGGTGATGTCGTGCTCGTAGGCCAGGCAGTCCAGCGGATCCGGGGTGACCCGGCCCGTCAGGTGGGTCACCACCAGCTGTGCCCGGCCGGTGCGGTGCAGCTCGCGCAGCACCAGCATGCTGGCGTGGTCGGCGAGATGCGCATCGTCCACGAAGATCGGCCGCCGGCCGTCCTCGGTGAGTTCGTACAGGTCGCGTGCCCCGGCACGGACCGCTTCCGTCAGCGGCGATCCGGCGCCGAGCCCGGGTAGCAGCCGGCGCAGCATGCCGAAGGCGGTGTCGCCGCCGCGGCCCGACAACCACAACGCGGTCGCCGGGCCGCCGGGTAACCGGCCGGCTGCCTCGCGGAGCAGGCTGCTGCGGCCCATACCGGGTTCGCGGGCGACGACGACCACCGCGCTGCCGCGCCGGTCGTGCGTCGGGCGAACCTGGTCAAGCTCATAGTTTCTACCGACAAAGCTCCAAGCCATCGGTGTCCCCCACCCTTGTGCCTCGCTTGAAGAATGCGTAGTCGGGTGCGCACGGGAACGATGAGTGTTCCCGCGCTGCTACCCGTGGTATGGCCGCCATTCGCGGCAAAGGCGCTCCCCGAGCGCCGGCCCTCAGGGCCTATCCGCATGACAGCCACCGGCCGACGACGTTGACGGCCACTGTGCACCTTTAATTGTCAGAATGCACTCCCGCCTGTCAACGTGCATTTAACGGACTGCGCGCGGCGGCAATCTGCGCTAGGGTAGGTGGAAGATCACCATGACATCGTCGTAATCGCTCGGGTACAGCGCGGTGAAACGCCACGGGTACTCACCGTGCACGGGGTGTCGCAGCCTGCGTTCGCGGGTTCGCTGCACATGGACATCGTGCTCGGCCCACCATTGCTCGAACATGGGATGCGCTTCGGTGGCCATCGCGACCACCTGTTCCAGCCGCGGATGTCCCCGATAGGGCGCGGTGATCCAGCGCACTCGGGCGATGAGATCCTTGACGTCGTACTCCCAGTTGACAAAGCAGTACTGGGCCTGCGGATCGGACAGCATCCACAACAGCATGTTCCTGCGTTCGGCAGGAATCTTTCCGAAGTCGGTGTACCACTCCTTGGCCGCCTGGTTCCAGGCCAGCACATCGCAGAACCGATCGCCCGCGTATACCGGGGCGGTCCCGGTGTCTGTGATATCAACCACACCGCGCAGCAGTTCTTCCCGCTCCTGCCGGCTCTGTTCGGCCGCGGACACGCTGGTGTGCCCGTAGGCCAGCGTGTGCATGTAGCGCCGCTCGTCCTCGCCGAGCAGCAACACCCGGGCCAGGCTGTCCAACACCTCGGCCGACGGCCGGATGTTTCGCCCCTGTTCCAGGTATGTGTACCAAGTAGGGCTCAGCCCGGCCAGAACTGCGACTTCCTCACGACGAAGTCCGACCGTTCGGCGGCGTGCCCCACTGGGCAGCCCTACTGATTCCGGAGTCACGCGTTCCCGACGGCTGCGAAGGAACGCGGCCAGTTCGTGGCGATTGCCCCCTCAACCGGCACGTATGTCACCCCCAAGGTCACCCAGTACCAGACATTATTCCAGAATCCCCGCCGCGATCGAGCACCCTTGCCCTCTCGTGTAGTCCTTTTTGTGGCGGACCGCGTAACTCTCCTGCTGCGGATACCGGACGTTCACCTGATCGGTGGCGTGACTGCTCAGAAGCCCTCCCCGCCAGTGCTGGTACCGCCAGTACCACCACAACTTGACTCTGCCCGCGCGGGCCGAACTCGAATCAAGCTTGAGTCACCGTCGAGGCAGGGAGGCGTTCCGTGGTGGTCGAGCTGATGGCCATGCTCGCCGGGATCGTGCTGGCGGTGCTCACGGGCTTGAGCGTGGTCCGAACCGTGGTCAACCCGCGGGACCGGTCCTCGTTGGCGGCCCGGCTCACCGCCCGGTTCACCTACCGGACCTTGCTGCTCGGTGCGTCGAAGTTGCCGCACCGGCGCCGGGAACGCGTACTCGACCTGTGCGTTCCGCTGAGCCTGGCAGCGCTGCTGGGCGGCTGGCTGGTGGCCACCGGCGTCGCGTGCTGGCTGATCGCCTACGGACTGCCGGCCGGCGCCGAGGACGCCGTCCGTGCGGCCGGGTGGTCGCTGGCCGCGCTCGAGGCCCTGCTGTTCGCGGTGTACCTGAGCAAGCTGATCGAGAAGTACCAGCGCCGCGAGGCGATCACCACCCGGTTGCAGGCGCGGGCGACCAGCCTGTTGGACGCCGAGGTGGTGCTGGCCGACCGGCTGCGCGGCGGCACGCGGTCCGACCTGGGCACGGCGTTCGAGCACTGGGCGGACTGGCTGGCCGACATCCGGTCCAGCCATGCCAGCTGTCCGGCGCTGCTGTACCTGCGCCCGGCCGGCGAGATGTGCTGGGTGGAGGCGGCGGTGATCGTGCTGGACGCGGCCGCGCTGACCGAGGCGGTGGCGCCGATGTGGGCGCCGCCGAGCGTGCGGGTGGTGCTCGCCGCCGGCAGCGACTGCATCCAGCGGTTGGCCTGGCAGCTGGACATTCGGCTGGCGGTGCCGACGGTGAGCCTGCACGGACGTGAGGAACGGGCGTTTTCCGATTCCGTGCGCTGCGCGGTGTCCGCCGGGCTGCCGGCGGAACGGGACACCGACAAGTCCTGGCGGGCATTCCAGGACAGCCGCACCCGGTACGCGGCGCACGCGGACGCGATCTGCTCGTACCTGCGCTATTCGAACGAGGCACCACGATCGGAAAGGCAGGGCGGCGACATGGGGGAGCCGTTCGTGCCACGGCCGGTCTTCTGAGAACACTTATTTGTCACGCTGGGGGAGAAATGCAGACGATGGTGAAGACGATGAGCCCGCAGACCACTTCTACCGACAGCGGCCTGTCCTGGTTCTGCCAGGGCCTGTTCGCCTCCCTGCCCCGCTCCGATCAGCGGCGCTGGGCCGAGGTGTATGTCCGTGGCCTGATCGAGGTGCCGGGCCGCAAGTCCATCCGCCGCATTTCCGACCACGTGCTCGGCTGGCGGGCGGACCAATGCCTCCAGCAGTTCGTGAACCAGAGTCCCTGGGCGTGGGAGCCGGTGCGGCGCGGACTGGCCACCCAATTCGCGGCGACCTCGCCACCGCAGGCCTGGGTGCTGGAGGAGGCCGTTTTCCCGAAGAACGGCGACAACTCGGTCGGCGTGGCCAAGCAGTACGTGCAGTCGGCCCGGCGCACCATCAACTGCCAGCTGGGCATGGCCGTGTTCATGGCCAACGAGACGACGAGCTGCCCGGTGAACTGGCGGCTGGTGCTGCCGCGCTGCTGGTCCGACGACGACGCCCGGCGGGCCCGCACGCACGTGCCCGAGGAGGAGCAGCACCGCTCGCAGTGGTCGTGCGCGCTGGACGCGGTGGACGAGATGGTCACCGAGTGGGCGCTGCCGCCGGCGCCGGTCGTGGTCGACGCGAGCAGCCACTCCGACCTGGCCGAGCTGATCGACGGTCTCGAACAGCGCGGACTCCGTTACCTGGTGCGGATTCCGGCCGAGACGAGCGTGCCGCCGGTCAACGGCCGCCGGTTCACCGCCGGCGAGCTGGCCATGCTGGCCGCCCGCCGCGGGCAGCTGACGATGAGCTGGCGGGACCCGGCGAGCTGGCGGGTCGGCACCTCCCGCTGGATCGTCGCGATGATCCCGAACGCGGAGAACGTGGTGCAGATGGCGCCGCACGCGGCGTACCGGCGGATGCGGCGCATCGCCGCCGAGTGGCTGCCGGGCCGGGCCGCGCCGAGTTCGGTGTGGCTGACCAACATGCACAACGCCCGGCTGCCCGAGCTGGTCCGGCTGACCCGGCTGCGCCGGCGCACCGGCGAGGACATGGCCAAACTGCACGACGGTTTCGGCCTGCGCCACTTCGAGGGCCGCAGCTTCCGCGGCTGGCACCACCACATGACGCTGGCGTCCGCCGCGCACGCCTTCGCCGCGCTGTCCGCGGCGGACCAGGAGTACGCCGACGAGTTGGCCACCCTGCGGCCGTACGCCTGATCCTGGAGGTGATCGTGTACTGGGAGCCTGAGTCGCCGGGCCGGATGAGCCCGCTGGAACACGCGCTGGTCTCCTGGCTGCCCCACCGACGCTGGTTCGCCGGTGGGGGCCGGGACGCCCACCGGGTCGAGATCGTCTCGGCCACCGAGCTGGTCACGGCCGGCGCGGCCCGCGGCGCGCTCGTGCTGGTCGAAGTGTCCTATCCGGACGGTGGCCGCGAGCTCTACCAGGTGCCGCTGGGACATCGGACCATCCAGAGCTCGGACATCGGCCCGGCGGTGATCGCCAACGTGCCGGACGGAGTGGTGTACGACGCCACCGTGGACGCGGCGCTGATGGGTTCGCTGTTGGCGATGATCCGCGGTGGCGCCAGGTCCGGCGACACCGCCTTCACCCCGGAGCCCGGCGCCTGGCCCGCCGGCGCCGGGCCGATGCCAGGGCGGCCGCTGGGCGTCGAGCAGTCCAACACCTCGATCGTGTTCGGGGACAAGGCGATCCTCAAGCTGTTCCGGCGGCTCGCCCCCGGCGTCAACCCGGAACTGGAGCTGCACCGGGCGATCACCGGCGCCCGGGTGCCGCGGCTGCTCGGCGCGGTCGAGGGCTCGCTGCGGGGCGAACCCGTCACGCTCGGCGTGCTGCACGAGTTCGCCGCCGGCTCGAGCGACGGTTGGCTGATGGCCACCGAGGCCGTGCGGAACCTGGTGTCCGGCGTTGACGACGGCACGGACTTCGTCGCCGACATCGAACTGCTCGGCGCCGCGGTGGCCGATGTGCACGTCACACTGGCCGACCGGCTCGGTACGTCCACAATGGACGCCGAGGTGCTCGCGGACGTGTTGTCGGCCCGGCTGGACCGGGCGGTCGCGGTCGCCCCGGCGCTGGCTCGCGACGCCGACCGCATCCGGGCCGTCTACCGGGCCCCGGCCGCGGCCGGCGAGAAGATCGTCACGCAGCGCGTGCACGGCGATCTCCATCTGGGACAGGTGCTGCGGGCTTCCGACGGCTGGCTGCTGACCGACTTCGAGGGCGAGCCGGCCGGCGAGGACCGCATGGCCGCGCACTCGCCGCTGCGGGACGTCGCCGGCATGCTGCGGTCGTTCGACTACGCCGCCGGCCAGGTCGGCGACGCGTGGTCCCGCTACCAGCTGGAACGCTGGCTCGCCCAGGTGCGGCTGGCGTTTTCCGCCGGCTACGGCCGGGAGTCCGGAGTGGACCTGGCCCGGTCGCGGTGCGTGCTGACCGCGTACGAGCTGGACAAGGCGGTGTACGAGGTCGCGTACGAGACGAGGAATCGCCCGTCCTGGGCGCACATCCCGCTCCGCGCCGTCGCCGCCATCCTGGGCGGCTGACCGCCCATTGCGCTGACGCCCCGATCCCTGCCGGGGCGTCAGCGCAGTTCTCGTCGACACTGCGTTCGTTCCGCTGGGCCGGCCGGCCGGACGCGGTCACCATGGGGACATGGAAGTCGAGACCTTGCGGGGGATCACCCTGTTCGCCGCGCTGGACGGCGACCAGTTGGCCTGGCTCGCGCAAGCCGGCACCCGGTTGTCGCTGGCCGACGGCGAGGTGCTGTTCCGTGACGGTGAGCGGGCCGAGGCGTTCTACGTTCTGGTCGAGGGCGGACTGGCCTTCAGCACGACCGACCACAATGGACAGGAACGGCTGCTGACCCGGCACTCGAGGCGGGCGCGGGCGGGCGACGATGTCGGCCGGGCCGAGGCCGATCACGACGGCAAGCCGCCGGCCGCCCACGAGTTCACCGGCGAGCTGCCGCTGCTGGCCGACGCCGACTACATCGCGACCGCGGTCGCGGTCGGCCCCACCCAGGTGCTGCGTTACGCCAAGCCTCAGTTCTTCGAGATGCTCGTGCGCTGCCCGCAGGTCTGCACGGTGTTGCTGCCCGTGTTGGCGTGGCGCATCCATGCCGCCGAGGTCGCCGTCCGGCGTCGCGACACCCTGGAGGCCCTCGGCACCCTCGCCGCCGGTCTCGCGCACGAGTTGAACAACCCGGCCGCGGCCGTGGCCCGCTCCGCCGCGGAACTGGCGGACCTGTTCCCGCAGCTGCTCCGGGACTGCTCCTGTCTTGGCCGGCAGGCTGAGCCCGACGAGCTCGCCGCCGTCAACGACAGCATCGATGCCGTCCGCTACCGGGCGCCGCTGCGCGCCGTGGATCCGTTGGATGCCATGGACGCCATGGACGGCGTCACCGACTGGCTCGAGGATCGCGGCATCGACGCCGGCGGCATCGCCGATGATCTCGTCGAATGCGGCCTGCGGGTCGACGACCTTGACGCCCTCGCCGGGCAACTGCGCCCCCAGGTCCTGCGCCCCGCCGTGGAGGTCGTCGCCGGCTCGCTGCGGGGTCACGCCACCGTCGCCGAGGTGGTCGGCGCGATCGGCCGGATCTCCGGGCTCATCGCCTCCACCAAGGCGTACAGCGATCTCGACCGGGCCGCCGAACGCGACGAGGTCGACGTCGTGGAGGGCGTCGAGGCGACGCTGACCCTGTTGGTGTCCAAGCTGTCCGGCATCCACGTGGTGCGGGACTACCGCCCGTCGCTGCCGCGCATCTCCGGCCGGCCGAGCGAGCTGAACCAGGTGTGGACCAACCTGATCGACAATGCCGTGGACGCCATGCCCGACGGCGGCACACTCACCATCACCGCCGACGGCGTCGGCGACGACCTGCTGGTGGAGTTCCGGGACACCGGCGCCGGTGTGCCGCCGGAGGCCGTTCCCCGGCTGTTCCAGCCGTTCTTCACCACCAAGGACGTCGGCCGCGGCACCGGGCTCGGGCTCTACCTGTCACACGAGATCGTCAGCCGCCGGCACGGCGGCGCCATCTCGGTGTCCTCGCAGCCGGGCGACACCCGCTTCTGCGTCCGCCTACCCGTCCGCCCCGGCGCTCGAGCGTGAGCCGAGTCCGTTGTGGACACCCAACTCCGGGAGTTCGCGCCGGACACGTAACCGGCATCACACCTGACTCAGTGCAGAAAAATGGCCCGGCGAGACATCGCCGGGCCATTTCAAGCGGGTGAGTGACGGGATTCGAACCCGCGACACCTGGGACCACAACCCAGTGCTCTACCGACTGAGCTACACCCACCATCGAAGATCCCCACCGTTGCCGGTGGCGACCTCCGTAAGGCTAGCGCATCGGGTCTTCAGCTCAAAAACGGGTTACCCCTGGCCGGCCTGCCGAAGGATCTCCGCCGCCGCGGCCTGTGCTTGTTCGCTGGTCGGGCCGGGCTGCGGCACGAACGCCGTGGCCCGGTAGTAGGCCAGCTCGCGGATGGACTCGTGGATGTCGGCCAGCGCGCGGTGGGCCAGGCCCTTGGCCGGCTGCGCGTAGTAGATGCGCGGGTACCAGCGCCGGCACAGCTCCTTGATGCTGGACACGTCCACCATGCGGTAGTGCAGGTGGCCGTCCAGCTCGGGCATGTCGCGGGCGATGAAGCCGCGGTCGGTGGCGATGCTGTTGCCGGCCAGCGGTGTGGAGCGGGAGTCGGGCACCCACTGCCGGATGTAGTCCAGCACCAGCTGCTCGGCTTCCTCGAGCGTGGTCGTGGACCGGCGCACCTCTTCGGTCAGCCCGCTGTGGGCATGCATGTCCCGGACCACGTCCGGCATTGCCGCCAGCGCCTCGTCGTCGGCGTGGATCACCACGTCGACGCCGTCCCCGAGCACGTTCAGTTCTGCGTCGGTGACCAGGGCCGCGATCTCTATCAGGGCGTCTTTGCCCAGGTCGAGCCCGGTCATCTCGCAGTCGATCCACACCAGACGATCAGTCACCCGCAGGAGCCTATCCCGCCACGGTGCGTGTTCGTCTGAACGCGCGGTTTCGGGCCTTTCGGCCTAGTGTCGGCAGTGCCGTTCGGGCTATCGGTTCGGGAGGTCGGGGTGGACGCGTTCGAGGAGATCGCCGCCGGGTACGCCACCGAGGGCGGTGCGCTGGAGCTCGGGGCCGCCGTCGTGGACGGCACCGTCAAGGCCGAGGCTCGCGTCCGCCTGCCGTTGGCGACCTTGAACCGTCACGGCCTCATCGCCGGCGCCACCGGCACCGGTAAGACGAAGACCCTCCAGCTGATGGCCGAGCAGCTCTCCGCCGCTGGCGTGCCCGTGGTCATGGCCGACGTCAAGGGTGACCTGTCCGGCCTGTCCCAGCCCGGCGCCGGCGGCGACAAGGTGGCCAAGCGGGCCGCCGAGACCGGCGACGACTGGGCCGCCTCGGGCTTTCCGGTGCAGTTCCTGTCGTTGGGTTCCGGCGGCAGTTCCGTGCCCGTGCGGGCCACCATCACCAGCTTCGGCCCGATCCTGTTGTCCAAGGTGCTCGGCCTCAACGACACCCAGGAGTCCACCCTCGGCCTCATCTTCCACTGGGCCGACTCCCGCGGCTTGCCTTTGTTGGACACCAAGGACCTCCGCTCCGTCATCCAGCACCTCACGGGCGACGAGGGCAAGGAGGACCTCAAGGGCCTCGGCGGCGTTTCCTCGGCGACCGCCGGCGTCATCCTCCGGGCGCTGCTCAACCTCGAGGCCAACGGCGGCGACACCTTCTTCGGCGAGCCCGAGCTCGACCCCGCCGACCTCATGCGTGTCGACGACGGACGCGGCGTGGTCACCCTCCTGGAGCTCGCCGAGCTCCAGGGCAACCCCGCCCTCTTCTCGACTTTCCTGATGTGGCTCTTGGCGGCGCTGTTCCACCAGCTCCCCGAGGAAGGCGATCTCGAGAAGCCCAAGCTGGTCTTCTTCTTCGACGAGGCCCACCTGCTCTTCGCCGACGCCTCCAAGGCTTTCCTCGAGCAGATCGTCCAGACCGTCAAGCTCATCCGCTCCAAGGGCGTCGGGGTGTTCTTCTGCACGCAGCTCCCCACCGACGTTCCCAACGCCGTGCTCTCCCAGCTGGGCGCTCGCGTCCAGCACGCCCTGCGGGCCTTCACCCCCGACGACCAGAAGGCTTTGGCCCAGACCGTCAAGACCTACCCCACCACTCCCCATTACGACCTCGGCAAGGCCCTGACCACCCTCGGCATCGGCGAGGCCGTGGTCACCGTGCTCTCCGAGCAGGGCGCCCCCACCCCCGTCGCTTGGACCCGCCTTCGTCCGCCGCGTTCCCTCATGGCTTCCATCGGTCCCGACGCCGTCCGCCAGGCCGCCACCGCTTCGCCCCTCTTCACCAAGTACGGCCAGTCGGTCGACCGCGAGTCGGCGTACGAGATGCTCCTCGCCAGGGTCGCACCTCCCGCCGCGGATGCCCCCGCTCCCGACGCCCCCGATCCCTCGCCGCACAAGGACTCCGCCGACCCCGGTCTCATCGGCCAGGTCCTGGGCAACCCCGCTGTGAAGTCCTTCCTCCGGTCCGCCGGCTCCGCCCTTGGCCGCGAGATCACCCGAGGAATCTTCGGAACCAGCCGCCGCCGCTAGCGCCTCCTTCACCCCGCACTTTCCGCCGCCCCTGCCCTCCAGGCCTCCGCACGCCCTGTTGCCCCGCGCTCCCAGCGCGCTGTCCGCACGCCTCCATGCACTTACCCACCGGCAGTCTCTGCTTGCTGCCCGCTTCCTGGCGGCTCCGTTCCCTCTGCTGCCGCCACCGCCTCCTGGCGGCTTCGGTCCCTCTGCTGCCACCACCACTTTCTGGCCGCTCCAGCCCCACTTCTGCCGCCAGCTATCGGCCGGGAGCGTGAAATCGTGGGCCTGTTCGGGTATTGAGTCGACACCATCCCGAAACACGGCCGTCCTTTTGCCGATTTAGCGTCCATGGTGGACGTCGACCCGGGAGGTGGGTGGGATGACCGGTCCCTGTGTCGTCTGCGGTGCGGAGCGGCCTAGTTCTCCGTCGGACTTCTTCTGTTCCGACCAGTGCCAGCGCGACTGGCACTCCGGCCAGGTGGAGCCGTTGGTCAGCGATGCCAGCACGTGGCTGCCGCCGACGGTGAACCGCAACGGCGAAACGTGGCGCGCGGCCTGAGTCAGACCGAACGCGTGCGGTACGCGAGGTTGAGCACCCGCTCGACCAACCGCGGCGCGATCGCGTAGCTGGCCGCGGCGAGCCGGCCGAACGGCAGGTCCACGGACTTGGGCCGGCGGACGAGCGCGCGCACCACCAGCCGGGCAGCCCGTTCCGGGGTGGCGGCCGGCATCCGGTCGTAGACCCGGCTCGGGCCGATCATCGGTGTGCGCACGAGCGGCATGTGCACAGTGGTGAACGTGATCCGGTCGCGCAGCGTCTCGGCCGCCGCGACCTGGCTGAACTCGTCCAAAGCGGCCTTGGACGCCAGGTACGCGGCGAACCGCGGCGTGCGGGTCTGCACGCCCATCGACGAGATGTTGACGACGTGCCCGCCGCCGTTGTGCCGGAAGTGCGGCAGCAGCCCCAGCACCAGCCGCACCGGCGCGAAGTAGTTGATCGCCATCGTGCGTTCGAAGTCGTGATGACGGTCGCGCGAGCTGTTCAGCGACCGTCGGATCGACCGGCCGGCGTTGTTGACCAGCATGTCCACCCGGGGCTGCTCGGCCAGCACGCGCTTGAGCAGCGTGTCGACGGATTCGGCGTCGGTCAGGTCGCACGCGTAGCTGTGCGCCTCGCCGCCACGGGCCACGATGCCGTCGCGGACCTGGTCCAGCTCGTCGGCACGGCGGGCCACCAGCAGCGGCACCGCGCCGAGTCCGGCGATCGCGAACGCCGTGGCGCGGCCGATGCCGGAGGACGCGCCGGTGATCAGGATGCGCTTGCCGGCCAGCGACGACGATCCACTCATGACCCGATGATGCCACTACCTACTCGTGAGTAGGAAGCGGTCGTGGCAGCATGGCTGACCATGGCGAGGTGGGGAGAGTTCCGGGCCAGGCCGTTCCACCTGGGTTTCGGGGTGCTGGCGATCGGGTGCGCGGTCGTGAGCGCCGCGCTCATGGAGGACGCCGCGCTGCGCGCGGGCTGGATCGCGCTCGGCTGCGCCGGCCTTGTCTGGCTCGGCTTCGTGTCGTGGGCGCTGGTCCGTCAGCGCAGGCGCAGCTCCAACACCTGACCCGGCCACGTGCCGACCATGAAGGTGTCGGTCGGCGTGAATCCGGCTGAGACGTAGAACGCGACCAAGGCTCGGTCGTCTCCGGCGTAGCAGTCCACGCGAACCCGTTCCACGCCCTCCTCGACGGCGCGGGCCTCCGCGTGCTTGAGCAGTAACCGCCCCGCGCCCCGCGCGGCCGGGAACCTCGCGCCGGCGAGCCCCGTGACGTATAGCTCCGGCACGTCGGTCGGCGGGATGTGGGCCTGCGGCTGGCCGAGGGCCATGAAGCCCGCCGCCCGGCCGTCCGCCTCGGCGATCCACGCCTCACCGGCCAACCACTGCCGCATGGCCTCCACGCGCTTCGGGTTCGTTGAGAACGGCTCCGTGCCCCACTGCCCCGTGCGGCCCTGTTCCGTCAGCCACCGCACGGCGTCGTCGAACAACGCGCCCACGGCGTCCAGGTCGGCGGCCGTTGCCGGGCGGAGCTTCATGCCGGCTCGGACGCCGTCACCACCGCGTCGCGCAGCGCCGCCCTCAGCCGTCCGACCTCCAGCGGCGCCAGCACTGCTGTCTCTCCCGGCGGCGCGACCAACACCACGTGGCCCTGGCTGACGAACACCGTGAGGTCACGGCGACGGCCCGCCACATCCCGGCAGGTCACCAACCATTCCTTGCGGTCAACCACGTCTTCCGCCTCCCAGCCAATCGGTGCCTGACAACATCGCGGCGCTCGCAGCGGTGTGACGCACCCCGGCCGACGACGTGACGCGGGTTTCGCGGCCAGATCGTGCCCGTCCCCGTGGATGATCACGCCGTGCTGCTGCTTAGCCTCGCACGACCGAGCGGTCGATTGTCACCTGGGAGGGTGATCAGGCACCCCGGCCCGGACCCCCGACCACCGCTTTTAGTCAGAAGGGCGGAAGCGGTGGCCGCCCGTTCGGGCGATCACGCCTACTCTCCGCCGGCTCGGCGTTCACACCGGCCCGATCGTCCTCGGACGCCGCGACCTGCCGTTTTTCTCCGCTTCGCCGGTTTGCGGCAGTGTCGACGGACTGCACTGGTTTTGCAAACTGCTCCAGTTCGTCGGACTGCTCCGAGCCGCACACCGTCCCCACGGCGTTGCGCACGGTCGCCGCGACGACCTCCACCACGTCGTGCGAACTGCACTACTTTGCAAAACTTCTCGAGTTCGTCAAACTGCTCGACTTCGCACGACCGTCTCGCCGTCGACAGTCTCGACCGCGATGCCAGTCTCGACGGAGATGCCAGTCTGGACCTCGATGCCAGTCTCGGTCGCGATGCCGGTCTGGACCGCTACGCCAGGCTCGGTCGCGATGCCGGTCTGGACCGCTACGCCGGTCTCGGTCGCGATGCCAATGTCGGTCGCCGTGACGACCTCGGCCGTATCACCGGCCGTCGCCGTCGCCGGCCGGCTCATGGTCGCCGCCGCGTCGCCGTCCTTGATCAGCAGTGCCACCGCACCGGACGCGATCATCAGCCCCGCGGCCACGGCGAACGCCACGTGGTAGCCGACCAGGCTGCCCGTGCCGCCCGAAGTTCCACTGCTGAACGCGGCGAGCACGCTGCCCAGCACCGCCACGCCGATCGCCGACCCGGCCTGCCGGCCCGAGTTGTACAGCGTGGACGCCCGGCCGGTCTTGGCCGGCGGCACCTGGGCGAACGCGGCCGTCTGGGCCGGGTTGAAGTTGTTGGACATGCCCAGCCCCAGGTAGAACATGATCAACATGACCACCCACTGCGGGGTGGCCGCCCCGACCAGCGTCATGAGCATCATCGCCACGGCGGCATTCACCACGCCGAGCACGATGTGCAGCCGCGGCCCGAGCGTCGAGTAGACCCGACTGGCAATCTGCGTGCCGACCAGCACACCGACCGCCTCGGGGAAAGTCGTCAGCCCGGTCTGCCACGCCGAGACACCGAGCCCGGCCTGGTAGAGCAGCGGGAACACGAACAGCGTGCCGAGGAACCCGGCCGTCGACATCAGCTGCACGACGTTGATGCTGCGGAACAGCCGGTCCCGGAACAGCCGCAGGTCCAGCATCGGTTCCGGCACGCGCAGCTCAACCAGCACGGTCGCGGCCAACAGCAGCGCGCCCAGCACGCCGGTGATCACGATCTGCGTCGCGCCCCAGCCCAGCGTGGCGCCCTCGGTGAGCGCGTACATCAGGAGCGCGAACCCGACGCCGGAGAGCAGGAAGCCGGCCACGTCGAACCGCCCGGCGCCCGGCTCACGGTGCTCACGCAGCAGAAACAGTCCGAATAGGAAGGTCAGGACGCCGACCGGCAGGTTGACGTAGAACACCCAGCGCCACGACAGCGTGTCCACGAGCAGCCCACCCAGCACCGGTCCCATCGCCGGCGCGACGGCCGTGGGCAGGATCAGCACACGGTTCACCCGCATGCGCTCGGCCAGCGGGAACTCCCGGTACAGCATGGCGAGGCCGATCGGCGCGAGCATGCCGCCGCCCAGACCTTGGAGCAGCCGGAACCCGACGAGCTGGGGGAGTGTCTGGGCCACGCCACACAGCGCCGATGCCAGCGTGAAGACGGCCAGCGCAACAAGGAACACCCGCTTGGTGCCGAACCGGTCGCCCAGCCAGCCCGACGCCGGGATCACCAGGGCCAGGCTGAGCAAGTAGCCGACGACGACCGCACCGGCGTCGGCTGCGGTCACGCGGAACTGGCCGGCGATCGTCGGCAGCGCGACGTTGACGATCGTGGTGTCGAGGATGTTGAGGAAGAGCGCGGCGACGAAGACGACGCTGACGACGACCTTCGGGCTCAGCTGACGTAACCCCACCGCTCGGCTCCCTCAAGGAATGTTTGCATGCGACAACGAAACATTCCAACAGGGACGGCTCGGGGGTTGTTCCTCGGACGAGGTGATCCGTGCTGCGGGGTGGGCCGGGTCTCAGCCCAGGTCGTAGGGCATCAGGGTGGTGAGCGCGTCGTCGACGCTGACCCAGCTGCCCTCGGTGCCCGGCAGGACCAGGTCGTAGGTGCGGTCGAGGAAGTCGGCCAGCTCCTGCGCGGACGCCTCGAACATGGCCAGGCCGGCCGGCGAGCTGACCACCAGCACGACGAGCTCGATGTCGTCGACCGCGGGGCGGATCCGGACGTCGCCCGAGCCGGCTTCGGCGATCAGACCGTCGGCCAGCAGGTCGCGGGCGAAGCACCACTCCACCCAGCCCGACGGGCCGGAGCGGAAGGCGGCTGTCACGGCGTACGGGTCACGGGTGTCGTAGCGAAGTTCGACCTCGACCGGGACCGACGGTGCGTCGGGCACCAGCAGGTCCAGCACCGCCATCGAGCGGAGCGTCATGTGGTCGTTACGCATCGTGTTCACCCCTCGGCTTCCCGACACTCGTCCTGAGTCAACAGTGGCGGAGTCCTCTGGAGAACTTGTCCACGTTCACTCAATGTCGCCCCCAGGCGGAGTTGCCCGCTCAATCTGTCACTCATCCGGGTGGCGGTCCAGCGGTTTCGTCATTCACCGTACGAAAGTGTGGGGATATGACCTGAAAAGGGGAACGGTCTTGCCCCTGTTGTGACCACTTTCCAACGTGATGATCGCTACACCCGCGCGCCCTCCGGGTCCGCGACATCCCGGCCTGGGTGTCGCCGACCGTGCAGCACGCGCCGCTGCACCGCCACTTCCTCCGTGCTCAGCCAGCCGAGCACGGCCCGTCCGATCAGTTCCAGTTCGAGCAGGAAGACCACCTGGCCTGGCGACTCTTCTCTGTCAGCTCGGGATACGCACGCGACGGTCGCTCGGATCAGGTGGCCGTGCGATCGGTTCGAGTTGCTCCATCCGGTCCAGGGCGGAAGTCAAGGTCGTCTCGGCCGACCGTCTTGCCCTGGATCAGCGGTGTTAGCGCCAACGGCCTCAGGGCACCTCGACCGTAGGGCTGTCTGAATCTCGCCGCGCCAGTCCGCCGGCCGCATCCGCGATGGCGCGAGCGTGGCGTCACACCTTCTCTTAGGGGCTTACGCCGTCTAATTGGGCCGTCCAGCGGTGTCGGTCTTCACGACACGCCGGTATAGGACGGTCCCCTCGTTCCCGGTCGTCCGCTGCCAGACTTGCCCGAGTTGCCTGGTCCGGCTGGTGGGAGGACGCAAGCGATGGGCGAACCGCTCGGAGACGTACTCGATCGAGCAGCCAGGTTGAGTGCCTCCGGCCGGCGTCGCAAAGCGGTTGCCCTGCTGCGCAGCACCGCCGACTCCCATCCCGACAGCTCAGAGGTCTGGTGCCGGCTGGCCGCCGCGCTGCTGGATCGTGGCGACGCGGCCGCTGCCCTGATCGCCGTGCGTCGGGCGATGCCGCTCGGTGGGGACAGGGCGTGGGCACACCGTCTCGCCAGCAAGGCCTTGAGCCGCCTCGGCCGTCACGAGGAGGCCGTCGCCGCCGCTCGGCAGGCTGTCCGCGCCGCGCCCTCCGACTGGCGTTGCCGCATCGCCCTCGCCGAGGTGTTCGGTGCAGCCGGCAGTTGGCCCGACGCCGTCGATGCCGCTGCGCAGGCCGTCCGCTACCAGCCCGACCACGTCCGGCCGTACCTCATCTTGGGCGATGCCGCCCGCCGGACCGGCGACCTCGCCACCGCCGAGCGCGCTTACCGCACCGCCTTGCGTCGCAAACCGGGCGACCCTCGCGTTCGCGCCGAACTCACCCGTCTCCGCCAGGCCAGCTCCCGTGACGCCGACCTCCCTGGCCCGCGTCGACCCCGCTCCGGTCTCGACAACTTCGCCGAAAACGAGAAGTTTGCAAAAATCCAGGAGTTCGCAACTCTCGAGGATGTCGACCAACCCTCGGGTTTCGACCAGCTTCCCGCAGGAGGCCGTCCCTCCCGACCGTGGACGGCCTCCTCCGGCTGGTCAGATGACTGGCAGCCCCGCAGCTCCGCCCACGACCCCAACCACCGCGCCGCCGCCCATCCCGACAACCGTGCCAGCGGCAACCGTTCCCTGCTCAACCGTCTCATGGGCAACCATTCCGCCGGGGACCTTCCCACGCTCAACTATCCCGACAGCACCCCGTTCCCCGACGACCACCCGGCCGTCGCCCACCCCGCGCCCGGTCGACCTTCTGTAGTTCGCCAAAACCGAGCATTTCGCAAATCTTCTGCACTCGGTCGAACTCCTGCCGACGACCGCGCGCCAGATGATGGCTGGCCATCCCCCGGCCGTTGGACACTCGGCCGCCCGGCAACCGACCCGCCCGCCCCTAACCGCGCGAAGCCCAGCCACTCGTCGCGCCCCGACCGTTCGTCGGCGGTCGGCCGAGCTTCAGAGGGTGGCCGCTCGTCGGGAATCGGTTGGTCTGCCGCTGACGGTGTGGCGGTCGGAAACTCGTCGCGACTCGACAGCTCCTCTGCGGTTGGTCGTTCGCCGGTGGGTGGTCGGTCGTCGGGAACTGGTTGGTCTGCCGCTGACGGCGTGGAGTCCGGCCAACTGTCGCGAGCTGGCCGTCCTTCGGCGGTCGGTCGAACGCCAGAGGTCGCTCGGTTGCCACGGACCAAGTGGTCTGCCGCTGACAATGTGCAGGCCGGCCACTCGTCGCGAGCCGGCCGATCTCCGGCAGGCGGCCGACCTTCAGAGGTCGGTCGGTCGCCGGTGGCGGAGAAGCTGGCGTGGCGCGTGGTCCGTCAGCTGTCCGTGGCCGTGGCGATCGCCGGCATGTTCCTGATGGTCGCCGGCCTGCCGAAGCCCACTCCGGTGTTGGCGTGGCTCGGTTTCGCCATCCCGTGTGTGGTCCTGGTGCTGGCCGTCGTCGAGGTGTTCCGGGTGCCGTCCGGGCTTCGGTTCGCCGTGCTGACCATGCCGCTGCGCCGCCCGGTGATCGCCCTGGCGTGGGTGCTGCTGGCATTGGCCAACGCCCTCGTGCTGCTCTGGGCCATGCTCGACCGCGTCAACGCCGGCACGATGGAGCCGCTGATCTTCGCCCTGGTCTGCGCGGTCTGCGCCGGCGCGGTGTCCCTGGTCAACGAGGCGTAGCCGCGCCCGGACAAGCGCGGGACAAGCGGCACGTCAGCCGCCGCGGGCAGCATTCCGGTGTGACTGATCGATGGTCATCCGCGCCGGAGGTGCGCTCGTGAGCGGCTTGGGTCTCGACCCCGTCGCCGAGACCGTCTACCTGACGGCACTGACGCGCGTCCGATGGCGGCTCGCCGACCTCGCTCGCCACGTCGACGTCGCCAGCCGGCCCGACGATCGCCCCCACACCAACAGCGCTCCCGGCGACGGCGTCGACCGGCTCTGCCCCGACGGTCCCACTGTTGCCGGGCAGCCTCGCCCAGACGCCCGCTCCGCCGAGGCCGCCGACCAAGTCCGCTTAGACGACGGTGCTGGTGCTCCCGGCGATTCCCGGTCGGACCGTTGTCTGCCGGCTTCCGCTGATCAGGTCTGCCCCAGTGATCGTGCTGGTGTGCTCGGCCGCTCCCGGCCGGACGGCTGTCTGCTGCCTTCCAGTGGCCAGGCGCGGTCCGGTGGCCGCGTGGTTGCGGGTGCCGAGCAGCTCGGCTCTGGTGGTGCGGGCGAGCAGTCTCGCCCAGACGGCTGGTCTGGAGAGGCCGCCGAGCTGGTCCGCGCCGACGAAGCTGCTGCTCGGCGGCGATCTCGACCGGACGGCCGTCTGCTCGCGTCCGCTGATCGGGCTCGCTTCGACGACCGGTTCGTCGCGGCCGTCGACCGGCTCCGCACCGACGGTCTGCTTGTGGCATCCGCCGAGGAAAGTGGCGCGGTCCGTGCCGTCGATCCGGCCCTCGGGCTGCCGGCGCTGGCCGCGAGTCGGGTGTGGGGTCTGAGCGCCGGCGACTCGCGGCCGCAGGCCCTGGCGATCGCCCAGGTCATCGCCCGCCACGAGCCGTCAGCGGCCGATCGCCTTCACGGGCTGGACGAGATGAACTCGTTCGCCGAACATCTCGTCGCCAATGCCCGTCGCGAGGTCGTGATCCTCAGCGGACAGCACCGGACCGGCTCGTTCGAGTTCGCGGTGCCGGTCGCCGAGGCCGTGCTGCGTCGCGGTGCCGAATTTCGACTTCTATGGCGCAGCGAACTGATTCGCACGCCCACCGTTGCCGCGCACGCCACCTGGCTGCGCTCCCGTGGTGCCGCGCCCCGCATCGTCCAAACGTTGCCGACGAGCATGCTGCTGGTGGATCGGTCCGTCGCCGTGGTCATCACCGGCGATGATGCCGTGGTCAACCGCGCCGCCTCAGCGGTCGCACCGCTCTGCATGCTCGCCGACCAGCTCTGGGCCAACAGCAGTCCGGGTCCCCGCCGTCAGCACACGGCCGACCAGACGCCGCGCCACCACAAGGTCCTCCGCCTGCTGGCCGACGGACTGACCGACGACGCCATCGCCCGCCAAGTCGGCGTCAGCGTCCGCACGGTTCGCAACGACATGGCCGCGGCCATGCTCAGCCTCGACGCCCGCAGTCGCTTTCAAGCCGGCGTCCGCGCCGCCCAACTCGGTCTGCTCTGAAAAACAGCGGTCAGCAGCGCTCTGCGCCGAACGGGAAGGTCGCGCGGCGCAGCCACCGTTCACCGTCGGAGTGGACGAGCCACGCCTCGGTCAGCCGTTCATACACGGGGAGTTTTGCAAAAGCTCGTTTTTGACGAACTCCTCGACTTCGTCGGAGACGTCTGTTGTGACGGTCAGGTGCGGCTGGACATCGTCGCCGAACTCGCCGCCGTAGGGCTGATGGGCCGGCCAGCGCGCGGCGATCCGACGGGTGAGCACGCGGAACGGCTCCTCCGGTTCGGGCCGCAGATACAGCACCGTTGGAAAGCGACGGAACTCGGCCAACCGGACGTCGATCGGCGCGGTTTCGGCGAAGATCGCGGCCAGGGCCAGCCCGTCCTCGTCGGTCAACAGATCCATCGGCACCCACGGGTACAGCACCGTCACGTGAGCCTCGACCGCCCGCGGCGGAACGCCCGGTCGATCTAGGAGCGGCTCCACGGCCAGTACGGGGATGATCACGCCGGTGACGCCGACAGGCAAGGTCATGGCCGTATTGTCGGAGGAATGCGCCAGGATCAGCACGGAATTTCGGTGCACGCGGCCACCGCCGCCGCGGTCGAGGAACTGGACGGAGCCGTCGACTCGCTGCTGCACTTCCGCCTGGACGTGGGCGAACGGTCCGAGCGCGCGGTCACCGAGGACCCGCTGCAGCCGACGGCCAACGCGATGCGTGTGTACCTGGCTGTGCTGAGCACCGATCCCCAGTACGTGCCGCCGATCGCGGCGAAGTTCGCCGAGTTCCGGCAACGCGTGAGCGACCTCACCGACGGCGAACGCCGTCACGTCGAGGCCGCGGCCAAGCTGCTCGACGGCGATCTCCACGCCGCGGGCGCACTGCTCGCCGATCTCGTGGCCGAGCAGCCCCGCGACGCCCTGGCCCTGGCCGTCGGCCACCAGATCGACTTCCTCACCGGGAACGCGACCTCGTTGCGCGACCGCATCGGCGGGGCCCTGCCCGCCTGGAACACGGCCGACCCGCATTACGCCAACCTGCTCGGCATGTACGCCTTCGGCCTGGAGGAATGCGGCCACTGGGAGCTGGCCGAGCAGACGGGCCTGCGCTCGATGGAGCTCGACGCGGCCGATGTCTGGAGCATCCACGCCGTCGGCCACACCCACGAGATGCGTGCCACCTACGACGACGGCATCGCCATGCTGGACCGCCGCCGCGCCAACTGGGACCAGGGCAATCTGCTCCGCGTGCACATCTGGTGGCACTACTGCCTGTTCCTGCTGGAAGCCGGCCGCTACCGCGAGGCGCTCGACCTCTACGACGAGCGGCTCGCCCCGACCGACGAGTCGACGATCACCGAGGCCGTCAACGCCGCCAGCCTGATGTGGCGACTGCACCTGCTCGGCGAGAACGTCGGCGATCGCTGGGCCAAGCTGGCCGCGACCTGGCCGCCGCGCATGACGATCCCGTTCAACGCCTTCAACGACATGCATGCCGTCATGTCGTACGTCGGTGCCGGCGAGGACAATCTTGCCGCGGATCTCGTTGCCGACCGTCGCCGCTACGTCGCCGAAGCCGGGCCCGCGACCAACATCGCCACGACCGCCCGCGTCGGACTGCCCATTTGTGAAGGATTGCTCGCGTTCGGCCGCGGCCGCTACGAGGAGGCCGTCGACCTGCTGTGGCCCATCCGCCGCCACGTGCACGAGTTCGGCGGCAGCCATGCCCAGCGGGACGTCATGCAGCGCACGCTCGTCGAGGCCGCCATTCGCGCGGGCCGCACCGCGCAGGCCCGGACGCTGGTCGGGGAGCGGATCAGCGTGCGACCCGACTCCCCGTACAACCAGCTCAAGATGCGTCAGCTGACCGGTTCCTGATCTCCAACATCGTGCAGCCGTCCACCGTCCGATACGGACCGTGCGGCATCCCCGGCGGCCGCGAGGCGAAGTGCCCCGCCCGGAAAGTCCGGTCCAGCGTGATGTCGTGCAGCGACCCTTCGAGCAACAGCACCTCCTCGAAGTAGTCGTGCCGGATCACGCCCGATGTCTCCGTGCCGGGCGCCCACCTCGCGAGCCTGGTGCCCACGTCGCCGTCGTCCTCCCGGCTGAGAACCCGCTCGCTGACTCCCGGCGCTAGTGGATCCGGCCGCCACGGCACGGTCTCCACGTCGAAGAACTCCAGCTCGTCCTTCATCCCGACCTCCAAAATCGGTTGCCGGCGGTGGCGTCACGAGATCAGGCTGCCACCCGTGCCGATCCGAATCCTGCACGCCGACGACGCCGCCCGCTGTGACGAGATCATCGCCGCACTGCCGTACTTCTTCGGCATCCAGGCCGGCGTCGATGCCTGTGCCGAGGCCGTCCGCACCCATCGAGGCTGGGTCGCCGAGGTTGACGGTGTCGTCGCCGGCTTCCTCACGGTCGAACAGCTCATCAACCCGGAAATTTCCTGGCTGGCGGTGCACCCGGAACATCGTCACCACGGCATTGGCAAGGCCCTCGTCGCCGCTGCTGTCGATGTTCTGGCCAGTGAAGGTCACACGCTGCTCACCGTGCTCACGCTCGGGCCCTCGGTCGTCGAACAGCCGACCGACAACTACTCCGGCACGCGCCGCTTCTACCGCTCGGTCGGCTTCGAGGCCGTCCGGGAGCTCGATCTCGTCGGCTGGGAGCAGGCCGCCCTGCTGTTGGTCCGTCGACTGGACCGACACTCGTCCACTGTGGTCAATAGTTGATTGTGTTGATCCATGTTGACAAGTCTCGTCAACATGGATCAACACAATCAATGTCGGTCGCTAGACCGTCACACCCGAGGAAACTTGCGAAACAGTCGAGATTGACCGACTCGCCCGCCGCTGACCGACAGCCTCGGCGAGAGAACGCAGCACGGATTCCGTCACATCCCAGCCCATACAGGCATCGGTGACGCTCTGGCCGTACGTCAACTCCTCGGCATGGCCCAGCCCCAGCTCCTGCCGTCCCGGCTCGAGGAAGCTTTCCAGCATGAGACCGACGACCTCGGTCTCGCCGCCGGCGATCCGGGCGGCGATGTCCGCCGCGACCAGGGGCTGGCGCAGGTGGTCCTTGCCGCTGTTGCCGTGGCTGCCGTCGATGATCACCCGAGTCGGCAGCCCGGACTTGGCCAGCCGGTCCACGGTGTGCTCGACATTGGCCCGGTCGTAGTTCGGACCGGCGCTGCTGCCGCGCAGGATGACGTGGCAGTCGGGGTTGCCGGCGGTGGAGAAGATCGCCGCAAGACCGTCGTCGGTGATGCCGGGGAACACGTGGCTGGACGCGGCGGCCTTGACCGCGTCGACGGCCGCTTGCACGTCGCCCTCGGTGGAGTTCTTGATTCCGATCGGCATGGACAGGCCGCTGCACAGCTGCCGGTGCACCTGGCTCTGCGCGGTGCGCGCGCCGATGGATCCCCAGGTCACGGTGTCGGCGATGTACTGCGGCGTGATCGGGTCCAGGAACTCGCAGCCGACCGGGAGTCCCAGGTCGAGAATGTCCAGCAGTAGCCGCCGGGCGATGCGCAGCCCGTGGTTCACGTCGTACGAGCCGTCCAGCCGCGGGTCGTTGATCAGGCCCTTCCAGCCGAGCGTGGTGCGCGGCTTCTCGAAGTACACCCGCATCACGACGCACAGCTCGTCGGAGAGCTCGGCGGTCAGTGCGGCCAGCCTCCGCGCGTAGTCGAGGCCGGCCACGGGATCGTGCACCGAGCACGGCCCGACTACGACGAGTAGCCGGTCGTCGGCACCGTTGAGCACGTTGGTCACCGCGGTCCGGCTCTGCACGACCACGGCCTCGGCGGCGTCGGTGAGCGGGGCCTCGTCACGCAGCAGCGCGGGCGAGACCATCGGCCGCGAGCTGACGATGCGCTGGTTGTGGGTGGACATCGGGGTTCCTCTCCAGCAGGCCGCCCGAGATCCGCCGGCCTGCCCTGTCTGGGGCAAAACAAAAGGCAGAGGCGAATCGCCTCTGCCTTGCCGGCTCTGGGTGCTTCGTGGTCAGCGCACGGGGTCGCCGCCGGGCCCACCCAGGGCCGGCTCGCTAAACCACCGATAGCTACGAAGCACGGAAGAAGCGTAGCGCATGTTGACCGCACCGGTGCAATGGGTCAGGATCAGTCCATTGGAGCCGGGCGAGGAAGGGCGGTCCCCGTGATCACCGTCGACGCACTGCGCGAACTGGTAGCGACCGGGGAGGTCGACACCGTCCTGGTGGCCATCGTGGACATGCAGGGCCGCCTCCAGGGCAAACGCTGCTCGGCCAACTACTTCCTGGACGTGGTGCTGGACCACGCCACCGAGGGCTGCAACTACCTGCTCGCGGTCGACGTCGAGATGAACACCGTCAGCGGCTACCGGATGTCCTCCTGGGAGCGCGGTTACGGCGACTTCGTGATGCGGCCGGACCTGAGCACGTTACGGCTCACGCCGTGGCTGCCCGGCACCGCGATGGTGATGTGTGACGTCGAGTGGGAGGACCGCAGCCCGGTCACCGTCTCGCCCCGCCAGGTGCTGCGCCGGCAGCTCGACCGGCTAGCCGAGCGCGGCCTCGCCGCCTTCGTCGGCACGGAGCTGGAATTCATCGTTTTCGACGACAGCTACGAGCAGGCGCACGATCTCGGCTACCGCGACCTGCGGCCGGCCAATCAGTACAATGTGGACTACTCGTTGCTCGGAACCTCCCGTATCGAGCCACTTCTGCGGCGCATCCGCAACGAGATGAGCGGCGCCGGCCTGATGGTCGAGTCGGCCAAGGGCGAGTGCAACTTCGGCCAGCACGAGATCGTCTTCCGGTACGACGAGGCGCTGCCGACGTGCGACAACCACGCGATCTACAAGACCGGTGCGAAGGAGATCGCCGCGCAGGAGGGGCACAGCCTCACCTTCATGGCGAAGTACAACGAGCGCGAGGGCAACTCCTGCCACATTCACATCAGCCTGCGCGGCACGGACGGCGATCTCACGTTCGTCGGGGACGGGCCGCACGGCATGTCCGAGACGGCGCAGCAGTTCATCGCCGGTCAGCTGGCCTGCCTGCGTGACCTGACGCTGCTGTTCGCGCCGAACATCAACTCCTACAAGCGTTTCCAGCCCGGGAGCTTTGCGCCGACGGCCGTCGCCTGGGGTAGCGACAACCGGACCTGCGCGCTGCGGCTGGTCGGTCACGGCGCGGGGCTGCGCATCGAGAACCGGGTGCCGGGTGGCGACGTGAACCCGTACCTCGCGGTCGCCGCGCTGATCGCGGCCGGCCTGCACGGCATCGACAACGGGCTGGCCCTGGAGCCGGAGCTGTCCGGCAATGCCTACGCCTCGGACAAGCCGACGGTGCCGAGTTCCTTGCGCGAGGCCAAGGATCTGTTCGCGGCCAGCGCGGTCGCCCGCGAGGCGTTCGGCGAGGACGTCGTCGATCACTACTGCAACGCGGCCCGAGTGGAGCTGGCCGCGTTCGACTCCGCCGTCACCGACTGGGAGCGTTTCCGTGGCTTCGAACGGCTTTGACCGCCGGCCGGTCATCGGCATCACGACGTACATCGAACGGGCTCGTTACGGCCCTTGGGACATCGACGTCGCACTGCTGCCCCGAACCTACGTCGACACAGTCGCGGCAGCCGGCGGCAACCCGGTTCTGTTGCCGCCGCTCGGCTTCGCCGATGTGTCCTTTCTGGACGGACTGGTGATCGCCGGCGGCGCGGACGTCGACCCGGCCCGCTACGGCGAGGCGGTGCACCCGGAAACCCTCGGCCTGCGACCGGATCGGGACGAGACCGAGTTCGCACTGGTCCAGAGCGCCCTGGCCGTCGGCCTACCGTTGATCGGCGTGTGTCGTGGCATGCAGGTGCTCAACGTCGTGCTCGGCGGCACGTTGACGCAACACGTTCCGGATGTGACGGGTTCGTCGGCGCACCGTCCGGTGATCGGCCAGTTCGGGCGCACCGAGGTGAAGATGGAGCCCGGCAGTGCGGTGTCCGACATCCTCGGCGGCACGGCGAGTGTCTCGTGCTCGCACCATCAAGCCATCGATCGGCTTGGTGATGGGCTGACAGTCACCGCTCGATCAGTCGACGGCGTCATCGAGGCGGTCGAGCTGGCCGGCGCCGACTTCGCGATCGGCGTGCAGTGGCATCCCGAGCAGGACGCGGAAGTGCGGCTGTTCAAGGCTTTGGTGGCGAGAACGGGGAATGGGCAGTGACCACCTTCGATGTGATCAATCCGGCGACCGAAGAGCTGGTGGGTGCCGTCGAGCTGACCACGCTGGAGCAGACCGACGCGGCGATCGCCCGGGCCCAGGCCGCGTTGCCGGCGTGGAAGGCCGTCGCACCGGGCGACCGGGCCCGGCTACTACGACGGTTCGCCGCGGCGATCGACGCCGACCGGGAGAACCTGGCGCAGCTCGAGGTTGCGAATTCCGGGCACACCATCGGCAACGCGCGGTGGGAGGCCGGCAACGCCCGCGATGTCGTCGAGTACTACGCGGCAGCGCCGGAACGCCTGTTCGGTCGCCAGATTCCGGTCGCCGGCGGCATCGACGTCACCTTCGCCGAACCGCTCGGTGTCATCGGCGTGATCGTGCCGTGGAACTTCCCGATGCCCATCGCCGCCTGGGGTTTCGCCCCGGCGCTGGCCGCCGGCAACACAGTTGTCGTCAAGCCGGCCGAACTGACGCCGCTCACGGCGATCCGGTTGGCCGAGCTCGCCCGTGACGCGGGCATCCCCGACTACGTCTTCCAGGTCCTGCCCGGCAAGGGATCCGTTGTCGGGCAACGATTCGTCACGCATCCGGCGGTGCGTAAAGTCGTGTTCACCGGTTCGACGGTGGTCGGCAAGCAGATCATGGCCGGCTGCGCCGAGCAGGTGAAGCGGGTGACCCTGGAACTTGGCGGCAAGAGTGCGAACATCGTGTTCGCCGACGCCGACATCGAGCGCGCCGCCGCGACCGCGCCCTACGGCGTCTTCGACAACGCCGGCCAGGACTGCTGCGCCCGTTCGCGAATCCTGGTGCAGCGCAGCGTTTACGACCGGTTCATGGCGCTGCTGGAGCCGGCGGTGCAGGGTGTCAAGGTCGGTGACCCGAGTAGTACGGAGTCCGAGATGGGTCCGCTCATCTCGTCCGCGCATCGCGAGAAGGTCGCCTCGTACGTGCCCGAGGACGCCCCGGTCGCGTGCCGCGGCAGCGCTCCGGAAGGTGCTGGATTCTGGTTTCCGCCAACCGTTCTCACGCCATCGTCCGAAAAGGACCGATCGGTCGTCGAGGAGATCTTCGGCCCGGTGGTCGTCGTCCTGCCGTTCGACGACGAAGCCGACGCGCTGCGGATCGCCAACGACAGCGAGTACGGCCTGTCCGGCTCCATCTGGACCCGTGACGTCGGTCGTGCCCTGCGGGTGGCCCGTGGTGTCGAGGCCGGCAACCTGTCGGTCAACTCGCATTCGTCGGTCCGCTACTGGACGCCTTTCGGCGGGTACAAGCAGTCCGGCCTCGGCCGGGAGCTCGGTCCGGACGCGGTCGCCGCGTTCACCGAGACCAAGAACGTGTTCATCGCGACTGAGGAGTGAGAAGTGGCAGAACGTCTTGCCGGCCGCGTTGCGGTGATCACCGGTGGTGGCAGCGGAATCGGACTCGCCTCGGCGCGACGGCTGGCGTCCGAGGGCGCCAGGGTCGTCATCGGCGACGTGGACGAGAACGCCGGGGGCGCGGCAGCCGATGAGGTCGGCGGCTTGTTCGTCAAGGTCGACGTCACCGACGCCGGTCAGGTCGAGGCGATGTTCCAGCAGGCCGTGGACACCTACGGGTCGCTCGACATCGCGTTCAACAACGCCGGCATCTCACCGCCCGACGACGACTCCATCCTGACCACGGAATTCGAGGCGTGGCAGCGAGTCCAGCACGTCAACCTGACTTCGGTCTACCTGTGCTGCAAGTACGCCCTGCCGCACATGTTGGCCCAGGGCAAGGGATCCATCATCAACACCGCGTCTTTCGTCGCGGTGATGGGCGCCGCCACTTCGCAGATCTCGTACACCGCCTCCAAGGGCGGCGTGCTGGCGATGACCCGTGAACTCGGCGTCCAGTTCGCGCGGCAGGGTGTTCGGGTGAACGCGCTGTGCCCGGGGCCGGTGAACACGCCGCTGCTCAAGGAGTTGTTCGCCAAGGACCCGGTGCGCGCCGCCCGGCGGCTCGTGCACATCCCGATGGGCCGTTTCGCCGAACCCGAGGAGATCGCCGCCGCCGTCGCCTTCCTGGCCAGCGACGACTCGTCGTTCATGACCGGATCCCAGTTCTTGGTGGACGGCGGCATCTCCGGCGCCTACGTGACCCCGAATAGTCCGACGGGCCTGCTGATGGACTCCGCCGGCGACGCGTTGTTCCGTCCGGTCCGGACGGGCAACGCGTTCGAGGAGACGGTGGAACGGCTGCTCCAGGCGATCAAGCTGGGCGTCGTGCCGCCGGGCGAGCGGCTGCCCGCCGAGCGTGACCTGGCCACCCGGCTCAACGTGAGCCGGGTGACCTTGCGCGAGGCCTTGCATGCCTTGCAGGAGTCCGGTTTCGTGGAGTCCCGCCGCGGTCGTTACGGCGGGACCTTCGTCTGCACGGCTTCGCCCCGTGCCGTGCCGACCACTCCGTCCCGTGTGGACGACATCGAGGACGTCCTGATCCTCCGTTCCGCCTTGGAGATCGGCGCCGCCGAGTGCGCCGCCATGCGGCCGCTGTCCGACGAGGATCGGGCCCAGCTGCGCGCCCGACTGTCCGAATGCGACACCTCAGGGCTGGACGAGTACCGCCGCAAGGATTCCCGGTTGCACCTGGCCGTCGCCGAGCTCACCGGCTCGCCCTCCCTGACCGCCGCCGTCGCCGACGTTCGGATGCGCCTCAACGAGCTGCTCGACGGCATCCCGTTGCTGCCCAAGAACATCGAGCATTCCAACCGTCAGCACGCCGCCCTCGTCGAGGCCATCCTCGCCGGCGACGCCGTCACCGCGCGCCGCGCCATGACCGAGCACCTCGAAGGATCCGCCTCCCTCCTCAGGGGTTTCCTGGTGTGAGAGCGCTCTCACCGCTTGGTTCCCCGAAGTGCGACGCGGCCAGCCGAGTCATCGCGCCGGCCACCTGGCCCGGCGGCTGCGCGGAACGTCCCGGTGCCGGCTTCGGCCAGCCGACGGCCCATGCCCCGATATCGCCTTCGGATCGCGCCGCCAACCGAGATCATGGTGTCGGTGGAGCCGGTTTCACCACGCCTGCGGCCTGGGTCGTGGTGTCGGGTGTCGGTTTGTGGAGCTGGCAGTCCACGTCGTGGTGCCGGCTTTGGGTCGCGTTGGTGGCTAGGTCGTGGTACCGCCCGGCTTCGGGTCGGCCGGCGGGAGGCTGGCCGTCCGTTCCGGCTGACGTCGCCACGAAAATGGCGGGGGTCTGGCAGCGCGTGGTCCGTGGCGGTCATGGCCATGACCACGGGCCACCGCTGAGTCGGCGGTTCGAATCGGGGCCGCTGGCGGCGTAACTTCGCACGGGTGAGCGCTGTGCCGTCGAACGGGGCCGACCCTGGCTTGGTCGGTCCGAACTCGGTAACCTGGCAGCTGCACGCCGACCCCGCGATGTGGCTCGCCGGCATCGCCAGCCTGTTCCTGCAGTCGCTGCATCCGCTGGCGGCGGCGGGCGTGGTGCAGAACTCGAACTTCCGCGAGGACCCGCTCGGCCGGCTGATGCGGACGGCGAGATTTGTCGCGATGAGCACCTACGCGCCGCTTGACGAGGTGCACGCCGGGGCGGCGAAGGTCAGGGCGGTGCATCGCAGCCTGCGTGGCAAGGACCCGGACACCGGCCGGACGTTTCGCATCGACCGGCCCGACCTCCTGCTCTGGGTGCACTGCGCCGAGGTGGCGATGTTCTTGTCGATCGTCCGGCGGGCCGGCTTCCGGCTGACGAAGGCGCAAGCCGACCGCTATTTCGATGAACAGCGTCACTCCGCCGCCCTCGTCGGCCTCGACCCGGACGAAGTGCCGGGTTCGACTGCCGAGATGTCCACCTACTTGCGTGACATGCGCGCTGAGCTCCGGCGGGGCGAGGACTCCGAGGTGGTCTACGAGTTCCTGCACAAGCCGCCGCTACCGGGAGTGCTCGGCCTGGGGCTGCCGGTCTACGAGCCGACGGTCGCCCACCTCGCCTACTCCCTGCTACCGCGCTGGGCGATCCGGCTGCACGGCCACTCCGCCTACTCACCGGCCACGAGCACCGCGATGCTCCGTGCCGTCCGCTCCGCCGCACTGCTCGTGCCGGCGCCGGTCCGGTGGCGGGCTCCGCACGGGTTCGTGCCACGGGCGATGCGCCGCCTCGGACCATCCGTCCGGCCGTCGACGAAGTTGCTCCCGGTCGACTGAAAATTCCCGTTTTCACCCCGTGAGATGAACTTGTCGGTGCCTGGGGCCTGACCTAGCGTCGAACCCGTGGCCCAGTCCGAGGAGTTCCGCACGAGGGCGCACGTCGACAACTGTCACGTGTGCAGCGCCCTGTGTCCCCGCTGACCCGAAACCCCGCCGACCTGCGCTTGCGCTGTGGACCAGTCCGACGAACTCGAGCTTTTTTGCATTTTCGAGAAGTTCGCCATCCGAGGGGAAGTTCGCCGACGAGGTCGAAGTCGGCGGTCGAGGGGAAGTTCGTCGGTCGAGAGCAGTTCGTCAGTGGAGAGCAGTTCGTCGGCGGAGCGGTCGGCCGCCGGCCCAGTCGTTCGCACTCCCCAACAGCCCAGGAGTGGTCATGCCCGCTGTTGTTGTCATCTCCGGAAGTCCGTCGCGCAACTCCAAGACGGCCAAGGTCGCCGAGTACGTCACGGATCGACTGGCCGGCGCGGGTCTGGTCACCGAACACGTGAGGCTGCGTGACCTGCCGCCGGGTCCGCTGCTCGCGGCCGACACGTCGGATGCCGCGATTGCCCGTGCCGCGGCGACGCTGGCGGATGCCGACGGGGTCGTGCTCGCTACGCCTACTTATAAGGCTGCCTACTCCGGCCTGCTGAAAGTCTTCCTCGACCTGCTGCCTCAGTTCGGACTGTCCGGCAAGACGGTGTTGCCGCTCGCGACTGGCGGCAGCCTCGCTCACGTACTGGCCCTCGACTACGGCCTGCGGCCGGTCATCCAATCGCTTGCCCCGCGCCACGTGATCCAGAGCTACTTCCTGCTCGAACGGGATCTCCAGGTAGACACCGAGGGCGGGCTGGCCATCAACCCGGACGTCGAGCACGTGTTCACCGACATCGTCGAGGAGTTCCGGCACGCGCTGACCACGGCGCTGCCGTACCAACGCACCGCCTAGATGTACTGCCTTGGGAGGTTGCGAACGGGCAGACACGTGAACCGATGATCTTGAAATGAGGGAAGGCCTCCAGGTTCGGTGTGGATTGCGACGTCTACACCGAGCGCCCGGAGGCCCTCATGCCCCACCGTAACGCACCCTTGACCGAGCTGGGCAGGCTGCGGCTGGCCCGCTGCGTCGTGGACGACGGTTGGCCACTGCGACCAGCGGCCGACCGGTTCCAGGTCTCGGTCAGCACCGCTCAACGCTGGGCGCGGCGCTACCGCCAACTCGGTGCCGCTGGCATGGTCGACCGGTCCTCCCGTCCTCACACCAGCCCTGGCCGTACCCCTACCCGCACCGAACGCCGCATCATCAAGGTCCGCGTACTACGCCGCTGGGGACCGGCCCGCATCGCCTACCTGCTCGGCCTGAACCCGGCTACGGTGCACCGGGTGCTGCGTCGCTACGGCCTGGCTCGCCTGACGCATCTGGACCGCGCCACCGCGCACCCCATCCGCCGCTACGAACGCGACGCTCCCGGCGACCTGATCCACGTCGACATCAAAAAGCTGGGCAACATCCCCGACGGCGGCGGTCACCGGGTGCACGGCCGTCAGATCGGCGGCCGCAACAGCCAACGCACCGCCACCGCGACCCGCAGCGCCTACCGCAACCCCTTGCTGGGCTACGGATTCCTGCACAACGTGATCGATGATCACTCCCGTCTGGCCTACACCGAGATCCTGCCCGACGAGACCAAGGAAGCCGCCGCCGCGTTCTGGCAGAGGGCGCAGACCTTCTTCCACACCAACGGAATCACCGTCAAACGGGTACTCACTGACAACGGGTCCTGCTACCGCTCACGACTCTGGCGCGACACCCTGGCCGCCGCAGACATCACCCACAAACGCACCCGCCCCTACCGGCCCCAGACCAACGGCAAAGTGGAACGGTTCAACCGCACCCTGCTCGACGAATGGGCCTACGCCCGCCCCTACCGGTCCGAGACCGAACGCCGCCAGGCCCTGCCGCAGTGGCTACACGCCTACAATCACCACCGCGGCCACACCGCGCTCAAGGGCCTACCCCCAGCCAGCCGCGTTCCCAACCTCACGGGTCAGAACACCTAGACCAGCTTGCGCAACGCCGTGACCAGGGCCTTTGCGGCGGCTGGATAGGTATGGCCCGGGGAGTGGCGTAACCGATGACGAGCCCGGTGGGCGCCGAGTCGTGGCGACGCGCGTATTCGGACAGCAGATGGGCATCGACGCCGTGTTCGGTGAGCACGGCTCGGATGTCGTCGTCGGGGATTCCGTCCGGAAGCAGCAATGTGACGTGCAAGCCGGCGGCGATGCCGATCGGTCGGACCTGCGGCACGGCTGTGGCCAGCGCATCGAGCAGGTGGTCGCGCCGCTTCCGGTAATGCGTGCGCATTCGACGAAGATGACGGTCGAGTCCGCCGCTGTCGACAAGGTGGGCCAGCGCCAACTGCTCGAAGACCGGGCACTGCCGCTCGGACAGCAGCCGGATCCGGACGATGGGCTCGATCAGTCGTTCCGGCACGGCCAGCCAAGCCATCCGCATGGCCGGGGCCAGCGACTTGCTGGCCGTCCCGGCATAGATGACGTGCTCCGGGGCCAAACCCTGGATCGCGCCGATCGGCTGACGGTCGTAGCGGAACTCGCCGTCGTAGTCGTCTTCGACGATCACCGCGTTGTTGTCACGCGCCCAGTCGACCAGCGCGCCACGGCGAGCGGGGTGCAGCCGCGTGCCCCACGGCAGCTGGTGCGATGCGGTGACCAGCGCGGCGTCGGCGTTGGGAAGTTCGTCGACAACGAGGCCGTCGTCGTCGAGCCGGGCAGTCTGTGTTTGCAGTCCGGCGTGCTCGATCGCCTCGACGTGGAACGGCAGGCCGTAATTTTCGACGGCCATCGTCTGGCCACCGCGCTCGCGCAGTGCGGCGGCGATGAGCCGCAGACCGTTTGTGAACCCAGTACACACGATAATTGCCTGTGAACTGGTGCGCACACCACGGACGCGTCCCAGGTAGTCGGCCAGCGCCCGACGCAGCTCGGGGTGTCCACGGGGATCGCCGTAGCGGAGGTCCTCGTCGGCGGCGACCGTGACGGCATGCCGCAACGCCGATGCCCACGTCGACCGCGGGAACTGGCTGACGTCCGGGTTGCCCGGGGCCAGGTCGTACGGAACGGAGACGTTTTTCAAACTTCTCAATTTCGTACGAGTTCCTGCTCCCGGCACGGCCGCCACCTCGGTGTGCGTCCGGGACCGGCTTGTCAGATAACCCTCGGCGAGCAACTGCTCGTAGGCCTGCACAACAGTCCCGCGTGAAAGTCCGAGGTCGTTTGCCAACGCGCGGGAGGACGGCAACTGAGTGCCCGCCGCCAGCCGGCCGGAACGGATGGCCTCCCGCAGCGAACGCTCCAGCGCCGCCCGGCGGCCGACTCCCGGCTCCAGATCGAGGTGCAGCTCCAGCCCACCGCTGGTCCATGATTCTGGCATCAAACTGGATCATACGAGTGGACCAGGCCGCGACTAGCGTCATTACCGTGAGTTCTGACGAGTACGTGACCCATCTGCCCCGGATCAACGTCGCCCAGGAGGCCTCGGCCGCCTACCGCGCGATGCTGCTGGTGAGCAAGGCCTCCCACGACGGCATCGACCCCATCCTGGCCGAGCTGATCAAGATCCGCGCCTCGCAGATCAACGGCTGCGGCTTCTGCATCGACATGCACGCCACCGACGCCCGCAAGCACGGCGAGCACGAGCGCCGCATCTACGCGCTGCCGGCGTGGCGCGAGCTCTCCTTCTACACGGCCCGCGAGCGGGCGGCGCTCGCGCTGACCGAGGAAGGCACGCTGCTGGCCGACGGCGGCGTCAGCGACGAGACCTGGGCCGAGGCCGAGAAGCAATTCAGCCAGGCCGAGCTGGCTCAGATCATCACCCTGATCGCCACCATCAACGCGTGGAACCGGATCAGCGTGATCAGCCGGAACCAGCCGCCGGCCCTCGGCAACGCCGAGTGAGCAGCCTCGCCGCACACGCCGAGACGCTGCGTGAACTGCACCAGCGGGGCAACCCGCTGGTGCTGCCCAATGTCTGGGACGCGGCGACCGCGGGCTTGGTCGCCGAGGCCGGCTTCCCGGTCGTCGCCACGTCGAGCAGCGCCGTGGCCAACAGCCTCGGCTTCCCCGACGGCGAGCAGGCGCCGGCCGACGAGGTGTTCGCGGCGGTCCGCCGCGTCGCCAAGGCCGTCGACCTGCCGGTGACCGCCGACGTCGAGGCCGGCTACGGCCTTGACGCCGAACAGCTGGTCGCCGCCCTGCTCGCCGCCGGCGCGGTCGGCATCAACCTGGAGGACACCGACCACACCGCGGGCGGCCTCCGCGAGCCGGGCTGGCAGGCCGAGCGCCTCGCACGGATCCGCAAGGCGGCCGACGCCGCCGGCGTGCCGGTGGTCATCAACGCCCGGGTCGACGTGTTCATTCGCAGCGGGGACCCGGACCGGCACGCCGACGTTCTCGCCGAGGGCGTCGAGCGGGCCAAGCGCTATCTCGACGCCGGCGCCGACTGCGTCTACCCGATCACGCTGGCCGAGCCGCGGCTGGTCGGCGAGTTCGTCCGCCAGGTCGACGCCCCCGTCAACATCATGTTCAAGTCGACGGGGCCGTCGGTGAGCGAGCTGGGCGCCCTGGGGGTCGCCCGGATCAGCCTGGCCACCGGCGTATGGCGGGCCAGTCTCCAGGCTGTCCGGGATCTCCTCGCCGGCCTGCGCTAACTCCCGATCAGCTGCCAGCCGCCGAACGGGCCGTCCCCGACGGCGGCTGTCTGCTTGTTCACGGCCAGCTGCCCGCCGGCCCCCATCGACAGCAGCACCACAGCGCCGCTGCTGTCGACAGCAGCCGTCGGCGACCCGACGAAGAACCCGCCGAGATCGATCCAGCTGCCGAACGCGCCGTTGGCCGCGGTCTGCCGCGTCGAACTCACGCCGCCGGCCCCGTTCCGGGTGAACGCCAACACGCGTCCATCGGTACCGGCCGGTGCCGTGACCAGTGCCGGCGGACCGACGCCGGCCTGCCCGCCGAGCACCACCGGCGTCTGCTGCCACCACGCATCGACCACGGCCTGTACGGACACCGCGACCGACGCGCTGTCGGCCTGCCGGTAGAAGACCTGCAGCCGGCCGTCCTGGTTGACCGAGACCGTCGGCCCACTCGCCGGCACGGCCGAGGGGAAGGACGAGTCGACGTTGAACCCGTTGTTCGGCGACGGCTGGTACCAGTGCAGCATCTTGGTCTTCGTGCTGGCGAACAGCTCGATCCGGCCGCTGTTCGTCGTCACGGCGGCCGGGTCCTCCTGGATGTCGCTGCCGTGCATGTCGTACCAGCCGCTGAACGCCCAGCTGCCGCTCTGCTGGAACGAGGTGCTCACGCCGCCACCACCGTTGCGGATGAAGATCTCGAGCCGGCCGTCCCCGTTCTTCGCGACGATCGGCGTGCCGACCTGCTGCTCACCCGCCGCATCGCCGGCGTTCGGATTGCCCAGCGACGTCCAACTCGTCGCCCAGGCCCCGTTGGGCGCCGTCTGAGAGAGCTCGACGATCGCCGCGGTGTCGGCGCGACGGCCGAACACGCTCAACCGGCCGTCGTGCTCGCTGGCCACCGCGAGTCCCGGCTCCAGCGGGCCGCCTGGGGTGCCGCGGTCGACCGGCCCGGTCCAAGTGCCCGTCGACGTCTGCGACCAGTTGAGCAACCGGCCGCCGCGCACGGCGAACGCCTCCAGCCGGCCGTCCTGGTCGTGTCCGACCCAGTTGGTCCCGGTCGGCCACCGGTAGTACATGCGGTTGGGCAGGTCCGTGTACAGCTCGCCGTTCACCTCCCAGCTCGCCGGGTCGAGCGGCTTGTACGCCTGGAAGGTCGCGTTCTTGTCGGCCCGGGCCGCGGGCGTGAGGTTCACCGGCGCCCAGGCGATGTTGTAGTCGCGGAACTCCTCGAGCGAGATCCGGTTGTAGCCGGTCTGCTGCGTGTAGTTGCGCAACGCCTCCGTCGCCAGCCGGGCCGCCACCACGTGGTCGGTGTGGTCGTGGAAGATCCACTCACCGATCTGCACCCGCGCGTCGGGGTTGGTGTCCTGCACGCGAACCGCGGTCGGCGCGAACATCCCGTAGAGCGCCACCAGCGCGTTGATCATGTGGGCGCGGTCGTAGCTGTAGCTCTGCGTCGTCAGGCCGTTGGTCGGCACGAGCGTGTGCGCGACGAAGTTCGCCTGGTCGCCGAAGTACAGGTGGTACAGCGAGCAGCAGTTGGCCGAGTCGCCGTCCTCGGGCAGGTCGAGGAACACCAGCTTGATCGACGGCTTGCCCCGCAGCGTGTACTGCTCGGCGAAGCCGCCGCCGGTCACGTCGATCAGGGCGCCGTCCCAGACGTTGTCCACGCCGGCCATCTGCGCGTACGCCGCCTGGCTTGCGCGCTGGCGGCACTGCGCGTACCGCTCACGGCTGAGGTCGCCGAAATGGTTGGTGCCGTCGTCGGGCAGCTTCGGACAGTACGGCGAGGCCGGATCGCCGCTGGTACTGCCGTTGAAGGCGTTCTCGCCGGCCGTCAGGAAGATCGACGTGGTCGGCACGCCGGCCCTGATGCCGGCGACCACATCGGGATTCATGAACAGGATGTCGTCGTCCTCATGGGCGACGACGTTGACGAACGCGGTCGCCCGAGGCGGCGCGTCCGCGCCGACCGCGGGCGGCATGACCGCCACGAGTGACGTGACCAGCGTCATCGCCACTCCCACTGCTCCCCACCAGACAGTGTTTCTACGCACGAATGGGTGACGTTCTGGACAGCGTGTTCGTTACAGGTCAGTTTTTCGGCGAACAACCCGGGCCGGGGTGGCCCACCGTCACCGCCTAGGATCGACGGTCTCTGGTGCGTGTTCGGCCAGCTCAAGTTGCCCGCGACCGATGGCAAGAGGGTTCACCCGTGTTGACGATGCAGGACGCGTTGCTCGCGTTGCAGAAGTACTGGACCGACCGGGGCTGCATGGTCGTGCAGCCGTTCAACACCGAGGTCGGGGCCGGTACCGCGAACCCTGCCACGGCGCTGCGCGTGCTCGGTCCCGAGCCGTGGCACGTCGGCTACGTCGAGCCCAGCGTGCGGCCCGACGACGCCCGCTACGGCGAGAACCCGAACCGCCTGCAGATGCACACCCAGTTCCAGGTGATCCTCAAGCCGGACCCGGGCAACCCCCAGGAGCTCTACCTTGGCAGCCTCGAGGTGCTGGGCATCGACATCAAGGCCCACGACATCCGGTTCGTCGAGGACAACTGGGCCTCGCCCGCGCTCGGCGCCTGGGGCCTGGGCTGGGAGGTCTGGCTGGACGGCCTGGAGATCACCCAGTTCACCTACTTCCAGCAGGCCGGCGGCCTGACCCTGGACCCGGTGTCGGTGGAGATCACCTACGGCATCGAGCGCATCCTGATGGCGCTTCAGGGCGTCGGCCACTTCAAGGACATCGCGTACGCGCCCGACATCTCCTACGGCGAGGTGTTCGGCCAGTCCGAGTACGAGATGAGCCGCTACTACCTCGACGACGCCGACATCCAGGTCAACCAGCGGCTGTTCGACGAGTACGCCACCGAGGCGCGCCGCATGATCGACGAGCGGCTGCCGGTGCCGGCGTATGTCTACGTGCTCAAGTGCAGCCACGCGTTCAACGTCCTGGACGCCCGCGGCGCGATCAGCACCACCGAGCGGGCCAAGGCCTTCGGCCAGATGCGCACCCTGACCCGGCAGGCCGCCCAGCTGTGGGCCGAGCGCCGCGAGGAGATGGGCTACCCGCTCGGCGTCGTCGAGCCGCCGGTCGCCGCGCAGCTGCCGGCCGAGCTGCCGACCGTGGACGCCGCGGCGACGCTGCTGTTCGAGATCGGCCTCGAGGAGCTGCCGCACGTCGAGGTCGTGCGCAGCGCCGAGGCTGTGCGCGACGCGCTGACCACGAAGCTTGAGGGCACCCGGCTCGGCCACGGCGCCATCACCGTGCATGCCACGCCGCGACGCATCGTGCTGCTGGTCGACGACGTGCAGCCGCGTGAGCCTGACGCCGAGCGCACGGTGCGCGGTCCCCGCGCGACGGCGGCGTTCGACGCCGACGGCAACCCGACCAAGGCAGCGCAGGGCTTCGCCCGCGGCCAGGGCATCGCGCCCGAGGAGCTGCTCCGCATCGACGTCGACGGCGTTGAGCACGTCGGCGTCGTGAAGACCGACGTCGGCCGCGGCGCCGTCGAGGTGCTCAGCGAGCTGCTCGGCCAGATCGTCGCCGAGCTGCGGGCCGAGAAGAACATGCGCTGGCGCGACGCCGGCCTGTCGTTCACGCGGCCGGTGCGCTGGCTGGTCGCGCTGCTCGGCGAGACCGTCGTCCCGGTCGCCGTGTCCTCGCTGTCCAGCAGCAACTTCACCCGTGTGCACCGGACCGCGGAGGAGCCCGAGGTCGAGGTCGCCTCGGCCGACGGCTACGTCGACTTCCTCGGTGGCCACGACATCGTGCTGGACGGCGCGGTGCGCCGCGAGCAGATCGTCGCCGGCGCCACGACGCTGGCCGCCAAGGCCGGCGGCGCGGTGGACTTCGAGGCCGAGGGCGCCCTGCTCGACGAGGTCACCAACCTCGTGGAGCAGCCGAACCCGATCCTCGGCTCGTTCGCGGCCGAGTACCTGGAGCTGCCGAGCCAGATCCTGACCACCGTGATGCGCAAGCACCAGCGCTACCTGCCGGTCCGGAGCAAGGACGGCGCGCTGCTGCCGAACTTCGTGGCCGTGGCCAACGGATCGTGCGACGTCGACCTGGTGCGCGCCGGCTACGAGTCGGTGCTGCGGGCCCGGTACGAGGACGCCGCGTTCTTTTGGCGGGCCGACCAGAAGAAGACGCCCGAGCAGCACAAGACCGGGCTGGCCAAGCTGACCTTCGAGGAGCGGCTGGGCTCGGTCGCCGACCGGGCTCAGCGCATCGCCGGCGTGGCCGCCGACCTGGCCGACATCGTCGGCCTCGACGCCGCCGAGCGCGCCACGCTGGACCGTGCCGGGCAGTTGGCCAAGTTCGATCTGGCGACGCAGATGGTGATCGAGTTGTCCAGCCTGGCCGGCACCATGGCTCGCGAGTACGCGCTGCGGGCCGGCGAGCCGGCCGAGGTGGCGCAAGCGCTTGCCGAGATGGAACAGCCGCGGACCGCCGGCGGCGCGCTGCCGGTCAGCGTGCCCGGCGCTCTGTTGGCTCTGGCCGATCGGCTCGACCTGCTCGCCGGTCTGTTCGCCATCGGCGCCAACCCGACCGGCAGCTCCGACCCGTTCGCCCTGCGCCGCGCGACGCTTGGCGTCGTCAGCATCCTGCGGGCGTTCCCGCAGCTCAAGGCCGTCACGCTGACGCAGGGGCTGGCCGCGGCGGCTCGTCGAGTCGCCGCGCAGGGCGTCGAGGTGCCGGAGAAGGCGTTGGCCGACGCGCACGAGTTCAGCGTGCGCCGCTACGAGCAGCAGCTGCTCGATGCCGGGCACGAGCACCGTCTCGTGCAGGCCGTGCTGCCGCTCGCCGACACCCCGGCCGACGCCGACGCCGCGCTGGCCGAGCTGGAGCGGCTGGGCGACGACGCCGACTTTGCTGCCCTTGCCGCTGCCCTCCAGCGCGTCCGCCGCATCGTGCCCGCCGGCACCGCCGCCGGCTACGACCCGTCGCGTCTCGTCGAGCCCGCCGAGATCGCGCTGCACGAGACGGTCGACAAGGTGGCGGCCCAGTTCGGTGCCGACACCACCGGCCTGGCCGAGTTCGTCGGCATCGCGTCGCCGCTGACCGAGCCCGTCAACGCTTTCTTCGACGACGTGCTCGTGATGGCCGAGGACCCGGAGCTTCGCAAGGCCCGCCTTGGCCTGCTGGCCACCATCAATTCCTTCGCCGACGGCGTCCTCGACTGGCGTGCCCTCTGAGTTGTGCTCGACCCGGCGGCCCCGTCTCACTTTGTGAGGCGGGGCCGCTTCGCTACTCGGGCTTGTTGTCCGGCACCTGGCGGGCGGCGTTGATGACGCTGCGGATGACGGCCTGGATGCGGTCGGACACCGTCGCCGGATCGGGCTGGCCGGCGTCCAGCCACGCCATGATCGTTTCGACCAGTACCAGCGGAATGCTGGCCGCGGCCCACGTCGTCCAGGCCGGGTCGGCGATGCGGCCGGCGATCTGGTCGTAGGTGGCGTCGGCCATGCCCTGCCGGACCTGTTCGACGATCGAGCTGAACTCGGGCTCACGGGCGGCATGCCGGTACAGCAGACGGAAACCGTCGGGCTCGGCCGCCGCGGCGGCGATGAACGCCTCGAGCGTTTTCGCCGAGATCTCGTCGCCTTCGGTCGCCACCCGGATGCGGTCGCCCACCCGGACCAGCGCCTGCTCGTAGAGATCCCGCTTCGACTCGAAGTGCCGGTACACGATCATCCGGCTGATGCCGGCCTCCCGGGCCACGTCGTCGAGGCTCGTCGCGGCGAAGCCGGCCCGCGCGAACGCCGTCGTCGCCGCCGCCAGGATCTGCTCCCGCCGCTGCGCCCGGGGTAGTCGCTCGCTGCGCTGTTCCGTCACGGGCACTGTCCTACCAGGTCGTTGATGTTGACACCCGTGTGTATATTTCAAAGTATACCTTTTTGGGGAGGGGTACACGATGACCGATTTGCCGCAGTTGCCGTTCGCGCGGACCGGCCTGCTCGACGCGCCGCCGCAACTGCTGAAGCTCCAGGCCGAAGGCCCGATTGGCCGGATCCGTACCCAGGTCGGCGACGAGGCGTGGCTCGTCACTCGCTACGACGAGGTGCGCGAGCTGTTCGCCGACCCGAGGCTGGGCCGCTCGCACCCGAATCCGGAGCAGGCCGCGCGTCTGACCAACTCCGCGATCATGAGCGGCGCGGTGGACGACAAGGATGAAGACACCAACCACGCGATGATGCGAGCCCTGCTCATGCCCGCGTTCTCGCCGCGCCGGATGCGAGCCATGCGGCCGCACGTCCAGGAAATCGTCGACAGCATCATCGACGGCATGCTGGCCGACGGTGGTCCCGTCGACCTGCACGAACGGCTGTCGATGCCGCTGCCCGTGCTGGTCATCTGCGCCCTGCTCGGCGTGCCGTACGAGGACCGGGACGACTTTCGAGCCTGGTCCGACGGCGTCGGCGACATGATCGACGGCGCCCGCTCGGCCGCCGCGTGGGGCAACCTCACCACGTACATGAAGGACCTCATCAACCAGAAGCGGACCCAGCCCGGCGACGACCTCATCAGTGACCTGCTCGCCGACTACGGCGACAAGATCGGCGACGACGAGCTCGCCGCCCTGTCCGCCGGCCTGCTGTTCGCCGGCCACGAGACCACCATGGTCCGCATCGATGTCGGCACGGTGCTGTTCCTGACCAACCCCGACCAGCGCGAGGCGTACGTCCAGGACGACAAACTCGCCGCCTCCGCCATCGAGGAGGTCTTGCGCTGCGGCATCAACGGCGGCGGTGGGCTGCTCCGCTACGCCCGTGAGGACATGGAGATCGCCGGCACCAAGATCAAGGCTGGCGACGCCGTACTGCTCGGCGCGGCCGCCGCCAACCGGGACGAGCGGGCTTTCCCCGATGCCGCCCGGTTCGACATCTCTCGGACCGCCAACCAGCACCTCAGCTTCGGCCACGGGGCCCGCTACTGCATCGGCGCCAACCTGGCCCGCCTCGAACTCCAGATCGTGTTCGACGCCCTGCTCCGCCGAATCCCCACCTTGCGCCTCGCCGTCCCCGTCGAGGAACTAGAACTGCGCGTCAACCAGCTCGGCGGCGGCCTCGTCGCTGTTCCCGTCACCTGGTGACGACCGGCGGCTGCGCCGAGTTTTGCCAACTTCTGGAAACTCGCGCAGTCGCCCACGTTTGCAACCCACATCAGGTCGACCGAAGTTGAGGAGTTTGGCGAAGTCGAGGACTTTGGCGGTCAGCTGGAGTGGGTGGGGTTCAGGGCAGCTCGGACGATGTGGAGCAGGTCCTCGGGGGAGAGACCCAGGTCGGCGGTGGCGGCGGCGAACTGGCGGGCGGCCTGCTGGGCGCGCTGGAGGCTGTGCTCACCGGCGGCGCTGACGAAAGTGCCGGCGCGGCCGCGGGTCTGGACGAGACCGGCCTCTTCGAGTTCACGGTAAGCGCGAGCCACGGTGTTGACGGCGAGCCCGAGGTCGGCGGCGAGCTGGCGGACGGTGGGCAGCCGGGTGCCGACGGCCAGTGTCCGCTCCGCGATCTGACGGGCGAACTGGGCCTTGACCTGCTCGAACGGCGGAACGTGGGACGCGGGGTCGAGCTCGATCACCGGGCCACCGGGACCTTCGGTGTCAACGGCTCGTGGGCCATCGCGAAAACTGAGATCACAACCGAAACGGCTGTGTACACAGTTAACAACCACAAGGACGACGTGGTCGACATCGTCACGACGGCCAGCAGCACGGGGTAGGCCAGGGCGGCGTGGCGGGCGTCGTTGACGCGGAGCAGGTCGTCGGCCTGGCGGGAGCCGTGGTCGACGGCGATGGGAGCCCGGACGAGAGCGGTGTGCAGCGAGGCGTAGGTGACGGCGGCCAGCAGCGCGACACCGACGAGGAAAATGACAGATTGCTCGATTTCGTCACCGTGGAGCAGTGCGACAAATCCGAGCAGCGCGGCGCCGAGGTAGGAGACCGCTAGCAGGATGCGGGTTCGGCGGCCGACGACGGTGGTGAAGTCGGCCGGCTCGACGGGCACGAAGGGGTCGAACGGCTCCGGCTGCGCGGCGGCGGCGACCCGGGCGTCGCCGAGGCGTTGGACGAGCAGAGCGACGCCGGCGGCCATGGCGACCAACGCGCTGAGCGCGACGGACCACAGCAGGCTGGTCGAACCGAGCAGGAACTGCGCAACCCGAAGGACGAGCACCACGGCGACCAGGCCGGCACCGAGGTGCATGGCTCGCCTGCGAACAAGGAGGCGGCCGAGCAGCAGGGTGTGTGGCCCCAGGTCCACGCCGCGATAGCGCTGCGTCCACGAGTCGACGTATCCCACGGAGCTCCTCGGCATTGAGTGCGACCGGAATGACATGTGACTGTGATCACCGTATCCGACCGGCGGCGTCGCGTCGCCCGTTCGAGCGCGACCAATACACCCAGCGTCAAGTCCCGGATACACCCGAATGCCTCAGGTGATCTCCAGCACACCGGCCGGGTCGAGCGGGATCTGCCGCAGCACGAGCCGACTGCGCAGCTCACGGACGCCGTGCTCACGCTTGAGCCGCTCGATCAACTCCTCGAATTCGCCGGTGTCGGTGCAGGCCATCCGGAGCTGGTAGTCGTACTCCCCGGTCACGTGCGCGGCCGAGAAGATCTGCGGAAACCGGCGCAGGCCGCGTTCGAACTCGGCACCGGACACCCCGTCCCGGAGGCGCACCTCGGTGACCAGTACCAGCGGCCGGCCGAGGGCGGCGAAATCCAGGTCGGCCCGATAGCCGCGCAGGATCCCGGATCGCCGCAGCCGTCGCACCCGGTCGGCGACGGCGTTGGCGCTGAGTCGGACGGTCCGGGCCAGCTCCTGATACGTGATTCGGCCGTCGTGCAGGAGCACGGTGAGGATCTCCCGGTCGACGGCGTCTACTGCGACTTCCGAAGTCATCTGGCCAATCTACCGAGAACATCGCAGTCGTAGAGCCTCACTGGCCGCGATTTCCGCGACAAACGCGGCGGAAATGCTGAGAGGGTCGAAGTCATGGGGCCCGACCTGCTCAAACTCCTCCTGACACCCACTTTGATCATCGCCGCCACCCTCCTCCAACGCCGCTGGGCGACGCTGTTCGGTGGCCGCCTCGTCGGCCTGCCGCTGACCGCCGCCTCCTCGCTCACGCTGCTGACCATCCGCGAAGGTGAGAAGTTCGCCGTCCAGACGGCGATCGCCACGCTGGGCGGCCAGCTCGCGATCGCGGCCTTCTGCCTCGGTTACGCCCGCACGGCCCTCAACCACCGCTGGCCGATCGCGCTGCCGATCGCCGTCTGCTGCTACGCGATCGCCGCGCTCACCCTCAGCAGGCACAACTTTTCCTTGCCAGCGCTGGAATTCCTGGTGCCGACGGGCCTGGCGGCGACGCTGGCGGCCTGGCCGGCGCTGACGCCGCGCGAGGTTGTGTCGATACCGTGGGAGCTGCCGGCGCGCATCACGGTCGCCACGGTGATGACGACCCTGGTGCTTACCGCGGCCACGATGCTGGGCTCGCGGACGATCGGCCTCGTCGCCTCTTTTCCTTTGTTCGCAAGCCTCTCGGCCGCGTACGGGCACAACGCCGCTGGCGGCCCGGTTGCAGTCATCTCGCTGCGCTCGGTGGTGGTCGGGGCCTTCACGTCCTCGGTGTTCTTCCTCACGATCGCCAGCACTCTGCCGCTGCTGGGCGCCCTCGGCGCATTCCCGCTTGCGGTGACGGCGACGGTGTTCGCGCACATTGCCGTCAACCTATTCACCTATGGATTGAAACCCCGCGATTCCTGTATTGGACGCATGAACGAGTGGCAACTAGCTTCCAGTGCATGACGGAAGAACGAGCACATCGCCGTGGCAGCAAGGGATTCCGTCGCATCAACCTCGGGCTGTTCGCCGCCGGCCTGGCCACGTTCATGGTCCTCTACTGCGTGCAGCCACTGCTTCCCGTGTTCGCCAAGGACTTCCGGCTCACGCCGACCGAATCGAGCCTGGCCATCTCGGTCGCCACCGGCATGCTGGCGCTGGCCATCGTGCCGCTGAGCATGCTTTCCGAGCGGTGGGGCCGAATGCCGCTCATGACGGCGTCGCTGTTCGCCACGGCCACGCTCCAGATCGCCGTGGCGTTCAGCCCGAACTTCACGGTCATGTTGGCCATCAGGGCGTTGCAGGGCCTCGCGGTCGCCGGCCTGCCCGCGGTGGCGATGGCCTATCTGGCCGAAGAGGTGCACCGAGGATCACTCGGCTTTGCGGTCGGTCTCTACATCGGCGGCAACAGCATCGGCGGCATGGCCGGCCGGGTGATCACCGGCCTGGTCACGGACATCGGCGGCTGGCGGTGGGCGCTCGGCGCGGTCGGGGTGACCTCGATGGCCTGCGCGCTGCTGTTCAAGGCGGTGATGCCGTCCTCGGCCAACTTCGACCAGAAGCCGCTGAAACTGCGCTCGCTGGCCAACTGCTTCCGGGACAGCGGCCTGGTCCGCCTCTACCTGATCGGCATGCTGCTGATGGGCAGCTTCGTGACGATCTACAACTACCTCGGCTTCCGGCTCACCGCCGCCCCGTTCGGCCTGTCGCAGGCGGTGGTCGGCCTGATCTCGGTGGCCTATCTCGCCGGCACGGTCAGCTCCCCGGTCGCCGGCCGGCTGGTCGACCGGTACAGCCGACGCCAGGTGCTGTGGGGAACGGCGCTGGTCAGCATCGCCGGCCTCGGCCTGATGCTGGCCGACAACCTGGTGCTGGTGATCATCGGACTGCTGCTCACCGCCGGCTTCTTCGCCGGCCACACGGTCGCCAGCGGCTGGGTCAGCGCCCGCGCGACGCACCCGGCGCAGGCCGCGGCGGCCTACCAGCTGTGCTACTACCTCGGCAGCAGTGTCGGCGGATCCGTTGGCGGGCTTGCCTTTTCCGGCGGCGGCTGGCCGGCCGTGACGGTCTTCACGGCCGCGTTGACGCTGGGCATGCTGGCCCTGGGACTGAGCCTGCGCAAGCTGGCGCCGGCCGCGCGGAACGTCGTCCGCACACCCGTCACGGTCTGAATCACTGGGTGATCAACGGCCCGATGTCCTCGGGCCCGCCAGGCTCACCCAGCGCGACCCCCTGACCGGCGTCCACGCCGATCTCCCGCAGCCACGCCACATCCTCCAGCGTGTCCACCTTCTCGGCGATCACCCGCATGCCCATCTGGTGGGCCAGCGACACGGTGTTCCACGAGACCGTGGCCGGAATCGTCTCCCGCTCGCCGTCGACCTGGTCGACCACCAGATCCCGGCTCTTCAGCACGGTCAGCGGCCGCGCCACCAGGCATTCCGGCCGGTGCCCCGACAGCGCCGAGATGCTGAAGGAGATGCCGCGCTCGGCGAGCAGGGTCATGTCCTCCTCCTGCTCGTCGCCGTCGCAGTCGATCGCCGAAGGCTCCAGCTCCAGCCGCACCAGACCGCCGTCGACGCCGCTGTCGGCCAGCGCCCGCAACACGTTGGGCAGGAAATCGGGGTCGCGGGCCTGCCGCGGCGGCATCTTCACGCTCACCACCGGGGCCCGCTCGCCGAACTCGAGCTGCCACGAACGCGCCTGCCGGCACACCTCCAGCAGCAGCCACTCGGACAGTCGCACCACCAGCCCGGTGCGCTCGGCCAGCGACAGGAACTCGGCCGGCGACAACACGCCGTGCTCGGGGTGGTCCCAGGCCAGCTGCGCCTCCACGGCGACCAGCCGGTCGTCGCCGAGCGCGCGGATCGGTTGGTAGACAACGGTGAACTCACCGTTGTCCAGCGCGATCGGCATGGTCAGGGCGAGCTGCATCTGCGCCCGGTCGCGGTCGCAGCGCTGCTGGTCGAACAGGGCCCACTGGGCCTTGCCGCCCTCCTTGGCCCAGTGCAGCGCCATGGTGGCGTCGCGCAGCAGCTCGGCCGGCTGCTCCCGGCCGACGGCCCGCTCCACGATGCCGGCGCTGGCGTGCACGGACAGCCGGTGCCCGAGCACCGTCACGGGCTCGGTGATCAGCCGCATCGCCTCCTCGACGAGCGGCGTCACGGTCCGGGTGCCCTCCGACTCCTCGATCAGCAGCGCGAACTCGTCGCCGCCGAGCCGGGCGGCCAGCATCTTGTTGTCCTCGGCGTGGTAGCGCAGCTTGGTGCCCAGCTTGAGCAGCACCTCGTCGCCGACCTCGGGGCCGAGCCCGTCGTTGATGGTGGCGAAGCCGTCGATGCCGAACACGCACAGCGCGACCCGCCGCGGCCGGTCCACCCGACCGAGCACGCTGTCCAGCCGGGCCATGAACGCCGTCCTGGTCGGCAGACCGGTCAGCGGGTCCTGCATACCGAGCGTGGCCATCGCCTGGTTCGCGTAGTGCAGCTCGGTGGCGTCCTCGACCATCGCCACCTGGTACGTCGCCACGCCCGACGAGTCGCGCACCGCGGACACGGTGACGTTGGCCCACAGCACGTCGCCGTCCTTCTTCAGCAGCCGCTGCCGGCTGCGGAACGACGGGTACTCGCCACGGAACAGCCGGTCGTAGCGCTGGAGCGTGTCCGGGATGTCGTCCGGGTGCAGGATGTCCGCGCCGGTCAGCGCGTTCAGCTCCTCGCGGGTGTAGCCGAGCAGCTCCTGCAGCGCCTGGTTGGACTCGAGGATGTTGGAGTCGAAGTCGCCGATGGCCAGGCCGATCGGCGCCGAGTCGAACACGGCCAGGAAGCGCGACTCGCTGTCCTGGAGCCGCCGCTGCGCCACGTCGGTGGCCAGCCACATGGCCTGCTTGATGACCTCCTGCTCCTCGAAGGTGCGCTCACGCAGCGCCTCCGAGTAGCCGGTGCTGAGCCGCCCGAGCAGCTGGACGACCCGGTCCAGCAGCTTGAGGTTCTCGCTGGAGATGCCGGCCGGCAGCACCAGACCGGTGCCGAGCAGCTGGAGCGTGCGGCCGAGCGCCTCCGGCGCGGTGAAGTGGGCGCCGACCAGCCGGGCCCCGACCTCGATCGCCGGCTCCGGGTCGAACGGCTCACTGACCAGGGCGGTCAGCAGCGCGCCGGACAGCTCCTCGAGGAAGTCCTCGATCTCCCGCCGGGACATCGGCACGTAGGACGTGTCGATGATGGCCGCCGCCCAGCCCTCGGCGAACTCGCGCAGTTGGGCGCTGCGACCGTCCTCGGTCATCGCCACCTCGCTCGTACCGGGATCCCGGGCCGACAGTGTATTCGGCATCGGCTACGGCTTCGCCGCCACCACTCCGTAGACGAGTGAACTCTCCGGGTGACGGCCGACGTCGGCGTCCGAGTCGGGCCGCCACAGCGGCAGGTGCACGACGCCGGGCGGCACCGGCTCGAAGCCGTCGATGATGCGCAGCAGCTCATCGGCGGTGCGCAGGTGCAGCGGCTCCAGGGTGTCCTGCACGATCTCGCCGACCGACTGCGCGTCGGCCAGCTCGTCGCCCTGCGCGCCGGTGAAGCTCGGATGGGACAGCGCCACGTAGCTGCCCGGCACGAGCGCGTCCCGGTAGCGGCGCATCAGCCGCGCCGGATCGGCGCTGTCCGCGACGAAATGCATCATCAGCAGCGTCAGCACGGCCACCGGCTGGTCGAAGTCGATCAACGCCCGCACGTCGGGGGCGTTCAGGACCTCGTCCGGCGAGCGGAAGTCGGCCAGCACCGCGGTGGCGAACGCGTTGTCCCGCAGCAGCGGCTCGGCGTAGGCGATGGCGATCGGGTCGTTGTCCACGTACGCCACGCGGCACTTCGGGTTCAGGCCCTGGGCGATCTGGTGCACGTTGCCCACCGACGGGATGCCGGAGCCGATGTCCAGGAACTGCGTGACGCCCTGGCCGACCAGCCACGTCACCGCCCGGCGCAGGAAGCTCCGGTTCAGCCGCACGGTGACCCGCACCTGCGGCGTCACCTCGAGCAGGCGCTTGGCCAGCTCCCGGTCGGCCGCGGTGTTGCAGCCGCCGCCGAGCAGGTAGTCGTACACCCGGGCCGCGCTGGGCCGGGTGAGGTCGATGCGTTTGGGCGTCCAACGCGGTCTGTCCAGCATCGGCAACGTCAGCGCTTCCTCGCCACCACGCCGTACATGGCGGCCTCCTCGTGGTGGTCGGCGTCCTCGGGGAACTCCGGCCGCCAGCGTGGCACGTGCACGATGCCCGGATCCAGTGGCTCGAAGCCCTCGATCAGCCGGGCGACGTCGGCTCGGCCGCGCAGCGTTATCGGTGTCCGATTGGCCGCGTACAGGTCGTACACGGTGAGGATGTGGTCCGTGACGGCCTCGTGGGTGGAGTGCGACACGGCCACGTAGCTGCCGTCGGGCAGCGCCTCGCGGTACACCGACATCAGCTCCGCGGGATCGTCCTCGTCGGGGATGTGGTGCAGCAGTGCGAACAGCAGCAGCCCGACCGGCTGGTCGAAATCGATCAGGTGCTGCACCTCCGGCGACGACAGCACCGCGCCGGGGCGGCGGAAGTCCTCGTGCACGACAGCGGCGAACTCGTTGTCCTGCAACAGAAGTTCACTGTGGACCACGGCCGTGGGCTCGCGATCGACGTACACGACGCGGCAGCGCGGGTCCTTGGCCTGTGCGACCTCGTGCACGTTCCCGACGGTCGGGATGCCCGAGCCGATGTCGATGAACTGGTGCACGCCCAGGTCGACCAGGTGGCGAACAGCGCGGCGCAGGAACGCGCGATTGGCCCTGGTCAGGTACTCCACCTCGGGCATCGCCTTGATGACCTGCCGCGCCATCTCCCGGTCGGCCTCGGAGTTGGTGGCCCCGCCGAGCAGATAGTCGTAGATGCGGGCCGCGTTGGGCGTGTCGAGGTCGATGTAGGTGTGAGCCCAGCTCGTGTGGTCAAGCACGGCGCACCTCGTGGGTCCGGTGCTGCGGCGGCGCGCACCCTGGCGTTTCGGTGGTAGCCCCGGGAAGTGTAGTGACCGGGGCCGGGACGTCTACCTACCTTGAGGTAAAACCCCGTCCGCCTGGGCAGGGCGGTCTCCCTGTGTTGCCGTTACAGCGTCCGATCGGGTGATGTTCGGAGTCCGAAGCACCGTGACCAGCAGGCCGACCGCGACACCGGCTGTGATCGACACCAGCGCGCGGTCCAGTTCCACCGGCAGCGCCACGATGCTGGTCGAACTCCACCACACCGGCAGGTCCTGGAGAAAGGCGAGGGCGCCCAGGCCAACCGCGGCCAGCGCGGCGAACCAGCGTCCGGTGCTCCGGTTGGCCGCCAGCAGCGCCACCGCGGCCGCGCCGACGAGCCAGGCGAGGATCACCGGCAGGTACTCATGCGCCACGATGGTCCACTGATTCTCGGCCTGACGGCCAAGAATTGTCGCAATTCCGTGGGTGGCGCCGGCCAGCACCAGCACGGCCGTCGCGGCGGCCAGCGGGCGCTGGCTGCGGCGGACCAGGCCCAGCAGCGAGGTTGCGATCGCGAGAGACACCGTGACCAGGATCCACGGCGCGGGCGACGGCCCCGGCAGCCAGCGGAGCTCGCCCCGCACCTGGTAGGTCCTGCCGTCGGAGACAAGATCGACCTGCCACGCCCGGATCAGGTGCTCGCTGTCCGGATCGGCGAGCACTTGCGACGGAAGTGTTGCGTCACCCCAGTGCGCGTAGTGATCGTGCCACTGCACCACCGGGTCGGCGGAAAGACGTTGCCAGCGCGGCGCCACGGCCGCGTCGCCGGTCGGCTTCTCCGGGTCCTCACTGATGTCGCCGGACGGCGTCGCCTCGGTCGGGATGGCGGCGTTGACCGCCGCGCCGTCCGAACCGATCTGGTAGCGCTGCGCCCCGTCCGGGTCGAGCACGACGACATCCGTTCGAGTGGAATTGCGCAGCCACAGGGCCTCGCCGTTCTGCAACACCCGGAACTCGACGCCCGGCGGCAGAGTGGTCGACGGAATCAGCGCGCTGCTCAGGTCGCCGACGCGGTCCGGCGGCGTGTGCGCGTCGGCCTCGTGCGCCGAGGCGGGGCCGGCCAGCGCCAGCAGCAGCACGGCGACCAGGGCGGCAAGGCGGGCCACTTCGTCAGCCTCCCAAGGGATTGAAGCCGGCCGGCAGCTCCAGCCGATGGGCGCTCATGAAGCCCGAGTCGGCCAGGATCTCCCGGATCGGGCCGTCCGCGACGACCTGGCCGTGGTCAAGCACAACGGCCCGGTGGCACAGTTCCAGCGCGTACGGCAGGTCATGGGTGACCAGCAACGTGGTCATGCCCAGCCGTTTCACCAGATCCGCGAACTCGCGGCGGGCAGCTGGGTCCAAATTGGACGATGGCTCGTCGAGGACGAGGACCTCGGGATGCATGGCCAGCACGGTCGCGACCGCGGCGCGGCGGCGCTGGCCGAGCGAAAGCCGGTGCGGCGGGCGGTCGGCGAGGTCGGCCAGGCCCACATAGGACAGTGCCTCGGTCACGCGGTCCTTGAGCTCGTCGCCCTTGAGGCCGAGGTGGGCCGGCCCGAACGCGACGTCCCGGCCGACGGTCGGCGTGAACAGCTGGTCGTCGGGATCCTGGAAGACGACGCCGACCTTGCGCCGGACCTCCTTGAGCGTCTTCGGTCCGACGGTGGTGCCGCTGATCAGGACCTCGCCCGCGGACGGCGTGAGCACGCCGTTGAGCTGGAGCACCAGGCTGGTCTTGCCGGCGCCGTTGGGGCCGAGCAGCGCGACACGTTCACCGCGGTGGATGCTCAGGTCCACAGTGGACAACGCGGACGTGCCGTCGGGGTAGTCGAAGCTGACGCCGCGCAGCTCGATCGCCGGCTGCTCGTCCGAGGCGGTGGTGGACGGCATGAACCGGCCGCGGCGCACCTCGACCGTTGGCGCAGGTGCCGGCGTGCGGATCGCGCGGCGGGCTCTGCGTTTGCCGCGGGCCGGCTCGTCACCGTGCGGCGTAAGGGAAATCGGCAGGCCGACCTTGTCCTCGTAGCCCGGCAGCTGGACCCGGTACGTGCACAGGTCGCAGTTCATTCGCACGTCCCCGTGCAGCGCCTCGCGGTAGCGCTCCAAGATGATGCGGGTCAGCCGCGGATCGGGGCCGAGGTGGCCGCCGCCCTTGACGGTGATCTCCGGGTGCTTGGCCGCCCACTCGCCGGCCTGCTGGTGGATTCGCGGCACCAGCATGCCCGTGAACAGGAAGAACGGGCTGACCACGATCGTCGTCGCGCCGAGCAGTCGGCAGCGCTCCATGGCCTCGGCCACGTTCGGGCGGGCGACGGAGACGAAGCCCGGCTCGATCGTGCCGAGACCGCGCTTGTCGGCCAGCAGCCGGCCGACCTTCCACAGGTCGGAGCAGGCATCGGGATCCGAGGAGCCGCGGCCGATCAGGGCGACGCCGAGCTTCTCCGGATCGGCGTCGCCGGCGGCGTCCCGGATCCGTTCCTCGGCGATGGACAGGATCGTCGGCTCGATGCCCAGATCCCGGGCCAGTCTGAAGTGGACGGACGGATGCCGTTGGCGGGCGCGGGCCATCGCCGCCGGGCCGTCGTTCTTGAGGTGGCCGGCGGCGAGCAGGACCAGTGGCACCACCACGACCTCGTGCGCGCCGTCCGCGACCAGCCGGTCGATCGCCTCGTCAACGCCGGGTTCGGCCAGTTCCACGAAACCGCAACCGATGGGCAGATCCGGCGCGCTGTTCTTGACCGCCTCGGCCAGCTGCCAGTACTCGTCGACGCCGTCCGCGTCGCGGCTGCCGTGGCCCAGCAGCACCATCGCCGGCGGGGTCATGCCGTCGCCCACGCTGTCGCCGTCAACACCGCGAAGATCGCCGGGATCGTCAGCGCCGCCGCCCAGGTCTTCGGCTTGGCCGGCTCGCCGGTCAACGTCGCCGGGAGCGATCCCTCGTAGCCGCGGGACGCCATCGCCAGGTAGACGCGTTCGCCCCGTTCAAAGGCGCGGACGAACAACGCCCCCACGCACAGCGCCATGTCCTTGGCCTGCCACAGCCAGCGCGGATCCGCCCCGCGGCAGGCCCGGGCCGTGCGCAGGCGATTGAGCTCCGAGTTCAGCACCTCGACGTACCGGATCATGAAGGAGGCCACCGCCGTGAAGATCTTCGGCACTTTCAGGCGCTCAAGGCCGGTGATCACCTCCGGCAGCGGCGTTGTCGCCGCCAGCACACCCGTGGCCAGGAGACCGAAGCTGGCCTTCAGCACGATCGCCGCCGCGGAGTGCAGGCCCGCGACCGCCAGTGGGACGCCGAGGACGTGGATTTTCTCGCCGGTCGCGAGGAACGGCAGCAGAATCACGAAGAACACGAACGGGATCTCCACCACCAGCCGGCGCAGCAGCGTCGCCGCCGGAATCTGCGCGACGTACGCCGCGGTCGCCAGGACCAGCGCGTAGCCGAGGTACGGCCAGTACGTGTCCCTCGGCGTGCAGGCCACCAGCAGAATGCACAGCGCCGTCGCCGCCACCTTGCACTGCGGCGCCGCGCGGTGCAGCGGCGTGTCCGCCGGGATCAGCAGGTCCGCCCCCGGATTGTGAGCGGCTCCGCTCACTGCGGCACCTCGCTAGCGCTCGGTGTCCGCGTTCCCGGACGCACTGCGTCGAATGCGTTCGCAAGCTCGTTCATGCGCTCGCCCGGCTCAGATGCCGGCCCACTCGCACCAGATCCGGCCTCAGTCGCAGCAGCGCCGCCACGATCAGGCCCGTCACCAGGCCCTCGAACACCGCGATCACCGTGTACGTGCCGATCGTCGTCACCGCCACCGTCGTGGCCGGCACACTCGTCGCGCCGCCGACCGCGTACTCCAGGCTGTACAGGACCGATCCCGCGGTCACCGACACGAATCCCGCCAGCCCACAGGCGATCGCCGCCCAGAGCTTCGTTTTCGGCAGCACCTTTCGCAGGCCCAGGATCAGCGGATACCCCACCAGCGCCGGGATCAGCGCCATGTTCACCGCGTTGACCCCCAGCGCCGTCACCCCGCCGTCGCCCGCGAACAGGGCTTGCACCACGAGGACCACCGAGATCACCACCGGTCCCAGCCAGGGTCCCAGCAGCGCCACCGCCAGCGTCCCGCCCAGCAGATGGCCGCCCGTGCCCACCCCGATCGGGAAGATCGGCGCCTCCAGCACCAGGAAGAACGCCGCCGCCAGCCCGGCCAGCGGGATGTCCCGGTCCCGCAGCGACGGCCCCAGGTTCCGGCTGCACAGCGCCAGCCCGGCCACCGCCACCACGCCGCCGGCGATGGAGACCGGCGCATTCACGAACCCGTCAGGAATGTGCATCGGATCCCTCCTCCGGTCGGCTGTCGGTGGCCGCGTTTTCCCCGGCCAGTCCTGCTGTGGCGAGGTCTGCCCCGACGAGATCTGCCCCGGCCAGTTCTGCCCTGGCGAGTTCCGCCTCGGCCGGTTCTGTCCCGGCGAGGTCCGCTCCGGCCGGTTCTGCTCCGGCCGGTTCTGCTTCGGCGGGGTCTGCCCTGGCGACTTCTGCCTCGGCCCGTTCTGTTCCGGCGGGGTCTGCCCCGGCGAGTTCCGCGCCGACCGGTTCTGCCTCGGCCGGTGTTTGTCCGTCCGGTTTCGGTTCGGCGGGTTTCGGTCCGGCTGGCCTTTCCACGGCCAGCAGGTCGAGCGCAGCGACCTCGCCGACCACGAAGGTCACCGGCGGGCGCAGCCTCGCGTTCGGCAACTCGGCCAGCGTGCCCAGCTCGGTGCGCTGGTGCGGACGGCTGGCCGCGCTGATCGCCGCGACCGGGGTGTCGGCGGCCAGGCCGCCGGCCATCAGTCGAGCGGCGATGTCCCGCAGCGCGGACCGGCCGGTGAGCACGACGATCGTGCCGCCGACACGGGCGACGGCGTCCCAGTCGATGCGCTGGCGGTACTCGGGGTCGTCATTGCCGGCGATGACGGTCAGCGTGGTGGCGACCTGCCGGACCATCACCGGGATCCCGGCCAGCGCCGGCGCGGCGATCGCGGCTGAGATGCCCGGCACGATGTCGAACGGCACACCGGCGGCAGCAAGCGCGATGGCTTCCTCGCCGCCGCGCGAAACGACGAACGCGTCCCCGGCCTTCAACCGGACCACCTCGCGGCCGTCCCGACCAAGTTGGACAAGAAGCTCGTTCACGTCTTTCTGCGGCCAGGCGGCACGGCTGCCTGCTTTTCCAACGCAGTGCAGAATTTCAGCCGAGTCGGCAATGGCAACGATGTCGGCCATCGACGGACGGTCGTAGACGACAACGTCGGCCGACTTGAGCAGTTCGACCGCGCGGCATGTGAGCAGACCGGGATCACCGGGGCCGGCGCCCACGAGGTGCACGGTCACCCGGTGCTCCGCGCGGCCGCCGAGCGCGGCGTGACCAGCCAGTCGCCGAACCGCCGGGTGGTCGACGAGCCGACCAGCACGGTGGTGGTCATGCCGACTTTTTCGCAATCGAGCTCGCCGAGCGTGGTGAGCTCGACGCGCTGCCCGTCCCGGGCGATGTCGGCGACCAACGCCACCGGAGTAGAAGGTGCTCGACGTTCCAGCAACACTTCGCGGGCGCGGTCGAGCTGCCACGGCCGTCCCTTGGAGCGCGGGTTGTACAGCGCAATCGCCAGGTCGGCTTCCGCCACCGCCCGGAGTCGACGTTCCACTTCCTCCCAGGGAGTCAGCAGATCGGACAGCGTGAGACAGGCGAAGTCGTGCGCAAGCGGGGCGCCGACGAGCGCCGAGGCAGCGAGCGCCGCGGTGACCCCAGGAAGCACGCGCACCTCTGGTCTTGCATTTTCCTCGATTTCGTACGCATTGCTCAGCGCCAACGTCGCCATGCCGTACACACCGGCGTCGCCCGACGACACGAGCACCACCCGTCGTCCACCGGCCGCGGCCTCGACGGCCTGCTCGGCGCGCAAAGTCTCCTCGGTCATTCGTCCGCGGACGACGAGTTGGTCGGCGTGGAGGATGTCGTCGCACGCATCTATATAGGCGGAGTAACCGTAGACCGCCTCGGCATCGGCGATCGCCTCGGTCGCGGCCGGCGTGCGGTGTCGTGCGTCGCCGGGACCGAGACCGACGATGGTGAGCACACCGGTCATGGGAGCCTCCGCTTCTCCACCGGAATCGGCCGGCCCTCCGTGCTGCCCTCGGCCGACCGCCGCCGGCACCCGTGCGAATAGGCCGGGTCGTACAACCTGGTCCGCTGGACCTCGCGGTCGTCGCGGAGCGCTTCGCCGACGAGCACCAGAGCGGCAGTCCGGATGCCGGATGCACGAAGCTCGGCCGCGAGCTCGCCGACAGTAGTTTTGATAATTCGCTCGTCCGGCCACGTCGCCTTCGCGACGACGACCGCGGGCGTTTCGGCGGCGTACCCGTTTCCGTCGGCGAGCAGCTCGGCTTGCAACTGCTCGGGACGTTGGGCGGAGAGGTAGACGGCCATCGTCGTGCGATGCGATGCGAACGAGGCGACCGTCTCGCCATCCGGCATCGAGGCAGCCGTTCGGCCGCCAGCCAGGCGTGTTAACACGATCGACTGCGAAACCGTCGGTGAAGTCAGTTCACAACCAACAGCGGCTGCGGCAGCGCCGAGCGAACCGACACCCGGCACGATTTCGTACGGCCGACCGCTCCGTCGACACCACTCGATCTGCTCACCGATCGCCCCATAGACGGTCGGGTCGCCGGAGTGCAGCCGGACAATCGCCGCGTCGGGGTGGGCGGCGTAGACCTCGAGCACGTCCTCCAGCGTCATGCCGGCGGAGTCGTGTCGCACCGCCGCCGGGTTGGCGTGGTCGAGAACCTCGGCCGGCACCAGCGACGACGCCCACACCACGACGTCGGCCCTGGCCAGCCGGTCGGCGCCGCGGAAGGTCATCAGGTCGGCCGCGCCGGGCCCGGCGCCGACGAACGAGATCAGTCCGGGTGGGATCACCGCGGACCCTGCCCGAGGCGCAGCCCGATGCCAGCCATCACATCCTCCGTGCGACGCGTGTCAGTCGCGTGGCCGGTCTCCTGGCTCCCGGATCACCGCCGTCGCCGCGCCTTCCCAGGCTCGCGCCCAGTGGCTGTTCCTCTGCGGGACGACTTCCCGGTCACAGTGGCGGGACCGCGCCGGATTCGCACCGGCTTCCCGTAACCACGCTCGCGGAGCAGGTTAACCGACGAGTCGGCGGGCCGACACCGCCGACTACGGTGTGAAACAGTCCAGCCGAGGGGAAACCGAGACGTGCCGCGAGTGCCGCATCCGATCGAGTCGGAGTCGTACGAAATCCTCCGCCGGCGCGTCGACACCGCCGGCCTCGGGCCGCTGTCGCGGGCCGTCGTCGAACGCCTCGTGCACACCACCGCCGACGCCACCTGGGCCGGCGACCTGCTGGTCGACGAGCAGGCGCTGGCGGCGGGCCGACAGGCGCTGGCCGACGGCGCGCCGGTGATCGCCGACGTCCGGATGGTCGCCGTCGGCATCACCAGCCGACCGGCCACGGTCATCGCCGAGCGGACTTGCGGATTGGAGGAGTTCGTACGAAATGCTCCGGTCGGTGCGGTGTGGGCCATCGGGCAAGACGTGGCGATAGTCACCGAACTCGTCGCCCGCTGCCGGGCCGGCGAGATTCAACCGGCGCTCGTCATCGCGCTGCCGGCCGGTTTCGTCGGAGCCGTCGAGGCCAAGCGGGCGGTACGCGAGTTGGGTATCCCGGCACTGACCAACCGGGGTGAGCGTGGTGGTGCGGCGCTGGCGACTGCGGCCGTCAACGCACTGCTCTATCTCTGACGCCGCCAACGGAGGGTGTCCCGCACGTTCGGTATGCCGTTAACGTGACGTGCGCTGGATTGGCAAGTTGCTAACGAGGGGAGCGTGGCGCATGTCCATCGGCCAGGACGAGTTCGTATCGGCCGCAAAAGACCTGATCGACCAGTTGGTCACCACCCAGCGCGAAGCCATCGCCGCCGCCGCGGCGCTGGTCGCCGACTGCGTGCTGGCCGACGGCGTGGTCCAGGCGTTCGGCACCGGCCACTCGCAGGGACTGGTGATGGAGATCGCCGGCCGGGCCGGCGGCCTGATCCCGACCAACAAGCTGGCGCTGCGCGACGTCGTCACCTACGGCGGCGCGCCGGTCGACTCGCTCGACTCGCACACGGAACGCGATCCGGCGATCGCGCACCGCGTGTACGAACTGGCCTCGCCGCGTAAAACCGACCTTTTTGTCATCGCGTCCAATTCCGGCGGAAACGGTTCGATCGTCGAAATGGCCTCGCTCGTCAAGGAGCGGGGACACGGCCTGATCGCGTTCACGTCGCTGGCCCACGCCACCGCCGTCGAGTCGCGGCATCCCTCCGGCAAACACCTGCACGAGCTCGCCGACGTCGTCATCGACAACTGCGGTCCGATGGGCGACACGCTGCTGCCCATGCCCGGCGGCGGCCAGGTCTGCGCGATCTCGTCGATCACCTCGGCCTTCGCCGCCCAGATGATGCTGGCCGACGCCTGCGCGCGCCTGGTCGCGGCCGGCCACACCCCGCCGGTGTATCTGTCGGCCAACGTCCCCGGCGGCGACGAGCACAACAAGGGACTCGAGTCGCACTACGCCGGCCGAATCCGCCGCGACCCGTAGTCGTCGTTACCGCGGCGGGCCGTAGAAGCCGGCCAGTCTGGACACCGTCGAGGTAATCATGTCGCGGAGCTCGGCGGGGTCGAGGACCTCGAGCTCGGCGCCGAAGCGAAGGAACTCGGCGTGGGCGTGGCGGAGGCTCTCGGTCGGGACGACGGCCTCGACCCAGCCGCCGGGGTCGGGCGGCGAAAAGGTGGCGGTGACCAGCTCGGCGACCTGACGGCCGAGAAAAGCCGGGAGAGCCCGGACGGCGTTGGGGGAGAGGCGGACCCGGGTGTCCACGGTCCGCATCCGGGTCTCGAAGTGTCCGGCCCAGTCCCGCCAGTAGGCGGCGAGGTCGAAGTCGGCCGGGCGGGAGAAGCGCTCGTCGAGGGCCTGCACGCCGAGGACGTTGGACACGCGGAAGGTACGGAGGTCCGCGCCGGCCAGGGCGACGAGGTACCAGGTGCCGGCCTTGAGCACGACGCCGAGCGGGGCCAGGCGCCGCGTCACCTCGCGCGGCGTCTTCCACCGGCGGTAGCGAATCTCGACCATTTTTTCATTCCAGACCGAATCGGCAATCTCGGCGAGGAAGGGAACCTCGTCGGCTTCGCGCAGCCAGCCGGGGGCGTCGAGGTGGAAGCGCTCGCGGATGCGGCTGGCCCGTGCGCGCAGGTCGGGTGGCAGGGCGGCGAGCATCTTGAGCTCGGCGGTGGCGACGACGGTGCCGAGCCCGAGCTCGGCGGCGGGTCCGGGCATGCCGGCCAAAAACAGCGAATCGGCCTCGTCGGTGGTGAGCCCGGTCAACCTCGTTCGATAGCCGTCGAGCAGCTGGTAACCGCCGGCCGGCCCACGGTCCGCGTAGACGGGCACGCCCGCGACGGACAGGGACTCGATGTCCCGATAGACCGTTCTTACCGACACCTCTAGTTCGTCGGCGAGCTCCTGCGCGGTCATCCGGCCCCTGGTCTGCAGCAACAGCAGAGTGGACAACAACCGGCTCGCGCGCATACCCGGCATTGTGGGTCAGGCGAACCGGACGACCGCGGTCGGCACTCCGCGAACCTCGGCGATCCGGTCGGCCTCGGCCTGCACGTCGTCCCGCAGCGCGGGGTCCACGTCGGCGTCGAACGAGGTGACGGTGACCTCCAGCTTCTTGCGGCCGACCAGCCGCGATCGCCACATGCCACCGATCTGACCGTCGACGAGCAGCGCGCCGGGATTGCCGAGGATCTGCCACAGCGCCTTCTGCTCGGCCCGGTCGGGCACGAGCAGGTCGCGGTCGCGGGCCTGGAGGAACGGGTCCATCGCCGGCAGCAGTCGAACGAGCTCCACTCGTTCAGATTCGAGGAGTTCGTCGACATTGCTCGAAGGCAACCACGCGCGTCGACCGTCGACGGCGACCTCCGCGAGGTCGTCGGGCCAGATCTCGCGGACGTTGGCCGTCGACGTGTCGAGCCACTTCGCAACTTCGGACGGTGTCGCCGGCCCGAGGAAGCGGAGGTACCGGTGCACCAGCCCGTGCGGATTAGTGGATTTCGTAGGAATTGGTCCGCGTTTGCTCAGCGGTTCGAGCAGCAGACCGGTCTCGCCGGCGCGCAGCCGCACGCCGCCGGGCAGCGCGCCGAGCCGGAAGGGCTGCTCATATATATGTGTCGACTTGCAGGCCGGGCAGGCCTTGAGCTGGCCCGCCGGCATCAGCTTGGTGACCGCGGCGCTGGCCGCGCCCTTGGTCATCGGCTTGGTGACGACCTCCCGCATCGACTCCGCGATCAGCCGGTACGTCTCCAGCGCGTTCAGCCCGTCGGTGACCGTGCGGGACTTCGGCCACATCAGGCGGGCCCGCGCGTCGGTGTCGCTCCACGGCCAGAGCTCGCCGGCCCATCGCCGCAGCTCGCCGGGCCGGTGGTAGTACGGGGCGCCACGCAGCGTCCACGCCAGCTCGTACCCCTCAAGACTGACCGGTCCCGTGGTGCGGGCGGCCAGCGCCAGCTGGGCCGAGCCGGTCTGGGTGTCCTGCAGCCCGATGTCCAGCACGGCCGGCTCCTCGCTGTCGCGGAGCAGCCCGTGCTGGCGGACGCGGTACCACATCACCTGGTCACGGCTGACGTTCTTGGTCACGGCGTCATCATCACCCGAAAGACTGCCACCCGCTGTCAGGATCAGCCCTTGGCTACCATCGCCGCGTGACCGAGCAGCACCAGCACTACTTCACCGCCGACCCGAACGCGGTCAGCGACCCGCGGGTGCTCACCGTCGAGCTGCCCGACCTGACGCTGAAGCTGACCACCGACGCCGGGGTGTTCTCGCCGAAGCAGCTCGACCCGGGCACGAGGGTGCTGCTCGAAAACGCCCCCGCGCCGACGGCCGACGGCGACCTCCTGGACGTCGGCTGCGGCTACGGCCCGATCGCGCTGACGCTGGCCAAGCGCTACCCGGGCCGGCGGATCACCGGTGTCGACGTCAACACGAGGTCGCTGGAACTGGCCCGGGCCAACGCGAAGGCGGCCGGCGTCGACACGATCACCTGCCTGCTGCCCGACGAGGTGCCGGCCGACGCCCGGTTCGCGGCGATCTACTCGAATCCGCCGATCCGCATCGGCAAGCAGGCACTGCACGAGCTGCTGCTGCACTGGCTGGGCCGGCTGCAGCCGGACGGCGTCGCCTATCTGGTGGTGCAGAAGAACCTCGGCTCGGACTCGTTGGCCAAGTGGCTTACCGAGCAGGGCCATGCCACCGAGCGCATCGCCACCGACAAGGGCTACCGCGTGCTCGCCACGAGGCCCAAGCCGTAGTCACTCCTCGTTGTCGGCCTCGCCGGTGTCGACCGCCAGCACGCCGCGCTGATCCGACAGACCGGTCACGAGCGAGGTCAGCTGCCGTGGTCCGGTCAGCCGCAGCCGCAGGTCGATGACGTTGGTCGACTCGTTGCGGTTGGTCGAGGCGTGCTCGACGACGTACCCGGACGTGGTGACGAGCTCCAGGATGTCGCGCAGCGCGCCCTCGCCGTCCCGATAGCTCGTCCGCACAATCGTGGTCGCCGGCCGGGACCGGGTGAGCAGCCGGACCAGCGGCGGATATCCGTAGACCACAAGGAAATGCGCCGCGGTGACGAACACCGCCAGCAGCGGCAGGCCGGCGGCGCAGGCGCAGCCGACCGCGACGCTCACCCACACCACGGCGGCCGTGGTCAGGCCACGCACGATGTTCTGCCGGACGAAGATCAGGCCACCGCCGATGAAACCGACCCCGGACACGATCTGCGCCGCGACCCGCGACGGGTCCAGCACGATGCGCCCCTCGGCCAGCACGTCGGTGAAACCGTATTTGCTGACCAGCAGGAACAGCGCGGCACCCAGTCCGACCAGCGTCAACGTGCGCAGGCCTGCGCTTTTCTGCTTGAGTTCCCGCTCAAGTCCGATCAGCGAGCACAGCACGAGCGCGGTGGCCAGTTCGATGATCTGCGTCCAGCCCTGGCCGGACGGTTCACCGAAGGACACCAGCTCGGTCATCACTCACTCGTTTCGTCGCAGGCTCTCCCGGACACGGCGGAGAAAGCCGCTCAGCTGCGCCTGCTCCGCCGCGCTGAGACCGGTCACATCCTCTCCCGAGTACCCCGACTCCCGCAGATCGGAAACGGTCGCGACGAGCTCGCCGACCGTCGGGCCGAGCTTGGCCAACGCCATCAGGCCGCGCAGCTCGTAGAGGCTGATGCCGGTGGCCACACCGACGTTGAGCGACTCGACCTCGCCCGACATCGGGATCCGCACGACGTGGTCGGCCAGCGCCAGCACCTCGTCGCCGACGCCGTCGGTCTCGTTGCCGACGACCAGGGCGACCGGCCGACCGCTCAGCCGCACCGACCCCTGCGTCGTGTCGGCCCGGCCTGAAGTTGCAACCACCTCGAAACCGCGGGCCTGGAGGTCACGCACCGCTTCGACCGGTGTGTCGTAGCGACGGAGTCGGGCCCGCAACACGGCCGCGCGCGAGGCGTCCAACACGCGGCGACTGGTCAGATCGGTCTCGGGGTCGGTGCAGACGATGTCGGCGACGCCGAGTCCGACGGCCGTCCGCACGATCGTGCCCAGATTGCCCGGGTCGAGCACGTTGTCGAGCACCACGGCGAAATCCCCGTACGGCTGGTCGGCGTCGGTGGCTCGCAGTTCCGCGACCGCGAGCCAGGACACGGTCCGGTTCAGCCGCACCGCCTGCCGCAGCACCGACTCCTTCGCCACCAGCATCGGCACGTGGGCCTCGGCCAGCAGCGCCGTCACCGGGTCCGAGGCGCCCTCGGCCGCGAGCACGAACCGCAGCGTGGCGCCGGCCTCCACCGCCTGGGTGATGAGCGCGGCGCCTTCCAGCAGACAACCGCCGGCCTCGGCCCGGCCCGTGCGGCTGGCGAGGGCGCGGATCTGCTGTAGGTGGTCGTCCTTGAGCGAGGTGATGACTGCTGGCACGGCGACGACCGTAGCGGCCGGTTCCGTCGCCGCAGCGCATAGGCTGTGTCGAGACCGTCAGGAGGGGTCCGCCGTGATTGAACGCCGTCTGCCGCGTCCACGCGAGCTTGCGCAGCTGCTCCGGCCGAAGCCGTTCGTCCTGGACCCGACGGAGCGGCGTCTCGCCGGCGCGCACACCATCGCGGACCTGCGCACCATCGCCCGTCAGCGCACGCCGCGCGCGGTGTTCGACTACACCGACGGCGCCGCCGAGTTGGAGGACAGCCTGCGCCGTGCGCGCACGGCGTTCCGCCGTGTCGAGTTCCGGCCCAACGTGCTGCGCGGTGTCGCCGACCCGGACACCAGCGTCGAGGTGCTGGGCCGGCGCAGCGCACTGCCGTTCGCGTTCGCGCCCACGGGCTTCACGCGCATGATGAACCACGAGGGCGAGCGGGCTGTCGCCAAGGTCGCGCAGCGCGTGGGCATCCCGTTCTCACTGTCCACGATGGGCACCACGTCCATCGAGGACGTCGCCGCCGCCGCGCCCGACGCTCGCAAGTGGTTCCAGCTGTACGTCTGGCGGGACAAGGGCGCGGGCCGTGAGCTGTTGCAGCGCGCGCAGGACGCTGGCTACGACACCGTGATGCTCACGGTCGACACGCCCGTCGGCGGCGCGCGCATGCGGGACGTGCGCAACGGCCTGACCATTCCGCCGGCGCTGACGTTGCGCACCTTCCTGGACGGCGCCACGCATCCGGCTTGGTGGTTCAACCTCCTAACGACCGAGCCGCTCACGTTCGCCTCGCTGACCGAATGGGGCGGCACGGTCGAGGAGCTCATCAACTCCATGTTCGACCCGACGCTCAACTTCGACGACCTGGACTGGGTGCGCGAGCTGTGGCCGGGCAAGCTCGTGGTGAAGGGCATCCAGAACGTCGACGACGCCCGCGACGTCGTCAAGCACGGGGCCGACGCCGTGCTGCTGTCCAACCACGGCGGCCGGCAGCTCGACCGCGCGCCGACTCCACTGGAGCTGCTGCCGCAGGTCGTGGACCAGGTGAAGGGGGACGCCGAGGTCTGGCTGGACACCGGCATCCTGTCCGGCGCGGACATCGTCGCCGCCCGTGCCATGGGTGCCGACCTGTGCCTGGTCGGCCGCGCCTACTTGTACGGGCTGATGGCCGGCGGCGAGCGCGGCGTGCAGCGCACGGTCGACATCCTGCGCAAGGAGATCGTGCGGACGATGCAGCTGCTCGGCGTGCGCGCCGTCACCGATCTGCGCCCCAGCCACGCGCGGCTCCGGTAGCGCCGTGCTCGAGTTCAGACTGCTCGGCCCGGTCCGGGGCTGGCGCGACGGCGAGGAGCTCCAGCTCGGTCCACCGCAGCAGCGCACGGTGCTGGCGATGCTGCTGCTCAGCGACGGCAAGCCGCAGACGCCGGAGCAGATCGCCGATGCGCTGTGGGGCGTCGACGCGCCGTCGTCGGCGGTCGCCACTGTGCGTACGTACATCCACCGTCTACGCCGTGTGTTCGGCGACGACCAGCACCTGCTCGTGCACGACAACAGCGGCTACCGCCTCGACCTGCCGTCGACGGCCACCGACGTGGGCAAGTTTCAGGAGCTCGTGGACCACGCCGCCGTCGCGCTCGACGCGGGGCGGTCCGACGACGCGGTGCGTGATCTCCGTGCGGCGATCTCGCTGTGCAGCGGCGCGCCGCTGGCGGCGTTGCCCGGCGAGTACGTGGAGGCCGAGCGTGCCCGCCTGCGGCAGCGCCGGCTGACCGTGCTGGAGGACCTGTTCCGCGCCGAGCTCGCCCTGGGGCGGCACGCCGAGATCGCTGACCAGTTGCAGGTTCTCGCCGCCGGCGAGCCGCTGCGCGAGTCCATGCACGAGCTACTGGTGATGGCGCTGTGCCGTTCGGGTCGGCAGGCCGAGGCGATGCTGGCGTACGACCAGATTCGACGGCAGCTGCGCGAGGAGCTCGGCGTCGACCCGGGCGCGCGGCTGCGGGCGCTGTACGACCGGATGCTGCACGGCGAGGCGGAACCGCAGGTGCGGCCGGCGTTGCCCGTGGTGTCGCCGGCCCAACTGCCGGCAGACCTGCCGGTGTTCGCAGGACGTTCTTCGGCGCTGGCCGATGCGCACCACCGCCTGCCGAACGGCGACGGCGCGCTGGACCGCACGACCGTCACCGTCATTCAAGGGATGGCCGGTGTCGGCAAGACGGCGTTCGCGCTGCACTGGGCCCACGAGGTTGCCTCACGATTTCCCGACGGCCAGCTGTACGTGAACCTGCGCGGCTACGACCCGGTCACCGTCGATCCGAACGACGCCGTGCGCGACTTCCTGCAAGCGCTCGGCGTGGCCGCCGCCCAGGTGCCCACGGAGCCAGCGGCGCGGCTCGGACTGTTCCGCAGCCTGCTGGCCGAACGGCGCTGCCTGCTGCTGCTCGACAACGCGCGCGAGTCGGCGCAGGTGCTGCCGCTGCTGCCGGGACGGTCGCGGTCGCTGGTCATCGTGACGAGTCGAGGACGCCTCGACGGCGTCGTCGCCGCGACCGGCGCGCGGCCGATCACGCTGGATCTGCTCAGCCGTGACGACGCCGTCGACCTGTTGTCGCAACGCCTTGGTGCAGAACGCATTGCCGCCGAACCTGTGGCCACGGACGCGATCGTGGACCGCTGCGCGCGGCTGCCGCTGGCACTGTCCATTGTGTGCACGCGGATCCTCGCGCAGTCGAGCGAGTTCCCGCTCGCCGACATCGTGGCCTCGCTGTTCGGCCCACGGTTCTCGCTGGACGCCTTCGCCGCCTCCGATCCGAGCGTCGACATCCGCGCCGTGCTGCGGTCCTCGTATACCTCGCTGTCGGACGGCGCAGCGCAGATTTTCCGGCTGCTGGCACTACATCCCGGGCCCACCGTTGGCGTGCACGCGGCGGCGAGCTTGGCGGCGGTACCGGTACGTACGGCCGCGGCGCTGCTGCGTGAGGTCGCGGACGTGCACCTGGTCACGGAGACCGCGCCTGGTCGCTACGGCTGGCACGACCTGCTGCGCGCGTACGCCACGGAGCAGTTGGAGACCACCACCGAGGGCGAGGCCGCGTTCCAGCGTCTCGCCGACCACTACCTGCTGACCGCGGACTGCGCGGCCCGCAAGGTGTCGGCGCAGAACGACGGCCCGGCGCCGTGTCAGCCGGCGGAGGGCGCCGTGTCGGTGGAGCTCGCCGACCAGGAGCAGGCCGTGCTCTGGTACATCACGGAGCGGCCGGCGACGATGCGCGTGCTGGAACTCATGGCCGCGCACGGACTGCACGAGCACGCGTGGCGCTTCGCCTGGGCGCTACGGCAGTTCCAGGATCGCCAGCAGCACTGGTACGACCTCACCGACGCCCACGCCATCGCCCTGCGGTCGGCGACGGAGGCCGGCAATCCGATCGGCATGGCCTACGCCCATCGCGGGCTGTCGCGGGCCGAATGCCGGCTGTCGCGCCTGAAGTCCGCGCGTAAGCACATGGACGAGGCGCTCGCGTTGTTCGAGCAGGCCGGCGCCACGGCGGCGCTGGCTTACGCGCTGCGGCAGTACACCTGGGTCGAGGAGTTGGACCACGCCCCCGAGCGAGCGCTCGAGCACGCTACCCGCGCGCGTGACCTGTTCCGCGACCTGGCGTGGGGGCCCGGCGTGGGCGTCGCGACGATGACGATGGCCCGGTACTACAGCATGCTCGGCCGTGACGAGGAAGCCGTGCCGCTGGTGTACGAGGCGCTCATGCTGCTGCCGCCCGGCGACAATGCCGAGCTGGTCGGCGCGTGGGAAGTGCTCGGCGAGGCCTATTACCGGCTCGGCCGGTACGAGGACGCTATCGGCGCCCACGAGAACGCGGTGAAGGTTTTCGCTGCACTCCGCGCGGACGCCGACCAGGTCTCGGTGCTGCTGCGCATCAGTACCTGTCTGTTGGCGATGGAGCGGCGGGACGAAGCACGTGAGGTGCTTCGCCGCGCCGCCGCCATTCAACGCACGCTGTGCCCGGCCGCGATGGGCCCCACGATCCGGGTCGAGGATTGGGCCCAGTTGCTGACCGTCGAGCAGTGAACCGTCACTCGACGAAGATGTCGACCGACGGCCGCATGCCCGCGCACACGCGCAGCACCTCGTGCACGACATGCTCCTCGAATTTTGCAAACTCCTCAAGATTGACGGACTGCTCGTCGTCGATGACCGGGTAGGCGCGCTGCGTCAGCGCGTAGTCGAAGCGCGGCGCCCACTTGCGCGCGCCGAGCCGGGCGGTGATCGAGCAGTTGTCGACCAGGTAGGCGATGCCGCGGGCGTGCATGTACGGGTTGAGCGAGTCGACCGCCTCGATCACCGACTCGTTGGCGATCTCCGAGTAGGGGTGGCCGAACTCCAGCAGCGCGTCGATCTGGGCCATCATCACGCCGATGAACACGCCCGCCGTGAACGGGTCCAGCGGGATCTCGTCGGGCACCCGGTCGGCCCGCACCTTCTGGCCGACCCGCCACATGTCGGCCTGGTCGATCTTGCCCATCGGGAACCGGGGCAGCCGCCTGCCGGCCAGCACGACGCTGCGCACCTCGTCGCCGGAGCGGACCTCGTCGTAGATCTCGTGGATGAGTTCCAGCCCGACCGGGTAGCTCACCGAGTACGCCTCGGCGAACACCTGCTTTTCGTCAGAGTCGAGCTTTTTGAAAACGCCGAGCATTCCGTCACGCGAGATGATCCGTGAAATCGGGCCCGTGACCGACTCGGCGGAGTGCCGGAACGCCTCCTCGTCGCTCATGCCGTGGTCGCGGAACCGCCGGTACAGGCTCTCCACGATGCCGTGCAGGCCGCCGGCCAGGATGCCGCGCTCGCCCGACAGATCCGAGAGGTACTCGGATCGCAGCGTGGTCCGGAACGTGTACGGCGCGCCCAGACCGATCGACCAGCCCAGCGCGCGGTCGACCGCCCGGCCGGTGACGTCCTGGTGCACGGCGAAGCTGGCGTTGATGCCGGCGCCGTTGACCTCGCGACCCTGGAGGTACAGCGCGCGGACCGAGGCGCCCATGCCCTTCGGGCAGACTGCGATCACGTCGACGTCGGTGGGGAACGCGCCGCCGACCAGGTCGAGGTGGCCGAGCAGGAAGCCGTGGGACAAGCCGAGCGTGGTGCCCGGCTTGAGTGCCGCGAACACGTCTTCATAGGTCTCGGCCATCGCGCCGTCCGAGATCAGCAGGATCACCATGTCGGACTCGCGGATGACGTCGTACATCTCGCCCAGCGTGCCGTCCTCCGGCGAGAAGCCGGCCTGCACGGCGGCGTCCCACGACGCCGAGCCCCGCCGCAGCCCGACGGCCACGCGCACGGCGCCGCCCAACGAGTCGCGCAGGTTCTGCGCCTGCGCCGAGCCTTGCGGGCCCCAGCCGATCACGCCCAGCCGGCGCACGCCCTCGAAGGCCGCTGGCAGCCGGTCGAACAGGTGCCGGCCGCCGCGCACGATCGGCTCCTGCCGGTCGGCGACGGCGATGTACTCCTTGTCGAACACCTTCGTGTCGAAATCCAGATCCATGACAGCTCTCCTCACGCGCCGACGGGGGCGGGAAGTTCAGTGGAGACGTGCCGGGTCTCCGGCAGCCCGAGCAGGCACAGCAGGCTCACCACGGCCGAGCCCGCCACGTACCAGCCGACGGCGGTCGTGCCGTTGGCGGCGGCCAGCGCTGCGGCGATGGTCGGGGCGAGCGCGCCGCCGAGCACACCGCCCAGGTTGTACGCGAACGACGACGCCGAGTACCGGTAACGCGCGTCGAACAGCTCCGGCAAGAACGCGCCGAGCGGCCCGTACACCCAGCCCATGGCACCCAGCCCCAAGGCGAACGCGACGCCGATCGACAGCGCGGTGCCCACGCTGAGCAGCGGGAACATTACGAGGCCGATGACGCCGGTGAACACGCAGCCGACGATCAGCACCGGTTTGCGGCCGTAACGGTCGCCGGCCAGGCAGGACAGCACCGTGGTCAGCGCCATCGCCCAGATCGCCGCGACCAGCAGGCCCAGTGCCTCCGACTTGGGCAGCTTCAGCGTGGTGGTGACGTACGACAGGCAGAACGTCGTCGTGACGTAGAAGACGACGTAGCAGGTGATGATCGTGCCGCCGCCCAGCAGCAGCCGCAGCGGCGCCTTGCGCAGCATGTCCACCAGCGGCAGCCGGCTCTGCTCACGCCGTCGTACCACCTCGGCGAACACCGGCGTCTCGGACAGCCGTAGCCGTACCACCAGCCCGACGACGACCAGCGCCGCCGACGCCAGGAACGGGATTCGCCAGCCCCACGAGCGGAAGGCGTCGTCCGACAGCGCCGCGGACAGTGCGAGGAACAGTCCGTTCGCGGCGAAGAAGCCGATCGACGGGCCGAGCTGAGGGAACGTCGCGTACCAGGATCGGCGGCCGGCGGGTGCGTTCTCCACGGCGAGCAGCGCGGCACCGCCCCACTCACCGCCGAGGCCGATGCCCTGTAGGAACCGCAGCAGCACCAGGATCACCGGCGCGGCGACGCCGAGCGTCGCGTAGCCGGGCAGCAGGCCGATGGCCACAGTGGACAGGCCCATGGTCAACAGGGACGCGACCAGTGTCGCCTTGCGGCCGACCCGGTCGCCGAAGTGGCCGAACAGCAGGGAGCCGAGCGGCCGGCCGATGAAGGCCACCGCGAACGTCGCGAACGACGCCAGTGTGGCGTTCACCGGAGCCAGAGTCGGGAAGAATGTCGTGTTGAGCACCAGCGCCGTTGCCGTGCCGTAGATGTAGAAGTCGTAGAACTCGATCGCGGTGCCGATGAAGCTGCCGACGGCGATCCGGCCGATGGCGTAGGTGCTGCTCACCGGGGCCATGCTGGGACAACGCCGATGATGGGGCAACCCAACTGCCCGATCGGGTAGCCGAACCGTGCCGCGGCGCTGGCGGCTACGCGACGTCTACGGGCCGTATATGCGCCGCTGTTAGTTTCCCCGCTGAAAGATTTGTCCGGTGTCGACGGTCGAGGGGAGTGCGCCGATGGCCCACGACGGCACGCTGGTCGGTCGGAGCCGCGACCTGGCCCGGATCGACGAACTTCTCCTCGGCGACGGCACCGCACTGCTGCTGTCCGGCGAGCCCGGGGTGGGCAAATCAGTGGTGCTCGACGCCGTGGCCCGCGCCGCGGCCGCCAACGGCGTGCGGGTGCTGCGCGCCGACGGCGTCGAATTCGAGGCCGACATGGCCTTCGCCGGCCTCAACCAGCTGCTGCTGCCGGTCATGACCGCCGCCGACGGGCTCGACGGTCCCTACCGCGACGCGCTGCACGTCGCCGTCGGACTCGGAGACGGCGTGTCCCCGGGCCGGATGGCCGTGTCCAACGCCGTGCTCACGCTGCTGCGGGCCGTGGCCGTCGACCGCCCGTTGCTGCTCGTCGTCGACGACTTGCAGTGGATGGACCGGTCCAGCGTCGGCGTGCTGGGCTTCGTCGCCCGCCGACTGAGCGGCACTCGGGTCGGCGTCATCGCGGCGTCGCGCCTCGCCGAGGGCGTCTTCCCCTGCGGCACCATGCCCGAGTACCAGCTGCCGCCGCTCGACGACCAGTCCGCGCGACTGCTCGTGGGCGCGCGGTTCCCGGGACTGGCCGAGCGGGTGCGGCAGCGGGTGCTGGACGAAGCCCGCGGCAACGCGCTGGCGCTCCTCGAACTCCCCGCGGCGCTCACCGGTCCACAACAGACCGCACAGGCCAGCTTGCCCTCCGTGCTGCCGCTCACCGACCGCCTGCGCGCGCTGTACGCCTCACGCATCGGCGGGCTGTCCGGTTCGTGTCGACGCCTCGTGCTGCTGGCGGCGCTCGACGGCACCGGCGATCTCCAGGTCGTGCTCCAGGCGGCCGACTCACGTGACGACCTGGCTCGCCTCGCCGAGGTAGAGCGCGACCAGCTGATCAACGTAGACGAAGGTCGAGGACGCCTCGCCTTCCGACACCCCCTGATCCGCGCCGCCGTCGTCGAGGAGTCCACCAGCGCCGAACGCCGTGAGGCGCACCGGGCGCTGGCCGGCGTACTGGAGTCGCAGCCCGACCGGCTCGCGTGGCACCTGGCCGAGGCTGTGCTGCGACCGGATGAGCACGTCGCCGAGCTGCTCCAGCAGACAGCGCACCGCATGCTGCAACGTGGCGACTCCGTCGGTGCCGTGGTGGCCTTGACCCGGGCGGCGCACATCAGCCCGCCCGGCGAGGGCCGCAGTCGGCGCTTCGCCGAGGCCGCCTACATAGGCGCCGAGGGGGCTGGCGTGCTGGCCCACGCATCCGAACTCCTCGCAGACGCCCGCCGCGCCGGCCCCGAGACGCTGCACGCCGCCATCGCGGCCGTCTACCTGCTCATCAACGACGACGGCTCGATGGACACCGCCTACCGGCTGCTCGTCGGCGCCATCGAGGCCGACCACGACGACGCCGCCCTGGCCGACGCTCTGCACGCGCTGCTTTTGGTGTGCTGGTGGAGCGGGCGTGAGGAGTTGTGGCGGAGCTTCCACGCGGCGGTCGAGCAGCGGAAGTCCGAACTGCCGTTCGTGCTGCGGCTCACCGCGTTGACGTACCCCGACCCGGCGCGCACCGCCAAGCTCGCGCTGCCCGACGCCGACGACCTTGTTGCCGCCGCCCACGACGAGACCGATCCCGCGGTCATCGTCCGCATCGGCGTCGCACTGTTCTATCTGGACCGGCTCGTGGACGTGCGTGACGCCATGTGGCGCGTCGTGCGCAACGGCCGCGACGGCGGACCGCCACGACGTCACCTCACGGCGCTGATGATCATCTGCCTCGACCACTACCTGACCGGCGAGTGGGACGAGGTCGCGCGGGCGGCCGAGGAGGGCATTGCCGTGTGCGACTCCTCCGGCTACCGCTTCTTCCGGTGGTACTTCGACTACATCACCATGCTGCTCGCCGGCGCCCGCGGTGACAGCGCCACGGCGTTCCGGCTCGGCGAACGGGTCGTGCGTTGGGCAACGCCGCGTGGCGCCGGCACCGCCGTCGTCTACGCCAACCAGGCTCGCACGCTCGCCTGCCTGGGCAGCGGTGACTACGAGCGCGCGTACCAGTACGCCACGGCGGTGACGCCCGTAGGCTCGCTCGCCTCGCACGTGCCGCACGCCATGTGGGGCGCCATGGACCTCGTCGAGGCGGCCGTGCGCACCGGTCGTCGCGCGGAGGCCGCCGCGCACGTCCGTGCGTTGCAGGAGGCCGACATTGCCGCACTGTCGCCTCGCTTCGCACTCATGGTGGCCGGAGCGGAGGCGCTGTGCGCCACCTCCGACGACGAGGCGCTGCGGTTGTACGAGAAGGCCCTTTCCACGCCGGGCGTCGAACGCTGGCCGTTCGAGGCGGCGCGAGTGCGCCTCGCGTACGGCGAGCGACTGCGCCGCGCCCGCGCCATCGTCGAGGCACGTGGCCCGTTGGCCGACGCCCTCGCCACGTTCGAATGGCTCGGGGCGCAGCCGTGGGTGCAGCGCACCCAGAAGGAACTCCGCGCCGCCGGGCAGTCCACCCCATCCACTTCTGATGGTGCGCTTCCTTTGACGCCCCAGGAGCTCGAGGTCGCCCAGCTCGCCGCCTCCGGTCTGACCAACAAGCAGATCGCCGAGCGACTGTTCTTGTCGCACCGGACGGTCGGCGCCCACCTCTACCAGATCTTCCCCAAGCTCGGGATCACCTCGCGAGCCGCACTGCGCGACGCCCTGGCCGCCGTCGGCTGACCACAACTTTGCAAAACTCCTCCAGTCCGCAAAACTCCTCGGCTTTGCCAAACTCCTCCGGCGCGTGCAACCTCCTCTGGTTCGCCGAACATCTCGACGTCGTGCAACCTCCTCCGGTTCGTCGAACTGCTCGACCTCGTGCGAGCTGGTCCACTTCATCGACGTACTACTTGGCGGCGAAGTCGACCAGAGCCTGGGTGACCTCCTCGGCGTGCGTCCACAGCAGACCGTGCGGCGCGCCGTCGATCTCGAGGTATTCGGCGCCCGGCAGCATCGCTCGCAACGGCCGGCCGGTGGCGTCGATCGGCAGCATGCGGTCGGCCGTCCCGTGCACAATCAGCGCCGGCACGTCGATCTGGTGGACGTCCTCGCGGAAGTCGGTGATCCACGTCGGCACGGCCGCCGCCGACGCGTATGCCGACGCGTCGACCGCCACCTGCCAGCTCGCGCGCACGACCTCCTCGCTGACGCGAGAACCGAGGAGCTCGTCAAAGTTGTAGAAGTTTTCAAAATAAGTCGAGAAGTACGCGTACCGGTCTCGTTCGACCGCGGCCAGCACGCCGTCGAAGACCGACAGCTCGACGCCGTGCGGCGTGGCCGACGTCTTCAGCAAGAAGGGCTGCATCGGGGCGAGGAACGCCGCCTTGGCCACCCGGCATGAGCCGTACGTGCTCAGGTAGCGGCTCACCTCGCCGGTCCCCATGCCGAACCCGACCAGCACCGCGTCGGACAGGTCCAGCGCCATCATCAGGCAGTCGAGGTCTGCGGCGAAGGTGTCGTAGTCGTACCCCGTGGTCGGCCGCGACGACCGGCCGAAGCCACGCCGGTCGTAGGTGACGACCCGATGGCCGGCGGAGAGCAGGCACGGTAGCTGCTTCTCCCAGGAGCGGCCGTCGAGCGCGTAGCCGTGGATCAGCACGACCGGCCGGCCGACGCCGTGATCCTCGTAGTACAGGTCGATGTCGGTCGTGTTCTCCTCACCGACCCTGACGAACGGCATGGTGGCTTCCTTCTCGCGCCGGCTGTTTGTCCCCCTCCCAGCATCGGCCCCGACCACCCGGCTTCACATCAGTCAAACAACTGCACCCTTCCCGGACTGTCAGGGAGTTACCGGTCACGGAGCTGCCGACCCGGCCGGTTCTCTGGCTGGGGGTGGTCGTTCTCAGCTGAATCCAGCCACACTCGACCGACGCTGTCGCGTCCGTGCCGCCGAGGAGCATCACATTTCGGCCGCGGACCCGGCGACCGGTCCCGTTGAGCTACGAGACGCGCAGGCTGCCCTTGCGTCAAATTTCACAAACCGAGGAACGCGCGCATTCTGTGGGCCAGCGGCCTGCTTGGGCGCGTCGTGCTGGCGTCGCGTGGCGCGCATATCCCGCTGGGTGTATCGCTTGGGCCGCTCAGGGAGCCGGTAGCTACGTTGCCCTCGTCCCGGCATCGAATCTGGCGAATGGCCGACGTAGCTGATGGCGAACAGCCGTACTGTCGGCAACCGTTCGTTGTAATAGCGAGTTGGTGGCCATCGGCCCCTATTTCTCGCTGTGCAACGGTATCGACACCGTCGGTATTGCTGGTGAAGTCGTCCAGCCGTCTCGGTTGCGCCGTGTTTGGTCGCTGTTTTTCCGAAATGCCGCCGAATGTGGTTGCAGGCTGACTGCTCGTAACGTCGAGGGGCGGCGGCCTCCCGTGCCCACTCCTCGTGACGGGGTGCGCCAACCGGTGCTCACACCGGCGAGCTAAGAGATGGGCGTCACAAACGCAGCGTGGCACCGTGGTCAACCGACCACGGTGCGTTGTGTATGCCCAGGAAAAGAAGTGCCCCCGGCAGGACTCGAACCTGCGACCAAGTGATTAGAAGTCACTCGCTCTGTCCGCTGAGCTACGGAGGCTTGAGGCGTGCAGGCACACGCCCCGTGAGGTACATCGCTTCAGACGCCCCAGTCGTTTCCGGTTGACCCTCATTCGGATGATCACGATATGGACAACCACCGTGGGTGCCGCTTTCTGTACGCGGTGTTGTCAATCCGTCTTCGGGTTCACCGGATCGGGGCGGCGCTTGATGCGCGCACCACCAGTTCCACATCCAGTCTCACGGGTCTGCTCGGTCTGCCGCCGTCCAGCAGCGTCAGTGCCAGCTCACCGGCGAGCCGACCCTTCTCGACCAGCGGCTGACGGACCGTGGTCAGCGGCGGATCCGCGACACCTGCCGGCGGTGTGTCGTCGAATCCGACCACCGAGACGTCCTGTGGCACCGACAACCCGGCGTCGCGTGCGCCCTGGAGGGCGCCCAACGCCAGCTCGTCGGACATGCAGAGCAATGCCGTCGGCCGTGGGCTCTGTTGTAACAACCAGCGGGCGGCGGTCCGGCCGTGCTCGCGGTCGCTGGCCCCGGCCTCCCAGACCGGCACCTTCTCCGGTGCGATCCCGGCGTCCGTCAGTGCGTCCATGTAGCCGCTCAGCCGTTCGCGTGTCACGCGGAACGGTGATCCCGTACGGCGCTCCGGATCCGCCGGGCCCGTCCGACCGTCCGGTTGAAGGGTGAGCGAGATCACGCCGAAGTCGCGGTGGCCCAGGTCGGTCAGATAACGGCCGGCGGACTGCGTTCCGCCGAAGTCGTCGAGTTCGACACGCGCCGTGCCGCCCGTCGCCGGCTGGTCCACAACCACCATCGGCAGCCGTCGCTGGCGTACCGCGGTCAGCGCCGGCGCGGTGTCCGGGAGCGAGTACGCCACGACCACGTCGGCCTGCGCGCGGGCGACGCTGTCCGGGCGCGGTCCGCCCGACTCGTCGCCAGGCAGCAGCACCAGGGCGTGGTCACGGCCGTCGACCGTGGCGGCCAGGGCGTCGAGCATGATCGTCAGCGCTGGGTCGGAGAAGGCGCTGGACAGGCCCGATCGCAGCATGAAGGCGACCGCCGCGGATTTGCGCGTGGCCAGGCTGCGGGCGACCGGGTCCGGTCCGAGGTAGCCGAGCCGGTCGGCGACCTCCAGGATGCGCGTGCGTAGACCGGCCGAGAGCTGGTTGGGCCGGTTGTAGGCGTTGGACACCGTGGCCCGCGAGACGCCGACGGCACGGGCGACCGTGTCCAGCGTCGGGCGGCGGGTTTGCTCGGTGTCCACAGGAAGAGCGTAGTTGGCGTGCAGGGGTGGGCTGACCCACTGGACTGTTCTGAAGCGCTTCAGTACAGTCGCGTTCCAGTCGAAGGGGGTACGAATGCTGGCCAAGAGCACCGCTGTGTTCCTCGTGTTCGTGCTCAACGGAGTCGTGTTCGGCTCATGGGCCGCCCGCGTGCCGGCGCTCGCCGCCCAGGTCGGCGCCACGCCGGCCGGGCTCGGGCTGTCGCTCTTCGGTGTCAGCGTCGGGCTCATCGTCGCCGCGCCCATCGCCGGGCGACTTTGCGCCGCCTTCGGCTCCCGTGCCGTCATGGTGCTCGGCTGCGTCACCGGCTTCGTCGTGCTGCCCGTGCTCGGCCTGACGACCTCGCCGCTACAACTCGGCCTCGTGCTGTTCGTCCTTGGGCTGACTGTCGGCACCCTCGATGTCTCCATGAACATCGCCGCCGTCACCGTCACCCGGCTGCTCGACCGCCCGCTCATGCCGGTGTTTCACGCCGGGTTCAGCGTCGGGGGTCTCGTCGGTTCTCTCGTCGCCGTGTTTTCCGCCGCTGTGCACTGGAGCCCGTTGCGCCAGTTCTCCATCCTGGCCGTGATTGGCGTTGCCGCCGTCGCGCTCATCCTCACTTCGCTGCCGGCCGAGGCCGGGAGCGGTCCCGTAGCCGGTCAGGTGACGTCGTTGTCGCCGGTCCATCGCCCGTCCGGCGGCCTTTGCTCTGGCTGCTGGCCTTGATCGCGCTGTGCTCCGCCGTCGCCGAGGGCGCCTCGGCCGACTGGACCGCGTTGTTCCTCGTCCGCGAACGCGGTGTGCCCGAGTCCCTTGCAGCCGCTGGTTACTCCGTCTTCTCCATCGCGATGGCAGTGACCCGGTTGTGCGGTGAACGGGTGGAACGCCGCTGGGGCGCGTACCGAATGCTCGCTTTCGGCGCATCTCTCGCGGCCGTCGGACTTCTCGCCGCCGTCACAGTCCCCGTTCCCGTCGTCGCGTACGTCGGCTTCGCGTTCGCCGGAGTAGGGCTCGCCTTCTCGTTCCCCGTCACGATGGACCTCGCCGGCGCCGCCGGACGGCGTGCCGACGGGACCGGCGGTGAACGCGAGATCGGTTTCGTCACCAGCATCGCTTACGCCGGATTCCTCGGCGGTCCGCCGCTGCTCGGGCAACTCGCCCAGTGGAGCGGCCTCGGCTTCGCGCTCGGCGCCGCCGCCGTCATCGCCGCGCTGATCGTGCCGGGCGTGATTCTGGTGATTCGCGCCCGTCGTCGGGAATGCGCACCGCCCGCTGTCGGTGCGCCGACGATGTGAGCTGCGTCGCGGCCTACCCTCAAGTACGTGGCCGAAGACGTCGTGACCGCCGAGCCCACACCCGGCGCACAGGTTCGCCGACCCGCCGGCATGCTCCCGCTGCTGTTGATCAGCACCGTCATCGCCGCGCTGGTCGCGGCCGTGTTGACGCTGTTCTCCGGCAGCGAGCTGCTGTACACCAACCTGGGGCTGCCCGATCCCGGCGCGATCACCCGCTACGGCATCACCGTCGTCCGCGTCCTCACGGAGGCCGCCTCGACCGTCTGCGTCGGCGCCCTGCTCTTCGCCGCGTTCTTCGTCGCGCCCCAGCGCACCGGGCGGCTCGCCGCCGACGGCTATGCCGCCCTGCGCACCGCCGGCTGGTCCGCCGTTGCCTGGTGTGTCGGCGCCCTGCTCGAGGTGCCTTTCACTCTCGCCGACGCCGAGGGCAAGCCGATCAGCTTCATGCTGAACCCCACTGTCCTGTTCAGCAGCATCAACATCGTCGAGCAGGCCGAGGCCTGGGTCGTCACCGCCGTCATCGTCTTCGTGCTGGCGCTCGGCTGCTTCTTCGCCCTGTCATGGGGGTGGACCGCCAGCCTCTTCTTCGTCGCCCTGATCGGCCTCGTCCCCGTCGGCGCCAGTGGCCACTCCTCGGCCGGCGGCTCCCACGACCTCGCCACCAACAGCCTGCTGTACCACCTCATCGCCGCCGCCATCTGGGTCGGCGGCCTCGTCGCCCTGCTCGCCCATGCCCGCCGCCGCGGCGCCGACCTCGGGCTCGCCACCAGCCGTTTCTCCAAGGTCGCCTTGGTCTGCTGGATCATCATGGCCGCCTCCGGCGTCATCAACGCCCTGGTGCGGCTGCCCGTCACCGACCTCTTCACCACGTCGTACGGCCTGCTCGTCCTCGCCAAGATCGCCCTGCTCGCCGTGCTCGGCGTCATCGGCTACTTCCAGCGGGAACGCGGCGTGAAGGCCGTGCTCGCCACCGGCTCCGGCCGGTCCCTCATCCGGCTCGCCGGCGTCGAGGTGTTGATCATGTTCATCACCCTCGGCGTCGCTTCCGCGCTGGCCCGGACCCCACCGCCGCAGGACGTCTACAGCGCCGTCGGCGATGTCGAGCGCCTCATCGGGTATCCGCTAGACGGTCCGCCCACCGTGTTCCGGCTGCTCTTCGACTGGCGTTTCGACCTCGTCTACGGCACAGCCGCCATCCTCGGCGCCGCCGTCTACCTGCTCGGTGTCCGCCGGCTTCGCCAGCGCGGCGATCAGTGGCCCATTGGTCGCACCATCGCTTGGGTCGGCGGTTGCGCTGCCGTGCTCTTGGCGACCTCCTCCGGCATCGGCCGCTACGCCACCGCCATGTTCAGCGTGCACATGGGCGGGCACATGATGCTCAACATGCTCGCCCCGCCGCTGCTCGCCCTCGGCGGTCCCGTCACCCTCGCCCTTCGCGCCCTTCCCACCGCCGGCAAGGACCGCGCCCCGGGCCTCGCGAATGGCTGCTCGCCGCCGTCCACTCGCCCGTCGCGCGCGTCCTCACCCATCCCGTCGTCGCGCTCGTTCTCTTCGTCGGCTCCTTCTACGGCCTGTACTTCTCCGGCCTCTTCGACGCTGCCCTGAACTACCACTGGGCACATCTCGTGATGAACGCCCACTTCCTGCTCGTCGGCTACCTCTTCTACTGGCCCGTCATCGGCATCGACCCCGCCCCCCGGCGTCTGCCGCCCCTCGGCCGTCTCGGCATGGTCTTCGCCTCCATGCCCTTCCATGCCTTCTTCGGCGTCATCCTGATGAGCATGCAGACCGTGATCGGCCAGAACTTCTACCGATCGCTCTCCCTGCCTTGGGTCACCAACCTGCTCTCCGACCAGCATCTTGGCGGCGGCATCGCTTGGGCCGCCGGCGAGATCCCCCTCCTGGTCGTCATGCTGGCCCTACTCGCCCAGTGGGCCCGTACCGACGAACGGGCCGCCCGCCGGTCCGACCGCCGCGCCGACACCGACGGCGACGCCGACCTCAACGCCTACAACGCGATGCTCCAACAACTCAGCGAGCCAGGCAGCACCCCCAAATCCAAGTAACCCCGCCCAGCTTCCCCGAGCACCCCTCACCCCCAGGCGTTTCTCTCGGCCTCCTGGACCATCCGCGCACCACCCCGGGTCCGCCGCACGCCAACCATCTCTTCGTGCTGGGCCATGATCGCGCCTTAGCCACCCAACCCCATGCTCGACCTCAGCCTCGGCCCACGGGTTTCGTGCCTCGCTAACTGCCGCTGCCCGCTCGCTGCTTTGCCACATCGCGCGCGCTAATCCAGTCGCCCCAACAACTCGGTGCGCCCGATGCCCCAGCGTCCTGACGCCTCTGCGCACCCGCAGCTCACGGCACTTCGACCACTCGGCGGTCTTGATGTCTTCGTCGTCTAAGCCGACCCGCGCGCCTCAAACCCTTGCGTCTCGGCTGTCCGCTCGTGGCAATCCCTAACACCCGCCCGTCCAATAGCCGGTTCCCCGGCCACCGCCGAGGATTCGAGCTCTGCTCGAAACGCAACGACCCCGTCGGCACACCATCGCCGACGGGGTCGTTCCCATACAGGTCAGTTAGTCCGGCGGAAGTTCCGTGTCGCGATGGCCCCGCCGATCAACGCAATCACACCGGAGATCGCCAGCGACGCGATCAGCGTGTACGCCGGGTTCGCCTCCCAGATCGTCGTCGCCAGCCCACGCGATGCAAAGATCGCGTAGCTCAGCGGGTTGACGTTGGCGATCACCTGCACCCACCCCGGCATCGTCGACACCGGCATGTAGGCGCTCGAGCCGAACATCAACGGGAACATCGTCAGGAACGCGACCGCCTGCATCGTCTCGGCCTTCTTCACCCACGTCGCGATCGCCAGGAAGAGCCAGCCCAGGCCCCAGCCGACGACCAGCGCCACCAGCAGCGCCGCCGCCACTCCCAGCATGCCGCCGGCTGGCGTGAAGCCGAACAGCAGCGCCGCGGCGATCAGCATGACGACCAGCTGAATCGCCATCCGCACCGTGTCCGACAGGCTCCGGGCCAGCAGTACCGAGAACAGGCTGACCGGCATCGACCGGAACCTTGCGATCACACCGTTCGACATCTCCGTCAGCAACCCGACCCCGGAGCTCATCGCCGAGGTCATTGCCGTCGTCACCAACGTCGACGGCAGCAGGTAGTTGATGTATGAGCCCCACTGGTGCAGGCTGCCCAGCTGGCTGATGCCGCCGAACACCTGGCTGAACAGCAACAACATCACCAGCGGCTGCAGCAGACTGAAGAACATCATTCGTGGGTCGCGCAGGAACGTGTTGAGCGATCTCTGGGTGAGTACCCACACCTGGGTGGCGAAGCTGCTGCCGTGCCAACCCAGGTCGTCCCGCCGCGGCACCTCGCCTGTCGGCGTAGTGGCTTGAACTGTCGTGGTCATCGGAATTCCCCTCGCCGACTCAGGCAGCCGGTGCTTCGGTATTGACGGCCAGATACACGTCGTCGAGCGTCGGTTCGGTAAGCGCCAGCTCGCCCACCTCGACCCCCACCTCGTCGAGCGCCCGCACCACGGTCGCCAGATCGGTCGACTTCTCCACCGGCGTCGTGACCGAGTGTCGCGCCTTGTCGTGAACCGGGTGCAACCCCGCCTTGGACAGCGCGTTCAACGCCGTCGCCGCGTCCTCCGGCTCGGCCAGCACCACACTCACCGTGCGCTTGCCGACGCCGGCCTTCAGCTCCGTCGCCGTGCCCGCCGCGACCACCTTTCCCTTGGACAGCACCGTGATCGTGTCGGCCAGCCGGTCCGCCTCTTCCAGGTACTGCGTTGTCAGCAGCACCGTTGTTCCGTCACCCACCAATCCTTCGACGATCTCCCACAACCCGATCCGACTCATCGGATCCAGCCCCGTCGTGGGCTCGTCCAGGAAGATGACGTCCGGCCGACCCACCAGGCTCGCAGCCAAGTCCAATCGCCGCCGCATGCCGCCCGAGTACGTCTTCGCCGGCCGGTCCTTAGCCTCCGTCAGGTCGAACGTTCCCAGCAGCTCACCGGCCCTGGCCGTCGCCTGCTTCTTGGTCGCCCCCAACAGCCTCGCGATCAGCACCAGGTTGTCGATCCCCGACATGTTCTCGTCGACCGACGCGAACTGCCCGGTCAAGCCGATCCGGCCACGTACGCGGTCGCCCTGGCTCACCACGTCCAGTCCGGCCACCGAGGCCGATCCCGAGGTCGGCTTGAGCAACGTCGTCAGCACGTTCACCAATGTCGTCTTGCCGGCACCGTTGTGGCCGAGCAGCCCGAGCACCGTCCCTCTCGGCACCGCGATGCTCACGTCGTCCAGCGCTTTGACGGTGCCGAACGCCTTGCTCACGTTTCTCGCCTCGATCATCACTTCGGTCATTGCGGGTCCTTCCCCCTCGCTCCACTCCGGTGGCAACGGCTCCGTTCATGAAGAGATCGACGATCTCCGACACGAACGACTCCGGTTCCTGCTGCTCATCCCGGCCCGTCCGCGCTGCCTGCATCCTCGTCATGAAGGTCAGGCCCATCAGATAGCCCGCTGCCCGGTCCGCCGGCAACCGCAGTTGCTGCTGGCCCGACGACAACAGCGCCGAGATTGCCGTGGTCGTCCGTTCGAACTCACCCAGCATCGGCGGCTTTCCCTGCCCGCCCGCCCTATCGTCCTTCTTGTGGTTGTCCTCGTTCGGCCGGTAGCCGGTGGCTCCCAGCGTGTGCATCAGCGCTCCCAGCCGGGCCGCCATGTCGTCGATCATCGTCATCGCTTCGATCAACCGACTCGTCAGCGGCTGGTCAGCCGAGATCGCGTTGATCCGCGCAACCAGCTCTCGTGTCCGGAACGCTCGCAGGACGCAGAAGTCCAGCAGCTCCTGCTTGTCCTTGAAGACACGGAAGATCGTGCCCTCGGCGATCCCCGCCGCCTTCGCGATCTGCCCGGTGGTGACGTGCGTGCCGTGCTCGGCCAGCAGGGGAATCGCCGCAAGGGCGATGGCCTCCTGCCGGTCCTCCGTGCTCATCGCAGGAGCACGCCGACGGCGCGGGGGTGACTCGGTGGACATGGAGACAGCTTATGAGTGTGGACTCACTCATGCAATGAGTAATCACTCATAGCGTTGCTGAAACCGGTCCCACCTGCGGAAGCCGGATCCACGCCTCGGTGCCCCCGCCCTCTCGCCTGCTCATCCATGCCCGACCACCGTGCCCCTGCACGACCTGCCTGACGATCGCCAGTCCAAGGCCTGACCCCGGCATCTGCCGGGCTTCCTTCGTTCGATGGAACCGTTCGAAGACCCGCTCCAGGTCGTCCTCGGCGATACCAGGACCACGATCCGCGACTTTGATCTCGGCACTGGCACCCCATTGCCGCACCAGCACCTCCACAGGAAGCCCCGGAGGCCCCCACTTCGCGGCGTTGTCCAGCAGGTTCAGCACCGCACGCTCCAACGCGTTCGCCTGCCCCCGCACCATCGCTGGCGCTTCTGTGAGCGTGAAGTTCACCTGAGGCGTCCTTGCCCGTGCCCGAGTCATGGCGGACCGTACGACTTCGGCAAGGTCGATCTCCTCGACTTCCTCCCCGGAGCGAGGATCGCGCGCCAGCTCGACGACTTCCTCGATGAGATGGTCGAGTTCGTGCATCTGGGCCTGAACGTCCTGCAGTAGCCGTTTCTTGTCCGCCGATTCCAACCGTCGCTCCGGATGATTCTCGGCCCGCAGAAGGAGATCTATGTTCGTGCGCAAGCTCGTCAATGGCGTCGCCAGCTCATGACTGGCGTCCTCCACTAGCTGACGTTGTGCGTCACGAGAGGCGCCGAGCGCGTTGAGCATCGAGTTCATGCTCTCGGCAACACGAGTGACCTCGTCGGGGTCTCGTTGGTCAACGGACACGGCAGCGCTGAGATCTTGTGTGCTGGCAACGTGTTCTGCGGCCGCGACAACCCGATCCACCGGCCGAAGACCTGCGCGCGTCAGCCAGTAACTCAGCACGCCGGCTGCCGCGATGCCCACGCCTCCGGTCAGCGCGAGCACCAAACCGAAGCTGGCGAGCGTTCCGTTCATCTCGCTCAGGTCGATCGCAATCTGAATGGCGTGCCCGTTCGGTCCGGTCTGCTTCGTGCGGATCCAGCGGGTGAGCACTCGGTACGACGTCCCGTTGATCTTGACGTCCTCGGTCGTGTCATACAGCTCGCGCCGGGCGACCTGTCGATCGGCCGCCGATACCGGGATCGACGCCTGCCCGACCGGCGTCAATGACGATCCGTCCGGGAAAACCGTCTGATACAGCGGCGTGTCGGGGCCACCACTCTGCACATTGGAACGCATCCCGGCCGAGTCGATCTTCACGGCGAAGACCACCTGACGGTCGAGGCGCTCGTTCACCACGTTGCTGAGCTGGTCACGAAGAAGGAGCCAGGCAGCGACGGATACGCCGATCACGGCGACTGCGACCGCAGCCGCCGACACGACGCCGAGGCGCCGGCGCAGCGACGGTCGTCGTCCTTTCACGCGTTCTCCGACTCCTTGAGCACGTAGCCGACTCCGCGAACAGTGTGCACGAGGCGGGGCTCGCCCTGTGCTTCCAGCTTTCGGCGCAAGTAGCCGATATAGACATCCAAGCTGTTGGAGCCCGTACCGAAGTCGTACCCCCAGACCTCCGTGAACAGCACAGACCGTGACAGCACGCGGCGCGGATGTCGTAGCAGCAGTTCGAGGAGATCGAATTCAGTGCGGGTGAGGTCGATCATCCGGTCGGCCCTGAGCACCGTGCGCGCGGTGACGTTCAGTTCAAGATCTCCGAAGGAGAGCCTCTCGCTCCCGCCGGTGTCGGTGCGCCGGAGCAGAGCCCTCAACCTGGCGAGAAGTTCCTCGAGCGCGAATGGTTTGACGAGATAGTCGTCTGCTCCTGCATCGAGGCCGGTCACACGATCGCCGATCGCGCGGCGGGCGGTCAGCATCAAGACCGGCACCCGGTCTCCGGTCGCCCGTAGACGACGACATGTCTCGAGGCCGTCGATCACCGGCATCATCACGTCGAGCACGACCGCATCCGCCGGCCTGGCCGCCTGGGATTTGAGCGCCGACTCACCATCTGCGGCGAGTTCGACCTCGTAGCCCTCGAACCGGAGGCTGCGACTGATGGACTCGCGGACCGCGGGTTCGTCGTCTACGACCAGGACACGCATGACGCCATCCTCACCGACATCGAGCGCAGTCGCGATTGTTCACAGCAACCTCTCAGTTGCTCAGGCGGCGGCCGGCGCCTGGCTCGGTTTGATCGTCCAGATCGTGCTGCTATGCCCGACCCGGATCTGGTCGACCGGGCAGTTCGTGAGGGCAGTGGCGTGTTCATCGCAGATGAGGACACGGCCGAGAACCGTTGATTGGCCGCCGTCGAGCCAGTGCACTGTGAACGAGATCTCCCGGAGAGCCGCCCCGGCCGCGCAGTCTGGGTGCACGCATCCGGTGTTTGGCATCGTGGAGTCCTGATATGGACTTGCGCCAGTGTCACCCGAAAGTGTTGTTGCTGACGCGACTGGCCAGACCGGCTCTGTAGCTGCTTCCGACCCGGGAGCTTCTCCATGCGCCGGCTGCGCAACCTTGCGGCGGTCGCTGAGTTCGCTCGGCGGCTCAGGAACGGTGCCGTCCGGGCGGTCATGCTGTGTCGGGATGTCTGAACGGGGGTGTCTGTAGCCTCCGACGCATTATTGAAGGTCGTGGCTTCCGATACGGTGGTCGAGGTGTCGGTTGGTGTGAGGGGATCCGCGCCGGGTTGGGGCCTGGGGGCGGTACGCGGCGAATAGCCGTCGTGCTCGAGACGGCGGGCGTTCACTACGCGTTGCAGAGCCTCGGGACTGGTACGTGTGGCGATGAGTTCGATCCAGTCGTGTTCGGCGCCTTGGACTGTGCCGAAACCGAGCCGGTCCACGGCGCGTACGAGGGTTGTCGCATGTGACCACGTGATCAGGCCGGACCGCAGCGCGACGTACGTACACGGGAGTTGGTCGCGTAGCCGGATGGCGGACACTGCGAGCTCACTGGCCTCGCGGCCCGAGAGGTGAAACTCGCTCTTGAGCAGTTCGGCGGCTGACGAGTGTCCGGTGCTTTCGGGCACGCCCTGGGAGGTCGCCACTGCCACGACGTGGCTCATGGCTGCGCGTACCTCTGATTCCAGGCAGACGAGTTTTCTCATCATCTCGATGAGTTCGCTGACGGTTCGGCCTCCTTCGGTGAGGTTTAGCGCTTCGAGTAGAAGCGCGGACTCGTTCGACGGTTCTTCCATGGGCTGCTCCCTTGAGTTCGGGTGTCATTCAAGCTAAGCGCTTGATGAGGGATTTGCAACTGCGTCGATTTGACCCTGTGTCGATCTGGTGCGTATAGCACGGACGCCGGTCTTGTGGGTTGAATCAAGATCGACATGTGGATGGTCGTTCGTCGATCTTGAGTTGTCCACAGGCGATGGTGGCATCGCTTCCGTCCTGCCGCGTTGACGTGCACTGTGGAGCCGCTGGTGGTCGACGGCGTCCAACGAGCCCGTAGACCGGATGTCTATCGCGAAGGGTGAGGTCGGTGTACGAAACAGCAGTGACTGTCGTAGGTAACGTCGCCACGGACGTCGTTTTGCGTCAGCTTCAGGATGGAATTCCTGTCGCCAGCTTCGGTGTGGTTTCTAACCCGAGTCGATTCGATACGAAGACGCAGAGCTGGGTTGATGGCAACAAACTCTTCGTGTGGGTCAGTGGGTGGAGGCGTCTTGCGAATGGCGCTGCAGCGTCCTTGAAGAAGGGGGATCCGGTCATCGTGACAGGCAAGCTTCGTGTGGATCAATACGAGAAGGACGGCGAGAAACGCACACTGGTCAAAGTTGATGCGAGTGCGATCGGTCCGAACCTGGCATTTTGCACGGCCGAGGCCCGGCGCGATGGTACCGGCGACATCGCTCCGTTCCTGCGAGCGGTCGACCTCGAGAAGATCAGCGACGACCAGTTGCCGCCGGCCCTGTCCGCGATCGCTGGGTGAAGTGCGTGGGCGCGTCGGCCGATCGTGGCCTTCGCGCCCACGTCTGTCTCTGCTCCTTGCTGCTCGACGGTGGCCAGCAGGGTCGGCAAGAGTGAGGTGCGCCACCTCGCAGGGGGTGGACACGATCCGTCGCGGCCGCCCGACGGGTCGTCACCGCAGGTGAGATGGGCCGAACGGCGGTACGGGACATCCCGGGAGTTCCTCGTTCGCGTCAACTTCAGTGACCCGTCCCGCCCGTTCGTGGCTACCGAGGTTCTGGTCCACTCCTCGTCGCTCTACGATCGCGCCCATGGCCGAGTACATCTACACCATGAAAAAGGCGCGGAAGACGCATGGGGACAAGGTCATCCTCGATGACGTCACCACCGCGTTCTACCCGGGCGCCAAGATCGGTGTCGTCGGCCCGAACGGCGCGGGCAAGTCGAGCGTCCTCAAGATCATGGCCGGTCTCGACCAGCCGAGCAACGGTGAGGCCTTCCTCAGCCCCGGCTACACCGTGGGCATCCTCCTCCAGGAGCCGCCGCTCAATGAGGAGAAGACCGTTCTCGGCAATGTCGAGGAGGGCGTCGGCGACATCATGGTGAAGCTTCACCGCTTCAACGAGATCGCCGAGCTCATGGCCACGGACTACTCCGAAGAGCTCATGGACGAGATGGGCAAGCTCCAGGAGGAGTTGGACCACGCCAACGCGTGGGACCTCGATTCCCAGCTCGAGCAGGCCATGGACGCCCTTCGCTGCCCGCCGCCCGATGCCGATGTGACGCTGCTGTCCGGTGGTGAGCGCCGCCGAGTCGCGCTGTGCAAGCTGCTGCTGAGCAAGCCCGACCTGCTGCTCCTCGACGAGCCCACCAACCACCTGGACGCGGAGAGCGTGCTCTGGCTCGAGCAGCACCTCGCCCAGTACGCCGGCGCTGTCCTCGCTGTCACCCACGACCGCTACTTCCTCGACAACGTCGCCGAGTGGATTATGGAGGTCGACCGTGGCCGCGTGATCGGCTACGAGGGCAACTACTCGACCTACCTCGAGAAGAAGGCTGAGCGCCTCGCCGTCCAGGGCAAGAAGGACGTCAAGCTGCAGAAGCGTCTCAAGGACGAGCTCGAATGGGTTCGGTCCGGCGCCAAGGCCCGGCAGGCCAAGTCGAAGGCCCGCCTCCAACGCTACGAGGAGATGGCGGCGGAGGCTGAGCAGAACCGCAAGCTCGACTTCGAAGAGATCCAGATCCCGCCCGGCCCCCGTCTGGGCAGTGTCGTCGTCGAGGTGAACGACCTGCGTAAGGGCTTCGGTGACCGCGTCCTCATCGATGGTCTGTCGTTCGACCTGCCGCGCAACGGCATCGTCGGCGTGATCGGTCCGAACGGCGTCGGCAAGACCACCCTGTTCAAGACCATCGTCGGTCTGGAGCAGCCGGACTCGGGCACCGTCAAGATCGGCGAGACGGTCAAGCTCTCCTACGTCGACCAGAACCGCGGCGGCATCGACCCCAAGAAGAACGTGTGGGAGGTCGTGTCCGACGGCTTGGACCACATCCAGGTCGGTCAGACCGAAATGCCCTCGCGTGCCTACGTCAGTGCCTTCGGCTTCAAGGGCGCCGACCAGCAGAAGCCGGCGGGCGTGCTGTCGGGTGGTGAGCGCAACCGCCTCAACCTCGCGCTGACCCTCAAGCAGGGCGGCAACCTGATTCTGCTCGACGAGCCGACCAACGACCTCGACGTCGAGACCCTGGGCTCGCTGGAGAACGCACTTGAGCAGTTCCCCGGCTGCGCTGTGGTCATCTCCCACGATCGGTGGTTCCTTGACCGCGTCGCAACCCACATCCTGGCGTGGGAGGGCACCGACGAGCAGCCGGCGAAGTGGTTCTGGTTCGAGGGCAACTTCGAGGGCTACGAGAAGAACAAGGTCGACCGGCTGGGCATTGACGCGGCCCGCCCGCATCGGGTGACCCACCGGAAGCTGACACGGGACTGAGGGCGGCAATCGATCGTGGCCGGCAGTGGCGAGACGCAGGCGGATGCGGAGGTTGGCACGCTCAGCGTGCCTGCCTGGCAGCTGCGTTGGCGGGCTCCGGAACTGAGCCTGGTGCTCAGCGACCGGGCGTCAGCCCTCGCCACGGGTCGCCGGGACGATGTGGAGCGGTTGAGGGCGGAGACGCTCGCGGTATTCGCCCTCAACCAGCTCGACAAGGGTGTTCAAGCGGTCGAACGCGCAGTTGCAGCGCTCAAGGCTGCTGAGGCAGGCAATCATGACGAGATCGGCTGGCGGCTTCGCATCGAATTGGCGGCCTGCGCGCGCGCCGCAGGGGTACCGCTGACCGGATTTGGTGTGCTCAAGCCGGTTTTGCGGACTGACGGCGTGCCGCCGGAGGTACGGGCATCTGCGCTCGTCGGGCTGACGGACTGCCTGGTGCTGATCGGTCGGAGCAAGGAGCTGACCGACGGGCTGGATCAGGCCGATCAGCTTTACGGCGAGGACACTGCTCTCGACGATGACGAGAAGTTGCTGTCGAGGGCATTGCTGCGTGCTTCTGCGGCGCGACAGCATCGTCGATGGGGCGACTTGAAGGCTGCCGTTGGGGCGGCGCAGGACGGTCTCGCCCTGCTCGGCGAGTTGAGCGACGCGAAGGCTGACTCCGGGTACGTCGCCAGCCGGTTGGTGCTGGAACTCGTCTGTGCCTTGATGGATTCCGAGCAGCTGGCGGACGCGGTGAAGGCCGCTGAGGAACTGCTCGAACGACCCGTGCGGGCACCGTCGGCGGCAGCGGTCGGCTGGCTCAAGCTGGCGTTGGCGACGCGTGTCCACCTGCCGGCCGGCCGGACGGCCATTGCCAACGACCTGCTGCTCGATGTCGCCGATAGTGCTGTGCGGCATCAGCTTGATCCGCTGCTGTCGGAGAGCATGCTGGCGCTGTCGCATGTTCACGAGATGGCCGGTCAACTCGCTGAAGCGTTGATCTGTCTGCGCAGCGCCCACACCGCGGAGCGGCGCCGGACTGCCGCCCTGTACACCGTGCGAACGAAGCTCGCTGAGGAATTCGCGGCCGTACATCGCGAAAGTTCAGGGCTCAAGGAGCAGCTGCCGGGGTTGATCAGGCCGCGGAGGACCAACCCGGAGCCGCGTTCGGACACCGACGCTGTGACAGGGTTGCTGAACCGCAACGGATTCCGTCGGCAGATCGACGCCGTGGTCAACGGCGGTTACATCGACCACGCGTTGTCTCTGGTGCTGCTTGACGTCGACGTCGCCGGGACGAGCGGTAATGGTGTTGCTCCGGTGGACGAGCAGGTCATGCGCAAGATCGCCGATCGAGTGCGCGACACGGCTCCGGGCAAGGCCGCGGTTGGCCGAACCGCTGGTGACGAGTTGGCTGTGCTGCTGCCGGACACGACGCGGGACCAGGCTCAGCGTTGGGTGGAAGAACTCAGGTCTGAAGTGTCGCCGGGGTTGGCCGTCACGGTGACCACCGGTGTCGCTGAATATCGCCCGGGTAGCGGCGGCGAAGCGCTGCTCACCGACGCGGATCAAGCCCTGTCGCAGGCCCGAGGCGGGGGCGGCCGGCGACGCCGTCGACCTGGTTGGTCGCGGCGCTGCACAGAAGGCCGAGACTACGGCGGAGCGAGTCGATCCAGCGCTTCGTCCGACTCCAGCACCTTCGGACGACTTGCCTCGCCGAAGGGTGCGGCGGGCTGACGAACAACCGGCGGGGTTGTCATCCGCGTGGGCTCAGGCGGCCGACCGATGGCGGATGGGCAATGCGGGCATGCCGTCCAACCCGGTGGAGATGGCGGATTCCGCGAACCTGTTCTCGGACGGGACCCAGGCCTCGGACCGTGACCGGACGCAGGCACCAGGTGCGTTGGCGGCGTTCTTCCGTGCCGCGGCTGATTCGGCTTCGACGACGGTCGAGCCGCCGAAGGTCGAGTCCGCTGGTGGACGGCGGCGAGCCGAAGACCGTGAAACCGACGAGGAGAAGCCCTCCAACTCGCGGCGGCATGCCAATGACGAGACGGGCCGTCCGGGATTGGCCTCGTTGGTCGAGTTGCTGGCTGCCGCTGGGACTGGCGGCCGGCGTCGTGCGCCGGAACCACCCGACGCCGAGGCACTAGTTGCAACAGAGCCGACTGTCGAGCCGCAGACCGAGCAGCCGACGTCGACCGGGCGGCGTCGCCGAGCCGAATCGTTCGAACGCAGCGAGATTGCGGACGAGCTTCGTGCTGACTCAGGAAGGTGGCGGCTCGAGCCGCCGTCGACTCGGACCGCGAAGCAGGTACCTACGGTTGAACCTGCGGAGGTCCAGCCGTCCCAGCCGCTGGCTGCCTCTGTTGAAGATCCTTTTGTCCTGGCTGAAACACCAGCAGTAGTGAACACGCGCTCGACTGGAGACAACGAGCAGGCTGACGCCGGCACGGTTCCTTTCAGCACTCGTGCGGGCGTGCCGCATGAAGTCTTGGGGCAGGAGCGGGGCTCCGAGCGCGATCCGGAAAGCGCCTCCAAGCCGGATGCCGCCGTTGCGACTGCCAGCTCGAGTGCCGATACGGCAGTGGCCGAGCGGTCCGCCGACGAGACGCCGGTGGTGCGCGAAGGTCGGCGCCCACGTTCGGAGTTGGCGGATCTGCTGGCCGAGGCACTGGTTGCCTTCGAGTCGACCGAACATGCCGGGCACACGAACTTCGACGACGAACCGCCGGCCGCCCGGCCGTACAAGGAGCCGTCGACGGTCGATCAGTACGACTGGCAGCCGGAGCGGTCGGGGTCGAGGCACCGGCAGCCCGAACCGGAGGACCGGATCGAGGTGCCCAGCACTTCGTCCGAACCGCCGATGTTGTCCGATTGGGTGCTTTCTGGCCGAGAAAGCCAGCCGCCGCGATCCGACACGTCTGGGTTGGGTGACTGGGCCCCGACGCCGTACCGCGAGGACCGGCCGGCGGTCGATCATGATCCGCGACCGGTCGAGCCGGAACGGGACTGGTCGGACTGGACGTGGACCCCTCCGGAACGCTGACCAGGCGAAAACCAACTCGTCAGTAACCTGAAGATGCGTGTCGGTGGCACCCGTCACAGGGTTCGATTCAGCTGCAACCCCTAGGCGTTTGCGGTGCGGCGACCCATCTAGGGTGGACTACGGTCCCGGCGCACCGAGGCGCCGGATAGCGTGGAGCCGCCTGAAAATGACCTCGACTGGAGCCCCGTCCCGCCCTGCGACCGCCAGCACTGGCGTGAGCCGCGAAGACCGGCTGGACAGTCCCGAACAGGTACGCGATGAGCTGATCGGCGGCGCCGTTGCCGCCGCTCCGGAACTCGCAGAACTGATCCGCCTCTACTACCGCTACGTGCCCGCCGAGGAAGTCATCGACGACGACCCGAGCGACCTGGTCGGCGCGGTGCGATCCACCTACCAACTGGCGGACAACCGTGTCCCCGGCCGGCCGGTGGTTCGCATCCTCAACCCGACGCGGTCCCAGGACGGGTGGACGTGCCCGGTGACGGTCGTGCAGATCGTCACCGACGACATGCCCTACCTGGTCGACTCGATCTCGTCGGCGCTGATCCGCAGCGGAATCCAGGTGCACCGCGTCGTGCACCCGATCGTGGTGGTGCGCCGGGACGTGACGGGCGAGCTTCGCGAGGTGCTGCCGGAAGCGGACCCGGGCGACCCGCCGGCGGACACTCTCGCCGAGTCGTGGATGCACATCGAGGTCGACCTCATCACGGACGCTGAGCGCGGCCGGGAGCTCGAGAATCGCCTCATCACGGTGGTCAACGACGTCCGTGAGGTCGTCGAGGACACCGACAAGATGGCGGGCACGGCCCTGCAGCTGGCGGACCAACTTGAGCAGGCGCCGCCGCAGCTGGATGCGGAGGAGGTCGGTGACGGCACGAGCCTGCTGCGGTGGTTGGCCCGGGGGCACTTCACCTTCATCGGCTATCGCCAGTACGAGCTGGTCGAGGACCCTGCTGGTGGTGAAGAGCCGGCGTTGCGTGCGGTGTTGGCTTCCGGTTTGGGTGTGCTGCGTCAGGACAGCCTGGCGGCGCGGAGCCTGACCGCCGGCCCGGACACTGCGGCACAGGCGCTGGCCCCGGAGCTGCTGGTGCTGACGCAGGCGAGTGCGCCGTCTGCGGTGCACCGTTCGATGTACCCGTACTACGTGGGCGTGAAGACGTTCGACGCCGACGGCAACGTCAGCGGCGAGCACCGATTCCTCGGTGTCTTCACCACGTCGGCGTTGCACGAGGATGTGCTGGACATCCCGGTGATCAGCCGCCGGGTCCGCAACGTCATCCACCGAGCTGGCTTCCCGCTGGAGTCGTACTCCGGCCAGCGGATGCTCGAGGTCATTCAGAACTACCCGCGCAGCGAGCTGTTCTCCACCGACGCGGAAACTCTGTACGACATCGCCACGGGCGTGCTGGCCCTGGCCGAGCGTCGCCGGCTGCGGCTGTTTCTGCGCCGCGACCCGTACGGGCGGTTCTACTCGTGCCTGGTGTATCTGCCGCGCGACCGCTACACGACGACGTCGCGGTTGGCGATGCAGGAAGTCCTGCTGGCTGAGCTGCAGGGCAAGAACCTCGAGTACAGCGCGCTGATCGGCGAGAGCCCACTGGCCCGCGTGCACTTCATGGTGCACACGGAGCCGAGCGAGGCGCCGGAGCTGAATGCTGCTCACATTCAGTCCCTGCTGGGTGAGGCCACCCGCAACTGGGACGACCGCATGGCGGACGCGATCCTGTCCGAGCACAACGAGCCCGAGCAGTCCTCGGAGCAGGTGAACCAGCTCGGCGCGGAGTCCGCCACCGAGCAGGGCCAGCGCTTCGCGATGGCGTTCCCGGAGAGCTACAAGGAAGACTTCACCGCCACCGAAGGTCTGGCCGACCTGCGCCGGATCCAGCGACTGTCCGAGGGCGACCTGGACATGTCGTTCTACCTGCCGGCGGACGCGGAGCCGGGGGAGCGGCGGTTCAAGCTGTATCTCGCCGGCGCGCGGGTGACGCTGTCGCAGGTGTTGCCGGTGTTGCAGCGGATGGGCGTCGAGGTCGTCGACGAGCGGCCGTACGAGATCCAGCGCGAGGACGGCACCCAGTGCTGGATCTTCGACTTCGGTCTGCGCATGGAGCAGGGCGTACTTGACCGGCTCGCCACGCAGGACCTGGACACCGTCCGCGTTCTGTTCCAGGACGCGTTCGCGGCGGCCTGGCGCGACGAGGCGGAGGTCGACAGCTTCAACGCCCTCGTGCTGCGCGCCGGGCTCGGCTGGCGGCAGGCGTCGGTGCTCCGCGCGTACGCGAAGTACCTGCGCCAGGTGGGTATCCCGTACAGCCAGGACTACATCGAGGATGCGGTCCTGCGCTACACGAACGTCGCCGAGGCGCTGGTGCGGCTGTTCGAGTCGCGCTTCGACCCGGCGCTGTCGGACGACACCCGCGCCGGAGTGGTCTCGGCGTTGACGGCCGACATCTCGGAGCTGATCGACGAGGTCACCAGCCTCGACGCGGACCGGATCCTGCGGCAGCTGCTGTCGCTGATCAACGCGACGCTGCGGACGAACTACTTCGTGCGTGACGTGGACGGCAACGTGCGGCCGTACCTGGCGGTCAAGCTGGATTCCAGGTCACTGCCGGAGCTGCCGGATCCGAAGCCGCGCTTCGAGATCTTCGTGTACTCGCCGCGCTTCGAGGGCGTCCACCTGCGGTTCGGGCCGGTGGCCCGAGGCGGCCTGCGCTGGTCCGACCGGCGGGAGGACTTCCGCACCGAGATCCTGGGCCTGGTCAAGGCCCAGGCGGTGAAGAACGCTGTCATCGTGCCGGTCGGCGCGAAGGGCGGCTTCGTGCTCAAGCGGCCGCCGGCCCCCAAGGGCGACCCGGGCCTGGACCGCGAGGCGTTCCTGGCCGAGGGCATCACCTGCTACCGCATGTTCATCTCAGGCCTGCTCGACCTGACCGACAACCTCGACTCGGGCGCGGTCGTGCCGGCCCCGCAGGTCGTCCGGTACGACGGCGACGACACGTACCTCGTCGTCGCGGCGGACAAGGGCACCGCGACGTTCTCGGACATCGCCAACGAGGTCGCGGGCAAATACGGCTTCTGGCTTGGTGACGCGTTCGCCTCCGGAGGCTCGGTCGGGTACGACCACAAGCAGATGGGCATCACCGCCAAGGGCGCGTGGGAGAGCGTCAAGCGGGCGTTCCGGGAACTGGGCGTCGACACGCAGACGCAGGAGTTCACGGTTGTCGGCGTCGGCGACATGTCCGGCGACGTGTTCGGCAACGGCATGCTGCTGTCCGAGCACATCCGACTGGTGGCGGCGTTCGACCACCGGCACGTCTTCCTCGACCCGAATCCGGTGGCGGCGCCGACCTTCGCCGAGCGGAAGCGCCTGTTCGAGCTGCCGCGCTCGTCGTGGGACGACTACGACCGCAGCCTGATCAGCGACGGCGGCGGGGTGTGGCCGCGGACGGCGAAGTCGATTCCGCTGAGCCCGCAGATCAAGGCGGCGCTGGGGATCGACGGCGACGTCGAGCACATGGCGCCGACCGATCTGATCAAGAGGATCTTGCTGGCGCCGGTCGACCTGCTCTGGAACGGTGGCATCGGCACCTACGTGAAGTCGGCGGCCGAGTCGCACGCGGAGGTCGGCGACAAGGCGAACGACGCGGTCCGGGTGGACGGCGCCGACCTGCGGGTGAAGGTTATCGGCGAAGGCGGCAACCTGGGGTTGACGCAGCGTGGCCGGATCGAGTTCGCCCGTGCGGGCGGCCGGGTCAACACCGACGCGTTGGACAACTCGGCCGGTGTCGACTGCTCCGACCACGAGGTCAACATCAAGATCCTGCTGGACCACCTCGTCGCCGAGGGCCAGCTGGACCGTGAGCACCGCAACGAGCTGCTGGCGGAGATGACCGACGAGGTCGGCATGCTGGTGCTCCGCGACAACTACTGGCAGAACAGTGTGCTGGGGGTCAGCCGGGCCCACGCGGCGCCGATGCTGTCGGTGCACGCGCGACTGGTCGACGACCTCGAAGCCAACCACGGCCTGGACCGCAACCTCGAGGCCCTGCCGTCGAGCATGCAGTTCAAGGCGCTGGAGAAGGCGGGCGACGGGCTGACCTCGCCGGAGCTGGCGACGCTGCTCGCGCACGTCAAGCTGGCGATCAAGGACGAGGTGCTGGCCAGCACCCTGCCCGACTCGGACGTGTTCGTGCGCCGGCTGCCGGAGTACTTCCCGAGCAAGCTGCGGGAGCAGTTCGGCAACGCGATCGGCTCGCACCCGCTGCGCAAGCAGATCACCACGACGCTGCTGGTCAACGAGGTCGTCGACGGCGGCGGCATCTCCTACGCGTTCCGGCTGGCCGAGGAGGTCGGCGCGAGCTCGACCGACGCGGTCCGGGCCTATGCGGTGGTGACGAACGTCTACGGCCTGCCGGAGATCTGGCGCGAGATCGACGCGCTGGACAACAAGGTCTCCACGGATCTGCAAAATTCGCTGATGTTGGAGACGCGCCGACTGCTCGACCGTGCGTCCCGGTGGCTGCTGTCGAACCGCCCGCAACCGCTGGCCGTGGGCGCCGAGATCAATCGCTTCTCGGCGATGGTGAGCGAGTTGGCACCGCAGGCGCTGAACCTGTTGCACGGCCGGGAGCGCGAGATCGTCGCCGGTCACGCGCAGCAGCTGCTCGACCAGGGTGCCCCCAAGCACTTGGCGGAGCGCGTTGCCGCACTGCTCTACACGTACGGCCTGCTGGACATCAGCGAGGTCGCGGAGCTGGCGGAGCGCGAAGGCCTGGGTGTGGAGCGCACGCACCAGGAGACCGCGGAGCTGTACTACGCGTTGTCGGAGCATCTGAACATCGACCAGATGCTCAGCTCGGTCAGCGCGCTGGAACGCGGCAACCGCTGGCACGCGCTCGCCCGCCTGGCGCTGCGCGACGACCTGTACTACTCGCTGCGGGCGATCACCCTCGACGTGCTCCGGCACAGCGACCCGGGTGAGAGCCCCGAGGTGAAGATCGCCAACTGGGAGCAGTCCAACGCCTCGCGGCTGGGCCGGGCCCGGGCAGCGCTGCAGGAGATCAGCCGGGTCGGCCGGCTCGATCTGGCGACGCTGTCGGTGGCGGCGCGGCAGGTGCGCAGCATGATCCGCTGAGATCGACGGACGACGGGCCCCGCCGGCGAGCGTCGCCGGTGGGGCCCTGTTCGTACCGGCTGCCGTCCGTGAAATGGGCTCCGAGCTGGCTGAGTAGGATCCGATACCGAATCAGGGCATCAGCCAGGGAGGCGTTGTAGTTGGGTGTCTTCGTCGCGCAGGTGCGACCGCGGTGGTCCGACATGGATGCCTACGGGCACGTCAACCACGCGAACACGGTCACCCTTCTCGAAGAGGCGCGAGTCGCGCTCGTGTTCACCGAGGCGGCGAGGCAGGGCCTCGTCGACATGTCCCGCGGCATGGTCGTGGTGAAACTGGCGGTGGACTACCGCGTGCCCCTGGTGTTCGACGGGGGAGCGGTCGACATCGAGATGTCCGTGCGCGATCTGAAGGCGTCGTCGTTCATGCTGGACTACGCCGTGCGCACTGGTGGAAACGGTTCGTCGACGGTCGCGGTGACAGCGGAGACGCTGATCTGCGCCTACGACGTGGACGAGACGAGGCCGCGGCGGTTGACCGACGCCGAGCGGGACTTCCTCGCGAGCTGGCATTCCGGGGGCGCACGTGGCTGAGTTGGTATTCGCCGATCCGTCGGAGCGCGACGACCTCGGCGCGTTCGTGGCCCGGGCCGTGCGCCTGGACCAACAAGGCGTCGTGCGCCTGCGCAACCGCGGCGAGGACCGGGTCGAGGCGTGGGTGGCGACGCCGTTCGACGTGTTGGCAACGCGGACCGTCGCCGGTTCGGCGACGCCGTCCGATGTGGCGGTCTCGGGCAGCGAACTGCTCGCCGGCCTGGCCATCCTGCGCGGCGACCGGGTGGATCCGGGTGCGTCGAAGGACCTGATGTGGCGTAGTGCCCTGCCCCCGGCTGACGGGTGGAAGCAGGTCGACGACCTGCCGGTGACCGTGATGACGGAGCTGGCCGACCAGGGCGTGGCGGTCGCGCGTGAGAACTCCGGCCCGCACGGCACGCCGCCGGCGTCGCTGCTGGACCAGACGGTGCTGACCGTCAGCGGCAGCGGACTGGACGTCAAGATTCCGCTGCGCTGCCTGTTCGCGCTGTCCGGGATGGGATTCCTGGGCTCCGGCGACACGGGCGACAACGTGCGCGTGACGGCGACCGACGCCTGGTTGCGCATCGACGCCCGGTTTGGCGCGGTGGTCCGTCGCCGCCACGCGTTGCTGCCGTTGCTGGTCTGACGAAGTCCAGCAGTTCGACGAAGTCGAGCTCTTTTGCAAACTCGGGCTTTTTGTCGAAGTCGACTTCGCCGGCCGGGATGGGGCAGACCGGCGAAGTCGACCAGATGGTCAGCGGAGCATGAACTCGCGGACCGACAGTGCGCGGTTGACGACGCGGACGTCGCCGACCCAGCCGTAGAAGCCCTGGTCGACGGTGCGGTCGTAGTCATAGGCCCCGAGCAGCCAGTTGCCGGTGCCGGCGATGCCGACGGCTGGGGTCTTGGGGTTCCGCAGAACTCGACATCCGTTGACGAACATTGACGTGTGTTGCCCGTCGTTGACCAGAGCGACATGCCACCACTGGTCGAGGGGGAGCTCGTGGCCCCAGGACGTGGAGATGCCGGTCTGGTTGAGCGCGAAGACGGCCCACTGGAACTGGGCGCCGTCGGACAGGGCGAGGGTGGCGGCGGGCTCGAGAGGGTCGTCTCCGGTCTTGCCGGCGTCGCGGCCGCGGCACAGGCGGGAGAAGATGCCGCACCACGCGTGCAGACCGTTTTTGAAATCTGCGGGAACTTTGACGAACGCCTCGATCGTGTAGCCGTGCTCGAAGTTGGCGGAGTTCAGCGGTGCGCCGTCGACGGTCTGCAGGTAGGCGCCGTGGCCAGGGTTCTTGCCGCCGTCGAAACGGAGGCTGCCGTGCGCGGGTGCACCTGGGGCGAAATCGGCAGACCAGGTCAAAGCTGACGCGGAGCTGCCGGGCATGGTGACCCGGACGAGATCGTTGCCCCGGCCGGAGAGGTCGCGCTGGACGAGACTGTCGGCGAAGGGCGTGCCGGCGGCGGGGCCGTTGTCGAACCGCCAGTAGGCGAGGGTGCCGGGGATCAGGAGGTCGCGTGCCGGGCGGGAGACCGGCGGCGGCACGGGGGCGAAGCCGCTGAACCGGTCGGTGAAGTTGATGTCGACCGTGAAGCGGTTGACGGGACCGGTGAGCTCGATTTCGCGGCGGTCGAGCTCGTTGAGACGAGACGAGTTCTGGGCGAGTAGCCAGGGCGAGATGGTCGAGACGTCGATGACGTTGCGGGCCAGGTCGAAGCGGTAGAGCCGGATCATGGCGCTGCCGCCGTAGTAGTGGTCCTGGTAGTTGGTGATGTGCACGTGGACGTCGTGACCGGCTTTGTTGTGCAGCGTGGCCCGGCCGGGCGGCCAGAAGTGGCCGTTGAGGGTGAGGAAGATCTGGTCGTTGTCGTCGATGAGCTGGTCCCACAGCTGCTGCCCGTAGTCGGACAGCGAAGCCTGGCCGGAGTCGTCGGCGTAGGCGAGTTCGTGTGTGGTGACGATGACCGGCGTCTTCGGGTGCTGGCGGATGACCGACCGGGCCCAGTCGAAGCCGGCGGGCGACAGCCGCCAGTCGAGGGCGAGGACGAGCCAGTCACGGCCGCCGCCGCGGAACACGTGGTAGCTGTTGTAGCCGTCCTTCGACGACCCGCGGAACGTCGGCGAGCTGCGGAACCGCTGCGGACCGAACGTCGACAGCCACGGGGTGCTGCCGCGCTGGTCGGTGGTGGAGGAGTTCACGTCATGGTTGCCGGCGAGCACGCTGTAGCCGACGCGATTGCGGTCGAGCGCCTGGAACGAGTGGCCGATCTGGGCGATCTCGCCGGCTTCGCCGTGTTCGGTGAGGTCGCCGAGGTGCGAGAGAAAGACAACGTTGTCGTCGCCGCCGTCGAGGACGTAGCGCAGCGAGGCGTCTAAGGGGGCGGCGTCGCCGCGGTCCTCGTCGAACAGGTACTGCGTGTCCGGCATGACGACGAGCGTGAAGCGCGGGTCGTTCGGATCGGGGCACCAGCCGGCGGTCGACGACGGGTCGGCGGCCGCGGACACGGCGCCGAGCGCGCCGGTCGCCGCGACCCCCGCACCGAGAAGCCCAGCACCGCGCAGGAAGCTGCGACGACTTGAGTCACTCATGCGCGGCAAGCTAGCCGCCCATCGCCAACGCGGACGGAACTGCGGGTGAACGACGCCGGATGTGTGGTCGGTCGGAAGGCGCGATCACACCAGCCAGACGGCGGTGTCGGGCGGGAGCAGGTCGGCGGCCATGGGCCCGCTGGCCAGCAGCACCTGCCCCGGCGGCAGGGGCACCGGAGCACTGCCGGTGTTCAACGCGCAGATCAACCCTCCGCCCTTGCGACGGAAGGCGAAGCAGCCGGGCGGGGCTCCGTACCACTCGAGGCTCTCGCCGCCGAACGCCGGATGGGTTTTCCGCAGCTCGAGGGCCTGCCGGTAGAGGGACAGCATGGAGCCGGGATCCTCCAACTGGGCCTCGACGGTGAGCCCGGCCCACTCGTGCGGCATGGGCAGCCAGGTGACGACGCCGGAGGAGAAGCCGAACGGAGGCTGCGAGCCCTCCCACGGAATGGGCACACGGCAGCCGTCACGGCCCCGGTCGGTGTGCCCGGACCGAAGCCAGATGGGGTCCTGCAACGCCCACTCGGGTAGCTCGACGTTGGGCAGCCCGAGTTCCTCGCCGTTGTAGACGTACACGACGCCGGGCAGGGCGAGCTCGACCAAAGCCATGGCCCGGGCCCGCTGCCGGCCCAGCAGACCATCGCCGTAGCGGGTGACGTGCCGGATGACGTCGTGGTTGGACAGGGTCCAGGTGGCGGGGGAGTCGACGTAGGTGACGGCGGCCAGCGAGGACTCGATGGCGGTACGCACGGAGTCGGCGTCGAAGTCGGCTTCCACGAGACGGAAGTTGAAGCCGAGATGGAGCTCGTCGGCCCGCAGGTAGCGGGTGAACCGCTCGTTCTCCTTGACCCAGATCTCGCCGACGGCCATGGCGTTGGGGTACTCGTCGAGCACCTTGCGGATCATGCGGTGGATCTCGTGCACGCCGTCGTCGTCGAACCGCGGGTCGAGGGCGTTGTCGTGCAACACGCCGGCGCCGACGGAGGCCCGGGGGTCCATGTCGGGCAGCCCGTACGGCTTGGCCATGCCGTGGGCGACGTCGATACGGAACCCGTCGGCGCCCCGGTCGAGCCAGAACCGCAAGGTCCGCTCGAGGTCGGCCCGAACCTCGGGATGCGCCCAGTTCAGGTCGGGCTGCTGCGGCGCGAACAGGTGCAGATACCACTGCCCGTCGGCGACGCGCGTCCAGGCGGGCCCGCCGAAGACGCTGGTCCAGTTGTTGGGCGGCAACGAACCGTCGCCGCCGCGACCCTCACGGAAGTGGTACCGCTCCCGCTCGACACTGCCGGGCCCGGCCCGCAGCGCGGCCTGGAACCACTCGTGCTGGTCGCTGGTGTGGTTGGGCACCAGGTCGACGGTGACCTTGATGCCGCAGTTGTGCGCGTCGGCGACAAGCCGGTCGAACGCGGCCAGGTCGCCGAACAGCGGGTCGACGTCCCGAGGGTCGGCGACGTCGTAGCCGTGGTCGGCCATCGGCGACCGGTAGAACGGCGTCAGCCACAGCGCGTCGATGCCGAGCAGCTCCAGGTACCCCAGCCGGGACCGGATGCCCTCGAGATCGCCGACGCCGTCCCCGTCGGAGTCCGCGAAGGACCTGACGTACACCTGGTAGAAGACCGCCTCCCGCCACCAAGCAGACTTCTCGGCGATCTCGGCATGAACGTCAGCGGATCGTCGCACGGGGTGTCATATTGCCACCCGTCCGGGATCGGTTGTCCCCTAACGGGTTACGCCAGGCGGAAAACCGTGGTCAGCCGCGCAGTGATCGTTCTCACCGGGACCTCACACCCAGGTGTTGATCAGGCTGTTGGCCGCCATCTCCAGATAGGCCCACAGCTGCTGGCGTTCGGGCTCGGCCAGCCGCTCCTCGTCGACGGCGATCCGCATGCAGCGCAGCCACGCGTCCCGCTCGATCGGCCCGATGCTGAACGGCACGTGCCGCATCCGCAGCCGCGGGTGTCCACGCTGGTCGGAGTAGGTGTGCGGGCCACCCCAGTACTGGATCAGGAACAGCCGCAGACGCTCCTCGGCCGGCCCGAGGTCCTCCTCCGGGTACAGCGGACGGAGCACCTCGTCCTTGGCGACCTCGGCGTAGAAGCGGCCGACGATGCGGCGGAACGTCTCCTCGCCGCCGACGGCCTCGTAGAAGTTCTGCGGCGTTCCCACGTCGTCAATCCTCGCACTCGCGGGCGGCGGTCAGCCGCCCAGGTCGGACGACTTGCTGTCGTCGAAGCCGGTGGGGCGCGGCCGGGCCGGCGCGGGCTTGCGCTCCTCCTCCGCCTTGGGCGGCGTGCGCACGAACGGCGGCTCGATGCCGGCGGCCACGAAGGCGCCCATGATCCGGGCCCGCAGCGCCCGCTGCGTGGCCCACTGCCGGCCAGGCCGGACCTTGACGGTCAGCCGCAGGGTGATGCCCTCGGAGGTGACCTTCTCCACGCCCAGCACCTGCGGCGCGTCCAGCACGTCCTCGGCCAGCGGGGCCTCGGCCACCGCGGCCTCGACGGTCTCACCCATCAGCTCCAGCGCGTCGTCCACGCTGGCGTGCCCGAACGGCACGTCGACGACGGCGACGGCGAAGCCCTGGCTGGAGTTGCCGATACGCACGATCTCGCCGTTGCGCACATACCACACCGTGCCGTTGACGTCACGCAACGTGGTCACGCGCAGTCCGACGGCCTCGACGGTGCCGGTGGCCTGCCCAGCGTCGATCACATCGCCGACGCCGTACTGGTCCTCCAGCATCATGAACACGCCGGACAGGAAGTCCCGGACCAGCGACTGGGCGCCGAAACCGATGGCGACGCCGAGCACACCGGCCGAGGCGATGATCGGCGTGATGTCGATCTTGAACTGCTGCAGCACCATCAGGAACGCGATGCCGGCGGTCAGCAGCGTGGTCAGCGACTTGAGCACCGAGCCGATGGTCTTGGCCCGCTGCCGGCGTCGCTCGGACCGCTGCGGAGCGGGCAGCTGCTGCGCCCGCTCCTTCAGCGGCTTGAGCAGCGGCGGCATGTCGCCGTTGCCCTGGGTGAACTTGTCGATCATCCGGTGGACCATGTACCGGATCACCACGGCGATGGCCACGATGATCGCGATGTTGATGGCCCCGGCGACTAACACTGGCCAGTTGTCGGCGAACCAGCTCGCCGCCGCGACCACGTTGGTGCCTTGCCCGGTCATGTATCCAGTTCCTCCAGCTCCAAGCCGACCTGATGGGCGAGGAAGCCGAGTTCGTCGACGGCGAGCGCCACGCTGCGCGACACCGACCGGGCCGCGTGACCGACCTCGGTCTCGCGGCGGATCAGCACCGGGTGCTTGGTGGGGTCCGCACTGGTGGCGTGCTGCAACGCTGCGCACATCTTGCGGGCGTGGTTCGGGTCCACCCGGCTGTCCGACTCGAACACGGCGAACAGCACGGCCGGGTACTCGACCTCCTCGATCACCCGATGGTACGGGGAGTAGGCCAGCAGCCAAGCCAGCTCCTCGGCCACGGCGGCGCTGCCGTACTCCTCCGCCCACAGCCTGCCCAGCAGAAACCGCTCGTACCGCACCATGTCCAGCAGTGGTGCGGAACACACCACCGCGCGGTACAGCTCCGGCCTTTGGGTCAACGCCGCTCCGACAAGCAGACCACCGTTGGATCCGCCGGAGATCGCCAGCTGCTCCGGCGTCGTCCAGCCCTGCCGGATCAGGTACTCGGCGGCCGAGTGGAAGTCGTCGAACACGTTCTGCTTGCGGTCACGCATGCCGGCCTGGTGCCACTGCTCGCCTTCCTCGGCGCCGCCACGCAGCGACACGAGGACCCACACGCCGCCGGACTGCACCCACGCCAGCGCGTTGCTGTTGTAGCCGGGGCGGCGCGTGACGGCGAAGCCGCCGTAGCCGGTGATGAGCGTGGGCAGCGGCTGCGTGGGCCGGCCGTTGGGCGACACCACGAACATGCGCACCACGGTGCCGTCGCGCGACACGTACTCGAGCTGTTCGGTACGCACGTCCGGCACCTCGACGGCACCCGGCGCCGCGGCCCACAGCTCGGTGTCGGTCGCGCCGATTCGGTACGTGCGCACGCACGTGGGCGTGGTGAAGTCGGTCCAGCCGAACCAGACGACGCCCTCGTGGCCGTTCGTCCGAGCGTCGGCCATGGTGATGCCGTGCAGGCTGCCCTTGCTGGGCAACGGCACCTGGCTCACGTGAGTGCCGGTCGACGGCTCGTGCAGGTGCAGCTCCGACACGGCGTGCCGCGTGCGCTGAAGCAGGATGTGGGCGCCCTGACCCGATTCGCCGCGCACCCACTCGGCGTTCTCCAGCACGGAGTCGCGCTCTTCGGCGACGAGCTCGGTCCAGTGCTCACGGCCAGGCTGCCGCGGGTCGGCGACGCACAGCCGCCCGCGCGGGGCGTCCAGCGTCGTCAGCAGGTACAGGCGGCCGTCGCCGGCGACCCATGCGTTGCACCGCGCGCCGCCCTCGTCCGACACGACGTCGTTGAGCACGAACTCGTCCGCCGTGAGGTCGGCGATCCACACGGCCTCGCGCTGCGTGGTGCCGCGCCGGCCGTCGACGATCAGCCAGTGGCCGTCCTCGGAGGTGTGCAGCGTGAAGTAGTACGTGGGGTCCATGCCGTCGCCGTGCACGTTGACGTCGTTCGCGATGTCCGTGCCGACACGGTGGCGCCACACGCGGTGGTGGAACAGCTCCTCGCCCTCCGGCACGTCCGCCAGCGGCAGGCGGCGGATGTAGAAGAACTCCTCGCCGCCGGGCAGCCAGCCCACCGAGCTGTACCGGCAGCGGTCGATCGGGCCGTCCAGCAGCTCGCCGCTGTCCACGTCGAGTACGTGCAGCAGCGACTCCTCGTTGCCGCCGACCGAGATCTGGTACGCCAGCAGCGCGCCCTCGCGGCTCGGCGACCACGTGTCCAGGGTCGTGCGGCCGGACGGGTCGAGCACCGTGACGTCGAGCAGGACGCGCTCGCTGCCGTCGCGGTCGCGCAGCCACAGCGCGGCGTGGTCCTGATCCGGGTTGCGGCGGGTGAAGAACGCGCGGCCGTTACGCCAGACGGGTGCTCCCACGCTGCCGGCGGCCGTCAGCCGCTCCAGCCGCCCGCGCAGCGCGTCCCGGCCCGGCAGCGCCGTCAGCCACGACTCCGTGAACGTGTCCTGTGCGGCCGACCAGGCGACGGTGCGCTCGTCGGCCGGGTCCTCCAACCAGCGGTAAGGGTCCGACACAGCGTGTCCGTGCAGGTCCTCCACGAGCGCCAGCCGCTCGGCCGGGGGATAGGACGCCGTCGAATGGGGTGCAGCCTCGGTCATCTGCCGAAGAGTAGCGACCTAGGTGAAAACGATCGCCGTTAGGCCACGGTTCACCATGGATTTCACGACGGGTTCATGACATGTCATGCATGTCAGGGCGGAGGGCCTGGGGCTGCGGGCGATTCGGGACACACCCCTTCTGACCTGCTGCTTTGGTCGGAGGACGTCCGGTTGGGTCCGACCCGGTCCGGACGTCTGCCGGCCTGGAGGCGGCCTGGGGCCGGCGGCGGTGCTGGTGCCGAACCACCCCTCAGCCTCACCCGCCCGTTGCCCTCGTCCATGCCGCCGTTAGCGCCGGGCCGGCCGGGTCAAGGCATCTTTCCCGCCTTGATGCGGCTGGTCCGGTGTTAAAGGATCAAGCAGGAGGGCTGGGTCTCGTCCGCGTGTGAAGCGGCCGGCCTCGGGTACTCCCGACCTGCGGTCCCTGATGTCCCTCCCCTGGCGTCAGGGGCCGCCTCGTGTCCGGGGTCAATGCCGCTGAGATCGAACTGAGCCGGCTCGGAGCCATGGCCACTGGTGCTGATGCCTATGGACCCTGCGCGCCGTCGTCGGCGGCGTTCTGGCGTGCCCTGCGGGCCGTGCCCGGAAGGGTCGCCCGGCCCGGCGGAGCATGAGGGCCGTTGGCGTGCCCTTCCGGGCCGAACGGCCCGGTGACCGGCGCTGCCAGGGCGACCGCCGCGCCGCCGCCGGCGGCGCGCCTTGATCCCATAGAGCCAAATTCGGCAGTGCAACAAGGACGTGCATACGCGATTGGATCTATACTGCCTAGATGGCGGGCCCGGACAGTGCGGACAGTGACGGCACAAACACTCGGGAGTCTGCGTCGGAGCCCGCGTCTTCGGAACACGGAAGCGATGTTGCCGAGTACGTTATTCGGGTCAAGGCAGCGGATCGTAGTGCTGTTACCTTGGGTGATGTGGTTGGTCCGGCGGCTGCGCATATGGCTGATGTTCAGCGTTCGTTGGGGTTGTCGGCGCTGGGAGATTCCGCTCGGCTTATGGACGGCGTTGGCGGTTTGCGTGGCGTAGCCGATTACCTTGCCTCGGTTAAGGGTATGGCTGCTAGGACTGCGGTTTTTGATGATGTGGTTGGTCCGGCGGCTGCGCATATGGCTGATGTTCAGCGTTCGTTGGGGTTGTCAGTGCTGGGAGATTCCGCTCGGCTTATGGACGGCGTTGGCGGTTTGCGTGGCGTAGCCGATTACCTTGCCTCGGTTAAGGGTATGGCTGCTAGGACTGCGGTTTTTGATGATGTGGTTGGTCCGGCGGCTGCGCATATGGCTGATGTTCAGCGTTCGTTGGGGTTGTCAGTGCTAGGAGATCCCGCTCGGCTTATGGACGGCGTTAGTGGCATTACGGGCGTCGCCGACCATCTAGCTTCGGTTAATATCGAAGCATTGGGGGCTGTGAAATTTTACGACGCGCTTATGCCTACCATGACGACGTCGTTTGGCGTTCAAAATGCTGTCGACTACATGACAAGAAGTCAACAGACTGGCCTTGGGGTGGTCACAGCGCTTGAAGAATTTAGGGCTGTAGTTCCGTCGGTGATCTCTAATCTGGCTGGGGCTAGTGGACCAATGTCTGGTGTTAACTTCTCTCGAACGGCATTGGCAGGCCTGGTTGACGGTTCTCGGCGCATGCAAGAATTCGACGTTGTAGCAAGCTTTGATAACTCGGCGCTGTGGCGGGGTGAGCGACGGTTGGCCGAGGAAGCGGTCAACCGTTCGGTTGCCGAGCTACTTGAAGTGTTGGCGACAAGTACGGCGCGAGAGTCAATGAAGGATCCGGGTTCTTCGGTCAATGCTTTTGCTGCATTGGCGGATGATGACCTGCGGCTCGGTCTTACAAACTATCCTTATGCGCCCACTTCGGCTGCTCTGGATGATGAAACTTCTTCTTTGCTTGACCAACTTCGCAGTAATATCAATGATCGACTTGAACGTATGGGCATCTCTGGGGCGACCAGGGTTGTGATTGGAACCCTGCTATTTGAGTGTTCTGTCATTCTATACTTTAGTGACCATGCTGCATTTGCTGCAATTAATGACGTCTTCTCGTTTCCCGCAAATATCCTAGGTTGGGGATTGTTTGTGTTTGCAATGAGCAAGAAGAAGTAAATCTTCTGAGTGGGGCCGGGTCTGGCATTGCGGTTGATTTCATCTGCTGGGGCTGAAAGTCAAGCTTGTTTGTATGAGCGGAAGTAGGTCTGAGGCTAGCCTGGGGCTTGTGGCAATAGTCTCGGCCGATTTATGCGTGTGAGGACTGCCCGTGCTATCGATTACCAAGGCGCCCGCTTCGCGGGCGATAAGGACGCCCGCTGCCGTGTCCCAGGGCTTATTTGCAAGGATCACCGTGGCGTCAATACGGCCTTCCGCGACCCAAACTAGATCCAGTGCGGCGGTGCCGAACATTCGGACTCGTTCGACGTTGTCGGCCAACAAGGTTGTCAGCTTGAGTCGTTTGGCGTTCTTGGCGGCGGCGTCTTTGCCTACTGCGTAGTCGCCGATAGAGACGATGGCCTTGCTTAGGTCGTCGGTGGTGCTGGCGCGCAGGCGCTTGCCGTTGACGAAGGATCCGAGTCCTTCGGCGGCGGCGTATTGGAGGTCGAGGAACGGGGCGGAGATGGCGGCGACGATGGGGGTGCCGTCGCGGACCAGGGCGAGGGAAGTGGCGCAGAGGGGGAGACCGTGGACGAAGTTGGACGTGCCGTCGATGGGGTCGAGGGTCCACGTTAGGCGGTCGGGGCCGGCGAAGGGGCGTTCGCCTTCTTCTTCGCCAAGGAAGCCGATCTCGGGGGTGGCCTCTTCGAGGTAGGCGGAGATCTCGCGTTCGATCTTCAGGTCGACTTCGGTGACGAAGTCGCGGTCGCCCTTCTGGTGGATCTCGTGGGGCGCTGCCTTCTTGATCAGGTTGTACCCGATCTTGACGGCGTTCTGGGCTATCTCGATGAGCTGGGTCGTCTGCCTCATTCGGTTACCTCCTGGGCGCGATCCCACATGGATTCGAAGACCTGGGTGAACGTGTCGTACAGGCCCATGGTGCCGTCCTTGCGCTCCATGACCAGCGTCGGCGACTCGACGCCTCGTGCATCCGGTAGGTAGGGCTGCACGATGCAAGAGCGGTTGTCGATGATGGTGATGTTGAAGCGGAGCGATTCGTCGTAGGTACGGATCTGTAGGCGGGCCTGGGCGTCGGGGGATAGTCGTGTGCCGATTCGGCGAAGAGCCTCGATGTTGAGCCGGGTTAGGGTGGCGAGGTGTCCGGGTGGTTGGGACTCCTCGCGTTCGCGTGCCTTGATGTGATCGCCTTCGGGCGCTAGAAAGAGACACTCGACGCTGGTGCCGGATTCAAGGAGGTCAAGAAGAGCCTTGTCCGGGTAGTGCTGGCACAAGAGGTTCAAGGACAAGCCGGACATGCGGATACGCTGTGCGCCGTCGAACAGTTCGTGTGGCGGAAGCTTGTGCATGAACTCGGATCGACTGGGGAAGACGGCGACGACATCGGCCACGCCTGGCGGCAGCGGCATTGTCACCGCTGACGGTAGGGTGCTCGGCCTCGCTGTCACCGCGTCCGCCTTTCGGGGTGGCTCGGGGACGAAGTCGACGCCCCCGTCGTGCGGTTCGAAGAGCTCGGTGGCTGTCCACCCCGGAAACATCGCCTCCAGAATGCGGCAGTGGTCGGCGTATGGCAGCGTCGCCAACTCACCGGAAAGCCATCGGTAGAACTGTGCCTTGCTCGGACCACCTCCGATCAAGTCTGGTTCGATCTTCTTGGCAACTCGGTCGTACTCACGCCGAAATGCCGTGTGTCCCTGTAGGTGTCGTTGCTTGAGTAGCACCTTAAGCAGCGTCGGCTTGTCCGTCACTAGCTCACCCCTCAGTTTCGGCGAGACGAGACGAGACTAGCACATAGATGAGACACAGACGAGACTAGGCGAGGCAGAGAAGTTCGAGACGGGACTCGTACGGGCCAAGAGGGGACCCTGCTTCGGGGCAGTCTGAGGGTGTCCGCCGGAGAAGGCGGCCAGGGGCCGGGTGACCGGCACTGACCTAGGAGGCGAATAGATGCCAGCACCGCAGGATGTGCGATTCACCGTTTCGTTCGACGAGTGGTTCCCGCAGGGTCTCTACCTTATGGGCGAGCTGACCCAGGCATTCGAATACCAATCGCAGGAGGAGAAGGCCAAGGGGCGGCCGGCTCGGCCGATCGTGGACCAGGCGACCGGGCTCTACGTGTACCGCGGGCAGTGCTCGGACCCGGCGGCGGAGAAGGCCCGGGAGCAGGCGTTCACGGTGGAGTTCGTGGCGAGTGTCCAGCCAGTGCCGCCGGCCGCGATCGCGCCGAATGTGCCGGTGCGCGCGATCGTGCTGGAGGGGATGACTGTCCGTCCGAGGGCGGAGGCGTCCGGACAGGCGAAGTGGCTCACGTACCAGATCAGGGCTACCGGTATGCGCGCTGTGGCCACTGGTCCGCAGGGCGGCTCCGGTCGATCGGCGAAGGCTGCCGGCGATGGGGGCCAGAGCGAGGCTCCGAAGTCCAACGCCGCATAAGGGGCCGGCGGTGCTGAGGGTGCCTGAGCAGATGGTCAAGCGGTGGGAGAGCGCCTACCGCTTCTATCAGGAGGCGAACCTGATAGCCGGCTCGGGCCGGGTGAGCGATGTCGCGGTCGCGGACATGGTGCGCGCCTCGCGAGAAGTGGCGACGGCCTGGCGGGCGTTCAGCTACGTCGACGAGCTGCCGTGGTGGGCGGTCGCAGCGGTTGCGACGGCGGCACAGGCGTTCGAGGGCCAGGCGCGGGAATGGGAGCGGCGGGCGCGTCCCGGAGGTGATCAGCAATGAGCGGTCAGGAGGCCGACCGTGCCGGGCTGGCTGACGCGGAGTTGGAGGCGCTCGCGACGTCGTGGCCAGTGGCGGAGACCGATGAGGAGATCGACGCAATTCTGACCGGCTTGGCGTCGGGAGGTGCTCTGTGATGGACCTTGATCATTTGGCGCCAACCCTGACGACTGTGCCGGTGGAGAACCTGGCCGACGTGGTCTTCGAGTACTCGGCGGATCGGCGGCGGTTGCGGGTTCGGCTTCCGGCTGGGGCCAACGGGGTCGTTGTGGACCTGTCACGGTCGGCAGCGATGGACCTGGCGGAGAAGGTCAACGCTCGTGTCGTGGGCATGGCCGATCCGGTGGTGCCGCCGCAGCCGCGTTGTCAGGGGCCGGCGATGGTGTCAGACGGGGAGCGGCGACGGTGACTGACCAGGACTGGACGTCCGCGTGGATCGACGACGCCGAACGGCCTGTCGACCCAATGGAGGAGTTGGCGATCACGCTCGGGACGGAGATCCGTGAGCTGCGGGAGGGCTTGGGCTGGTCGCGCTCGATGCTGGTTCGTCGCTCTGGAACGGCGCGCTCGTGGTTGACGCGCCTGGAGGACGGCAACGGCCTTCCGTCGGTGGTGGTGCTGCAACGGCTCGCCTCGGTGATGGGCAAGCGGCTGTGGATCACGTTGATCGACGAGCGGGACCGGTTGCCGCCGCGCTACTCGACAGGGAAGGAGGTGTGAGGCGAATGAGCAGGGAGCGCATGGAAGAGCTCAGGGAGGTTGCGGAGCGGTCGGCGCGGCGACGTGAGGACGCGCTGGACGTGTTCATGGTGTTGGTGGACGGTGACTTCTCTCCCGCTGGTGGGCCGGCGGCACAGGTGCAGTGGTGGAACTACTTGTCCTTCGTGGCGGCGGGTCTCGGCACGACTACGCGGGCTGTGCGGTCACTGTTCATCGGCCAACTGGAGGAGCTGGGCGGCCGGTTGGACGCCGACTATCCAGAGCTGAAGGGTGAGCTGCCGCAGAACGCGGATCAGCTGGCCGAGATGTCGGCGGCGGACCTGCTGGTCTATGTGCTCGCGATGGGACCAGAACCCAAGGATGGGCAAGGGTTTGTGTCCTGGGCAGTGACACGGCGGTACGCGTTGACGGCGGTCGCGGATCGGCTGGCGCGGTGCTCTGAGGCGTGGAACGGGTTGGTGACCGGCGCTGATCGGCGCGGTCGGACGGTGCTGCGGGTGAACGCGCGGAGCACGTCAACTGCCAACACCACAACAGGTTTCGACTAGTGGTGGGGCGGGGGTGGGCATCTTCGTTGACACGATGCGTCCACCCCCACTGGCCACCTGACACGAAGGTGGGTGGTTGCTCGGTGAACCTGGGGACGTTGTGCTTGAGCTGGAAGGAGAACCGGCGAAAGAGCTGGGCGTTGCGGCGGATGCGGCGGCGTCGGAAACGGTGGAAGTGGCGTCGGTGCGGGGACTGTCCCGAGTGGGGATGGTCGTGCAGCCGGCGCTATCTGTGCCGGGAGTGCCGGTGGAACCGCGACGCGCGGAAACATCTGCAACACAAGGAAAAAGCTCGATGAACTCAACTCGATAGCGGTGCGGGAGGGGACGGCTTTGTCTTGGCGGACCGTCCGTCCCCTTCCACTTCAACGTCCACAACCCATGTAGGGAGCGGAACAGTGACAAGCGTAGCGGACCGCGCGCACGGGTCGTCAAGCCCCCTGTCGTGTAAGGGTTTCCGAGGTCGTAGCACTCGAAAGTGTGTGCGATGCGGGAAGTTCGCTCGCTTCGAGCCGGGTCGTCAGGTGTGCAGCCTGTGCCTGGGTCACCTTCCGCTGATCTATCCCAAGGCGGGGTAGGCGCTTCCTGTTCATGGGTCGTGGATCGGCCGACTCGACGACGCCCGTCGTCTGTGCTCGGTCGCAAGCCAAAAGCGGCGTACTCGAACAGAAAGGCTCTACCTGTCATGGGGAACCTCAAGCGTGACGCGGAAGCGGCCGGCTGTCTGGTCCTGTTGGGCTTGGCGGTGGGCTGGTTGGTCGCGAAGCTGGTGAAGACTGTCTTGTGGTTGCTATGGAAGGGAATCCGGCACGGCCTACCGGCGCTGTGGCGAGGGGTGAAGTGGCTGAACCGCCACCCTCGGACCACAGCGACTCTGCTTGTGCTTGCCGGCCTGGTGACCCTCGGGGCGGTGCTGCGGGCCTGGGCGGTGCTGGCGTTCGTGGGCCTGGTGCTCGTCGGCCTGGCCGTCGTTGTCGGACCGGTGTTGGCGTGGCGGGCCCCGGTGTGGTGGGAGCGATGGGTGTGGCGCTTCGTGCGGTCCTGGTGGCTGAGGTGGGTGTTCTACGTGCCGCGTTGGGAGTCCTGGGCGCGAGGCTGTGGCCTGGCGATCGTGGATGAGGCCACGCTGGCGGTGTCCCTGCCGGTGATCATCAAGGTCACGACGGGGCCGGCGTGGGATGAGGTCCGGGTGTCGATGGCGGTCGGGCAGAAGACGGAGGACTTCGAGGAGCGGGTGCGGGAGTTGGGGCACGCTCGGCGGTCGGCTCGGTGTGTGGTGCGGGAGTTGTCGCCGGGTGTGGTGTCGGTGGACTTCCAACGTCGTGACCTGATCGCCGGCGTGGTGCCTGGCGCGTCGATCCCGGTGGAGATGCTGGGGGACGCGGTGGACCTGTTCTCGGTGCCGGTAGGGGTGTCGGAGTACGGGCGGGTCCTGCGAATGCCGCTGTTCGGTTCGCACACGTTCTGTGCGGCGACAACCGGCGCGGGTAAGAACTCGTTCACGTGGGCTCCGTATCCGCTGCTTGCTCCGGCGGTGCGGGACGGCCTGGTGACCGTCTCCGGGATCGACCCGAAGGGGATGGAGCTGGCTTACGGGCGAGGCTTGTTCCGCCGGTACGCGGACACTCCGAAGGCGGCGGTGGAGCTGCTGGAGGAGCTGGTGGAGTCGATGCAGGCGCGCAAGGTGAGGCTGGCGGGTCGGCGGCGCAAGGTGGTGATCTCGCGGGACAACCCGTTGGAGATTCTGGAGTTCGACGAGATCGCGGCGTTGACCAAGTACCTGGGGGACAAGAACCAGCGGGCGCGGATCGAGTCGTTGGTGGGTCTGCTGTTGACGCAGGGGCGTTCGTTGGGGTTCGTGGTGCGGGGCTACGTGCAGGAGCCGACGAAGGAAACCGTTGTGTGGCGGGAGCTTTTCCCGTACCGGATGGCGATGGCGCTACCCACTGCTTCCTATGTGGACATGGTGTTGGGTGACGGCGCGTACGAGCGGGGCGCGCGGGCGGACCGGATCCCGGCGGACACCCCGGGTGTGGGGTACGTGCTGGAGGAGTGGCGTCGGGTGCCGGTGAGGGGTCGGGTCGCGTGGACCGGTGACGCCGGGATCGAGGAGTTGGTGGACTACGTCAACGCGCCGGCTCGGGGCGACGACATGTCCGGTGGTCGGGTCGTGGAGTTCTTGCGGCGCAACGGGAATGCGGGCGGTGAGGCGGCGTGAGCATGGTTGATGAGGCAAGCCGCGGGACTGCCCTCGATGGCGGCGCGGTGCCGTCGTTTCCCACCGATGTCGCGGGCCAGTCGCGGGCGGAGCGGGCGCGGATGCCGATCACGATGGACGTGGCGGTGGCTGCGGCGGAGAAGTTCGGCGTATGCGTCCGACCGCTCGTGAAGGAGGTGGAGGACCCGGACGCGTTCGAGCTGCGCTACGTGGCGGTCCCCTGCGGGTCGACGCTGGAATCGGTGTGCGGGCCGTGCGCGAAGAAGGCCAAGGCGCTGCGGATGACCCAGTGCCGCGAGGGCTGGCACATGGCCGACGAGCCGGACTTCACGCCGGACGCCCTACTGAGGACCAGGTGGGCCTGCTGACCTACCGGGCGGACCTGCTGGCGGCCACCGGCGGGCGGAGGTCGAGGGCAACGGCGCGGACATGGACGAGTTGCGTGACGCGATTCGTGACGCGGACGCGGAGCTGAAGGCGGCGGGTGTGCGGGGCCGGCTCCCGTCGCCGGATGTTTCGGCAACCCGTCCGGTGAAGCGGTCGACCCGGCGGCGGCAGGATGCGCCGAACCTGCCTCGTCGACGGGTGTCCAAGCGGACCGTGGGGCGGGAGTACGCGGGCAAGTACCGGCCGTCGATGTTCACCACGCTCACTCTCGACTCCTACGGGCGGGTGCGCGACGACGGGACACCGGCGGACTTCCACACCTACGACTACCGGCGGGCGGCCCGGGACGCGGTGCACTTCGCGTCACTGGTCGACCGCTGGTGGCAGAACCTGCGGCGGGTCGTCGGCTTCGACGTCCAGTACTTCGCGACGGTGGAGCCCCAGCGGCGGGCGACTCCGCACCTGCACGCGGCCATGCGCGGGTCGTTCCCGCACGAGGTGATCAGGAAGGTCACGGAGGCCACCTATCACCAGGTGTGGTGGCCCAACCATGACCAGCTGGTCTATCAGCCGGGCGGGGAGCTGCCGGTGTGGGACTCGGCGGCGGAGGGCTTCGTGGATCCGCAGAGCCGTCGGCCGCTGACCGGCTGGGAGGAGGCGGTGGCGGACCTGGTGGAGCCGGCGCACACGGTCACCTTCGGCCGGCAGGTCCACTCCAAGGGCATCCTCGGCGGCTCGGAGGAGGCCGGCCGGCACATCGGCTACCTGACCAAGTACCTCACCAAGAGCGTCGGTGAGGTGATCGAGGCTGCGAGCGACCGGCAGAAGGAGCACCACGAGCGGTTGCACGCGGAGCTGTCGGTGACGCCGTGCTCGGAGCGGTGCGCGGTGTGGCTGCTGTACGGGGTCCAGCCGCGCGGGGTGCGGTCGTCGATGACTCCGGGGCACTGCAAGAACCGGGCACATCGGCGTACGACTCTCGGCCTGCCGGGCCGGCGGGTGCTGGTCTCGCGGAAGTGGTCGGGCAAGACGCTGGCCGACCACAAGGCGGACCGGAAGCGCTTCGTGGCGGAGGCGCTGGCGGCGGTCGGGATCGTCAAGCCGGTCACGGACACGAGCCGGCTCGTCTGGCACAACGTGCGGCCTGGTGATCCGAACGTCCCGCCTCGGGCTCATCTGCTGCTGCACGGCATCGCGGAACGGACGCGGTGGCGCGCCGAGTACGACCGGGCGATGGCGGAGGCGTGGGGCCCTCCACCCGGGGCGGATTTTTCGGCAACGACGGAAGCGGCCTAGCGAACTGGGGGAGCGGCATGGCTGGCAAAGGTGGTCGGGAGCTGTGGACTCCGGAGGACTTGGGGACGTTTCTCCAGGTGCCGGAGAAGACGCTGAGGGATTGGCGCTACAAGGGGTACGGACCGCCGTGGCTGAGGATGGGAAAGCGGGTCCGGTACGACGCCAAGGCGGTATTGGACTGGCTTGACGGGTTGGCGACCAACAACCCGGATGCCGCTTAACCAAGTTGATCTCTGGCGCCCGTGACGCCGTCTCGTCCATTGGGCGGCGTCACGGGTTGCCGTTCTGTTCGGCAACAAGCACATGGAGTTGACGATGGCTGGCCATATTGAGGATCGGTGGTATCGCCCCAAGCGGGATCCTGTCACCAAGAAGGTGGTGGTGGACGAGAAGGGCAAGGTGGTAAAAGAGCGATCGCCGTTGTACGGAAAGGGGCTGCGGTACAAGGTCCACTACTACGACGCCGACAGCCAGGAGCACGCCAAGTCTTTCCCGGACAAGCAGCTGACGAAGGCCCAGAACTTCCTCACCAAGCAGCAGCACGACGTGTTGGCCGGCGTGTTCGTGGATCCGGCCGGCGGCAAGCTGACCTTCAAGGAGTATGCGGCAACCGTGCTGATGGGGCGGTCTCAGGACCCGTCGACGGTTCGGACTGTCACGAGCAACCTGGCGAACCAGGTCTACCCGTTCCTCGGCGGCCGGCAGCTGGCGGCGATTGACGCAGATACGATCCGGAAGTGGCTGGGGTGGATGGACGGGCAGGAGCGTCCGCCGTCGAACACCTATCGCAAGCAGTTGTACGACATGGTGTCGTCGATTCTTGAGGCGGCGGTGTCCGACAAGAAGATCCGGTCCAACCCGTGCCGGGACAAGTCGATCTCTCGGCCGTCCGCAGGTGGGTACAAGGTGCGGCCATGGTCCGAGGCCAAGATGCGCAAGATCAAAATGGCGATGCCGCCTCGTCGACAGATCTCGGTGACGATCGGCGGCGGGATCGGACTTCGGCAAGGCGAGATTCTGGCGTTCTCGATGGACAACGTTGATCGCGAGAAAATGGTCTACCACTGCACCCGTCAGTTGGTGCGGATCAAAGGCCAGTTCATGTGGAAGCTGCCCAAGGGGCACAAGACGCGGGAGATTCCGCTCGGTCGCGGCGTGCTGGAAGAGCTCGACGACTACGCAGAGAACTTCGAACCGGTGGCGATCACGTTGCCGTGGGGTGAGCGGGACGGCAAGAAGTTCGAGACGGTCTCCGTGCTGATGACGAACGACAAGGGCGAGTTGGACTCCGGTGTCACCTTCAATGACACCGTCTGGCGGCCGGCCTTCGATGTGGCTGGAGTCACATACGAGCCCGATCGGTCAGACGGGATGCACGCTCTCCGGCACCTGTTCGCCAGTTCGATGCTGGCCCGTGGCGTCTCCATCAAGGAGCTGGCCGCGTTCCTCGGTCACGCCTCTGAGGCGTTCACGCTGAAGACCTACGTCCACCTGATGCCCAACTCCTACGACAGGGCTCGGTTGGCCGTCGACGAGATGTTCAGGCCCCGAAAGAGCACGCCCGAACAGAGCGGCGAGGGCAACACGGCCTGAGCCGGCCTGTTCCAGCCAGACGGCCTAGAGACGGCCTGGGGCTTCTGAGACACGCTTAAAGAGCTTGTTTGCCCAGGTGACGGCCCATCGCAACGAAGATGTCATGCATCACACGTGCGTTGAACGGGTCAAGTGTGGTCGACTAAGGCAGCACCGGTGGAGGTGGTCGCGTGCCCGACCGACAACCCACTCCGATCGGCGCCCCCAGATCGGGGCTGGCGCCGCGGGTCCCTCTGTCTCAAATTCCTGCCCAGGCCCAGGTCAGCGGCCACGTATCCAGCGTGGATCCGGACCGGGTCGGCCAGGACAGGGCACGCGGTGCGCCGAACGGGCCCAGTTGGGGTCGGCGGCGGGTGCTGCTGCTCAACGCCACGTTCGAGCCGCTGACGGCGTTACCGCTGCGGCGGGCCGTGGTGCTGGTGGTGTGCGGAAAGGCCGAGGTCGTGCACGGTGACTCGGCCGGTCTGATCCTGCATTCCTCCACTGCCAGCGTCGTGGTGCCCTCGGTGATCCGGCTGTCCAACTACGTCCGGGTCCCCTATCGCGGCCGGGTGCCGCTGACCAGGGCCGGGCTGATGCACCGGGACCGCTACCGCTGCGCGTACTGCGGCGGGCGGGCCGAGACTATCGATCATGTCGTGCCGCGTTCGCGCGGGGTGCGCACAGCTGGACCAACTGCGTGGCCTGCTGTGCCAAGTGCAACCACCGCAAGGCCGACAAGATGCTCTCCGAACTGGGCTGGAGGCTGCTGGTCGTGCCGACCGCGCCCCGGGGCCGCACTGGCGGCTGCTGGCGGGCGTGGCCGACGCCGACCCCCAATGGCTGCCATACCTGGGCGAGCCGGCGGCGTGAGCCGGAGGTTCGCCCAGGGTTAGGCGGCAGTTCGCGCGACGAGCGACGGTCCGGGCGTTTCCGCCCGGACCGTCGCTCGTTGTGTGTCTGTGGGTCAGGCGGCGCGGTTGACGCGGATGCCGTCCCGGTTGACCCGGATCCCGTCGCGGTTGACGCGGATGCCGGCCCGGTCGGCGGCGGCGCGGTTCACGCGGATCCCGTCCCGGTTGACCCGAATGCCGTCCCGGTTGACGCGGATCCCGGCCCGGTCGGCGACCGCGCGGTTCACGCGGATGCCATCCCGGTTCACACGGATACCCTCGCGGTTGACGCGGATCCCGGCCTGGGCGTTCACCCGAATGCCACCCTGGACAAGGGTGGATTTGTTCACCCGGATGCCCGACACGACCGTGAGCACCGTGCGCATCTCTTCACTCGATCGGGTGACATCGGCGACCGAGGTGGGGAGGTTCGGCGTGTACATGGCGTGCCCTCCAGGGAGGTTTGGGGTCGATTTCAGGCGAGGCCCTTGCTCCGCAAGACCCGTACAGGTGAAAGCTAATCTTGATTGGCCGGTCAGGACAAGCCGCCAAACCGGCGGCATTCGCGGTGGTGACCCGGGGTCCGTTCGGCGCAGCACGTTCGGCCACAAGAGTGCGTGGTGATGATCACGTTCACGGGCCGTGGCCGGCAACGGAGTGGTGACTTCACCGCGCGATGTGCCCGTTCGGGCGTGGTCATCGCCCCGGACGGGGGCGGCCGGTGACGCGCGGTGGGACGGCCTCGGCTACCGTAAGTCCCCGTGAACGTCGTGGACACCCTCCTCGTCTTCGCGCTGATCCCGCTCTGTGTGTACGGCGTGATCGCGTTGCTGACGCTGTGGCCGAAGTTCGCGCGTACCCCCCGGTACCAGGCAGGCCAGGAGTGGGGCTACGCGCCAGTTTGGTGGACCGCCAACCCTGCGGGTGTCGGAACCCACGCCCCCTCCGCGCACCTCGCGCTGGAGCAGGGCGAGGCCGGCGAGCCCGCGCCGACCGCACGGGGAGGTGCCCGTGGCAACTGGTGAGATCGCGCAGCGGCACGCCGAGGACGTCGAGCTCGGCTACGGCGAGGCCCTGATGGCCGACGGCCGGCTCTCGGTCGCCGTCGAGCAGAAGCCCAAGCCGCCGAACCTGCCCTTCCGCTCCTCCGAGCTGGCCCAGCTGGACGAGGCGCTGACCCTGTCCAGCCGGGAGACCGGCCTCGACTTCAGCGTCTACCTGGGCGAGCTGGACGGCGACGACACCCGCAAGGCCGCCGAGGAGCTGCACGCGCAGACCCAGCGGCCGACGCACGCGGTGCTGGTCGCGGTGTCCCCGGGCCAGCGCGCCGTGGAGATCGTGACCGGCGACGAGTCGCACCGCCGACTGCCCGACCGCGGCTGCAAGCTGGCCGTGATGAGCATGGTGGCCTCCTTCAAGGAGGGCAACCTGGCCGGTGGCCTGGTCAGCGGCCTGCGCATGCTGACCGACCAGGCGGGCCCGGCGCCGCGCCGCTGACTGCCAAGTAACCAACGCGAAGGCCCCCGGACGTTCGTCCGGGGGCCTTCGCGCGTGTCAGGTCAGGAGCGGTCGAACTCACGGGCCGCCAACGCACGCACGATGCCGGCCCGGCCCTCGGACACCAGCCGGCGCAGCGCCGGCGGGTGCTCCTCGTCGGCCAGCCAGGCGTCGGACGCCTCGACGGTCGACTCGGTCACCGCCCACGACGGGAACAGGCCGGTCACCGTCGGCTGCGCCCGCTCGCTGGACCGCCGCCGCCACACGTCCGCGACGTCGGCGAAGTACTTCTCCGCGTACGGCGCGAGCAGCTCCTTCTGGCTCGGGTGCGCGAAGCCGTAGATGATCGCCTCGTTCACCGCGTTCGGCAGGTCGTCGTCGTGCACCGCCCGGCGCCACGCCTCGGCCTTGTTCGCCGCGGTCGGCACCAGCGCGCGAGCCCGCTCGGCATGCCGCTGACCGGCGGCCGTCGGGTCCTGCTCCAGCTCGGCCCGCACCTCGGCGTCGCCGGCCGCGCCGTGCGCGGTCAGGGCCTGCAGCAGCCGCCAGCGCAGGTCGGTGTCCACGACCAGGCCCGGCAGCGGCTCGGTGCCGTCCAGCCAGCCCTTCAGCACGGCGACGACATCGTCGGTCAGCGCCGAGCCGGACAGCGAGTTGACGAACGCCAACTGGTGGTCCGAGCCCGGCTCCGCGGAGCGGGCCAGCTCCAGCACGGTGTCGGTGAAGCGCCGCCAGCCCTCCGGGGCCCACGACGGGTCCGCGTACGAGGAGATCGCGGTCTGCGCCTGGAGCAGCAGCCGCTGCACCACGCCGACCTCGGTCTCGGTGCGGATGCCGCCCAGCACCAGCGTGACGAAGTCGCGGGCCTTCAGCTCGGCCTCGCGGGTCATCTCCCACGCCGCCGACCAGCACAGCGTGCGCGGCAGCGGCTCGGTGATGTCGGCGATCCGGTCCACCAGCGTGGCCAGCGAGTCGTTGTCCAGCCGCATCGTGCAGTAGGTCAGGTCGTCGTCGTTGACCAGCACCAGCTTGCCGCGCGGCACACCGACCAGGTCCGGCACCTCGGTGCGCTCGCCCGTCACGTCCAGCTCGACGCGGTGGGTGCGGACCAGCTTGCCGGTCGCCGGGTCGTCGTCGTACACGCCGATGGCCAGCCGGTGCGTGCGCAGCTCGCCGGCACCCGGCCGGGCGCCGCCCTGGAGCACGGCGAAGTCGGCGAAATTGCCGTTCGCGTCCACGGTGAACTTCGGCCGCAGCAGATTCAGGCCGGTGGTCTCCAGCCACTGCGCCGACCACCACGACAGGTCGCGGCCGGACGCCTCCTCCAGCGCCGCCAGCAGGTCGGACAGGGTGGCGTTGCCCCACGCGTGCTTGGCGAAGTACACCCGCAGGCCGCCGAGGAAGTTGTCCAGGCCGACGTAGGCCACCAGCTGCTTGAGCACGCTGGCGCCCTTGGCGTACGTGATGCCGTCGAAGTTGACCTCGACCGCCTGCAGGTCCGGGATGTCCGCCGCCACCGGGTGGGTGGAGGGCAGCTGGTCCTGCCGGTACGCCCAGGACTTCTCGATGTTGGCGAAGGTCGTCCAGGCGTGCGTGTACTCGGTGGCCTCGGCCTGCGACAGCACGCTGGCCCAGGTGGCGAACGACTCGTTCAGCCACAGGTCGTCCCACCAGCGCATGGTCACCAGGTCGCCGAACCACATGTGCGCCATCTCGTGCAGCACCGTCTCGCAGCGCCGCTCGTACATGTAGCGGGTGACCCGGCTGCGGAAGACGAAGTCCTCGAGGAAGGTCACCAGGCCGGCGTTCTCCATCGCGCCGGCGTTGAACTCGGGCACGAAGGCCTGGTCGTACTTGCCGAACGGGTAGCGCACGCCGAACGCGCGGTGGAAGAAGTCGAAGCCCTGCTTGGTCTGCGTGAACAGGCGCTCGTGGTCCATGTGCTCGGCCAGCGACGCGCGGCAGTACAGGCCCAGCGGGATGCTGCCCTCGTCGTCGGTGTACTCGTCGCGCCACTCCGCGTACGGGCCCGCGACCAGCGCGATCAGGTAGGTCGAGAGGGTCTTGGTGGTCTCGAAGACGTGCCGTGACGTCTCCGGGTTGATCTCCTCGACGCTGGCCGACGGCGCGTTGGACATCACCTTCCAGTCCTTCGGCGCGGTCACCGTGAGGTCGTAGACCGCCTTCAGGTCCGGCTGGTCGAAGCAGGTGAACATGCGCTTCGCGTCGGCCGTCTCGAACTGGGTGTAGAGGTAGACGCCCTTGTCGACGGGGTCGACGAAGCGGTGCAGGCCCTCGCCGGTGTTCGTGTACAGGCACTGCGCCCGCACCACCAGCTCGTTCTGCTCGGCCAGGTCGGGCAGGGTGATGCCGTTCTCGTCCCGGTAGCCGGAGACGTCGAGCTCGACGCCGTTGAGCACGGCGGACTGCACCTCGCCCGCGATGAGGTCGATCCAGGTCGACGCGCCGGCCGTGCGGCTGCGGAAGCGCACGGTAGTCGTCGACCCGAACGCGGGACCGTCGCCGGTCAGGTCCAGTGCGATGTCGTAGGACTGGACCTCGAGAAGCGCCGCGCGCTGCTGGGCCTGGTCGCGGGTGAGGTTCGGCGCGGCCACTGGTCACCTCGTCTGTGGATGTCGGGGGTCCGGGTTGGCTGTCGTTCGCCACCGGGGGATGGGCAGGGGTCCCCGCATCCAATCACGTGACGTGGTCGCCGCGCTGCCAGGATCCGGCGTAATCGCCGGACGGGAAGACCGGACGCCCTTCGTTGGTTGCCTCTATGCGTGGAGCCCGGGCAGGCCGGGCCCGGCGTCAGCCATGGAGATGTGCCGAATGAGCGCAGTGCCGTCGTTCTCCGACGAGAAGGTGAAGGTCGACTTCTGGTTCGACCCCGCGTGCCCGTGGGCGTGGATCACGTCCCGGTGGATCCTGGAGGTCGCCGAGCATCGCGAGATCGAGCTGGACTTCCATGTGATGAGCCTCTCGGTGCTCAACGACGGGCGCGACCTGCCCGAGGAGTACCGCAGCTTCCTCGACCGGGCCTGGGGCCCGGTGCGGGTGGCCATCGCCGCCGCCAAGCAGCACGGCGACAAGGTGCTGCTGCCGCTCTACACCGCGATGGGCACCCGGATCCACAACGAGGGTGTGAAGGACTTCGACGAGGTCATCAAGCTGGCGCTGGCCGATGTCGGCCTGCCGGCCGAGCTGGCCGCCGCGGCCACCAGCACCGAGTACGACGAGGAGCTCAAGACCAGCCACCACGCCGGCATGGACCCGGTGGGCATGGACGTCGGCACGCCGGTCATCCACGTCAACGGGGTCGCGTTCTTCGGCCCGGTGCTGTCCAAGATTCCGCGCGGCGAGGAGGCCGTCCGCGTGTTCGAGGGCGCCCGGCTGCTCGCCGGCTATCCGCACTTCTACGAGCTCAAGCGCACCCGGACCGAGTCGCCCGACTTCTCCTGACTCGTCCGAACGACTCGGGCGTTGCTGCCGCACTCCTCGCGGCGGCAACGCTCGACTTTTTCACGACCTCCGGTCCGCGTGCGAACTGGAGGAGTTCGCACAACTCCTCGACGTCGTGCGAACTGGAGGAGTTTGCAAAATTGCTCCAGTTCGCACGAACTGGTCAGCGGTCGCCGTGCCAGTCGACGTCGGCGAGGGCGATCGGCTTGCCGGGCAGCGGGGATGCCGACGCCGGTCGCAGACCGTCGAGCATCAGCTGGGTGAGGCGGGCGTCCAGCTCCTCGGGCATGGTGCCGGGCACGTCGAACGGCCGCTTGAGGTGGAGCGATACCAGCATGGCCACGTCGACGACGCCGACGTCGGTGCGCATGGATCCGTCAGCCTGGGCAGTGATGATCATCTGCTCCACGATGCGCAGCAGCTCCTTGCGGGCCGAGCGGACCTCGTCGCTCTGGTGCAGGGCGGTGTGCAGCTGCGGGTCGACGATGGAGCGCAGGGCGCCGAGCCGCAGGGCCACGCACTCGCGGACGAAATGGCTCAGGGCGCTCCAGGCGTCGGGCTCGGTGCGAAGGGCGGAGCGGGCGAGCTCGGTCATGTGCTCGACGGTGTGCACGGACAGGGCTCTGAGCAGCGCGACCCGGTCCGGGAACCGCCGGTAGAGCGTGCCGACGCCGACCCCGGCATGCCGGGCGATCTCCTCCATCGGCACCCCGACGCCCTGGTTGACCAGCAGCTCGCGGGCGGCGGCCAGGATCTGGTCGCGATTACGCTTCGCGTCCGCCCGCAACTGTCCCGTCATCGCCCGCACGCCTTCCACCGGCACAAATGTGCTCCGAGGCTACCGTCCGCCGGCATGGTTGTGGCCCGTCCCGCGCTGGGACGGGCCACAAACCGTGACCGGTCGGCCGTCAGCGGCCGTTGCGGGCCGGGGCCTTGAGCCGGGCCGACAGCTCGCTCACGTCGATCTTGCTGTCGCTCGGCGTGCGCTCGCTGAGCGTCTCCGCGTTGGCCACGCTCGGGTTCTCCACCGGCGTGCGGCGGGGCGTGGCGTTGCGGACGCGCTCGCTCGGCACCATCGGGCGCAGCTTCTGGTCCAGCTGCCTGGTCAGGTGGATCATCGTGCGCGGCTGGTTGAGGCCGACGATGCCGACCGGCTTGCCGGCGCGGATGTAGCCGGTGATGGACCGCTCGGCGCCGTTGGGCCGGGTGCTCAGGTACATCGTCTGCTGGCCGATGGCCGGGATGCCGGCGGCCTGGATGCGCACGTGGTGCTGCTCGGACCAGAACCGGGGCAGCGGCGTGAACGGCTTGGCCCTGGACTTGCCGGCCAGCAGGTTCTCGGCGGCGGCCCGGCCCATCTCGATCGCGTTGAGCCAGTGCTCGACCCGGCGCGGCACGCCGTCGAACCGCAGGTTGGGCCAGCGGGCGACGTCACCGGCGGCGACGACGTCGGAGGCGCCGACGACGTGGCAGGTCGGCTCGCACAGCACGCCGTCCTCCAGCACCAGGCCGGAGCCGGCCAGCCAGTCGGTGGACGGCATGCTGCCGACCGCCAGGATCACGCAGGCGGCGGTGATCAGCCGCTCGTTGGACAGCACGATGGCGACGCCCTCGGGACCGGTCGCCCAGTGCCGGATGTCCACGCCGAGCGCGAGGTCGACGCCGTGCCGGCGGTGCAGGTCGCCGATGGCCGCGCCGAGCTCGGGGCCGAGCGCCTTGCCGAACAGCGTCTTGGACCGGCCGATGATGGTGACGTCCCGGTTCATCTCCCGACAGCTGGAGGCGAACTCGCAGCCGGTGAAGCCGGTGCCGATGACCACGACGCGGCCCTTGGAGCGGGTCAGCGTCTCCTTGATCGCGATGGCGTCGTCGAGCGTGCGCAGGGCGTGCACGCGCGGGTCGTGCCGGGGCGCGCCGGCCAGGTGCCTCGCCTCGACGCCGGTGGCGATCATCAGGCCGTCGTACTTGAGCTCCTCGCCGCCGGGCAGGTGCACGACGTGCCGCCCGTGGTCCAGCTTGTGCGCCCGGGTCCTGGTCCGCCAGATCGCGTCGATGTCGTGGTACGCGGGGAAGAACAGGTCCTTGGTGGCCAGCTTGCCCGTCACCAGCTGCTTGGACAGCGCCGGCCGGTGGTACGGCTTGTACGGCTCGTCGCCGACGATCACCACCTCGCCGTCGAACTTCATCTCGCGCAGCCGCTCGGCGGCGCGCAGCGCGGTCAGCCCGGCGCCGACGATGACGATCCGTTCCATCCTGCCGCTCACAGTTGCTCCCCGGACAGCTGGATCGCACGCATCGGGCAGGCCATCGCGGCGGCGCGGGCCTGGTCGGCGTACTCGGGGATGACCTCGGTGACGTAGCGCAGGCGCTCGTCCTCCGTCAGTTCGAACAGGCTCGGGGCCTCGTACTGACAGGTGCCGTAGAGGTGGCAACGACCGTTGTTCACGCTGATGGTCAGGGAGCTGCCGTGCAGAGCGCGACGAGGACTCATCGGGCCAGCAGTCCTTTCTCAAGAGGCGGGTTCGGGGTAACCGCGTGGCGGGGTGGTGGCAGGACGTTCGGGGGATGTCCTGCTAGCCGCCGCTGAGCACTCCTGCTCCGACGAGGTTCTTGCTGGGCACGAAGCGGAGCACGGCCAGCACGACGGTCGGGATGCCGAGGGTCAGCCCGCCGAGCCAGACGATGGACAGGTGGCCGTTGGCGACGGCGCCCAGCCAGGAGTGCACGATGGTGATGCCCACCGCTATGTAGGCCATCTGGTGGAAGCGGAGCCACCTCCGGTAGACGAAGAACTTGACCAATCCGGTGGAGATCAGGATCGCGGTCATCACCTCGAGCCCGAGGATGCCGAACGCCCAGCGCAGCTGGCCGCCGTCGATGATCGGGATCGTCAGGTTGACCCAACTGAAGATCTCATCGGAATCGGTGAGGAAAAGGAAGCATGCCGCGTGCAGGCCACCGAAGGCGAGCGTGAACGTCGCCATAATCATGTGGCTGCTACGAACGGCCTGCCGTCCTGTCAGCTTGGTGACCCATCCGGTCGCGGTGAAAATCCCCCAGACCAGGGTCAGGCACATCAACGCATAGGCCAGCCGGGCCGAAAGCGCGGCTACCTGACGCACGCCGGAATCGTGCGCGGAGTGCACTGTCGGCGACACAATCAACTGCGTCAACGTTATCAACTGCGTCGACACCTCAGACGCCTCCCGGACGGCCGTGATGCTCGGGGTGATCCGTTCGGAGCAACGGGGTGGGCCGTGTGGTCAAGGCCATGCTCCGGGTCGGATGTCCGATTGTCACTTATTGTTGGTCATGGTTAAACAGTTTGTCTGTGGTGACAGCCGCCTCCAGACGTCCTGAGGAGTAATCCGTACGGCCGGATGGAGCAGCTGTCAGGGTGGTGCGTCGTTCCTGGTTAGCGGAACTAACGAATTCGGTTGTCTATGTCCTTGTAGAAGTTGGTGTGAGCGTCACACCGGCGGGCAGGTAGTTCGACACCAAGGCGGTCGACTTCGGTGGCGGACGCATGGTTTCTCCTGCCCGAGGCATCGGTTCCCGACCGGCCGGAACCGGTTCCTGGAATCGTTTTCTCCGTGCTGCGATGCCGGGCCGGCGGGCATTGAGCCCGGCGGTCAGGCGGTGGAACTCACGCGGCCGGTCGACGGTCGTCAGGCCGACCAGTCCGTCCGCCCGCGCCGTGGCCAGGCTGCCCGGGCCGAGTCGCCCGTGCTCGCCGCCCAGCTGTGGCTGGCCCGCGACCTGTACCCGCATGCGGTGCTGCTCGGTCCAGAACCGCGGCAGCGGCGTGAACGCCGGCGCCCGTGACGGTCCCAGCAGCAGGCTCTCCGCCGCCGCCCGGCCCATCTCGACCGCGTTCAGCCAGTGCTCGACGCGCCTGGGCACGTCGTCGAACCGCAGGTTCGGCCAGCACGCCACATCGCCGGCCGCCACCACGTCGGCCAAGCCGGCGACATGGCAGGTCGGCTCGCAGTACACACCGTCACGCTCGTGGTGCGGCACCTTCGAGCCACGCAGCCACGACACCGCCGGCAGGCCGCCGATCGCGATGACGACATGCCCGGCGACCAGCACCTGCCCGTCGGACAGGTGGATCGCGATGCCGTTGTCCTGCGGCAGCCAGTGCAGCACCTCGACGCCGAGGGCTACGCCGACACCCTTGCTCTGGTGCAGACGGGTGATGCTGTCGCACAGCTCCGGCGGCAGCGCACCGGCCATCAGCGTCGGCTTTTCGGTCACGATCGTGACCCGCCGCTTGAGCGCGCGGACACTGGCCGCGACCTCGCAGCCGGTGAAACCGCCGCCGATCACGACGACGGGCTCCTTGTCCGCGGACAGCGCCTCGTGCAGTCGCGTCGCGTCGTCCAAAGTGCGCAGGTGGTGCACGCGTGGGTCGCTCACCGGGGCGCCCGGCAGATGCCGGGACTCCATGCCGGTGGCGATCACCAGTCCGTCGTAGGCGAGCTGTTCGCCGCCCGGCAGCATGAGCGCCCGCTTGCCGGTGTCGATGCCGCGAGCCGCGGTGTTCAGCCGCCAGCGCGCGTCGACCTCGGTGTACGCGGCCAGCGTCAACTGGTCCGCGCGCACTCTGCCGGTCAGCAACTGCTTGGACAGCTCAGGTCGGTGATAAGGACGGTGTGGCTCGTTGCCGACCATCACCACCTCACCCTCGAACCTGAGTTCACGCAGCCGTTCAGCGGCTCGCCAGCCCGCCGCTCCAGCCCCTACTACGACGATGCGATCTCGTCGGTTCACCGACTACGTCCTCGCTCACCGCGTGGTGTCCGCCACGCCGGCCCCGACCGCACGTGTGATCCTGCAACCGGCAGATCGGATCGCGGTCCGATCGCCGTTAGGTAACAGTTTGTCGGTCATGCCGGCGGTGGCTATCGACTGTTCGGGGCAATGCCTTCGGTGAAGGGACCTGTTACCGGCCGGAACGGTTACGCCCCGTCAATCTTCCGATGGCCCTACGGGTCGCGTCGGCCGGAAACGGTGAGTCACGGAGCACCTCCGCCAGCGTGACCGAACCGGCCGTGAGCTCGCGCGCGAGGTCGACGACAGCCGCGATGTCGGCCCGCTGCGCGGCCACGAACGCCGAGTCGACCGGATCGCCGTGCCCCGGCACGACGACCGTGTCCGGGCCGGTGAGTTCGAGCACTCCGGCCAGCGCCGTCGGCCACGACGCCGGAAACGAGCCCTCGAACGCCGGCGGCGCGCCGTTCTCCACCAGATCGCCGACGAACACCACGTCGGCGTCCGGCACCCGCAGCACCAGGTCGTGGTCGGTGTGCCCGCGGCCGAACTGTGCAATCTCGACGATTCTTGCGCCGAGGTCCACGGTCGTCGGCTCCGACACCAAGGTGTCGGGCAGGACGATTCGGGTGTCGCGGATGGCCTTGGCGATGTCCGGCCGGTTCTCCGTCTTGTAGTGCGCGGACCACTTCTCCTTGTCCTCCGCGCCGTCGATGACGAGCTCGTCGACGCAGTTCGGGTGGGCCAGCACCGGGCAGGGCAGGAACGCCTGCGTGCCGAAGGCGTGGTCGAAATGCGCATGCGTGAGCACGACGGTCCACGGCAGTGGCGTCACGGCGCGCACGGCCGCCGCCCACTCGGCGCCCTGCACCTCGTCACCGCCGGTGTCCACCACGAGGCAGGCGTCGTTGCCGACGACCAGCCCGAGTGACAGATCCAGCTCCTCGTGTCGACGGACGTGCACTCCGTCGGCGACCTCGATCCAGCGCGCGCTCATGTGGACAGTCTGTTGGTCAGCACTCCGTCATGGAGCACCGGTGCACACGAACTGCTGCCGACCGCCGCGGCCAACTCGACGTCGGCGGCATGCCCGGCCGCCGTCAACTCGCGGCCTGATGTGCAATCGCGGAGAAGTTTTGCAATCTTCTCGAGTTCGTACGAGAAGCAGCTCGCCGCCAACCTGGTCTCCGGTGACGCGCTGCTGGAGTCCGTCGCCAGCAGCGCAGCGGCCACGGCGCCCGCGCCGAGGAAGTCTTCGATCCCGGGCCGGAGCGGACCAGCGGTGACGCCCCAGCGCTCGCCGGCCGGCACGATGCCGATCGGCTCTCGTTTTGAAATCTTCTCCACTTCGCACGCGACGGCCGCGGCGTTGCGCAGGCAGGCGGCGAACACGGTCGCGCCGGCGGCCGCGGCCTGCGCGCACAACGTCGCCCCATTGGGTGACGGCAGCGCGAGCAGTGTGCCGGCCGGCAGGTCGAGCAACGACGACGGCCGCAACGTCCACTTCTGGTCGCCGGCAACCACCGCCCCGGCCGCACGTGCGGAGGAAATCGTACGAACATCTCCACTTTTCACCGGCAGTACTCGACCGCCACGCCCCAGCGCGATGTCGACTGCGGTGGTGAACGACAGCACGTCGACGATGACCAGCACCGCGCAACTCGACGCCAGCGCCGCGACGCCCTGCTCGCCCCACTCCAGCCGCAGCCGATACCCGTCCTGTCGGAACACGTCTGCACTCACTCGACGGAGTGTGCGGCGCACCTCACGTACCGGCAGCTGAATTACTCCCCGCCGCCTCCCGAATGGCAAACTCTGACCCGTGCGCGTCTACCTTGGTTCCGACCATGCCGGCTACGAGCTGAAGTCCCACCTGGTCAAGCACCTCGCGGCCAGCGGTCACGACGTGGTCGACATCGGCCCCGCCGTCTACGACTCCGAGGACGACTACCCGGCCTTCTGCATCGCCACCGCCAGCCGCGTGGCCGCCGACGAGGGCAGCCTCGGCGTCGTGATCGGCGGCTCCGGCAACGGCGAGCAGATCGCCGCCAACAAGGTGCCGGGCATCCGGGCCGCGCTGGCGTGGAACACCGAGACGGCGAAGCTGTCCCGTGAGCACAACAACGCCCAGGTCGTGGGCATCGGCGCCCGCATGCACAGCCTCGAGGAGGCCACCGCGATCGTCGAGGCGTTCGTGGCCACGCCGTTCTCCGGCGCCGACCGCCACCAGCGCCGTATCGACATCGTGGCCGAGTACGAGCGGACCGGCGTCGCGCCGGAGCTGCCGACCGCCTGATGCCAGAAGGCCACACGCTGCACCGGCTCGCCCGGCTCCATCAGCGCCGGTACGCCGGGGAGAAGGTGCAGGTCAGCAGTCCGCAGGGCAAGTTCGGCGGCGCGGAGTCGGTTGACGGGCGGGTCCTCGAGCGGGCCGAGGCCGTCGGCAAGCATCTGCTGCACCGGTACGGGCCGGACGCGACCGTGCACGTCCATCTCGGCTTGTACGGGACGTTCACCGAGTTCGACCGGCCCGAGCCGGCCGTGACCGGCATGGTTCGGATGCGCATGCTCGGCGAGACCCACGGCACCGACCTGCGTGGGCCGACCGCGTGCGAACTGCTGACCGATGACGAGGTCGACGCGTTGTTCGCCCGCCTCGGGCCCGATCCTCTGCGCCGGGACGCCGATCCGGAGCGGGCGTGGCGGCGGATCTCGAAGTCGCGGGTCTCGATCGCCGCGCTGCTGCTCGACCAGGCCGTGTTGGCCGGCGTCGGCAACGTCTACCGCGCCGAGGTGCTCTTCCGGCACGGCATCGCCCCGATGCTCGCCGGCAAGCAGCTCGACCGCGAGCAGTGGGACTCGATCTGGGCCGACCTCGTCGACTTGATGCGCTACGGCGTGAAGGTCGGCCGGATCGACACCGTCCGGCCGGAGCATGACCCGTCGGTGACCGGCCGAGCTCCGCGTCAGGACCGGCACGGCGGCGAGGTGTACGTCTACCGCCGCACCGGCCAGCCGTGTCTCGTCTGCGGAACCCCGGTGGCAACGAAGGACCTGGCCGGCCGCAACCTTTATTGGTGTCCTACCTGTCAGCCTGCCTGAGCGGTCGGCAGCAGAATACAAAAATGCCCCGGGACGAACGTCCCGGGGCATTGTCAGCTCTGCTCAGCGGTTACCAGTTGTCGCCGCCGCCCCAGTCGCCGCCGCCGCCGAAGTCGCCGCCACCCCAGTCGCCACCGCCGCCGTCCCAGCCGCCCTGGTCGCCGCCGCCCCAATCGCCGCCACCCTGGTCGCCGCCGTTCCAGTCGGCCTGCTGGCCCTGGTCGCCGCCGAAGTCGCCGAAGCCCTGGCCGCCGTCGAAGGCGCCGTCCATCCCGCCGCCGTAACCGCTGTCCCAACCGCCGACGGCGTAAGGAATCGAGTGCATGCCGGAGAACATGGCGTTGAACAGCAGCCCGGCGCCGATGCCCCACGCGCCGGCGACGAGGGCGGGCTTCCACCACGGCTCGCTGTACCAGCCCTGAGGCACGGGACGGCCGGCGACGTAACCGCCGGGGTAGTAGTGCGGGGTGCCGGCGCCGGGGATGGCGGATGCCTCGTACTCGTGGCCCTCGACCTCGACCCGGCGGTCGCCGGTGACCTTGCCGGCCTTGCTCTGGCCGTTGAGGTCGGGCAGCTCGGGACCGGGGTCGAGGCCCATGGCCTCCCGCGCGGCCCGCACGTAGTACAGGCCCTCCTGCGCGGTCTGGGTGACCAGCCGGCACTGCTCGGCGGTACGGGCCTGCTCCATCTGCGAACCGGCGGCGTTGTAGCGCTCGCCGGCGTCGGCCAACGCCTGCTTGGCGGCGTCGTTGGTGCCGGTCAGGTTGAGCACCTGGCCGCCGAGCCGCTCCACCCAGCGGCGGGCGTCGGCCTTGGCGTCGTCGAGGCGCTGGCCGTTCTGCGCGCGCTGGCGCATCACGACAACGACCACGCCGATGATCACCACCAGCAGGATCACGACGAGGAACGTGGTCACAGCGCCTCCCGGCTTCCAACGAGGGTGAATCCGTCGCAAACGGACAACGGGAAAGCTACCGCCTCGGTTCCTGACGGGCCGCGCGAAGGGTGTGACCGAGCTTGCGAGGGAACCATCCAGCACAGGGACCTGGGCCTGTGACCCGGCGGACACCTACTTCCGGGTCGCGCCGGGGGACCGCCCGGCCCAGTAGGCCCCGAGCAGGCCGACCACGACCACCGCGACAAGGTAGGTGCCCATCACGTCCTCCTTCTTGTGGCTACGTGACGATCAACGGGCCTGCGCGCGGCGTGAGTTCCGGTAACCGGCTGTCGATTACCTGAAGGTCAGAACAGCTCGGGGCAGTGGGGCTGGTGGTCGCCGGCGAACGCCCGCGACGCGGCACGGGCCGTGCCCGGCGTCAGCTCGCGAATGCGCTGCGCGGCAACGAGTTCCTGCACGGTCGTGCCGCCGAGGAACACCGCGCCGAGCTCGCGGACGTCCAACGCCAGGTCGGGTTGGGCGTCGGTGCGGGTGACGGCGGCCGGCCCGTCGGCCTCGGCGACGAGCCGCCAGGTGCCGGCGTTCCATGGACAGAGGGCGTCCTCGACCGCCAGCACGACGTCGACCGCCGCTGAGTACGTGCGCAGCGGCAGCGCGCGGTCGATGTCGATGATTCGGACCCACAGGCCGTCGCCGACGGTCCGGTTGTTGTCGGTGGCGTCCTTGAGCATGTGGATGATCGGGTCGTCGGTGGCTCCCTCGGCCCGAACCGTTGTGGTCAGGTCGATATCGAGCAGGTACCGCCACAGCGCCGCGTACGCCTGCGGGGTGGTGCCGAGAATCTCCCGGGTGTGCACCTCGTGCTCGGGCTTGCGGGACTCCCACTTCCGCTTCACCTGGTAGATGGCGTAGCCCTCCGGATGGAGGGCGTAGCGCCACCTGGTCAGGCCCTCGCTCAGCAGCTCCGAATCGTTCTCCGACAGGAACACCTGCCACGACGCCTTGGTCCGGCCGACCCAGCCGACGCGCGTCGGCGCGACCTTGCTGTGCAGATGGTGCATCAGCGGCAGCGCGGTTTCCTTGTCCACCTCGCGAACCCGGCCGTCACTGATATCCACAGTGGACTGGAAATCGGCGCCGCGCGGCACGGCGAAGAAGGCGCGGTGGCCGGCGAGCCCGTAGCCGAAACGACCGTAGATGTCGCCCTCGGAGGCGTACAGCGCGGCGAACGCGTCACCGGTTCCGTGCTGGGAATGCAGCTGGGCCCGCATCACCGCGGCCATGGCGCCACGACGTCGGTGATCGGGCGCGACACCGACGCAGGAGATGGCGGCGACCGGCTGCGGGCCGGTGCCGGGCAACGTCATCTGTTTGGACAGCATCGTGCCGCCGCCGATGAGCTCGTCGCCGTCGAAGGCGCCGTGCGTGCGGTGCGGCTCCAGCAGGTCGATCTCGGCCGCGACGTGTTCCGGGAGCGGGTCCTCCAGGAAAGCGCGGAAGACCAGACCGATGAACGCCGGGATCTCCTCGGCGGTGAGGGTGCGGGTCACCAGCGGCGATGCGGACATAGCCGACTTGGTACGCCGGTTCGCCGCCCCGCGCGAGTCGTTTTTTCATGACGCCGGAGGTAATCGACCGGCCGACCATCCGCTGCCAGGCTTGAGGAACCGAAGCGGGACAAGGAAAGGAACGAGGACGATGACTGACGCGAACACCGTCGTGCGGCGCTACGTGGAGATCTGGAACCAGCCCGATGGTGCACTGCGCGCCAAGGCCGCCGCCGAGCTGCTGACCGAGGACTGCCGGTTCGTCGACCCGATCGCCGACGTGACCGGGCCGGACGGCTTCGCCGCCGTCATCGGCGGCGTGCACGAGCGGTTCCCGGGCCATCGCATCCGGCCGATCGGGGACGTGGACACCCACCACGACGTGCTGCGCTTCAGCTGGGAACTGGTGGCCGACGGCGGCGGCGACTCGGTGGTGATCGGCACCGACGTGCTGACGCTGACCGGCGACGGTCAGGTCGGCGCGGTCAACGGCTTCTTCGACAAGGTGCCGGCGGCATGAAAACGACTGTGGGCCACGGAAATCCCCGTGGCCCACAGTCCTGGTCGATGTGACTACTTCGCGTCGACCAGCTCCGGCTTCTCCACCTCGGCGGGCCGGCGGTGCTTGCCCTCACGGCGCTTGCGGAACCGCTCCTTGGTGTTCTCCACCATGGTGTAGAGCGTCGGCACCAGCAGCAGCGTGAGCAGCGTGGAGCTGACCAGACCGCCGATCACGACCACCGCCAGCGGACGCGAGATGAACGCGCCGCTCTGCGTCAGGCCCAGCGCCATCGGCAGCAGGGCGAAGATCGTCGCGGCCGCGGTCATCAGGATCGGCCGCAGCCGTCGGCGACCGCCCTCCACGACCGCGTCGGCGATGCTCATGCCGTCCTCGCGGTACTTGTTGATCAGGTCCATCAACACGATCGCGTTCGTCACCACGATGCCGACCAGCATCAGCACGCCGATCAGCGAGGGAAGGCCGAGCGGGATGCCGCTGATCAGCAGTGCCGCGATGGCGCCCGTGGCCGCGAACGGGATCGAGACCAGCAGCACCAGCGGCTGCATCAGGCTGCGGAACACCGCCACCATGATCAGGAACACCAGGGCAACGGCGACCGCGAGGGCGATGCCGAGGTTGCCGAACGCGTCACTCTGCTGCTGGGAGACGCCGCCGACGCTGTAGGTGGCGCCGGCCGGCAGCTTGGTGTCCTTCAACTTCTGCGTCAGCTGGACGCTGATCGCGCCCGTGTTGGCCGAGTCGGCCGTGCCGCTGACGGTCGCGCTGCGCGAACCGTTGATGCGCTTGATCTGCGTCGGGCCGTTGGTCTGCTGGACCGTGGCCACCGAGTCGAGCCGGACCACGCCGGCCAGGCCGGGCAGCGGCAGTGCCTTGAGCGCGTCCAGGTCGGCCGGCGCGTTTCCGGTGCGCAGCACCACGTTCTCCGAGGTGCCGTTCAGCGACAGCTGACCGATCTGGCTGCCGGCCAGCTGGGCCTGCACCGCCTGGCCGATCGTCGAGTCGCTCAGGCCCTGCCGGGCCGCGAGCTGGCGGTCGACCGAGACCTGCACCTCCGGCGCGCTGTTGACCAGGTCGCTCGTCACGTCGGTGACGCCCGAGATGCCGGACATGGTCTTCTGCACGGCGTCCGAGGCGGTGCGCAGCACGTTCTCGTCCGTCGCGTTCACCACGACCTGCAGCCCGCTGCCGTTGAAGCCGCCGCCGCCCTGGGCGCCGACCGTGATCTTGCCGGCGTCCGGCAGCGCGTCGAGCTTGTCCCGCAACGAGTTCTGCACCGTGGTGAGATCGGCGCCGTCCTTGATGGTGATGGCGTAGCTGGCCTTGGACGTGCCGCTGTTGCCGCCGAAGCCGAGGAAGCCGCCGCCCGCGCCCACCGTGACCTGGTAGGTGTTGATGCCGTCGACGCCCTGGATGGCCGTCTCGACCCGCTTGGCCGCCGCGTCCGTGGTGGCCAGGCTGCTGCCGACCGGCAGCGTCTGCGAGACGTTGATGGTGTTCTCGCCCGAGCCGTCCAGGAAGTTGGTCTTCAGGCCGGCGCCCATCGCCAGCGTGCCGAACAGCACCAGGATCGCGATCACCACGGTCGTCCAGCGGCGACGGGTGGCGAACCGGATGACCGGCACGTAGATCCGCTGGAGCGGGCTGCGCAGCTCCTTGCGGTTGGCCTCCTCCGGGTCGGTGCCTTCCTTGGCCGGCTTGAGGAACCAGTACGCGAGCACCGGCACGATGGTCAGCGCGACCAGCAGCGACGCCAGCAGCGCCACCGTCACCGTCAGGCCGAACGGCGCGAACAGCTCGCCGACCAGGCCGCCGACCACGGCGATCGGCGCGAACACGGCGACCGTGGTCAGCGTCGACGCGGTGACCGCGCCCGCGACCTCACGGGTGCCGTCCAGCACCGCGCGCTTCTTGTCCTCGCCGTAGCTGAGATGGCGCTTGATGTTCTCCAGCACCACGATCGAGTCGTCGACGACCCGGCCGATGGCGATGGTCAGACCGCCGAGGGTGAGCAGGTTCAGCGAGGTCTTGGTGGTCCACAGCACGATCAGCGCGATGACCACCGACAGCGGGATGGACACCGCCGTGACCAGCGTGGACCGCACCGACAGCAGGAAGATCAGGATGACCAGCACGGCGAAGGCCAGGCCCAGCAGGCCTTCCTCGGTCAGGCCCTCGACGGCCTGGTTGACCGCAGGCGCCTGGTCCTGGATCACGGTCAGCTTGGCGTTGTTGCCGAGGTCGGTCTCCAGCTGCGAGATCTTGTCCCGTACCTGCTGGGAGATGTCGACGGCGTTGCCGTCGGGGGTCTTGGTGACCGAGACGCCCAGGCTTTCCTTGCCGTTGGTGCGGGTGATCGAGGTCGCCGTGGCCAGGCCCTCGGTCACCTGGGCGACGTCACCCAGCTTGACCGGCTGCGGCGCGGGGCGACCCGGCGTTGGCGGTGCCGTCGGCGTCAGGTAGAGGTTGCGCACGTCGTCCACAGAGGACAGTCGCTGTCCGATCTGGACGGTCAGCGTCTGACTGCCCTGGCTCAGCGTGCCGGCCGGCGTCGGCGTTCCGTTGGCCCGCAAGGCAGTGGTGATCGCGGTGGAGCTCAAACCGGCCGCCGCCAGCTTGGCGTTGTCCAGGTTGATCGTGACGACCTTGTCCCGCGCGCCGGTCACGTTGGCGTCCCGGACGCCCGTGATGCCCTGTAGCTCCGGCAGCACCGTGCTGGTCAGCTTGGCGGCGAGCTGCTGCTGGTCGGCGTCGGAGGAGGCGGCCAGCACGATCACCGGCAGATCGTCGGTGTTGCCGACGATCACGTTCGGCTTGACGTTGGTCGGCAGCTGCGCGGCGATCTGGTTGACCGCCTGCGACATCTTGTTGACCGCGTTGTCCAGGTTCGTGCCGAAGTCGAACTGGACGGTGACCGAGGACGAGCCCTGGCTGGAGGTCGAGGTCAGCTGGGTCTGGCCGGGGACGCTGCGCAGCGCGTCCTCGATCGGCTTGGTGACCTGGTCCTGCACGATCTCCGGCGATGCGCCCGGGTACTGGGAGACCACGACCGCGGCCGGGAAGGCCAGCGAGGGCAGCAGCTGTCTTTGCAGCGACGGGATCGCCCACGCGCCGAAGCCCAGGGCGATGAGCGCCACCAGGGCCACCAGGCCGCGGTTGGCGAGGCTGAGTCTGGTCAGGAAGGTCATGGCAGCTCTCTGCGGAATTGGTTAGCCTTGTCCTAATATTTGGCCCAAGGCTAACAGTGCGATCGGCCCGGTCGCTGAGCTTTCTCTCAGGTTCGAGGGGATGGCTGGAATTGCTCCGGGCCGTCACAACGGCGTGACGAAGGGTGATCGGTAACCGTCCATGGAGGACAAAGAGCAGCTCATCGCCAGCATCGCCGCGACGCAGCGGTCGCTGGGCCGCGTCTTCGGCGCGGCGCGGGCCAACCCGCTGATGTCGCTCAACCTGACCATGCGGCAGCTCAAGGTGCTGCTCACGCTGGCCCGACGCGGTCCGCTGGCCGGGCACGCGCTCACCGCCGAGATGGGCGTGAGCTTGGCCACCGTCACCGGCATCGTCGACCGGCTCGCCGCGCAGGGTCTGGTCTCCCGCCGTGAGGACCCCACCGACCGTCGGGTGCGCCTGCTCGAGCTGACCGCCGAGGGTCGCAAGCTCGTCGGCAGTGTCATGGACGCCGGCAATGCCCAGTACCGCCGGCTGCTCTCCCGCCTGGAGGTCGAGGAGCTCCGCCTGCTCGACGGCCTCATCCGCCGCATGGCCGAGATCGCCGCCGAGGAGTTCCCGGAGGCGTGATCCGGCACTGCCGATGCTGATGAGTGGTGTTCACATCAGCGGGGGACTTCGTGCGGTCCGGAGAAGTTTTGCATTCCGGAGCAGTTTTGCGGCGCGGAGGAGTGTGTCAACGCGGAGGAGTTGGTGCGGACTGGAGGAGTTTCGCGGTCCGGACGAGGTTGGCGGTCTGGAGGAGTTTCGCAGTCTGGACGAGCCCGCTCGAGTTGAGGAGTTCGTGCGATCTGGAGAAGTCTTGCGGGCCGGACGAGTGTGCCAACGCGGAGGAGTTCGTGCGGACTGGAGAAGTCTTGCAGTCCGGATGAGTTCGCCAGAGTCGAGGAACGCGTGCGTTCTGGAGGAGTTTTGCAGGCTGGACCAGTTCGTCAGAGCTGAGGACTTCGTCGGCCTGGGCCAGTTCGGCGGCGGACGTGTGAACTGCTCGACTTTGGCAAAGTGGTTGTGAACTGAGTTCACAGGCATCTTGCTGCGGCTGGTCGAGCGCGGGCGGCCGTTCGGATCTGACACGGCTGTCATCACTGGTCTGTCCGAGTGGAAGCGACCGTCCCTCAGGCAACGGGATGTGGTTGAGCGTGTACGAACCGTCGTGATGCCCGTTCGCGGGCGTCGACCCGTGTCCATGGCGACGGAGGGGAAACCTATGCGGCATACGGACGGTGGTCGTCGATCTCCCTGGTTGCGCAGAACACCGGCGGTGCTGGGTGTCGCGGCGGTGGTGGTGACTGGTCTGGCCCCGGCGGCGGGGGCGGAGACGGTCACGACCGCGGACACCATCCACACGGTGACGCTGGTGACGGGCGACCGAGTGGTGGTGCAGGACGTCGGCGGTCGGCAGACGGCGACGGTGGTGCCGAGGCCGGGGTCGAGCGGCGACTTCGTGAACCAGCGCATCGACGGCGACCTCTACGTCATGCCGGCGACGGCGCTGCCGTATCTGGGCAGTTCGCTGGACCGGTCGCTGTTCGACGTGTCGGCGCTGATCCGGGACGGCATCACGGACCAGGTGCCGGTGCAGGTCACGGCCAACGCGGCAACGGCCAACGTCCCTGGAGTGCAGGACGGGAAGGTGACGGCGGAGTCCGGCGCGGCGTTCGGGGCGGCGCTGGCGGCGCAGGCCGGACGTGACGCCAAGAACCACTTCGCCGACCGGGGACCGCTGTTCGGCACGGTCAGCCAGGTGCGGTTGGCCGCGCCGGGGGCACCGCAGCAGGTGCACCCGAACTTCCCGATGCACACGGTTCGAATCCTGACCATGAACGGCGCGAACACGCCGGTGGACGCGGCGCTTGGCGTCATCAATACGAACGATGGTCGCAATTTCAACGCCTTCCCGTACAGCACGGCGGGCGAGGCGAGGGTGAGCGTGCCGGCGGGTGACTACGGCATGGTGGCGTGGTTCCCGACGTTCGACTCGGCGGGCCGGGTGACGTCGGTGCGGGTCGTGGTGCAGGACATCGTGGTGACGAGCGACCAGACGGTCACGATCGACGGCAGCAAGGCGACGTCGCAGATCACCGTGAGCACGCCGAAGCCGTCGAACCTCACGTCGGAGTCGCTGGAGTACTTCCGCAGCGCGCAGACGATGGGGTCGCAGGGCTACGGGTTCGGGGTGGGCAACGGCACGGCCTTCGTGGCGCCGTCGGCCCCGGCGAAGGTCGGCGGATTCCACTTCAACGTGCTGACGCACAGCGAGTCCCCGGCCGGCACGACCACCCCCTACAGCTACGACCTGAAGATCGACAATGACGGGGCGCTGGCGGCGAACCAGCACTACAAGGTGTCCGCGGACCAGGTGGCCACGCTGAAGGAGAGCTACTACAGCGACAAGCCCCGGCAGGAAGGCATCGCGCGGATCATCTTCCTGCCCTACGAGGTGTTCGGCTTCGGCCAGTTCGCCCCGTTCGGGGCCCCGTTGCAGCGCACCGAATACGTGCTGGGCAGCCCCGATCTGGTCTACAGCGACGCACTGCTGGCCAGCATGACCACCGGAGGCGGTTTCACCCCGGGAGGTTTTCGCAATTTCGCCGCGAATACGACAACGCCCATCGAGTGGCTTCGCGGCCCGCTGGCCCCGGGCCTGAGCACGCCGCCGGCGGGCACGACCTCATGGCTGTGCTCGGCCTGCCGGCGTGACGACACGATCCGCGTCACCCTGGTGCCGGTGCTCGACAGCAACGGCCACGGCCTTTACCTCGATCCCCCGGCCACGGGCACGGTGTCGACCTCGCACTTCCAGCTGCTGTCCGGCGGCAAGGCGCTGATCGACGGCAAGGACGTGGTCGGCGGCGAAGCGACCGCCCCGGCGGCGCAGGCCGACTACAAGATCGTCTACGACCAGACGCGGACCGCGCCGTGGTTCCACCAGTCCACGGTCAGCCACAGCGAATGGACGTTCGGCTCGGCCCACTCCGGCGCGCAGACGGTGCCGAACGGCTGGCTGTGCGACCCGATCACCGGCAAGGCGACCGACTGCTCAGCGCTGCCCATGGTCACGGCGTCCTACCAGCTCAAGGCCGGTCTGGACGGCAACGCGCCGGCCGGCCCGGACCAGGTCGTGGTCACGTTCGGGCACGCCCCGGGCGGCCAGAACCTGCCGTTCCAGAAGGCCGACATCCAGGTGTCCTTCGACGGCGGCGCGACGTGGACACCAACCTTCCTGGCCGACCTCGGCGGCGGCCGCTACCGGGCGCAGTGGACCAACCCGGCGTCGACAACGGGCGGCGACGTCTCGTTGCGGGTCAGCGCGACCGATGTCGCCGGCAACTCGCTGACCCAGTCCGTCACCAGCGCGTTCTCCGTGCCGGGTGCCCAGAGCTGACCAGGGGGAGTCACGATGAACCGATTTCGAACGGCGCTCCTCGCCGGCGCATTACTGACGCTCGGACTGCCGGCCATCGCCGGGGCCGCGCCCGACACGACGATGCACGCCGCGTGCCCGGCGACGGTGTCGACCACGCCGACCATGCACTGCTTCGCGCTCTACCGCACGGGACACAGCTTCGGCGTCAACGCGACGCCGGACGGCTACGGGCCGGCGGATCTCAGGGACGCGTACAAACTGCCGCAGACCGGCGGCGCGGGGCAGACGATCGCGATCGTCGATGCCTTCGACAATCCCAACGCCGAGGCCGACCTGGCCAAGTACCGGCAGCAGTTCGGGTTGTCGGCGTGCACGACGGCGAACGGCTGCTTCAAGAAGGTGAACCAGCGCGGCGCCGCGACTCCGCTGCCGGAGGGAAATCCGAACTGGGGCGTGGAAATCTCCCTCGATCTGGACATGGTGTCGGCGGCCTGCCCGGACTGCCACATCCTGCTGGTCGAGGCGGACACGCCGTCGTCGGCGAACCTGGGCGCGGCCGAGGACACGGCGGCGGCGTCCGGCGCGAGCGCGATCTCCAACAGTTACGGCTCGGACGAGTACAACGGCATGGACGTCGACGCCAAGCACTTCCAGCACGCGGGCGTCGCGATTCTGGCCTCCAGCGGTGACTTCGGCTTCCAACCGGCGTCGTTTCCGGCGTCGCTGGCCAACGTCATCGCGGTCGGCGGCACCACGTTGACCAAGGCTGACAACGCCCGTGGCTGGACGGAGACGGCCTGGTCGCGGGCGGGCAGCGGCTGTTCGGCGTGGATCCCGAAGCCGGCGTGGCAGCACGACGCCAACTGCGGGATGCGAACCGTCGCCGACATCTCGGCGGTCGCCGACTCGGATCCGGGCCTGGCCGTGTACGACACGTACGGGCTGGGCTCGTCGGCCGGTTGGATCACGGTCGGCGGCACCAGCGCGTCCTCGCCGTTCATCGCCGGGGTGATCGGGCTGGCCGGCAACGGCAGCCAGCTGACCGACGCGTCCTCGCTCTACGCCCACGCCGACAAGCTGTTCGACGTGGTCGGCGGCGAGAACGGGTGGTGTGGCGGCGACTACCTGTGCACCGGCCAGCAGGGTTACGACGCCCCGACCGGCGTCGGCTCACCGAACGGGTTCGGCGCCTTCTAGCCTGGCCGGGTGGCTGAATCTCCCATGCTCGGTGTGGTGGCGTCCGGCGCGGGCGGCGTCGAGGGCCTGTTCGACGAGCTCGTCCGTCCCGCGCTGGACGCCGGCTGGCGGGTCGGCGTCACGCTGACGCCGACCGCCGGCCGGTGGTTCCGCGACGCCGGCCTGGTCGCCGAGATCGAGGCGGCCACCGGACTTCCGCTGCGCGTCGAGTCGCGGCTGCCGGGCGAGCGCAAGCCGCATCCGCCGGTCGACACGTACGTCGTTGCACCGGCCACCGCCAACACCGTCGCCAAGCTCGCGCTCGGTTTCGGCGACAACCAGGCGCTCACGCAGGTTTCCGAGGCGATCGGCACCGACGGTGTCGAGGTCGTCGTCTTCCCCTGCGTCAACGCCGCCCATGTCCGGCATCCGGCCTGGTCCGGGCACGTCGCCGCGTTGAAATCGGCCGGCGTGCGGCTCGTCGACGGCCCGGACGTCTGGCCGCTGACGGAGCCACGATCGGGGGAATGGCACCCGATTCCGTGGCAAGCGGTGCTCGACGCGGTCAACGCGACCCGCGGCGTCCACCGCCCGGGTGACCCGGTATGGTCCCCGTAAGATGATCAGGTGACCTGCTGGGGGCGGCCCTCGTGACTGCCATCGTGGACGGCTCCCGCCACACCCGTCCGACCTGGGCCGATGTGCCCGGTCGGGTGCGCGAGGTCATCGAGGCCAAGATCGGCGCGCCGGTGGTGCGCGCGCTCAGCCAGGCCGGCGGCTTCACCCTCGGCCTCGCCTCCCGACTGCTGCTGGCCGACGGCCGCCGCGTGTTCGTCAAAGCGCTGCCGGCCGATCATCCGCTGGCCGGCGCGTACCGCTCCGAGGCGTCGGTGGTCTCCCGGCTGCCGGAGAATGTGCCATCGCCGCGACTGCTGCACGTCGTTGAAGGCCAGTGGATCGCGCTAGTACTCACCGATATAGATGGTGGCGAGCCCAACCTCCGCCCCGGTTCGGGCGATCTCGCCGCGGTGCTGTCGGCGCTGGGCAGTGCCTCGCGGACACTGACGCCGTGCCCGCTGAGTGACGTGCCGAGCGTGCTGGACGATCTGGCCCCGATGCTGTGCGGCTGGACGTCTCTGCGGTCGGCCGCGGCGCGCGATCTCGACCCGTGGGCCCAGTCGAACCTGGATTCGCTGGCCGCGATGGAGACTGCGTGGCAGCCGTGGGCCGAGGGCGACACGCTGCTGCACAACGAGTTACGGGTGGACAACATGATCCGGCGGGTCGAGGACGGCCGGGTGCTGCTGGTCGACTGGTCCTATCCGTCACGGGGCGCGGCGTGGCTGGACACGGTGACGATGGTGCCGCAGCTGATCATGGCCGGGCACGCGCCGGCCGACGCCGAGCGCCTTGTGCTTGGCCGTCCGGTGCTGGCCAAGGTGCCGGCCTGGGCGATCACCGGTTTCGCCGCGGCGCTGGCCGGACGCTGGGAGCTGTCCAGCCGGCTGCCGGAGCCGACCGGCTGTGTCGGGCTGCGGCCGTACCAGTCCCGCGCGGCGGCCGCGGCGCTCGCCTGGATCGTGCACCGGACCCGGTGGTAGCTCAGCCGTTGCGGGAGCCGACGCAGAACTCGTTGCCCTCGGGGTCCTGCAAGACGCTCCAGGCCATGCCCGGGTACTTGAACTCCTCGACCAGGGTGGCGCCCAGCTCGACCAACCTGGCCACCTCGGCCGGCCGGTCGGGTGTGCCCAGGTCGAGGTGAAGTCTGTTCTTGCCGGCACGGGGCTCGTCGACGCGTTGCAGCCCGATGTCGACGTTGTCGGTGGAGGACAGGACCAGCATGGCGCCCTCGTCGACCTCGTGGATGATCTCGGCGCCGAGCGCCGCCACCCAGAACTGCGCCAGCTTGCGGGTGTCGACGCAATCAATGGTGATCATGCGGATCCTCAGTGCCATGCGCAGACGGTAATCGGCGACAAGGCCGGATCCGGCCGTTCCCGGTAACCGGTTGGAAAGCCTGCCCTCCCGTTCTCTACGCTCTGTACTTTCATCGACCCCGCACTAGGAGTTCGAGCCGTGATCACGAGGATGTCGTCGTTGTTCCTGCGCACGCTGCGCGAGGACCCGGCGGACGCCGAGGTGCCCAGCCACAAGCTGCTGGTCCGCGCCGGTTACGTCCGCCGCGTCGCACCGGGCGGCTACTCGTGGCTGCCGCTCGGCCTGCGCACGCTGCGCCGGATCGAGCAGGTCGTGCGGGAGGAGATGGACGCGATCGGCGCGCAGGAGATCCATTTCCCCGCGCTGCTGCCCCGCGAGCCCTACGAGGCGACCAACCGGTGGACCGAGTACGGCCCCAACCTGTTCCGCCTCAAGGACCGCAAGGGCGCCGACTACCTGCTCGGCCCGACCCACGAGGAGCTGTTCACGCTCACCGTGAAGGGCGAGTACAGCTCCTACAAGGACTACCCGGTCACGCTGTACCAGATCCAGACCAAGTACCGGGACGAGGCGCGGCCCCGCGCCGGCATCCTGCGCGGCCGCGAGTTCGTGATGAAGGACTCGTACTCCTTCGACCTGGACGACGAGGGCCTTGCCCGGTCCTACCAGGCGCACCGCGACGCGTACGTGCGCATCTTCGACCGCCTCGGCCTCGAGTACGTGGTGGTGAAGGCGACGTCCGGCGCCATGGGCGGCTCGGCCTCCGAGGAGTTCCTGGCCGTCGCGCCGACCGGCGAGGACACCTTCGTCCGCAGCACCGAGTCGGACTACGCGGCCAACGTCGAGGCGGTCGTCACGCCCGCGCCCGCGGCCCAGCCGATCGACGGCAAGGCCGAGGCGAAGGTACTCGCCACGCCCAACACGCCGACCATCGCCACGCTGGTCGAGTTCTTCAACAACGCCGGTCTCGGCCGTGAGTTCACCGCTGCCGACACGTTGAAGAACGTGCTGCTCAAGACCCGCCGTCCCGGCGAGGACAAGTGGGAGCTGCTGGCCATCGGCGTGCCCGGCGACCGCGAGGTGGACCAGAAGCGGCTGGAGGCGGCCCTGGAGCCGGCCGAGGTCGCGATGCTGGACGAGACCGACTTCGCCGCGAACCCCTTCCTGGTCAAGGGCTACATCGGCCCGAAGGCGCTGCTGGACAACGGTGTGCGCTACCTGGTCGACCCCCGCGTGGTCACCGGCACCGCCTGGATCACCGGCGCCGACCAGGACGGCCACCACGTGATGGACCTGGTGGTGGGCCGCGACTTCGTGCCCAGCGGCACGGTCGACGTGGCCGAGGTGCGCGAGGGCGACGCCTCGCCGGACGGCAAGGGCACCCTGGTGGCGGCCCGCGGCATCGAGATCGGCCACGTGTTCCAGCTGGGCCGCAAGTACGCCGACGCCTTCGGGCTGGACGCGCTGGGTCCGGACAGCAAGCCCATCCGGATCACCATGGGTTCCTACGGCGTCGGCGTCTCGCGGCTGGTCGCCGTGATCGCCGAGCAGTACTTCGACGACCGTGGCCTGGTGTGGCCCCGGATCGTCGCGCCGGCCGACGTGCACGTGGTCATCGCCGGCAAGGACGACGCGGTCCGCGAGGGCGCCGAGAAGCTGGCCGCCGAGCTGTCGGCCGCCGGCATCGAGGTGCTGCTGGACGACCGCAAGGCCTCGCCCGGCGTGAAGTTCGCCGACGCCGAGCTGATCGGCGTGCCGACCATCCTGGTCGTCGGCCGCGGCCTGGCCAGCGGCGTCGTCGAGATCAAGGACCGGGCCACCGGCGAGCGCGGCGACGTCCCGGTGGACGAGGCCGTGGCGCAGCTGGTCAAGCTGGTCCGGGGCTGAGCCCGAGCGGCCCGGCGGCTGGGTTCAGCCGCTGGGCCGCATCGACGTCATGATCTTCATGGCGTCGTCGTCGGTGAGCGCGTTGGGCACGCCCTGGTCGGCGAACAGCACCAGGATCACCGAGCCGGTGTCGGAGGTCTTCACCGCCGCGGCGTAGACCTTGGCCTTCGGCGGCGTGCACGGATTGGTCGACTTCGGCGTGGTGATGTCGACGACCGACAGCGTGGCGCTGACCTTGCCGTCGGAGATCTTGATCTGCTTGGCCGGCTCGGCCTGCACGTCCGGGGCCTGGCCCGAGTCCGACTTGTAGGCCACGGTCGCCCAGTGCTTGGCCGTGTCCGGCGCGGACTGGTCGGGGCCCTCGGTGTCGTTCGCGGTGACGGCGGTGCCGGCCCGCACCGAGCCGGCCTGCCCGGCGCAGTAGCCCTTCAGGTAGTACGCGGCGCCGGTGCCGGTGACGAAGTCACCGTCGGACGGGCCCATGCCGGCGATCGCGTCCGGGTCGTCCTTGGTCCACTGCGTCTTCGGCACGTCGTAGGCCACGTTGCGGCGGTTGGACACCGCGACCTGCCAGCCCGGAACCCGTGGATCGAGCGGCTTCTTGCCGGTCGTCGTGGTCGGCGCCGGCTGCTGCGTGCGCTCGCCGGCCTGTAGTTGCCCGCTGCGGCCCAGCAGGATCACCGTCGTCACGACGCCGGCCAGCACCAGCACGCCGACCAGCGTCAACACGATCGTCAGCGTGCGGCGGTTGCGCGGCGGCGGGCCCTGCGGCGGCTGCTGGTACATGCCGAAGCCGCCGTAGTTGGACTGGTACGGCTGCTGTTGGTACTGCTGCGGCGGCGGTTGCTGCTGGTAGCCGGGGTACTGCGGCTGGCCGTAGTTGTAGCCGGGATATTGCGGCTGTTGCTGGGCCTGCTGCTGGCCGTACGGCTGCTGCTGATACCCGGGAACTCCCTGCGGCCCCGAGGAGTCCGGCCCGCCGGCCTGGCTGTCCCCGTAGCCCGATCCACCGCTCGGCCACGTCACGGCCGCAAACGCTACCGGTTGGGCAGTCTTCTGTCAGACGACCTGCGGCAATACCTGGTGGGACTGGTGCGGGGGCAGTGGTCCGGGTACTACTCGTGCATGGCGACCAACGAGACCATTCCGGCGGATGTCCCCGAGGTCGACCCACTGGTCGAACGGCTGCGGGCCCAGGACGTCGAGGTGGTCGCGCTGTCCTTCGTGGACAACGCCGGCATCGCGCGGGTGAAGACGGTGCCGCTGCCCAAGTTGGCGGCCGCCGTACGGTCCGGCGTCGGGGCGTCGCCGTGCTTCGAGACCTTCTGCTTCGACGACATCATGGTGCAGGGCCGGTTCCTCGGCGGTCCCGACGGCGACCTCCGGCTCGTGCCGGACCTGGCCCGGATCGTGCCGCTGGCCGCGCAGACCGGGTGGGCGTGGGTGCCCGCGGACAAGTTCCACCAGGAAGGCGGCCGGTTCGAAGCGTGCCAGCGTGCCTTCGCGGCGGCGCAGGTCGAGGCGGCCGCGGCGCGTGGGCTGGAGCTGCGGATGGCGTTCGAGACGGAGTGGGCGCTGCTGACCCCGTCCGGCGAGCCCGTCTTCGACGGCCCGGCCTATGGCTCGATCCGACTGGAGCAGATCGCCGACTACAGCCGTGAGCTCCTGGCTGTGCTGCGCGCGCAGGACGTCAACGTCGAGCAGTTCCACCCCGAGTACGCCGCCGGGCAGCTGGAGGTGTCGGTCGAGCACAACGACCCGGTCGGCGCGGCCGACGACGTGCTGCTGGTCCGGCACACCATCCGGCGGGTCAGTCACCTGCACGGGTGGCGGTCCAGTTTCGCCCCGGTGCTCACCCCCGACGCCGTCGGCAGCGGCGCACATCTCCATCTGTCCGTTGTGGACCAGTTCAGCGGCGGCGGCGGTCCGTTCGGGTTGCCGCCGGTCGGCGAGGCGTTCCTGGCCGGGGTGTTGCGTGAGCTGCCGGCGCTCGTCGCGGTCGGCGCCGGCAATCCGGCCAGCTTCCTGCGCGCGGCGCCGTCGCGGTGGGCCGGCGTCTGGCAGGCGTGGGGCCGGGAGACCCGGGAGGCGGCGGTCCGGTTCATCACCGGCGTGGCCGGCCTCGGCGCGACGGCCGCCAATGCCGAGGTGAAGTGCTTCGACGCGACGGCCAACCCGTACCTCGTGGTCGGCTCCGTCATCGCCGCCGGTCTGGCCGGCGTCGACGAGGGACTGCGGCTGCCGCCGCCCATCACGGGGGATCCCGCAAATCTGGAGGAAAGCGTACGAATTGCTGCCGGTGTGCAACGGCTGCCGGAATCGCCGGCGGCGGCCGCAAACGCTTTCGCCTCGTCGAAGGTGCTGGCCGAGGCGATGGGGGAGGTGCTGCACGACAGCGTGCTCACCGTCCGCCGAGGGGAAGCCGAACGGTTCGCCGACGCGTCGCCGGCCGAGTTGGCCGCGCTCACCCGGTGGCGGTGGTAGCCGTGGTGACCGACGACCTCGTGCTCGTCGACCAGCACTGCCACGGCGTCGTCGCCGGCGACCTGGACCGCGGGCAGTTTGCTGGACTTTTGACAGAATCCTCCAGTTTTCACAACTCCTTCGAGTCGATGCTCGGGCTGGCGGTGCGTCGGTGGTGTGCGCCGCGGCTCGAGTTGCCGGCGCACTGTTCCATCGACGAGTACCTGGACCGCCGAGCCCAGTTGGGCTGGCGGGAGGTAAGTGCAAAATTGCTCGGTTCTGTCGGCGTGGGGTCGTGGCTGCTGGACACCGGCCTGTCGCCGGCCGACACGCCGCTGACCAAACCGGAGGAGTTTGCACATCTCGCCGGCGGTGACACGTTCGAGGTGCTTCGCCTGGAGGCCGTCGCCGAGCAGGTCGCGGCAAAAGAAGTCGAAGTTGCAAATTTCCTCGAGTTCGTCGAAGCCGAGGTGCGTGCCGGGGTCCAGGCCGGTGCCGTCGGACTGAAGAGCGTCGTCGCCTACCGGACCGGTCTCGAACTGCCGGCCGAGCCGCCGACCGACGTCGAGGTCGCGGCAGCCGCGAGCGCGTGGCTGCGGTGGGGCGGCCGGCGGCTGGACGACCCGATCCTGCTCGCGTGGCTGGTGCACCTCGGCGTGCGAATCAGTGCGGAATTGAAAATTCCTCTGCAGTTGCACACCGGGTTCGGCGACGACGACGTCCGGTTGCACCGCGCCGACCCGGCGTTGCTCGGTGACTTCCTGAACGCCACCAAGTCCACCGGTGCAACCGTTGCGTTGCTCCACACCTGGCCCTTCCATCGCAACGCCGGCTATCTCGCACATGTCTTCCCACATGTGCTCGTCGACGTCGGGTTGGCCGTCCCCTATGTGGGTGATCGTGCCGGCGCGGTGCTGGCCGAACTGCTGGAGCTCGCCCCGTTCCGGTCGGTCTGCTTCTCGTCCGACGGCTACGGCCTGCCCGAGCTGCACCATCTCGGCGCCTCGCTGTGGCGGCGGGCGCTCGGCCGGCTGATCGACGACTGGCTGGCCGACGACGTCCTGACCGTCGCCGACGCCGACGCTTTCGCGGGCAACTTTGCCGCGGGCAACTGTTGCCGCGCGTACGGCCTGACCCCGCCCGCGTGATCCACGTATCCTGCGACCATGTCCGCAGGCACCCAGGCGTCGGAGTCGACGAGCGCCTACCCGAGGTGGCTGGTCGTCAGCACGCTGGTGCTGTCGCTGGCCGGCCTCGCCGTGGCGATCTACATGACGATCAGCCACTTCACCGACAACGCCGCCCTGGTCTGCCAGGTCAACGCCGTGATCGACTGCGCGCAGGTCACCTCCAGCCCGCAGTCGTACGTGTTCGGCATTCCGGTCGCGGTGCTCGGGCTCGTCTACTTCGTGCCGATGACCGTGCTGACCAGCCCCTGGGCCTGGCGCTCCGAGTTGCCCGCCGTCCGATTGCTGCGGCTGGCCGGCGTCGGCGTCGGGCTGCTGTTCGTGGTCTACCTGGTCACCGTCGAGCTGGCCGTCATCGGCAAGATCTGCGAGTGGTGCACCGGCGTGCACGTCATCACCATCGCGCTGTTCGCACTCGTCGTGGTGGGTGAATACCGCTCAAGGCCCGCGTAGCCCCTGTTGATCATCGGTAGTGTCCGGTGACGTGGTGTCGAACCAGGCTTCGGGCAATATCTCCGGCACGGTCGTGCAGGCCGGTTACATCGAGCGGCTGACCATTCAGGTCGACAGCGGCCGGTACCGCGTCGGCAACGAGACCCCGGCCGCGCCGAGCTGCTTCGTCAACCGCGACGCGGTGCGGCGGAAGATCGACGAGCGCATTGAGCTGGCGCGTGCCGCGGACAAGCCGGCCCTGATGTTTCTGTACGGTCCCGGCGGCGTGGGCAAGACCGGCGCGGCGGCCTACTGGGTCGAGCAGCACACGGCGGAGTTCCCGGACGGCGTCGTCTATGTGAAGCTGGCCGACCCCGAGCGCCAGGTGCTCGAGTCAGCCGGCGAGGCGCTGGGCGCGGCACTGCGCAAGCTCGGCGTGTCCGAGGCCGACCTCCTGGCGACGACCGAGGACCGGGCGGCCCAGCTGCGCGCGCTCTGCCGTGACAAGAAGGTGCTGTTGCTGCTGGACGATGCGGCCAATGCCGCCCAGCTGGCGTACTTTCGGCCGACCGGTCGGGGCTGTGTGCTGCTGGGCGCTGGCCGATGGCGGCCGAGCGGGCTGTCGCCGGACTTCTTCGGCATCGAGGTTCCCCGACTCGACATCGAATTCGCGCATCGGCTGGTCGGGGAACTGCTGGCCGAGCACGGCCGGTCCGTCACGGCCGAGGAGTCGGCAGTGATCGTCCAGGCGGCCAAGGGCTTTCCGATCGCCATCGAGCTGATCGTCAGCCGGCTGATCGGCGCCTCGGACCGGCAACGCGCCCGTCTCCTGCGCGGCATTGCCGACCGTGGCTGGGACGCGCTGGCCAAGAACGACAAGCTGCTGCTGACCGCCCACCTCGACATGGCCTACGACCAGTTGGACGCCGACGCGGCCGCGGCCTACCGCGTGCTGGCCGCCCATCCGGGTCGGTCGTTCGAGACCGAGCTCGCGGAGCACATGGTGGGCGGCGATCCCGAGGACGTGGCCGACGCGCTGGAACTGTTGTGCGACGCCCATTTGCTCACGGTCGACGACAACGGGCGGTTTCACTTCCACGATCTGGCCCATGCTCACGCGCGGTCCAAGGCCGGGCCGATCCCGTCGGAGCTGGCCTGGCGGATCGTCGACTGGTACCTCAGGTACACGGTCACTTTCGACCGCGTGCTGTCGGACCGGCCGCGGAGTGGGCCGCTGTACCAGGTGGAGTCGAACGTCGAGGTGACGCGGACGGCGGCGCTGGCATGGCTGGAACGGGAGCGGGTGAACCTGGCCGGCGCGGTGAAACTGGCCGAGGCGGCGGGGCAGGCCGACCTGGCGTGGCAGCTGTGCGAGGCGCTGTGGGGGCTCTATCACCTCCACGGTCATTACGAGGACTGGATCGACACTCATCAGGTGGGGCTGGTGGCCGCGCGGCGGTGTGGGAACGTCGAGGCGGAGATGCGGATGGAGTCGCAGCTCGGGTCGGCGCACCTGGGGCTGGGCGAGCTGGACAAGGCGTTGGAGTGCTTCAGGAACTCGCACGGGCTGGCGGTGGCCATCGGGCACCGGCAGGGGCAGGAAAGTTCGCTGGAGTGGCAGGGCAAGATCGAACTCCGGCGGGTCCTCGCGCAGGAGGACGTCGAGCTTCGGCGGGGCCACGCTCGGGAAGCGTTGCGCTGCTTCGACCTTGCCTGGGCGGTCGCGGACGACCCGCGGGAGTTCGCGTTGCTGAGGTTGCAGCGTTGCCGGGCGCTGCTGGTGCTGGTGGAGTTCGCGGCGGCGCGGGACGAGATCGTGCCGGCGGGGGAGTACTTCGAGCCGACCGCGGAGACGGACAACAAGGCCAAGTGCGGGCTGGAGTCGGGCCGGGCGCTGGCCGGGCTGGGCGAGATCGACGCGGCCCGTACGGCGTTCGCCACGGCGGAGCGGTTGTTCGCCGAGGACGGGTCCGAGTCGCAGCGGAGGATCGCCGAAGGACTGCGGCTTCAGCTGGACAACGTGCAGGAGTAGGGGCGGCCGTCGGCGATGATCCGGAGTTCGGCCGGGTGGTCGTCGAGCACGGTGAACAACGCGGAGGCGGCGATCAGCGGATCGCAACCGTGGAGGCGAATTGGCCGTTCGCGGCCGCGAAACGTTGCGGTGCCGGTGGTTGTGTCGACGAGAAGTCGGCAACCGGGGGCCTGGGCGAACAAAGCTGGACCGGCGTGGTCGGTGAACAGGATGTCGGCGTTGGTGCGGTATTCGCGGATCGGGTGATCGGCGTGCACGACCAGATGCGACGGGCCGGCGGGGATCGGGCGGACGTCGGTGCGACGCCGGGTCAAGTGGACTATTGAGTCCAGAATTTCTGCTGTGACGGTGAAGGCTTGCACGCCGGTGCCGGGATGTAGGCCGGTGGCCGACAGCGGTGGCTCGACAATGCCACTGTCCGGTTCGGACAGTTCTAGACGTTGGTAGAAAAGGGATCGGAGCAGGCTTGCGGCCTCGCCGGGTCGTGAGCTGACGAGGCCGCGGACACCGGGCCAGTGCGTGTTCGCGCGGGCGAGTTGCGGCAGCAACGGGGCGTCCCGATCGAGTCGGCCGGCAAGTGTGCCCATTGTGGACACTGCGGTGCCGGCGACGATCTCGTGTTCGTCGAATGCTGCCAGGACAACGGGTTTGTCGAGTGCGGCGGCGTAACATGTGACCGCGCCGTGGTCGCCGACGACTATGTCGGCGGCGATCAGTGCGGCCCGCCAGCCCTCCAGGGGCGGGATGAGGATCAAGCCGGCGCGGACGCAGTCGGCCAACCAGGAGTTGACCTGATGTGGACTGTGGCCGTGCCAGACGTGCGGGTGCAGCACGGCGGCCACGCGGTGGTACGGCGGCAGTTCGGTCAGGAGCTGACGTAGAAACGTCGGCCAGGAGCCGAAAGCGGAACCCTTGCGCCAGGTCGAGCTGGCGACGATCAGGGTGGTGTCGTCGTCACAACCCAGTGCCGCGCGGTAGATCGGACGTCGGCCGGTGCTGGCGAGGATGCGGTCGAAACACGGATCGCCGGCCACAGCGGCGGCTGGTAGCGCCTCGGGGACGGCGGCGGCCAGGCGGGCGACCTGCTCCTCGTGGGAGAAGACGAGCGTGTCGGCGACGAGTTTGCCGTTGTGCAGCAACCAGTCCGGCGAAAGCCCATATTCTGGGCTCTGGGCTCTGGGCTCTGGGCTCTGGGCTCTGGGCTCTGGGCTCTGGGCTCTGGGCTCTGGGCTCTGGGCCGCCTTCTTGCTGTAACCCACCCCGTGCGAGACGATCACCACCGGCGCGCGCAACTCGTGCAGATCGCCGCGGTGGTTGGCCGTGATCGCCAGGTCGAAGTCCCGGGACACCGCCTCGTCCCACGAGATCGCCACCACGTCCAGTGCCGCGAACACCTCGGCCACCCCGTCGGTGACGGTCGAGTTCGGCGGCGTGGTGAACACCAACTGGACGCGAAAGTCCATTTCGAACAACGGCACGATGTCCAGCAGCCGGTTGGCCGAGGCAACCGTGTTCACGACGAACAGCACGCTGCGTGAGTACCCGACGGTCGACAACCGGCCGATCGACAACCTGCTGGGGGGCTGGTGGTGCACCACCAGCCCACCCTAAACCGGCCTGCCCGCCTACAGTCCGAACGCGAGCAGCACGTGGCCGCGATCACTCGGGTACGGCGCCATCCAGTACCCGGTCTGCACGTACACCATGCCGTCGGCGACGACCGCGCCGCCGCCACCGGAGATCGCGCCGCCCCGACCGGGCAGACCATTCACGCCGTCGAAATCCCGGATCGTGTCGTACGTCCACACCACCTTGCCGGTCGCGCTGTCGAACACCCGCATCTTGCCGTCGGCGCTGCCCTCGTACACCAGCCCGGGCGACGTCGTCACGGCCGGAATGAGCGACGGCGTGCACAGATCCGGGTACTGCGCCGCTCCGCCGGTGGTGCAGCCGTCCGCCGGGTTCGGGGTGTGCCAGAGCTCCGCCCCGGTGGTGGGATCGAGGGCGTAGAGCGTGCCGGGCTCGTTCATCATCGTGGCTATGTAGAGGCGTTGGCCGTCGAAGCTGGTGCCCCACTGGATGCCGGACAGCCCGCCGTTGGGCATCGGCGTGGACAGCAGCCGCCGCCACACGACCTGGCCGGTGTGCGCGTCGAACACGTGGTAGATCCCGGCCTTCTGGCCGATGCCGACCAGGTCCCGACCGTTGACGGTGAACAGATTCGGTGTGGCGCCCAGATCCCAGTCCAGCTGGGTGTTCTTCGGCACCGGGCAGTAGCCGTCGGTCGACTTCGGGTCGTTGCACAGCGACCGCCAGGTGTCGTCCGGCGTCACCTGCTGCTTCCAGCGCACCTTGCCGCTGGCCGTGTTCAACGCCAGCAACGTGTCGAAATCGCCGCCGTGCCCGGTGTAGTTCTGGCCGGTGCCCACGTACAGCGTGTGCGTGCGCTGATCAATCACCGGCGAGCTCCACACGCCCGCGCCGGATGGCTCGAAACGCGCCGCGCCGCTGGGCCACGTGCCGACCTGCTGTGGCGGCGGAACCGTGTAGTAGCGCCAGGAGAGCTTGCCGGTGGCGGCGTCGATCGAGTCGACGTGGCCGCGGAACGTGCAACACGCCGTGTTCTGGTCGGCCGTGTTCTGCCCACTGGACGTGCCGACGAAAATGTGGCCCTCGAAGAAGATCGGCGAACTCGTCACCACCGACAGCGGTGTTGTGTCCGTCCGGAACTGCCACAGCAGACGCCCGGTGCGCTGGTCCAGCGCGCGAACCGTGCCCTGCGTGTCGCCGAAGTACACGCGCCCCGCCGCCACCGCCGCGCCGTCCTGCACCATGTCGTTCGGCGGCAACGCGAACGTCCATCGCTTCGCGCCGGACTTCGCGTCCACCGAATAGAAGTAGCTGTCCGAACCGCCGAAGAACACTGCGCCGTCGGCCACCGCCGGCTGGCTGTGTGGGCCGGGCGCGCCCGGCGTCGGATAGCTGAACGCCCACTTCAGTTTCAGGTTCCCGACCGTCTCGGTCGTGATGCGGTGCTCGCTGCCGTTGAAGCGCGAACCGCGCAGGTCCTTCGTCCAGGTCGGCCAATCCCCGGACGCACTGGCCGAACCGGTGCCCGCGGTCAGCGTCGCCGCGCACAGCACGGCCAAGCCGGCCGCCACAAACCGTCGTGACATGCAACTCCCTCCCCAGGTCAGCTGTCGGTGTCCATCCCAGCGCGCTGCGTCACCGGCCACCAGCCGACAAAGTCCGCGACCGCGGCTACCTAAGTAGTCGTCCGGCCTGACTTTCGTAGGTCGCCGAATTCGCCGGCCGTCAGGAGGGTAGAATTCACGCGTAAATGTGCCGTTGAATAGAGGGACTTCAGATGACGGACGCCGCAGCGCAGGCGAAGCCAAGGGTGCTGTCCGGTATTACCGCGACCGGCAACCTGACGATCGGCAACTACATCGGTGCGCTCAGCGTCTGGGCCGAGGAGCAGGACTCCTACGACAACTTCTTCTTCATCGCCGACCTGCACGCCCTCACCATTCCCGAGGCGATCAAGGCCGACGACCTGCGCCGCCGCATCCGCGAGATCGTCGCCCTCTACCTGGCCTGCGGCCTCGACCCGGCCAAGTCCGTGCTGTTCCTGCAGTCCAGGGTGCCGGCGCACGCCACACTCGGCTGGATCTTCGACTGCGTCACCCCGGTCAGCTGGCTCGAGCGCATGACCCAGTACAAGTCCAAGTCGCAGGGCGCGAACCCCAGCGCCGGCCTGTTCACCTATCCGGCGCTCATGGCCGCGGACATTCTTCTCTATCAGGCGCAATTCGTTCCCGTCGGTGACGACCAGCGCCAGCACGTCGAACTCACCCGGGACATCGCCAACCGGTTCAATTCGATGTTCGGCCAGTGCTTCCGCGTGCCGGACGCGCTCATCCGCAAGAGCGGCGCCCGCATCATGGGCCTCGACGACCCCACCGCCAAGATGAGCAAGAGCAAGGCCGAGACCACCGAGGGCCACGCCATCGGCCTGCTCGACGACCCCAAGAAGATCCGCAAGGCCATCATGCGGGCCGTCACCGACGCCGGCAGCGCCGTCGACCGCGAGAACCTCTCGCCCGGCGTCGACAACTTGCTGGTGCTGCACGAAGCCCTGTCCGGGGCCACCCGCGAAGCCACCCTCGACCGCTTCGACGGCAACGGCTACGGCACCCTCAAGAAGGACCTCGCCGAACTCGTCCTCGACAAGATCACGCCCATCCAGTCGCGGTTCGCCGAGATCCACAGCGAAACCGGCTACCTCGACCAGGTACTCGCCGACGGCGCCGAGAAAGCCGCCGCCGTCGCCGACGCCACCCTCAACCGGGCCATGGCACTCGTCGGCCTGCGCTGACCACCGGCCGGCGGCGCGATCCCTTGCGCCGCCGGCATTTCCTCAGACGGAAACGAGGCCCCCGGCTTGAGCACAGCGCACGACCTCACCCACGGCCGGCGCGCGGCCAGCGCCACCCGCCGCGGCGTCCGTGACCACAACATGGACGCCGCCGCCCTCTTCCAGGCATCCACCGGCGTCGCCGTCGCCGCCATCGTCGACGGCATCGGCAACGACCCCGACGGCGCCGAAACCATGCGGCTGTTAGCCGAAAGCGCCGTACGCATCGGCGCCACCAAAGGCGCACTCGCCGGCGTGCTCGCCGCCGCCGCACTCCTCGAAGACCCCGGCACCCGACGCCACATCCCCGACGGCGTCATCGTGCTCGCCCTCGCCGTGCCCGGACACCCCACCCACCTCGCCTGGGTCGGCGACTCCCACGCCTACAGCTGGGACGGCAGCCACCTCCACCGGCGCACCGACCCCCACACCATGGGCGCCTACCTCCGCGGCAACGGCGTCGCCGACCTCGCACCCCTGCACGACAGCTGGGTCCGCGTCACCCTCTCCAGCGCCACCGTCACCAACGTCGCCGTCTCCTCCGCGCCCACCGACGAACTCCTCATCCTCGTCAGCGACGGACTCGACAACGTCCCCCACGACGAACTCGAAGCACTCGTCCGGGAACACCACGACAACCCCGAGACACTCGCCGACGCCATCATCGCCGCCGCCCGCGAAACCGAAGACGGCTACCGCGACGACGCCACCGCCATCGTCCTCACCACCCGATAACTGTGGCGCTCGACACATCCACGGCGGCGATGCGGGGCAAAAGAAGAGCGGGTGACGGGAATCGAACCCGCATGGCCAGCTTGGAAGGCTGGAGCTCTGCCATTGAGCTACACCCGCACGCACCCACAACCCACCGGGTGCATGCGGGAGCTTAGCGGGTCGCGCTACTCTCATGCACGCGCCATCGCCAAGACGGCGCGAACGGGGTGTGGCGCAGTTTGGTAGCGCACTCGCTTTGGGAGCGAGGGGCCGTGGGTTCAAATCCCGCCACCCCGACGATTGGGTGAACTGTGCTCAGGGGCGCGCCTTCGGCGCGTCCCTTCGCCGTTATCGTCGGGGGTGTTTTCTGGGGCTCCCGCCCCAGACCCCGAGCCAAGGGGCTCCGCCCCCTGGACCCCCGGGTGTGGCCTGCGGCCTACACCCTGCTGTCCGGTGGTGTTTCTGGGGTGCCGGCCCGCCATCTCTCTTGGCCCTGTGTGGCGGTGTCGCCCTCTTCCCCTGCGCTGCCTTCCCCTCCTCCCCATCTGCCTGCTCTCCTGGCTTCCTTCTCTGTCGCGTCGCCTGGCTTCGTGGCTCTCGTCTCTCCTGCGGTCGCCTCGGCCTCGGCTTCCCTTCTCCGCGGGCGGTGGCTTTGGGCGGTGGGGTGTGCTGGGGGGCGGCAGGGGTGGCTGTTGCTGGTCGACCTAGACTTGGGGCATCCAATCCCGGGGCGCTGTGCGGTCGGGAGCACTGTGCACGCATTTGTTCGTACGAGGAGACCACGTTGAAGAGCACCGTCGAGCAGCTGAGCCCGACCAGGGTCCGGATCAACGTCGAGGTGCCGTTCGACGAGCTGAAGCCGAACTTCGACCGGGCCTACCGCAAGCTCGCCGGCCAGGTCCGCATTCCGGGCTTCCGCCAGGGCAAGGTGCCGCCGCGCGTGCTGGAGTCGCGCATCGGGCGCGCGCCGGTGCTGGACGAGGTGGTCAACGAGGCGATCCCGGCCAAGTACATGGAGGCCGTGAACGCGGGCGAGGTGCGGGCGCTGGGCCGCCCGGACATCGAGGTGACCAAGATCGAGGACGGCGACCACCTGGCGTTCACCGCCGAGGTGGACATCCGCCCCGACATCACCGTGCCGGCGTTCGGCGAGCTGGCCGTGAGCGTCGACGACATCGAGATCAGCGACGAGGACGTGGACAAGCAGCTCGACGAGCTGCGCGCCCGCTTCGGCACGCTGACCGGCGTCGACCGCCCGGCCGAGAACGGCGACTTCGTCACCATCGACCTGTCGGCCACCGTCGACGGCACCGAGGTCGAAGAGGCCCGCACCACCGGCCTGTCCTACGAGATCGGCTCCGGCCAGCTCGTCGAGGGCATCGACGACGCCCTCATCGGCGCGGCCGCCGGCGAGAGCAAGACCTTCACCACCCAGCTGGTCGCCGGCGAGTTCGAAGGCCGCGACGCCGAGGTCGAGGTCAAGGTCGACAACATCAAGAAGCGCGAGCTGCCCGAGGCCGACGACGAGTTCGCCCAGCTGGCCAGCGAGTTCGACACGCTCGACGAGCTGAAGGCCGACCTGCGCGAGCGCCTCGGCCGCGTCAACAAGATGCAGCAGGGCGTGCAGGCCCGCGACAAGGTGCTCGAGGCCCTCCTCGAGGTCACCGAGGTGCCGCTGCCGGAGGCCGTGGTGGCCGCCGAGGTGGAGACCCGCAAGCACGACGCGGTGCACGCCTTCGACCACGACGACGACCGCTTCAACGAGTGGCTCACCGAGCAGGGGCAGACCGCGGAGGAGTTCGACGCGGAGCTGCGCACCGCCGCCGAGCAGGCCGTGAAGACCCAGCTCGTGCTGGACGCGGTGGCCGACGCCGAGCAGGTCCAGGTCAACGACGCCGAGCTGTCCGAGCGCATCGTCTACCAGGCCCAGCGCTTCGGCATCAGCCCCGACGAGTACGTCCAGCGGGCCCAGCAGGCCGGCCAGCTCGGCGCCATCTTCGCCGACGTCCGCCGGGGCAAGGCGCTGGCCTCGGTGGTCCGCCAGGCCACCGTGACCGACGCCTCCGGCAACACCGTCGACCTGGAAGAACTGTTCGGCGCCCCGGCGGCCCCCGCCGTCGAGGAGACCGCCGACGAGGCAGCCGAGCAGGAGTGACGCCCTGAGCGAACGCGGGCGGCGTCGGGACGTCGGCGCCGCCCGCGTTCGTTAAAGTCGAAAGCAAGCCAGCCGCGGGCCGCCCGCCGGGACACCGGGTCCGACCCGCCAGCTCGACCAAGCGACAAGCGACGCCAGGAGTCATCAGTGAGCCAGTACCAGCCACTCCAGTCCCGCTACGTGCTGCCGTCCTTCGTCGAGCGCACCAGCTACGGGGTCAAGGAGTCCAACCCCTACAACAAGCTGTTCGAGGAGCGCATCATCTTCCTCGGCGTGCAGATCGACGACGCGTCGGCCAACGACGTGATGGCGCAGCTGCTGTACCTGGAGTCGGTCGACCCCGACCGCGACATCGTCATGTACATCAACTCGCCCGGCGGCTCGTTCACCTCGCTGATGGCGATCTACGACACGATGCAGTACGTGCGCCCGGACATCGTCACGGTGTGCCTCGGCCAGGCCGCCTCCGCGGCCGCCGTGCTGCTCGCCGCCGGCACCCCCGGCAAGCGCCGCGCGCTGCCGAACTCCCGCATCATGATCCACCAGCCGGCCACCGAGGGCGTCTACGGCCAGGTGTCCGACCTGGAGATCCAGGCCAACGAGATCCAGCGGGTGCGCCGCGCCCTGGAGACCACCCTGGCCCGGCACACCAACAAGACGGCGGACGAGGTCGCGTCGGACATCGACCGCGACAAGATCCTCACCGCCGAGGAGGCCCGGGTCTACGGCATCATCGACGAGGTGCTGCCGTACCGGAAGCTGTCCGCGCAGAGCTGAACGGGGCCCGCGGCCCCGGCCGACACGCCGAATCCGGCGAGTAATCGCCTGGTTCGACACGGTCGGGGCACGCTGGTCCTCCCGCTCGCCATCGCGGGCGGGTACCGTCGTGGGGAACGTGCGCGACCCATCGGTGTGGGTCGGGCCATCGTGACAGCCAGGTGAGCCGGCACCGCCGGTCCACCGGAGGGGACAGAGGTCAGCGGTCATGGCGCGTATCGGTGACGGCGGAGACCTGCTGAAGTGCTCCTTCTGCGGGAAGAGCCAGAAGCAGGTGAAGAAGCTCATCGCCGGTCCAGGCGTGTATATCTGCGATGAATGCATCGACCTCTGCAACGAGATCATCGAGGAGGAGCTGGCCGAGGCGGGCGACGTCAAACTGGACGAGCTGCCCAAGCCGGCCGAGATCCACGACTTCCTCGACCAGTACGTGATCGGTCAGGACGATGCCAAGCGCACGCTGTCGGTGGCGGTCTACAACCACTACAAGCGCATCCAGGCGGGCGACCGGAACCGGGACGGCCGGGACGACGGCGTCGAGTTGGCCAAGTCCAACATTCTGATGCTCGGCCCGACCGGCTGCGGCAAGACCTACCTCGCCCAGACCCTGGCCAAGCTGCTCAACGTGCCGTTCGCCATCGCGGACGCCACCGCGCTGACCGAGGCCGGCTACGTCGGCGAGGACGTCGAGAACATCCTGCTCAAGCTGATCCAGGCCGCCGACTACGACGTCAAGCGGGCCGAGACCGGCATCATCTACATCGACGAGGTCGACAAAATCGCTCGGAAGAGTGAAAACCCGTCGATCACGCGCGACGTCTCCGGCGAGGGCGTGCAGCAGGCCCTGCTGAAGATCCTGGAGGGCACCACCGCCAGCGTGCCGCCGCAGGGCGGCCGCAAGCACCCGCACCAGGAGTTCATCCAGATCGACACGACGAACGTGCTGTTCATCGTGGCCGGCGCGTTCGCCGGGCTCGAGCGCATCATCCAGGACCGGGTCGGCAAGCGCAGCCTCGGCTTCGGCGCCGAGATCCGCTCCAAGGCCGAGATGGAGTCGTCCGACATCTTCGGCGACACCATGCCGGAGGACCTGATCAAGTTCGGCCTGATCCCCGAGTTCATCGGCCGCCTGCCCGTCGTGGCCAGCGTGACCAACCTGGACAAGCCGTCCCTGGTCAAGATCCTCACCGAGCCCCGCAACGCGATGGTGAAGCAGTACCAGAAGCTGTTCGAGATGGACGGCGTCGAGCTGGAGTTCACCAAGACCGCCCTGGAGGCCGTGGCCGACCAGGCGATCCTGCGTGGCACCGGCGCCCGCGGCCTGCGCGCCATCATGGAGGAGGTGCTGCTGCCGGTGATGTACGACATCCCCAGCCGCACCGACGTCGCCAAGGTGGTCATCACCGAGCAGACCGTGCGGGAGAACGTCAACCCGACCATCGTGGCCCGGCAGCCCAGCCGCCGCGAGCGCCGCGAGAAGTCGGCCTGACGGACGATCCGATCTGCGACAAGGCCCGCCCACCCGGCTCATCGGGTGGGCGGGCCCTTTGTCGGCGCTCGATCAGAAGTTGATCATGTGGCCGGCCAGGCCGTGCACGGCCTCCTTGACCGCCTCGCTCAGCGTCGGGTGCGCGTGCACATTGCGGGCCACCTCGGTGACCGTCAGGTCCCACTGCTGGGCCAGCGTCAACTCGGGCAGCAGCTCGGTCACGTCCGGGCCGATCATGTGCGCGCCCAGCAGCTCGCCGTACTTGGCATCCGAGATCAGCTTCACGAAGCCGCCCGGGTCGCCGATGCCGTGCGCCTTGCCGTTCGCGGTGAACGGGAACTTCGCCACCTTGACGTCGAAGCCCTTGGCCTCGGCCTGCTTCTGGGTGTAGCCGAAGCTGGCGATCTGCGGCTGGCAGAACGTGGCGCGAGGAATCATCACGTAGTCCAGCTCCATGGTCTCCGCGCCGGCGATCGTCTCCGCCGCCACGATGCCCATCGACTCGGCGGCGTGCGCCAGCATCAATTTCGCGGTCACGTCGCCGATGGCGAAGATGTGCGGCACGCTCGTGCGGCCCCGGCCGTCGATGTCGACCGCGCCGCGCTCGGTCAGCCGAACGCCGGTCTTCTCCAGGCCGTAGCCCTCGACCCGCGGCTGGAAACCGATCGCCTGGAGCACCTTGTCGGCTTCCAGCACCTGCTGCTGGCCGTCCTTGGTCACGGTGACCCGGACCTTCTCGCCGGAGTCGTCGATCGCGTCGACCCGGGTCGAGGTGAGCACCTTGATGCCGAGCTTGCGGTAGCGCTTGGCCAGTTCGGCCGAGACCTCCTCGTCCTCCAGCGGGACGGGCCGGTCGAGGAACTCGACGATCGTGACGTCGACGCCGTAGCCGTGCATGACGTACGCGAACTCGACGCCGATCGCACCCGCGCCGGCGATGATGATGCTGGCCGGCAGGGTGTCGGTGAGGATCTGCTCTTCGTAGGTCACGACTCGTTCGGACAGCGTCGTGCCCGGCAGCAGCCGGGTCGTCGCGCCGGTGGCCAGGATGCAGTTGTCGAACGTGACCGTTTCCTCGCCGCCGTCGGTCAGCGCGACCTGGATGGTGTTGGCGTCGGTGAACGTGCCCCAGCCGAAGAACTGCTGGATCTTGTTCTTCTTCATCAGGAAGTGGACGCCCTTGACCCGGCCGTCGGCCACCTTGCGGCTGCGGGTGAAGGCCGCGCCGAAGTCCATCGTGATGCCGCCCTCGGCGTGGATGCCGAACGCCTCGGCCTCGCCGGTCAGCAGGTGGGCCAGTTCGGCGTTGCGCAGCAGTGCCTTGGACGGGATGCAGCCCACGTTCAGGCAGACGCCGCCCCAGTACCGGTCCTCGATGATCGCGGTCCGCAGGCCCAGCTGCGCCGCTCGGATCGCCGCGACGTACCCGCCGGGGCCGGCCCCCACCACCACGACGTCGAAGTGTGTGCTCATGGTCCAACCCTAGTCAGCGGTGCGGTCGCCTCTGATGTGACGTTCAAGCAGTGACTCGCCCGCCACACCGCGAGTTGCCTGTGAACTCGGTTCACAGGCGTTGTGTGGTGTGTCGCCGACACAGGCGAGGCCGGCGAACTTCGGGAGTTCGGCAAAGCAGAGGAGTTTTGCAAGGCGGAGGGGTTCGGTCGAGCGGGGGAGTTTGCCAAGGCGGAGGGGGTCGGCGGAGCGGGGGAGGTTGGCAAGGCAGGGGAGTTTGGCTGAGCAGGGGAGGTTGGCAAGGCGGAGGAGTTTGGCTGAGCAGGGGAGGTTGGCAAGGCGGAGGAGTTTGGCTGAGCAGGGGAGGTTGGCAAGGCGGAGGAGTTTGGCTGAGCAGGGGAGGTTGGCAAAGCCGAGGAGTTTGGCAAAGCAGGGGAGTTTGCCAAAGACCTCGAGTTTGCCGGTGTGGTCGACTTCGGCTCAGCGGAGCACGCGGTCAGCGCCGGTGTAGACGTTCATCGAGTCGCCGCGGAGGAAGCCGATGAGAGTCATGCCCTGCTCCTCGGCGAGCTCGGCGGCCAGCGACGACGGAGCCGACACGGCGGCCAGCACGGGGATGCCGGCCATGGCGGCCTTCTGCACGAGTTCGAAGGATGCTCGGCCGGAGACCATCAGCACCAGACCGCGCAGCGGGATCAGCCCGGACTGGACGGCCCAGCCGATGACCTTGTCGACGGCGTTGTGCCGGCCGACGTCCTCACGGGCGACGAGGAGTTCGCCGTCGGTGGTGAACAGACCGGCGCCGTGCAGGCCGCCGGTGGAGTCGAAGACCTTCTGGGCGGCACGGAGCTTGTCGGGCAGCGTGGTCAGCACGTCGGTCGACACAGCGCAGTCGTCGTCGGCGGGGGAGTAGCGGGTCCGCAGCTTGACGGCGTCGAGGGCGGCCTTGCCACACACGCCGCACGAGGACGTCGTGTAGAAGTTGCGCTCCACGCCGACATCGGGCGGTGCGACGCCGGGGGAAAGTGAGACTTCGAGCACATTGTAGGTGTTTCGGCCGTCGGGACCGGTTCCGGCGCAGTAGCGGGCGGCCGAGATGTCCTCGCGATCGCCGATCACAGCCTCGGTGAGCAGAAAACCGTGGGCCAGTTCCACATCGTTGCCCGGCGTCCGCATCGTGACCGCGACCGCTTTTCCGTCAATACGCAATTCGAGTGGTTCTTCGGCCGCTAGTGCATCCGGACGAGAGCGTTCGCCCTGGTGGGAGAGCTTGAGCACCGGTCGGCGGACCGTCACCCTTCCCATTTCGGAACCTCCCAGTTTCGTAAGTCTGCGGTTCATTCCGTTCGGCGCGTGAGCGGTGCCGTTCGTCGTTACGTGCGCCACTCGGTCGTGCCGAGTCACACCGGATCCCAATAGGTTCCATTCTCAACTATCTGGGAGGGCAGTGGAGATGGGACTCGGGGTCCTTGATCGCTCGCGCACGATCGCGCCGGGGGGATGGAGCCGCTGGCTCGTACCGCCCTCCGCGCTCGCCGTGCACCTGTCGATCGGACAGGCCTACGCGTGGAGCGTGTTCAAGACGCCGCTGGAGAAGGCGCTACACCTCAACGGGGTGGAGAGCGGCCTGCCGTTCCAGCTGGCGATCGTCATGCTCGGCCTGTCGGCGGCCTTCGGCGGCACGCTCGTCGAACGCAACGGACCGCGATGGGCGATGGCGGTGGCATCCGTCGCGTTCGGCGCTGGGTTCCTGCTCGCCGCGCTCGGCGTGGCGACGTCGCAATTCTGGCTGGTCGTCGTGGGCTACGGCCTGGTCGGCGGCATCGGCCTCGGTATCGGCTACATCTCGCCGGTGTCGACGCTGATCAAGTGGTTCCCGGACCGTCCGGGCATGGCCACCGGTATCGCGATCATGGGCTTCGGCGGCGGAGCGTTGATCGCGTCACCCTGGTCGACGGCCATGCTGGCCGGGTTCGGCACCACCACCTCGGGCATCGCGGCGACCTTCGCGGTGCACGGCGTGGTGTACGCGCTCTTCATGTCGATGGGCGTGTTCCTGGTCCGGGTGCCGGCCGAGGGCTGGAAGCCGGCCGGCTGGGACCCGTCCATGGCCACCGCGCACAAGTTGATCACCACCAACAACGTCTCGGCAAAGAACGCCATCAAGACGCCGCAGTTCTGGCTGCTGTGGCTGGTGCTCTGCCTCAACGTGACCGCCGGCATCGGCATCCTGGAGAAGGCGTCGCCGATGATCGTCGACTTCTTCAAGGTGAGCCCGGCCCCGGCCGCCGGCTTCGTGGCGCTGCTGTCGCTGTGCAACATGCTCGGCCGGTTCGTGTGGTCGTCCACCTCGGACGCCATCGGCCGCAAGAACATGTACCGCATCTACCTCGGTGTCGGCGCGCTGCTGTACCTGGTGCTGGTGCTGGCCGGCGGGTCGTCCAAGCTCGTGTTCGTGCTGGCCGCGATCCTGATCCTGTCGTTCTACGGCGGCGGGTTCGCCACCGTGCCGGCCTACCTGCGTGACCTGTTCGGCACCTACCAGGTCGGCGCCATCCACGGCCGGCTGCTCACCGCGTGGTCGGTCGCCGGCGTGGCCGGTCCGCTGATCATCGACGGCATCGCCGACGCGCAGAAGGCCGCCGGCAAGTCCGGTCCGTCGCTGTACGCGCTGTCCTTCTTCATCATGATCGGCCTGCTCGTCATCGGCTTCGTGGCCAACGAGCTGATCAAGCCGGTCGACAGCAAGTACCACGAGCCGGTCGCCACCGCGGACGCGCCGGCCGCCGAGGAGGTGGAGGCGAAGTGAGCGACGTCGAAGTGAAGAACCACAGCGTGCTCATGGTGATCGCCTGGCTGTGGGTCGGCTTACCCTTCGCCTACGGCCTGTACCAGCTGATCGTCAAGGTGGTGCAGCTCTTCCAGAGCTGACAACGGAAAACGAGCGAAGGGCCGGGGCGCGCAGGCGCCCCGGCCCTTCGTCCGTCGTGGACTCTCAGCTCTGTTCGAGCCGGATGATGATGGCCTTGGACGTGGGCGTGTTGGACGTCTCGGCGGTGGATTCCAGCGGCACCAAGGCATTGGCCTCGGGGAAGTACGCCGCGGCGCACCCACGGGCCGTCGGGTAGGCGATCACCCGGAACAGCTTGACCCGGCGCTCGACCACCCCGGAGTCGGACGGCCATTCGCTGATCATGTCGACCATGGCGCCGTCGGCGATACCCAGAGCCGAGAGATCCTCGGGATTGACGAAGACGACCCGGCGACCGTCGTGCACACCGCGGTAACGGTCGTCGAGACCGTAGATCGTGGTGTTGTACTGGTCGTGGCTGCGCAGCGTCTGCAGGATGAGCCGGCCCTCGGGCACGGTGATGAGCTGCACCGGATTGACCGTGAAGTTGGCCTTGCCGGTGGTCGTCGGGAAGGACCGGGAATCCCGTGGCGGGTGCGGCAGCACGAAGCCGTCGGGCTCCCGAACCCGGGGGTTGTAGTCCACACAGCCCGGCACGACACGGGAAATGTGGTCGCGGACGGTGTCGTAGTTCTCCTCGAACGACGCCCACGGCACGGCATGCGAGGAACCGAAGACGGCCCGGGCCAGCCGGGACACGATGGCCACCTCGGACAGCAGCGCCGGCCCGGCCGGGGACAGCCGCCCGCGCGAACGGTGCACCACCGACATGGAGTCCTCGACGGTGACGAACTGGGTGCCGCCCGCCTGCTCGTCCCGCTCGGTACGGCCCAGGGTCGGCAGGATGAGGGCCGTGCGCCCCGGCACCACGTGCGACATGTTCAGCTTGGTCGACACGTGCACGGTCAGGTCCATGGACCGCAGCGCCCGCATGGTGACCTCGGTGTCGGGCGTGGCCGACACGAAGTTGCCGCCGACGGCGAAGAACACCTTGGCCTTGCCATCACGCATCGCGTGGATGGCTTCGACCGTGTCGTACCCGTGCTCGCGCGGCGAGGTGATGCCGAACTCGGCGTCCAAAGCGGACAGGAAGTTCTCCTTGGGCTTCTCGTAGATGCCCATGGTGCGGTCGCCCTGCACGTTGGAGTGCCCGCGCACCGGGCACACTCCGGCGCCCGGCTTGCCGATCATGCCGCGCAGCAGCAGCACGTTGACGAGCTCGCGGATGGTCGGCACGGACTGCTTGTGCTGCGTGAGACCCATGGCCCAGCAGATGATCGTCCGCTTCGACTCCACCAGCAGCCGCGCGACGTGGGCGATCTGCTCGCGGGACAGACCCGTCGCCGCGTCGACCTCGTCCCAGTCGAGCTCACGGATGTCGGCCGCCCACTCCTCGAAGCCGGAAGTGGAGGACGAGATGAACTCCCGGTCCAGCACGGTGCCCGGCGCGGCGTCCTCGGCGGCCAGCACGAGATGCCCCAACGCCCGGAAGAAGGCCAGGTCGCCGCCGAGCCGGATCTGGCAGAACTCGTCGGCCAGCGGCGTGCCCTTGCCGACCACGCCCCGCACGTTCTGCGGGTTCTTGAACCGCATCAGCCCGGCCTCGGGCAGCGGGTTGACGGCCACGATGGTGGCGCCGTTGCCCTTGGCCTCCTCCAGCGCCGACAGCATGCGCGGGTGGTTGGTGCCGGGGTTCTGGCCGACGACCAGCAGCAGGTCGGCGTGGGTGACGTCGGCCAGGCTGACCGAGCCCTTGCCGATGCCGATGGTCTGGATCAGCGCCGAGCCGGACGACTCGTGGCACATGTTCGAGCAGTCCGGCAGGTTGTTGGTGCCGAGCGAGCGGGCCAGCAGCTGGTAGGCGAAGGCGGCCTCGTTGCTGGTTCGCCCGGACGTGTAGAAGATCGCCTCATTGGGGTCGGCCAGCCCGCGTAGGGCCCCGCCGACCAGGGCGAACGCGTCGTCCCACGAGATCGGCTCGTAGTGGGAGGAACCCTCGCGCAGCACCATCGGCTCGGTCAGCCGGCCCTGCTTGCCCAGCCAGTAGTCGGTCTTCTCGGCCAGCTCGGCCACCGAGTGCCGGGCGAAGAACTCGGGCGTGACGCGCCGGACGGTGGCCTCCTCGGCGACCGCCTTGGCCCCGTTCTCGCAGAACTCGGCCAGCTTGCGGTGCCCCTGGGCCTCGGGCCACGCGCAGCCCGGGCAGTCGAAGCCCTCCCGCTGGTTGAGCAGGCGCAGGGTCTGCGCGCTGCGCACGGCCCCCATCTCGTCCAGGCCGTGCTGGAGCGACACCAGCACGCCCTTCACCCCGGCCGCGTACGTTTTCGGCTCGCCGACCCTGAGCTTGCTCTCGTCGACGTCCTGCTGCGGAGGCCTGCGCGTCATACCGGCCATTGTCCGCCTGTCGGAAAAGCGTGACCAGGCGGGTCAGCAGGCGTCCTTGGGGACGTCGACGGTGTGCGCGGGGTCGTAGTAGGCCTGGGGTTGCTCGGCGTCGATGCGCGACCGGGTCGGGTGCCCGGAGAACTGCGGCGCCAGCACGCCCTTGTCGGCCTGCTCGCAGTTCATCGAGAAGTAGTACGACTTCTCGGCGTGCGGCCACGGCTTGCCGCCGACGATCAGGTAGTCGGTGTTCTCGTGGATCACCGACACGATGTCCCACGGCGTCGCCGGGGCCACGTGCGAGGGCGGCTGGAAGGCGTAGGCGTAGACGTAGTTGGCGTGCACGACCAGCCTGCCCTGGTCGTCGACCGAACTGGTCATCTCGCCGGACACCTTGGGCGCGACCGGTAGCAGCTGGTAGCCGTCGGCGATCTTGGTGACCCACGTGCCGGGGTCGTGCATGTCGATGCCGGTGGTCAGCGTCGCCAGGTACGGCGCCGGCTCGTGGTGCACGGTCACCTGCGGATCGAGCCGTGCCTCGGTGATCGTGTGCTGCACGGCCTGGTAGGCGGCGGTGACCTGGGCGGCGGTGAAGTGACCGGTCGCCGCGGCCGCCGGCACCGGGACCTCGGTCGGCCAGTCGGCCGCCGGCGTGGCGGCGAAGGGCCGATCAAGGTCGACGTGCCCGCCCACCTCGGCCTTGGTCGGGTCCGGCTTGGCCGAGGTCGGCGCGGTCGTGGTCGACGGCGCGGAGGCGCCGGGCAGCTCGACGCTGCCGACCCGGTAGAGCACGATCAACGCCCCGCAGAACACGATCAACACGGCCGGGATGACCAGCCGGCTGAACCGTGGGCCACGCTTGCGGCGGCGCGGCGGGCGGTTCTTGCGGGCCGCGCGCCGGGCTCGCTTCTCGGCCGCGCGCAACCACTTCTCATCCGTCAGGTCCGGATGGCTCTCGATGTCGTCCACGGTTCCCCCCGTTTAGGCGGGAGCACTGTAGCAACGCCGGTGTCACCCGTTCGATGGGTGCCGTCCGGGCTCCGTAGACTCTTCGCGTGACCGAGACCCTTCCGCAGCAGTACACCACCGATCTCCCCACCGCCTGGAACCCGGCGGAGGTAGAGCAGGGGCTGTACCAGCGGTGGGTAGACAACGGCTATTTCGGCGCCGACGCGAACAGTGACAAGCCCGCGTTCTGCATCGTGCTGCCGCCGCCGAACGTCACCGGCAGCCTGCACATGGGGCACGCCCTCAACCACACGGTGATGGACGCGCTGACCCGTCGCCGCCGCATGCAGGGCTACGAGGCGCTGTGGCTGCCGGGCATGGACCACGCCGGCATCGCCACCCAGAACGTGGTCGAGCGCCAGCTGGCCGGCGAGGGCCTGTCCCGGCACGACCTGGGCCGCGAGAAGTTCGTGGAGCGGGTCTGGGAGTGGAAGGCCGAGTACGGCGGCAAGATCCTCGACCAGATGCGCCGCCTCGGCGACAGCGTCGACTGGAGCCGTGAGCGCTTCACCATGGACGAGCCGCTGTCGCGGGCCGTGCAGACCATGTTCAAGAAGCTGTTCGACGACGGGCTGGCCTACCGGGCCGAGCGGATCATCAACTGGTGCCCGCGCTGCCTGACCGCGCTGTCGGACATCGAGGTCGAGCACTCCGAGGACGAGGGCGAGCTCGTCTCCATCCGCTACGGCGACGGCGACGCCTCGATCGTGGTGGCCACGACCCGGGCCGAGACCATGCTGGGCGACACTGCCGTCGCAGTGCACCCGGAGGACGAGCGGTACCGGCACCTGATCGGCACCGAGGTCGAGCTGCCGCTGACCGGCCGCCGCATCCCGATCGTCGGCGACGAGCATGTGGACCCGGCCTTCGGCACCGGCGCGGTGAAGGTGACGCCGGCCCACGACCCGAACGACTTCGAGATCGGCCAGCGGCACTCGCTGCCGTCCATGACGATCATGGACTCCCGCGGCGTGATCTCGGTGGCCGGGCCGTTCGAGGGCCTGGACCGGTTCGAGGCGCGGCCGGCGGTGGTCGCGGCGTTGCGTGAGCTCGGCCGGATCGTCGCCGAGAAGCGGCCGTACCTGCACTCGGTCGGCCACTGCTCCCGCTGCGACACCGTGGTGGAGCCGCGGCTGTCGCTCCAGTGGTTCGTCAACGTGGGCCCGCTGGCCAAGGCCGCCGGCGACGCCGTCCGTGACGGCCGCACCACGGTGCACCCGCCGGAGCTGGCCAAGCGCTACTTCGACTGGGTCGACAACCTGCACGACTGGTGCATCTCGCGGCAGCTGTGGTGGGGCCACCGGATCCCGGTCTGGTACGGCCCGGACGGCGAGGTCGTCTGCGTCGGACCGGACGAGCAGCCGCCGACCGGCGAGGGCTGGCACCAGGACGAGGACGTCCTGGACACGTGGTTCTCCTCGGGCCTGTGGCCGATGTCCACGCTGGGCTGGCCGGACAAGACGGCCGACCTGGCCAAGTTCTATCCGACCAGCGTGCTGTCCACCGGCTACGACATCCTGTTCTTCTGGGTCGCCCGGATGATGATGTTCGGCCTGTACGCGATGGACGGCGCGCAGCCGTTCGACCACGTGTACCTGCACGGGCTGATCCGGGACGCGGCGGGCAAGAAGATGTCCAAGTCCCGCGGCAACGTCATCGACCCGCTGAACTGGCTGGACACCTACGGCGCCGACGCGGCCCGGTTCACCCTGGCCCGCGGGGCCAACCCGGGTTCGGACATGGCGCTGGCCGAGGAGTGGGCCGGCGGGTCGCGCAACTTCTGCACGAAGCTGTGGAACGCCAGCCGGTTCGCGTTGCTCAACGGCGCGACCACGGCCGTGCCGGTGCCGGCTCGTGACGAGCTGACCGACGCCGACCGGTGGATCCTGGACCGGGCCGACCAGGTCGTGTCCGAAGTGGACGGTCTGTTCGACGGCTACGAGTTCGCCAAGCTGTGCGAGGCGCTGTACCACTTCACCTGGGACGAGTACTGCGACTGGTACCTCGAGCTGGCCAAGGTGCAGATCGCCGAGGGTGGCGCGCGGGCCGAGGCGACCAGGGCCGTGCTCGGGCACGTGCTGGACAAGCTGCTGCGCCTGCTGCACCCGGTGATCCCGTTCATCACCGAGACGCTGTGGACCGCGCTGACCGGCGGCGAGTCGCTGATGATCGCCGAGTGGCCGACGGTCTCCGGTGCGCCGGTCGATGCCGTTGCCGCGCAGCGCATCGACACCGTGCAGCGGCTGATCACCGAGGTCCGCCGGTTCCGGGCCGACCAGGGGCTGCGGCCGGGTCAGAAGGTGCCGGCGCGACTGTCCGGTGTGGACGAAGCCGACATCGTCGGCCAGCTGTCGGCGATCCGGGCCATCGCCCGGCTGGAGGAGCCGGCCGACGGCTTCACCGCCAGCGCCTCGCTCGACGTCGTCGGCGTGCACGTGGAACTGGACACCTCGGGCACGATCGACGTGGCGGCCGAGCGCAAGCGGCTGGCCAAGGACCTCGCGGCGGCCGAAAAAGAGCTGGCCCAGTGCGACGGCAAGCTGAACAATCAGGCCTTCGTCGACAAGGCCCCGGCGCAGGTGGTCGACAAGATCAAGGCGCGCCGGGAGGCCGCCGTCGCCGACATCGCGCGGGTGTCCGCGCGTTTGGACGCACTGCCGGAAGGGTGATTTCTCCATGACGGGTGACGGAATTCCGCAGCGCCCGTCGATGGAGGGCATCGAGGACAAGTGGTCGGGCCGATGGGCCGCGGAGGAAACCTTCCGCTTCCATCGGCCCGATTCCCGTGCTGAGGTGTTTTCCATCGACACGCCGCCGCCGACGGTGAGCGGGTCGCTGCACGTAGGCCACGTCTTCAGCTACACCCACACCGATGTCGTAGCCCGGTTCCAGCGGATGCGCGGCAAGCACGTGTTCTACCCGATGGGGTGGGACGACAACGGCCTGCCGACCGAGCGGCGCGTGCAGCTGCGCTATGGCGTGCGCTGCGATCCGTCGCTGCCGTACGACCCGTTGTATGAGCCGGTGGAAACCACCGGCAAGCAACAGGTCGGTATCTCGCGGCGCAACTTCGTCGAGCTGTGCCAACGGATGACCGTCGAGGACGAGCAGGCGTTCGAGGCCCTGTGGCGTCGGCTCGGGCTGTCGGTGGACTGGTCGTTGACGTACTCGACCATCGGCGTCCGTGCGCAACGCGTGGCGCAGTTGGGTTTCCTGCGGCTGCTGGCCGAAGGCCAGGCGTACCAGTCGGAAGCGCCGTCGCTGTGGGACGTGACGTTCCAGACCGCGGTGGCGCAGGCCGAGTTGGACGCGCGGGATCACGCCGGCGCGTGGCACCGGATTTCCTTTGGGCCGGTGGAGATCGAGACCACCCGGCCGGAGTTGCTGCCGGCGTGCGTGGCGCTGATCGCGCATCCGGACGACGAGCGGTACCAACAGCTTTTCGGCACCTCTGTGCGGTCTCCCTTGTTCGGCATGGAGATCCCGGTGCTCGCGCATCCTGACGCCGAGCCGGAGCGCGGCGCGGGCATCGCGATGTGTTGCACCTTCGGCGATCTGACCGACGTGAAGTGGTGGCGTGAGCTGAAGTTGCCCACCCGCACGGTGATCGGCCGCGACGGCCGGTTCCTGCCGGAGCCGCCGGTCGGCGTGCCGTCCTCGCCGTACGAGGAGCTGGTCGGGCTGACGGCGTTCAGCGCGCGCAAGCGGATCGTCGAGCTGCTGCGGGAATCCGGTGACCTGATCGGTGAGCCGCGGCCGACCGTGCGTCCGGTCAACTTCTACGAGAAGGGCGACAAGCCGCTGGAGATCGTGTCCAGCCGGCAGTGGTTCGTGCGCAGCCTGGAGCACCGGGAAGCGTTGCTGCGTAGGGGATCCGAGCTTCGGTGGCATCCGGCGTGGATGCGCAACCGGTACGACGACTGGGCCAAGGGGCTCAACTCGGACTGGCTGGTCAGCCGGCAGCGGTTCTTCGGCGTGCCTTTCCCCGTCTGGTATCCGTTGGATGCCAGCGGCGAACCTCGTTACGAGGAACCGATTCTGCCTGCTGTAGACGCGCTCCCGGTCGACCCGTCCAGCCAGGTCCCGCCCGGCTACGACGAGTCGCAGCGGGGCGTGCCCGGCGGTTTCGCCGGCGACCCGGACGTGATGGACACGTGGATGACGTCCTCGATGTCGCCGCTGATCGTCTCCGGCTGGGAGCACGATCCCGAGCTGTTCGCGGTGACGTATCCGATGGATCTGCGGCCGCAGAGCCACGAGATCATCCGGACCTGGCTGTTCTACTCGGTGTTGCGGTCGCAGCAGGAGTTGGACACGCTGCCGTGGTCCGACGCGGTCATCTCCGGCTGGATCCTCGATCCCGACCGGAAGAAGATGTCCAAGTCGGCCGGCAAGGTCGTGACGCCCGACGACCTGCTCGCCGAGCACGGCTCCGACGGCGTGCGCTACTGGGCGGCCGGTGGGCGGCCCGGCACTGACACCGCGTTCGACCCCAAGCAGATGAAGGTCGGCCGCCGGTTGGCCACCAAGCTCCTCAACGCCAGCCGGTTCGCGCTGTCCTTCGACGTACCGTCCACTTCGGACACCGTCACGCATCCGTTGGACCAGGCCATGATCACGGCACTTTCTTCCGTTGTGGACGATGCCACCGCAGCCTTGGAGGGCTTCGAGCACACCGCCGCGTTGGAGCGGGTCGAGCGGTTCTTCTGGACGTTCTGTGACGACTATCTCGAGCTCGTCAAGGAACGGGCCTACAGTCCCGACGGCGCTTCCGCCCGGGTCGCCCTGCGCACCGGGCTCTCCACCTTGCTCCGGCTCTTCGCCCCGTACCTGCCGTACGTGACCGAGGAAGTCTGGTCCTGGTGGCAGGCCGGGGCCGTGCACCACGCCCCGTGGCCTTCCTCCCTCGGCACCCCCGGCAACCCGGCGGCTCTCGACCTCGCCGCCACCGTCATCGCCGCCGTCCGCAAGGCCAAGTCCACCGCCAAGCTCTCCATGCGGGCCGACGTCGCCTCCGTCGAGGTCGCCGCCGATCCCGCCACCTTGGCGCTGGTCAGGGCTTCGCCGACGACCTCGTGGCCGCCGGCCGTATCGGCGAGCTCCGCTACCGCGAGACCGACGGCGAGCTCGAGGTAGCCGTCCAGCTGTGACGGAAAGCGCCGGTCCGGACCCCAGCGGTCCGGATCGGCGCTAGTCGTAGACTCGGTGGGTAACCCCGTCGTCCAGTGCACCGGAGACCAGCGTGCCCCAGAACGATCCCGAGGCGCTCGCGGCGCTGCGCGAGGTCGAGTCCGAACTGGACACCCGCTGGCCGGAGACGAAGATCGAGCCGTCCACGGACCGGATCGCGGCGCTGGCCGATGTGCTGGGCGAGCCGCAGCGGTCGTATCCGGTGGTGCACATCACCGGCACCAACGGCAAGACGTCGACGAGCCGCATGATCGACGCGCTGTTCACGCGGATCGGCCTGCGCACGGGCCGGTACACGAGCCCGCACCTCCAGCTGGCGACCGAGCGGATCAGCCTGGACGGGGCGCCGATCAGCGCGCTGCAGTACGTGGAGGTCTACCGCGACATCGAGCCGTACATCGCGATGGTGGACGCCAAGTCGGACGTGAAGATGAGCAAGTTCGAGGTGCTCACCGGCATGGCCTTCGCGGCGTTCGCGGACGCGCCGGTGGATGTGGCGGTGGTGGAGGTCGGCCTCGGCGGCCGCTGGGACGCCACGAACATCGCGGACGGCAAGGTCGCGGTGATCACGCCGATCGACATCGACCACACCGACTTCCTCGGTACGGACATCCTCGGCATCGCGGCGGAGAAGGCCGGCATCATCAAGGAAGGCGCGGTGGCGGTGCTGGCCGAGCAGCGCCCGGAGGTGGCGCAGGTGCTGCTGGAGCGCTGCGCCGAGGTGGGCGCGACGGTGGCCCGCGAGGGCATGGAGTTCGGCGTGCTGTCGGCGGAGCAGGCGGTCGGCGGCCAACTCCTGACGTTGCAGGGCCTCGGCGGCGCGTACGACGAGATCTTCCTGCCGCTGTTCGGCGCACACCAGGCCAAGAACGCGGCGCAGGCGCTGGCCGCGGTGGAGGTGTTCTTCGGCGCGGGGGCGGGCCGCAAGCTCGACATCGACGCGGTCCGCGAGGCGTTCGCCACGGTGACGTCGCCCGGCCGGCTGGAGCGCGTCCGCAACGCTCCCAGCGTGTTCGTCGATGCCGCGCACAACCCGCACGGCGCCCGGGCATTGGCCGCGGCGCTTCAGGACCAGTTCGGCTTCCACAAGGTGGTCGGCGTGCTCAGCGTGATGGAGGACAAGGACGTGGACGGCATCCTGGCCGCCCTCGAGCCGGTGTTCACCGAGGTCGTGCTGACCAACAACGGCTCGCCCCGTGCGATGGACGCCGACAAGCTGGCCGGCCTGGCCCGCGACGTGTTCGGCGAGGACCGCATCATCGTCGAGCCCCGGCTGGACGACGCGCTGGAGGAGGCGGTCCGGCTGGCCGAGGAGACCGACCAGCCGGTGTCGACCAGCGGCGTCGTGGTGACCGGCTCGGTCGTCACGGCCGGCGCCGCCCGTGCGTTGTTCGGCAAGGAGCCCCAGTGAGCGCCCCAGACCCGATGAAGGGCATCCGCGGCATCATGGCCGGCACCATGGTGCTGGAGGCCATCGTGACCGGGCTGGGGCTGTTCGTGCTGTCCCGCGTCGACCACCTCAGCGGCTGGCCGGTGACGGCGGTGGCCGTGCTGGCCGTGCTGATGGTCGTGTCGGCCGGCTTCTTCGGCCGGCCGTGGGGCATCCCGTTCGCCCTGGTGCTCCAGGTGCTGATCCTGGTCGGCTTCGTGATCAGCGTGCCGCTGGGCGTCGTCGGCGTGCTGTTCGGCCTGGTCTGGGCCTACCTGCTGTGGGTGCGCCGGGACGTGGCGCGGCGCATCGCCGAGGGGACGCTGCCGAGCCAGTAGTAAGAGTAATATCTGGTAGACTCTTACCATGCGGTTGACCAGCAAGGGGCAAGTGACCATTCCCATCGAGGTTCGCGAGGAGTTCGGGCTCCAGCCCGGCGACGAGGTCGACTTCGTGCTCGACGAGCACGGGCTGCACGTCGTCAAGAGCGACAAGCAGCCCAGCCGGGGCCGGCGGATCGTCGAGCAGTTGCGCGGCAAGGGCAATGCGAATCTCGAGATGTCCACCGACGAGATCATGGCGCTGATGCGTGGTGAGTGATCGACCGGTCGGCACCACCCTTGTCGACACGAATGTTCTGCTCGATGTGATCAGAGAGGACCCGACCTGGTTCAAGTGGTCGTCCGAGGCGCTCGCCCGGGCGGCGGACGAGGCGCCGCTCGTGATCAACCAGGTGGTCTACGCCGAGGCGTCGGTGTCGTTCGCGGGTATCGAGGAGTTCGACGCCGTCTTGGACGCGGCCGAACTCGTGCGGTCGCCGTTGCCGTGGCCGGCGGCTTTCCTGGCCGGCAAGTGCTACCTCGAGTACCGGCGTCGGGGCGGAACCAAGACCACGCCCCTGCCCGACTTCTTCATCGGCGCCCACGCGGCCGTCATGCGTTTGCGGCTGCTGACGCGGGACGTCGCGCGCTACCGCACGTACTTCCCGACGGTCGAACTGATTACCCCGGAGGACTGAGCACGGCCGCAAGGGGCCAGAATGCTCGGGTCCGCAGTCGAACGGGGAGGACGACGATGACGGGGCCCTATCAGCAGCCGGGCTCGTGGGGACCGCCGCCCCCGATCATGCCGCCGCCGCGCAAGTCGCAGACCGGCGCGATCATCGGCACCGTCGTCGGCGTGGTGCTGATGCTGGGCCTGGGCACCTGGGCGGTGATCGGCATCATCAGCAGCCGGCACAGCACCGAGGCCGGCGGCACCAGCACGACCAGGACCACGACCAGCACCACCCGTGCGCCGCGGACCTCGTCCACCAGCAGCATCCGGTTCGCCGTCAACGACTGCGTCTGGCTGGACGTGAAGACCAGCGAGCGCGTGTCCTGCACCTCGGACAAGGCGGCGCTGCAGATCAACCTGGTCATCCCGCAGAGCCAGAAGTGCGCCGACAACGACGCGTACGACTCGTACGGCGACGGCTGGTACGACGGCAAGCTGGCGCTGCGCTACTGCGCCTCGCTGATGGTGCCCAAGGGCCAGTGCGTGCAGCTGGACCTGGACGACTCCGGTTTCGTCGAGCGGGCCTCCTGCTCGACGACGACCCCGTTGGCCAGCGGCGCGCCCAATGCCAAGACCTATCAGGTGACCGACGTCGTCAGCAGCACCAACGCCAAGACCGCCTGCGACAAGGTGCCCGACACCGACGACGTGTGGTTCTACCAGTCGCCCAAGTCCGGGCAGTTCGCCTGCCTGAAACGGCTCGGGGCCTGACCAGCTACCCTGCTGGCCGGATAGTCCCTTTACCTAAGGAGTTCGGACCACCGTGAGTGAGCGCACCCTGGTCCTGGTCAAGCCGGACGGCGTCAGCCGCGGCCTGGTCGGCGAGGTCATCGCCCGTATCGAGCGCAAGGGCCTGAAGCTGGCCGCGCTCGAGCTGCGCACGGCCGACCGTGCCGTTGCCGAGGAGCACTACGCCGAGCACGCCGGCAAGGGCTTCTACAACGACCTCGTCGAGTTCATCACCGGCGGTCCGCTGGTGGCGATCGTCGTCGAGGGCACGCGGGCCATCTCGGCCTTCCGCCAGCTGGCCGGCGGCACCGACCCGGTCGAGAAGGCCACGCCGGGCACCATCCGGGGCGACTTCGGCCTCGAGGTCCAGTTCAACCTGGTGCACGGCTCGGACTCGCCGGAGTCGGCCGACCGCGAGATCAAGATCTGGTTCCCGAACCTCTGATCTGCATCGGGTCGGCGGGACACCGCCGACCCGATCAGAGGTGGTCGAGCAGGGCGGTCAGCGGCCGGGGAACGCGGTCCAACGCGACGGCCTCGGCCATCAGGCGGGCGTAGTGGTATTTGCCGCCGGAGCGGCCGCCCATGAGGCGGCGTAGCTGGTCGTGCAGGCTGCGGCCGCGCTGAGCGGGTTGCTGTTGCAGCTTGCGGAACGAGGCGAGCCGGCCCTCGGCCTCCACGAGGCGTTCGACCTCGGCGGCGCCGACGGCGCGGATGAGCTCGTCCTCCAGGTCGTCGGTGCAGCGGAAGAAGCCACGCTGCTCAAGGTCGCCGACCGGCAGATCGAGCGCCCGGCGGAAGAAGCGTTCCTCGGCACGGTCGTAAAGACCGGCGACGACCAGCGGCCCGTAGCGGTCGAGGTAGTGGCCGATGTTGGTGGCGCCGCCCATGGACTCGACGAGGATGCCCTCGGCGGCGAGGTCACGGCCACGACGCCGGGCCACAACCTCCACGGCGAGCTGGTCGCTCAGCCCCTCGACCAGCACCACGGCGCGCATAATCCCCAACATATGTCAGGGGTGCCCGCTAACGTCGGACCCGTGAGTGACGACGCGGTCCTGGTGCAGGCGGACGGCCTGGTCAAACGGTTCGGCGACTTCGAAGCCGTGCGCGGCGTGGACGTGAAGGTCCGCCGCGGCGAGGCCTTCGGCTTCCTCGGCCCGAACGGCGCCGGCAAGTCGTCGACCATGCGCATGATCGCCTGCACCTCGCCGCGCACCGCCGGCGAGCTTCGCGTGCTTGGCCTTGACCCGGACCGGCACGGCCCGGAGATCGAGGGCGGCTCGGTGTCGTGCCGCAGCAGGACAATCTCGACAACGAGCTGACCGTGCGGCAGAACCTCCAGGTGTACGGCCGGTATTTCGGCCTGTCCCGCAAGCAGGTCCGGGCCCGCGCGACCGAGCTGCTGGAGTTCGCGCAGCTGTCGGACCGGGCCGACGACCAGGTGGAACCGTTGTCCGGCGGCATGAAGCGCCGGCTGACGATCGCCCGCTCGCTGGTCAACGAGCCCGAGCTGCTGCTGCTCGACGAACCGACAACCGGCCTGGACCCGCAGGCCCGGCATCTGTTGTGGGACAAGCTGTTCCGGCTCAAGCAGCAGGGCGTCACGCTCATCGTGACCACGCACTACATGGACGAGGCCGAGCAGCTCTGCGATCGCCTGGTCGTGATGGACAACGGCCGGATCGTCGCCGAGGGCTCGCCGGCGGCGCTGATCGCCGAGCACTCCAGCCGCGAGGTGCTGGAGCTGCGGTTCCCGATCGACCAGCAGCAGCCCAATGTGCCGCTGGTGCAGGACCTGGCCGAACGGGTCGAGGTGCTGCCGGACCGGCTGCTGCTCTACGCCACGGACGGCGAATCCGTGCTGGCGGCGGCCAACGGCCGTGGCGTGCGGCCGACGTCCAGCCTGGTCCGCCGGGCCACGCTCGAGGACGTCTTCCTGCGCCTGACCGGCCGGACGTTGGTGGACTGATGCGGCCCGTCGGCCTGGTGCTGGAGCACCTGTGGACCTGGTACCGCCGCAACTGGCGGGCCACCGTGGTGTCGAGCGTGCTGATGCCGCTGATGTTCTTGGGGGCCATGGGTTTCGGCCTCGGCAGCCGGATCACGCCCGGCCCGGCCACGCACTTCCTGCCCTACGTCGTCTACCTGGCGCCGGCCATGCTGGTGGCGCTGGCCGTGCAGGTGGCCACGGGGGAGTCGTCGTTCCCGGTGCTCGGCAGTTTCAAGTGGGACATGCGGTACTTCGCCATCACGTCCACACCGGTCAGCGTGGACCAGCTGCTGACCGCCCAGGCGTTGTGGGTGGCGTTGCGGATACTCGTGTCCGGCCTGGCCTACCTGGCCGTCGCCGCCCTGTTCGGGGCCTTCGCCAACGCCGGGGCCCTGCTGGCGGTGCCGGTCGCGATGCTGGCCGGCATGGCCTTCGGCAGTTGGGTGATGGCGCTCGCCGCGACCGTGAACGACGAGGGAACCATGTTCGGCAACGTGTTCCGGTTCGTCGTGGTGCCGATGACGCTGTTCGCCGGCACGTACTACCCGATCAGCCAGCTGCCGGCGTGGAGCCGGCCGCTGGCCTGGGTGACGCCGCTGTGGCACGGCAACGAGCTGGCCCGGGCGGTCGAGTTCGGCGGCATGGACCTGCTCACCGCCGCCGGACACGTCGGCTACCTGCTGGTCCTGCTGGCGGCCGGGCTGCTGGTGGCCCGGCGCCGGTTCCACGTCCGGCTGAAGGTCTGAGGGGGACACGATGCTGCTGCGGATCGTGCCCGTAGGTAGCTATGCCGGCCGGGCCAGGGCCGTGGTCGAGCGGTCGGCGCTGGTCAACCGCCGGAACTGGCTGCTGGTGCTGTCCGGCATATTCGAACCTATGTTCTATCTTTTTGCGCTGGGCATCGGGTTCGGTGGCATCGTCGGCACTCTGACCGGCCCGGACGGCCAGGCGGTCAGCTACGCCGCCTACGTCGCGCCGGGCCTGCTCGCGGCCTCGGCGATGAACGGGGCCGTGCACGACGCCACCTTCAACGTCTTCATGAAGCTCAAGTACGCCAAGGTCTACGACGCCATGCTGGCCACCCCGCTGGGGCCGACGGACGTGGCGCTCGGGGAGATCTCGTGGTCGCTGATCCGGGGCGGCATCTACGCCGCCGGCTGCCTGGCCGTGATGGCCGCGCTCGGCCTGATCACCAGCCCGTGGGCGCTGCTGGCGCTGCCGGCCGCGCTGCTGATCGCCTTCGGCTTCGCCGCCGTCGGCATGGGCGCCTCCACGCTGCTGCGCTCCTGGCAGGACTTCGACCTGATCCTGCTGGTGCAGATGCCGATGTTCCTGTTCTCCACGACGTTCTTCCCGCTCACCGTCTATCCCGAGCCGATTCAGATCGCGGTTCAGTGCCTGCCGCTCTATCACGGCATCGAGCTCATGCGTGACCTCACCAGTGGGGCCGTGACCTGGGGAATCCTCGGCCACGTGGCCTATTTCGCGATCATGGTGGCGCTGGGCGGCTGGTTCGCCGCCCGCCGCCTGGGCAAGCTGCTGCTGACGTGAGCGTTACGCTTGCCGGGTGAGTGTCGAGTCTGTCTTCCCCGCGCTGGAGCCTCTGCTGCCGAGGGTCTCCAAGCCGGTCCAGTACGTCGGCGGCGAACTGAACGCGACGGTCAAGGACTGGGACTCGACCGCCGTGCGGTGGTGCCTGATGTACCCGGACGCCTACGAGGTCGGCCTGCCCAACCAGGGCGTCATGATCCTCTACGAGATCCTCAACGAGCTCGAGGACGTGCTGGCCGAGCGCACCTACACGGTGTGGCCCGACCTGGAGGCGCTGATGCGCGAGCACGGCGTCCCGCAGTTCACGGTGGACGCGCACCGCCCGGTCAAGGCGTTCGACGTGCTCGGCCTGAGCTTCGCCACCGAGCTCGGCTACACCAACATGCTCACCGCGCTGGACCTGGCCGGCATCCCGCTGCTGGCCAAGGACCGGACCGAGGACGACCCGGTCGTGCTGGCCGGCGGCCACGCCGCGTTCAACCCGGAGCCGATCGCCGACTTCATCGACGCGGCGGTGCTGGGCGACGGCGAGGAAGCCGTCCTGGAGATCACCGACATCGTCCGGGAATGGAAGGCCCAGGGCCGCCCCGGCGGCCGCGACGAGCTGCTGACCCGGCTGGCCGAGACCGGCGGCGTCTACATCCCGCGCTTCTACGACGTGGAGTACCTGGCCGACGGCCGGATCCAGCGCGTGGTGCCGAACACCGACCGGGTGCCGTACCGGGTGTTCAAGCGCACCACCATGGAACTGGACGAGTGGCCGTACCCGAAGCAGCCGCTGGTGCCGCTGGCCGAGAGCGTGCACGAGCGGATGAGCGTGGAGATCTTCCGCGGCTGCACCCGCGGCTGCCGGTTCTGCCAGGCCGGCATGATCACCCGGCCGGTGCGGGAGCGGTCCATCGAGGGCATCGGCGCGATGGTCCAGAAGGGACTGGAGGCGACCGGCTTCGAGGAGGTCGGCCTGCTCTCGCTGTCCAGCGCCGACCACTCGGAGATCGCCGAGATCACCAAGGGCCTGGCCGACCGCTACGCCGGCACCAACACCGGGCTTTCCCTGCCCAGCACCAGGGTCGACGCGTTCAATGTGGACCTGGCCAACGAGATCTCCCGCAACGGCCGTCGTTCCGGCCTGACCTTCGCACCCGAGGGCGGCAGCGAGCGGATTCGCCGTGTCATCAACAAGATGGTGTCCGAAGAGGACCTCATCCGCACGGTCGGCGCGGCGTTCTCCAACGGCTGGCGGCAGGTGAAGCTGTACTTCATGTGCGGCCTGCCGACCGAGACCGACGAGGACGTGCTGCAGATCGCCCGGATGGCCAAGGAAGTCATCAAGGCCGGACGGGTTGCCAGTGGCCGCAAGGACATCCGCTGCACCATCTCGATCGGCGGCTTCGTGCCCAAGCCGCACACGCCGTTCCAGTGGGCGGCCCAGTGTGACCCGGACACCGTGGACGACCGGCTGCGCAAGCTGCGGGCCGAGGTCAACCAGGGGGACCGCAGCCTGGCCCGCAACATCGGCATGCGCTACCACGACGGCAAGCCGTCGCTGATCGAGGGACTGCTCAGCCGCGGCGACCGCCGGGTCGGACGGGTCATCGAGCGGGTGTGGCGCGACGGCGGCCGGCTGGACGGCTGGAGCGAGCACTTCTCCTACGACCGCTGGGTCAACGCGGCGTCCAGCGAGCTGGAGCCGCTGGGCGTGAGCCTGGCCTGGTTCACCACCCGTGAGCGGGAGGAAACCGAGGTCCTGCCCTGGGACCACCTGGACTCGGGCCTGGACAAGGAATGGCTCTGGGCCGACTGGCAGGACGCCCTGTCCGAACAGGAGCAGGACGACTGCCGCTGGACGCCGTGCTTCGACTGCGGCGTGTGCCCGGCCATGGGCACCGACATCCAGGTCGGACCGACAGGCCGCCCGCTGCTGCCGATTTCCCCGGTAGGCAAGGGATCCCCGGTCAGGAATCCGTCACTGGCCGGCAGCTAGCTGCTCGGGGCCGATCGGCGTCGCCTTGCCGGTCGGCCCCTTGTCCGTCTGCGCCGGCGCGTCGGTCGTCGGGCCCGTGAGCTTGGGCGTGGTGCCGGTGGAGACGGCGTTGAGGGCGTTGACCATGCCGTGCCCGTAGAAGCCGTTGAACGAGGCGTAGCCCGAGCAGTAGGCGTCCTGCACGCCGGTGTCGTTGAGGTCGTAGTCGCTGGGGCACTGCACCGGCTTGGCCTGCTGGTTGAGCAGCTTGGTCAGCTGCGCGGGCGTGTCGCCGGGATGCGTGGACGCCAGCAGCGCCGCCACGCCGGCCACGTGCGGCGCCGCCATGGACGTGCCGCAGAAGTCGCCGTAGCCGCCGGGCACCGTGGACAGCACGCACGGGTTGTTGCCGTTGGCCGGCTTCTGGTGCACGTCGCCGCCGGGGGCCGTGACGTCTATCGCGCCCAGTCCGTACGAGCTGTAGCTGGCCTTGACCTGGTTCGAGCCCACGGACGACACCGCCACCACGCCGCGCTCCGCGGCCGGCAGCACCGCGCAGTTGCTGTTCACGCCGCGCACGGGGTGACTGGGGGCGTTGTCGGGGCTACGCGTGTCCGTGCCGGGCTGCGTGAGGTCGGCGGCCGAGTTCGTCACCGCGGCGACGTTGAGCACGCCCTGCGAGGTCGCGTAGTCCACGGCCCGCTTCATGGCCTCCGTGACCACGCGCTGCCCCTGCTGGTCGGAGCAGGTGTACTCCCACGGGTCCACGTAGTAGCTGTTGTTGGTGATGGTGATGCCGTGCGTGGCGGCCCACATGAAGCCGCACACCGCGTACTCCGGGTAGATGTAGCCGTCGTCGTCGACCACCTTCACCGACGCCAGGCGCACGCCCGGGGCCACGCCCGTGACGCCCTTGCCGTCATCGGCCGCGGCGATGATGCCGGCCACGTGCGTGCCGTGCGGTGAGGTCGTCGGGGCCCACGCCGCCACGCTCGGGTCGGCCTTGCCGGTCAGGCAGCCCACCGACAGTTGCGGGTCCAGCGCCTGCTTCAGGTCCGGGTGCCGGGGGTCGATGCCCGAGTCCAGCACGCCGACCACGACCCGGGGGTCGCCCTCGGTGATCTGGTGGGCCAGGTTGGCGTCGATCAGCCGCATGTCCCACTGCTTGTCGCCGAGGTCGGCGCTGGGCACCGACTCGGTGCTGGACAGCAGCGACGCGGCCGACATGGTCTCGTCGATTTTCCGGCGGCTGGACTGCCCGGTCGCGGTCCCGGACTCGCCCTGCGCGCTGTAGGCCCGGCCCGGGCCGATCTTGTCGCCGAACCCCGGATCGGGCGAGGTGGCCACGGCCACCGCGATCTGCGGGTAGTAGACGGTGGTGGCGCCGCAGGCCGCGGAGATCTGCGCGTCCGCGTCCGGCTCGGCCGTGCCCTTGTCGAAGACGACCAGGTAGCGCAGGGTGGGGCCGGGTTGAACGCACCCGGACGGCGTGATGTCGTCCGCGCCGGCCACGGGCGCGGCGAGGCACCCGGCCGCGAGCAGAGCCGCGCCCAGTGCCGCTACCTGTGCTCGGCGGAGCAGAGGCACTGCGGACCTCCATCTCTGGGGTGGGCGTTCGGGGGCCGCCCACTCAGCGATCAGGCCGGACGGTAGCCACCGCCCGCCCGCCGGACAAGCCCGGCGGTCGACGTCAGTGTCCCCTCGGCCGGCCGGGTACCGTCCTACCGGACCCGTCGAACCAGCCGAGGAGAGTAGTCCTGAGCCGCCACGACCAGCCCAACCCGTCCGCCGCCGCGGTGCAGAAGCTCCGGCTGCGCTACACCAAGCGGGGCCGGCTCCGGTTCACCTCACACCGCGACGTCGCACGCACGTTCGAGCGGGCGCTGCGACGGGCCGGCGTGCCGATGGCGTACTCCCAGGGCTTCAGTCCGCACCCGAAGATCTCCTGGATCGGCGCGGCCCCGACCGGGGTGGCCAGCGAGGCCGAGTACGTCGAGATCGGCGTGGTCGACCGGGTCGACCCGGAGGCGCTGCGCCGGGCCCTTGACGACGCGCTGCCGCCCGGGCTGGACGTGGTCGACGCGGTGCAGGCCGAACAGGGGTCGCTGGCCGAGCGGATCGACGCCAGCCGCTGGCTGGTCGAGCTGCCCGGGATCGATCCGGACGAGCTGGCCAAGGCGGTCGAGGCGCTGCTGGCGGCCGAGTCCGTCGAGGTGGAGCGGCTGACCAAGGACGGCCGGCGGATCATGGACGTGCGGCCGGGGGTGGTCACCGCCGAGGTGGGTGATGTGACCTCGCTCACGGCGACGCTAAGTGATCAAGGTGTGGGCGCAACGGGTGATTTGGCCGACGCGCCGGTTCCGCGTAAGGACGACGACACGGCCGCGTCCCGTCCGTATGGGATACTCGTGATGGTGGTACGGCAGCTGACCCCTGCGGTGCGACCCGATGACGTGCTGAGTGCGCTCCGCGTCGTCGCCGGCCTCCGGCCCCCGGTACCCGCCAAGGCGACCCGGTTGGCGCAGGGCCGGCTAGACGACGCGGGTGGGCTCGCCGACCCGTTCGCCCCGGAGGGGCGCGGGACGGCGGACCCGGCCAGGGAGCAGGAGCCGGACCAGCCCGCCGTCGAATGACCTGCCGCCCGCAGGCCTGGCCACGCCAGGAAGCCGGGTGGCGCCAGGCAAGGTTTCCCGTCGCCGACGGCGACGGAGACAGAACAGAGAACGGGCCCCTGTGTGGCCGCGTCCAGGCACTGGACGCGCCCGGGGGCGGAGGAGCTACATGTCGAAGAAGAAGATCCCCGCCGGCGGGCCCGGCGGGGATGGCACCACACCCATTCCCGAGTTCCCTCCCAAGCTGCGCGTGCACGCGCTGGCCAAGGAGCTGGGCTCGAGCAGCCGCGAGGTGCTCGCCGCGCTGGCCGACCTCGGCGAGGTCGTGCGCAGCCCGCAGTCCAGCGTGAGCCGCGAGGTCGCCGAGCAGGTCGCGCGCACCCTGCTGGCCACCGGTGAGCAGGACGTGGACGACGACACCGACGAGGTGCTGGTCGCCCACGACGAGCTGACCGGCGTGCTGGCCGAGCGCGCGGAGGACGACGACCCGGCCCCGGTCGACGACGATGACGAGGTCGCGGTCACGCTGGCCCCGGTGTTCGCGCCGCCGTCGGTGGTCTTCCTGCCGCCGACCGCCGCCGAGCCGCGTCCCACGCGCCGCCGCCGCGCCCCCGAGCCGGTCGAGGTCGAGGACGTCGTCGAGGCCGAGGACACGGCGTTCGATGATGAGGGCTCGCCGACTCAGGCCGACGCCGAGGCCGTCGAGGCTGAGGACGACGAGGACGGCGGCGCCCGTCGCCGCCGCCGTCGTGGCCGCCGCGGCCGTGGCCGCGGCAAGGGCGGCCCCGAGGACAGCGCCGACGCCGAGTCCGACGAGGACGCCGAGGCCGAGGACGACACCGAGGCGCCGGCCGAGGCCGAGACCGGCGAGGACGCCGACTCCGACGAGGGCGCGGGCAACCGTCGCCGTCGCCGCCGCCGTCGCCGCAAGGGCGGCGCGGACGAGGACGGCGCCGTCGCCGACGACGACCCGCCCAACACGGTCGTGCACGTGCGCAACGCGCCGCCGACCCGGGACGAGGAGCGGGCCGGCGCCGAGGCCGCCAAGGACGAGGTGCGCAGCGTGCGCGGCTCGACCCGGCTGGAGGCCAAGCGCCAGCGCCGCCGGGACGGCCGCGAGGCCGGCCGCCGCCGCGTGCCGATCCTGTCCGAGGCCGAGTTCCTGGCCCGCCGCGAGGCCGTGGCCCGCAAGATGGTCGTGCGCGAGCGCGGCGACCGCACCCAGATCGCCGTCCTCGAGGACGGGGTGCTCGTCGAGCACTTCGTGACCTCGGCCGGCACCGGGTCGCTGGTCGGCAACGTCTACCTCGGCCGGGTGCAGAACGTGCTGCCCAGCATGGAGGCGGCGTTCGTGGACATCGGCCGCGGCCGCAACGCCGTGCTCTACGCCGGCGAGGTCGACTGGGACGCCGCCGGCCTCGAGGGCAAGGCCCGCAAGATCGAGCAGGCCCTGTCCACCGGCGACAGCGTCCTGGTCCAGGTGACCAAGGACCCGGTCGGGCACAAGGGCGCCCGGCTGACCACGCAGATCAGCCTGCCCGGTCGCTTCCTGGTGTACGTGCCCGGCGGCGGCGCCACCGGCATCAGCCGCAAGCTGCCCGACAACGAGCGCAAGCGCCTCAAGGACATCCTCAAGCGGGTCGTGCCCGAGGACGCCGGCGTGATCATCCGCACCGCCTCCGAGGGCATCGCCGAGGAGGAGCTGGGCCGCGACGTGCGTCGCCTACAGGCCCAGTGGGAGGTCATCAAGGAGAAGGCCGACGCGCCCAAGGCCCAGGCCCCGCAGCTGCTCTACGAGGAGCCGGACCTGCTGGTCAAGGTCGTGCGCGACCTGTTCACCGAGGACTTCGCCGAGCTGATCGTGCAGGGCGACCAGGCCTGGGACACCATCGAGGGCTACGTCCGCCACGTCGCCCCCGACCTGTCCGAGCGGCTGCGCAAGCACGTCGGGCTCAACGACGTGTTCACCGAGCAGCGCATCGACGAGCAGATCACCAAGGCGCTGGACCGCAAGGTCTGGCTGCCCTCGGGCGGCTACCTGGTGATCGACCGCACCGAGGCGATGACGGTCATCGACGTCAACACCGGGAAGTTCACCGGATCGGGTGGCAACCTGGAGGAGACGGTCACCAGGAACAACCTGGAGTCGGCCGAGGAGATCGTCCGCCAGCTCCGGCTGCGCGACATCGGCGGCATCATCGTGATCGACTTCATCGACATGGTGCTGGAGTCCAACCGGGACCTGGTGCTGCGCCGCCTGACCGAGTGCCTCGGCCGGGACCGCACCCGCCACCAGGTCGCCGAGGTCACCTCGCTCGGCCTGGTGCAGATGACCCGCAAGCGGGTCGGCACCGGGCTGCTGGAGGCGTTCAGCAGCACCTGCGAGCACTGCCGCGGGCGGGGCGTCGTGGTCACCACCGAGCCGGTCACGCACAACCACGGCAACGGGTCGAACGGCGGCGGCAACGGCCAGCAGCAGGCCCAGTCGGAGAGCAAGCCGGCCGAGAAGTCGGGCCGCAAGCGCAACCGCAACCGGCACCGCGGCGAGGAGCAGCCGGCGGCCGAGGCCGCCCAGGTCGAGGTCGTCGAGGCCCCGGCTGAGGCTCCCGTCGCTTCGGACCCCGTGGTCGAACCGGCTGCCGCTGAGCCGGCCGTCGCCGAGGAGGCCGCGCCCGCGGTCGCCGCGGCCTCGGTCACCGGCCCGGCGGCCGTCTCCGTGCACTACGAGGTGCCGGAGCAGCCGACCGCCGCCGCGGCCAACGGCCACCACCACGCCGCCGAGCTGGCTGCCGAGCCCGCGCCCGTGGCGTCCGCCACACGGCGTCGGACCCGGCGGGCCGCGTCCCGCCCGGCCGGCCCGCCGGCCAGCACGGTGACGCAGGACTGACCAGGTGTTTCACCGGCCCGTGGGCGTTCGCCCACGGGCCGGTGACTCGCGCCCGCGGTGGCCACGGTCACCGTGGACGGGTCAGGGGGACCCCGGTTTGACCTCCAGTCCACCCGGCCCGTAACCTCTTGTTTGGCCCCCATCCGGAGGGCCCCGTCGTGCGCCAGTCCAAGCTGGTTCGAATTCCGCGGTGAAGATTGCTGTGGGGATTCACCGTGTGTGTGCTTGGGCCGTGCGTGCCCCGTCAACGTCGAGTAGCAGGAGACTTCCGTCCCGATGTACGCGATCGTCAAGACTGGCGGCAAGCAGTACAAGGTTGCCGTCGGCGACATCGTCCAGGTCGAGAAGCTCGACGGTGGACCGGGCGCCGAAGTCAGCTTCCCAGCGCTGCTCGTCGTCGATGGCAGCGATGTCATCGCTGACGCCGACGCCCTGGGCAAGGTTTCGGTGACCGCCGAGGTCGTCGAGCACACCAAGGGCCCCAAGATCCGCATCCACAAGTTCAAGAACAAGACCGGCTACCACAAGCGCCAGGGTCACCGTCAGAAGCTGACCCGCGTCAAGGTCACCGGCATCACCAAGTAGAGGACCTGATCAGCCATGGCACACAAAAAGGGTGCATCCAGCTCCCGCAACGGCCGTGACTCCAACCCGCAGTATCTCGGGGTCAAGCGCTTCGGCGGTCAGGTCGTCAAGGCCGGCGAGATCCTGATCCGCCAGCGCGGCACCAAGTTCCACCCCGGTGTGAACGTGGGCCGCGGCAAGGACGACACGCTGTTCGCGCTGTCGGCCGGCGTGGTCGAGTTCGGCGCCAAGCGGGGTCGCAAGACCGTCAACATCGTCCCGGCCGAGGTTGCTGTCTCGGCCTGAGGATAGGTTTCCGACGAGGGGTGGGCCGGGAAGCAATCCGGCCCACCCCTCGTTGTGTTTGATGCGCCGGGGGTGGCCCGGGAAGCAATCCGGCCCGCCCCTCGTTTTTTCATGCTCCGGAAGGAAGTTCTTCTCGTGTCTCGCTTCGTTGACCGCGTGACCATCCACGTGGCCGCTGGTAACGGCGGGAACGGCTGCGCCTCCGTGCACCGCGAGAAGTTCAAGCCGCTCGGCGGTCCCGACGGTGGCAACGGCGGTCGCGGTGGCGACGTCGTGCTGGTCGTCGACCCCAGCGTGCACACCCTGCTGGACTTCCACTTCCGCCCGCACGCCAGCGCCACCAACGGCCGCCAGGGCCAGGGCGCGAACCGCGACGGCGCCCAGGGCGACGACCTCGAGCTCCGCGTGCCCGACGGCACCGTGGTGCTCAGCCCCGACGGCGAGGTGCTGGCCGACCTGGTCGGCGCCGGCACCCGGCTCGTCGCCGCCCAGGGCGGCCGCGGCGGTCTCGGCAACGCCGCGCTGGCCTCCAAGGCCCGCCGCGCGCCCGGCTTCGCCCTGCTCGGCGAGGAGGGCGAGACCCGCGACCTGGTGCTGGAGCTCAAGTCCGTCGCCGACGTCGGCCTGGTCGGCTTCCCGTCGGCCGGCAAGTCGTCGCTGATCGCCGTGCTGTCCGCGGCCCGGCCCAAGATCGCCGACTACCCGTTCACCACGCTCGTGCCCAACCTGGGCGTGGTCACCGCCGGCGAGTCCGTCTTCACCATGGCCGACGTGCCCGGCCTCATCCCCGGCGCCAGCGAGGGCAAGGGCCTCGGCCTGGACTTCCTGCGCCACATCGAGCGCTGCGCCGTGCTGGTGCACGTGGTCGACTGCGCCACCTTCGAGCCCGGCCGCGACCCGGTGTCCGACATCGATGCGCTCGAGGCCGAGCTGGCCAAGTACACCCCGTCGCTCGGCGGTGAGCTGGCCTCCCGACCGCGACTGGTCGTGCTGAACAAGACCGACGTGCCCGACGCCCAGGACCTGGCCGACATCATCCGGCCCGAGATCGAGGCCCGTGGCCTGCCCGTGTTCGAGGTCTCCACCGTGACCAGGACCGGTCTGCGGGAGCTCAGCTTCGCGCTGGCGCGGACCGTCGAGGAGCACCGGGCCGCGCAGCCCATCCTGGAGCCGACGCGCATCGTGTTGCGGCCCATCGCCGTCGACGACGCGGGTTTCAAGGTCGAGCCCGACCCGGAGATCGAGGGCGGCTTCATCGTGCGCGGCAGCCGGCCCGAGCGGTGGATCCGGCAGACCCAGTTCTCCAACGACGAGGCCGTCGGCTACCTCGCCGACCGCCTCGCCCGTCTCGGCGTCGAGGAGGCGTTGGCCAAGGCCGGGGCCGTGCCCGGCTGCTCGGTGACGATCGGCGATGTGTCCTTCGACTGGGAACCCACCACGCCGGCCGGCATCGCGGTACTCATGACCGGTCGCGGCACCGACATCCGGTTGGAATCCAACAACCGGGTCGGCGCCGCCGAGCGCAAGGCAGCCCGCAAGGCCCGGCGGACCCCGGGCGAGTGGGCCGAGTTCGACGACGAAGAAGACGACTCCGAGGAGTAGGGGCGTGTCGCAGGCCCGCCAGGCGGTCGCCGCCGCGAAGCGGATCGTGGTCAAGGTCGGTTCTTCGTCATTGACCACCGCGATCGGTGGTCTCGACCCCAGTCGTTTGGACGCCCTCGTCGACGCCCTCGCTGCCCGCTCCGCCGCCGGCAGCCAGGTGGTGCTGGTCTCCTCCGGCGCCATCGCCGCCGGTCTGGCTCCGTTGGGGATCTCCAAGCGCCCCAAGGACCTTGCCACCCAGCAGGCCGCCGCCAGCGTCGGTCAGCTGGAGCTCGTCCATGCCTACGCCACCTCCTTCGCCCGCTACGACCTCACCGTCGGCCAGCTTCTGCTCACCGCCGACGACGTCGTGCGCCGCTCCCACTACCGCAACGCCCAGCGCACCTTCTCCCGCCTCTTGGCCCTCGGCGTCGTCCCCGTTGTCAATGAGAACGACACCGTTGCCACCGATGAGATCCGCTTCGGCGACAACGACCGCCTCGCCGCCCTGGTCGCCCACCTCATCGGCGCCGACGCCCTCGTCCTTCTCTCCGACGTAGATGCCCTCTACACCGGCGACCCCCGGCGCTCCGACGCACGCCGCATCACCGAGGTAGCCGACGAGTCCGACCTCGCCGACGTCACCGCCGGCACCACCGGTGCATCCGGCGTAGGCACCGGCGGCATGGCCTCCAAGCTCGCCGCCGCCAGGCTCGCCTCTTCCGCCGGCATCCCAGTCTTGTTGGCCTCCGCCGCCGACGCTGCCTCCGCCTTGGCTTCCTCCGCCATCGCCCCTTCGCCTTCGGCTACTGCCTCTGGCTCGGTGCTCGCTTCCGGCTCGGCTTCTGCCTCTGCGTCCACTCCGCCTCCGGTTTCGGCCGGGGCACCCGCTTCCGTCGGCACTGCCTTCGCCGCCACCGGCTCTCGTCTCTCGGCCCGCCGCTTCTGGTTGGCTCATGCCGCCGACTCCACCGGCCGCCTCACCCTCGACGACGGTGCCGTAGCCGCCGTCGTCACCCGCCGCCGTTCGCTGCTCGCCGCCGGCATCGCCGGCGTGGACGGCGACTTCGACGCCGGTGACGTCGTCGACCTCACCGACCTCGCCGGCAAGGTCGTGGCCCGCGGCGTGGTCGCTTTCGACGCCGTCGAACTCCCCGCCATGATCGGCCGCTCCAGCCAGCACCTCGCCCCCGAGCAACGCCGCGAAGTGGTCCACGCCGACGACCTGGTCCCGCTCCCGCCCCGCAGCTGACTCCGGCCCCGAGCTGTGCCGCCGCCGCACGGTTGCCGCGCCACGACTTCCCCGCGCGGCGGGGCTTCCGCCCCGCCCGACTACCACCCGCGCTGCTCCCGCTGACCGGAGCCCGCTGTCGGGTCGGCCCCAGGCCGACCTCGACTTCGCAAGTCCGGGGAGTTCGCCCACCCACAATGAAAACCGCACCCGCCACGGGGATCGCCCGTGACGGGTGCGGCGGTCTGGCCGCAGGCGTGGGTCAGTGCCTGGTGATGGAGAAGCTGGTGCCGTCGGACCCGATCGCGTTGGGGATCCAGGTGTTGGTGCCGCGGTCGTCGGCGTTCAGCGAGGACGGGTTGGTCGACTTGAGGGTCTTGCCGTCGAACTTCACGCCGGTGAACGAGATGGTGTTGCCGCTGACCGAGGGGTACGAGTCGGTCGGGGACTCGATGATGGCCTCGGCGGAGTAGTGCCGGGCGCTGCTCAGCGACTTGGTGGTGGTCTTGGTCCAGCCCTTGGTGGTGTCGCTGATGGTCAGCGTGTAGCTGGTGCCGGAGCGGGTCACGGTGGCGGTGAAGTGGTCACCGGCGCTGACGGAGTTGCTGTAGTACACCGGCGGCTGCGGGTACATCTCGTACCACGCCTGGTAGACGGCACGCCCGCTGGAGCAGTCGGTGGCGACACCGGTCTGCTCGACGGTGGACGAACCGTCGCCGTCGATGCCGACCCACGGCGCGAACAGGTCGTTGCTGGAGCGGCAGGTCACGGACGGCTCGGTCCAGCTGGCGGTCGCGGTGGTCCAGCTGCCGAAGCTGGCGTAACCGCCCCAGTTGCCGCCGGAGAAGCTGCTGCCCGCACCATGCCCGAAGCTGACGTGCGGCCCGAAGCCGACGGGGGCGGAAGCGGCGACAGCGGTGCCGGCGAGGCTGGCCGTGGCCAAAGCGGCCGCGGCCAGGACACGGGTGAGACGAGTGGCGAGCATTCCGATCCTTTCACCGGCAACTCCCGCTCGCTGATCGGCGATGGGGGAGTGCCTTGCAGGGGTGGTGGAGGGACAGGCGTCATTTCTCGGAATTCCGCCGGGGAACTGATCAGATTCCCCGGCGGAACCCGTACTGATCTTTCAACGGACCATCGGGCCGCGGTAGCTACTTTCGGCGGGTTCCCGGCGGCGATAAATCCGTTTTGGTGGCCTTTGGGTCAGGTCAGCAGCAGCACTGCGTAGCAGGCGAGCCAGTGCTCGACCATGTAGTCGGTCCCGCTGGTCAGGTCCAGTTCCGGCCGGGCGTGCGCGGCCGCGGCGGCCCGCATCGCGGGGATGCGGACATCGCCCGGCGGAATGGCTGCGGCCAGTCGGAGCAGACACCACGCCCGGCTCAGATTCAATCCGTGCAGATGTGCGATCTGCCCGTCGGAGTCATCGGAAACGACGGCCGGTGTGAACAGTCCGCTGTTCGAGATGTCCGGCAGGAATCGATCGAACCACTGGACGAACTCGGCTGGGCCGAACAGGTTCGACATCAGTTCCGCCTCGCAGAGCGCGGGCGACAGGAAATCCGCGCCGCCCGGCTCAAGGCGGGCCGGATAGTCGACGTCGCCGTCGAACCAGCGATGCGCGGCCTCGGCGATGGCCTGTACCAGCGTCGGCTCGCCCCGATCGTTCAGCGCGTGGGCGTGCGGCAGCGCCAGCGACAGTCCGAAGGCACTGTTGAAGTGCATGCCCTGACGGTCCGGGTAGGTCGCCTTCGGCAGCCAGCCGGTGAACGCTGCCGTGATCACCTCGGTCAGCGGCGCCAGGTTCGCGGCCCAGCGCTGGGCGTCGGGATCGTCCCAGGTGGACAGTTCGTGCTGGAGCCTGAGCTCCCAGCCCCAGGCGTAGGGCCGCGCGTGCTGGTCGAACTCGTGGAAACTGCGCGTCTCGACCGCGATGTTGTCGGCCGTCAGGTGCTCGTCGAGCACCGCTCGGATCTCGTCGACCGGGACCTGCTCCGGCGCCGTGCGCAGCAGGCGCGCGACCGCCCAGTGCATCTCCACGCACGAGTGCCAGTCGAAACAACCGTAGAACGCCGGGAAGACGTCCTTCGGCCGGTTCGGCATGTCGCCGGGCGCCGACATGACATGCCTGATGTGGTTGGGAAACTCCCGGCGCAGGTTGCCCAGGATGACCTTGGCGAATTCCTCGGCCCTGGCCAGCAGCAGCGACTGCCGGTCGGCCTTCCCCAGAGTGCTCACGACTCTCCTCCGTGCTGAGCGGATTGTCGTGAGATCGTTCCCGGGCGTCCCTCGCGTTACATCAGGGCGTGACCTAGTTCGTGACGGCGAGCGCGAACGGCAGCACCGCGGGCGCACCTCCTTCCCGCAGCAGCCGGGCCGCGAGCGTCATGGTCCAGCCGCTGTCCACGAGATCGTCGACGAGCAGCACCGGACCGGTGGGGGAGAAGGCGTCCGGGGCGCGCAGGCCCTGCCACAAACCGGCCAACCGCTGCGCGCTGTTGCTGCGCCGGGTGCCCTCGCCAGCCGACTCGATCTCGCCGAGGTAGGTCAGCCGGCCGATCGATGCCAGCCGCTCGCCGAGGCTGGCCACCAGCTTCGGCCGCCGACGCGATCCGATCGTCACCACGCCGGACGGCCGCTGCTCCCACTTCCACGACGCGAGCACCTGCACGCAGGCGTTGAACACGTCGTCCGGCACCGGCTGGTCCGGCGCGTTCTCGGCCAGCAGGTCCCGCAACCGGTTGCCCCAGCCGATGTCGGTGAGCCGGCCCAGCGCCCGGCCCTCCTCGGCCTGCTCCCCGGCCGGGATCTTGCCGGACAGCGGCACGCCCAACGCCGACATGCCGCTCGGCCACATCTTCCGCGGGCCGATCTCCACGCCCGGCCGGTTCAGCCGGTCCTGCGCCGCGGTCGCGGCCTGCCCGGACACCTCGACGCTCCAGCGTGTGCCCGTGCAGTTGTCGCACCGTCCGCAGGGCACCGCGGTCGGATCGTCCAGCTGCCGCAACAGAAACTCCATGCGGCAGCCGTCGGTGGCCTGATAGTCGAGCATGGCCTGCTGCTCGGCCCGACGGGCCTGCCCGAGCCGGCCGTAGCGTTCCTCGTCGTAGTGCCACGGCTCGCCCGTCGACACCCAGCCGCCGCGCACCCGGTGCACCGCGCCGTCCACGTCCAGCACCTTCAGCACGACCTCGAGCCGGCTCCGGGACAGCTCGACCATCGGCTCCAGCGCGGCTGTCGACAGTGGACGGTCGCTCATGGCCAGGGCGTCCAAGACCTGTCGCACCACGTGTTCCGGTGGGAAGGCCAGCGACGCGAAGTACTGCCAGATCTCCCGGTCCTCACGGCCCGGCAGCAGCAACACCTCCGCGCGTTGCACGCCACGGCCCGCACGGCCGATCTGCTGGTAGTAGGCGATCGGGGACTGCGGCGCGCCCAGGTGCACCACGAATCCCAGGTCCGGCTTGTCGAAGCCCATGCCCAGCGCCGAAGTCGCGACCAGCGCCTTGACCCGGTTGGCCAGCAGGTCCGCCTCGGCACGCTCGCGTTCGGCCGGGTCGGTCTTGCCGGAGTACGCCGCGACCGGGAAGCCCCGTTCACGCAGGAACGACGCCACGTCCTCGGCCGCCGACACCGTCAGCGTGTAGATGATGCCGGAGCCGGGGAGCTCGGTGAGCTTCTCGGCCAGCCAGCCCAGCCGCGTCGCCGGGTTGGGCAGCGCGACGACGGCCAGGCGCAGGCTTTCGCGGTCCAGCGGGCCGCGCAGCACCAACGTCTCGTTGCCGCCGATGCCCAGCTGATCGGCGACGTCCCGGACGACACGGTCGTTCGCCGTCGCGGTCGTGGCCAGCACCGGCACACCTGCCGGCAATTCACCCAGAAGTGTGCGGAGCCGTCGGTAGTCGGGGCGGAAGTCGTGGCCCCAGTCGGAGATGCAGTGCGCCTCGTCGACCACGAGCAGCCCGGCGCTCGCGGTCAGACTCGGCAGCACGTTGTCCCGGAAGTCCGGGTTGTTCAACCGTTCCGGGCTCACCAGCAGCACGTCCACGTCGCCACCGGTCACGGCGTCCTGGACCTCCTGCCACTCGCCCAGGTTGGCGGAGTTGATGGTCGCCGCGCGCACCCCCGCGCGGGCCGCCGCCTCCACCTGGTTGCGCATCAGGGCCAGCAGCGGCGACACGATCACCGTCGGCCCCTCGCCGAGCGACCGCAACAACGCCGTGGCGATGAAATACACCGCTGACTTGCCCCAGCCCGTGCGCTGCACGACCAGCGCACGGCGGCGCTGCGAGACCAGTGCGCTGATCGCCGTCCACTGGTCGTCACGGAGTCTCGCCTCCGGCCCCGCAAGGGATCGGAGGTGTTCCTCTGCCTGCTCGCGCAAGGCCTGGTCGTCCATGAGCACATGCCTACACCACGAATCTGACAGTCCCGGGGCGGCCCGAGGTCAGAGCCCATATTTCGGTGCGAGCGAGATTGTTCTACAATTCCACAATGACCGACGACCTGCGGGAACAGGTTCACGAGGCGGCCAAGCGCGCCCGAGTCGCCGCCAAGGTGCTGGCCACGGCCAACACCCAGCGCAAGAACGCCGTGCTGCTGGCGATGGCCGACGCCCTCGAGGCCAACGCCGCCGACATCATGGCCGCCAACGAGCGCGACCTCGACACCGGCCGTCAGGCCGACATCGGCGACGCACTGCTGGACCGCCTCGCGCTCAACGAGAAGCGGATCGCCGGCATCGCCGACGGCCTGCGCTCGGTCGCCGGTCTGCCGGACCCGATCGGCGACGTCCGCCGCGGCTCCACCCTGCCCAACGGCCTGGAACTGCGCCAGGTCCAGGTCCCGCTCGGCGTGGTCGGCATCGTCTACGAGGCCCGCCCGAACGTCACGGTCGACGCCGCCGGCCTCACGCTCAAGGCCGGCAACGCGGTGCTGCTCCGCGGCTCCTCCAGCGCCGAGCAGTCCAACATCGCGCTGGTCGACGTGCTGCGCGAAGTGTTGGCGGACAACGACTTCCCGGCCGACACCGTGCAGCTGCTGCCGTGCCACGACCGGGCGTCGGTGCAGCACCTGATCACCGCACGCGGCCTGGTCGACCTGGTCATCCCGCGCGGCGGCGCCGGCCTGATCTCGGTGGTCGTGCAGCAGGCGACCGTGCCGACGATCGAGACCGGCGTCGGCAACTGCCATGTGTACGTGGACCGGGCCGCCGACCTCGACATGGCGCACCGGATCCTGATCAACTCCAAGACCCGCCGGCCGAGCGTGTGCAACGCCGCCGAGACCGTCCTCGTGCACCAGGACGTCGCCGAGCAGTTCGTGCCGGAAGCGATCCGGCAGCTCACCATGCACGGCGTGACCGTGCACGGCGACAAGCGTGCCGGCGAGCTGGCCGAGGTCGTGCCGGCCGTCGACGCCGACTGGGACACCGAATACCTGTCGCTGGACATCGCCATGCGGATCGTCGACTCGCTGGACGAGGCCGTCGAGCACATCGGCCGGCACGGCAGCGGCCACACCGAGGCGATCGTCTCCGACGACGTGCGGGCGGCGCGGGACTTCGTGGCCCGGGTGGACGCCGCGGCGGTCATGGTCAACGCCGCGACCTCGTTCACCGACGGCGCCGAGATGGGCCTCGGCGCGGAGATCGGCATCTCCACGCAGAAGCTGCACGCCCGCGGCCCGATGGGGCTGGCCGAGCTGACGTCGACGAAATGGGTGGTGTGGGGCGACGGTCACGTCCGCGCCTCCTCCTGACACCGCCGGTACGTTCACGGGCGTGACTTCAGAAGCGCCCGAACATCGCCGACGCGACGCGGCCGCCACCAAGGCGGCCTTGCTGCGCGCTGCTCAGGAGCTGTTCACCGAGCGCGGCTACGAGCGGACGACCGTCCGCGACATCGCCGACCGTGCGGGCGTGAACCAGGCTCTGCTGTTCCGCTACTTCGGCAACAAGGAAGACCTCTTCCACGTCGTGCTGGCCACCGAGAGCCGGGTGCTGGTGACGGAGTCGCCGCCCGAGCAGGTGTTGGCCAAGACGCTCGCCCGGATGATGCGCGAGACCGACGCGGAGCACGAGAGCGTGTGGCTGGCCGCGCTGCGCTCCAGCGGGCACGACAGCGCCGCCGACGCCATTCGCAAGCAGCTCGGCCAGGACTACCTGCGGGTGCTGGGCTCGCTGACCGACGCCGAGGACGCGGATCTGCGGGTCGACCTGGTGCTGGCCTGGTTGGTGGGGCTGGGCATGCTGCGCTCCGTCGTGCGCAAGGAACCGCTGGTCAGCGGCGACCCGGAGGCTATCGCCCGGCTGATGCTGAAGGCCGTGTCCGTGCTGCTCGAACGGGTCGACACCGATCCAGTTGGTTGACGCCTGGTAACCAAGTGCCTATCGTCAGGGATGTAAGCGGAAGCTTACATACCAGTTCGGCTTTGGGGAGCTGACATGACGACTGTCGATCGCGGCGTGTGCCCGTATCCGTTCAGCGAGGCCAAGCGGCTTGACCTCGACCCGGAGTACGCGCGGCTGCGCGACAACGGCGAACTGGCCCGCGTGCGCATGCCCTACGGCGGCGAGGCCTGGATGGCCACCAGCTACGAGGACGTCAAGACGGTGCTGGGGGACCTGCGGTTCAGCCGCGCGGCCACCCTCGGCGTCGACGTCCCGCGGATGACGCCGCTGACACAGACCGACTCCACCCTGCTGACCATGGATCCGCCCGACCACAGCCGGCTGCGCAAGCTGGTGGCCAAGGCGTTCACCATGCGGCGCATCGAGATGCTGCGCCCGCGCGCCCAGGAGGTCGTCGACGGCCTGCTCGACGCCATCGAGGCCCAGGGCCCGCCGGCCGACCTGGTGGAGGGGCTCGCGCTGCCGCTGCCGATCACCATGATCTGCGAGCTGCTCGGCGTGCCGTACGAGGACCGTGACCGGTTCCGGGCCTGGTCGGACGCGGCGCTCGCGTTCAGCGCGTACACCCCGGAAGAGATCCAGGCCGGCCGCGACGGGCTGAAGGCGTACCTGGCCGACCTCGTCGCCAAGCACCGCGAGGAGCCGTCCGACTCCCTGCTCAGCGAGCTGGTCCGGGCCCGCGACGAGGACGACCGGCTCAGCGAGGCCGAGCTGGTCCAGTTCGGCGTCACGCTGCTGGTCGCCGGCCACGAGACCACGGCCAACCAGACCGGCAACTTCCTGTACACGCTGCTCAGCAAGCCGCAGCTGCTCAAGGAGCTGCGGGACGACCCCGACCTGCTGGAACCGGCGATCGAGGAGCTGCTGCGGGTGACGCCGCTGGGCGCGGCCGCCGGCTTCCCCCGCATCGCCACCGAGGACGTCGTGCTCAGCGGCACGCTGGTCAAGGCCGGCGAGGCCGTGATGACCCAGACCGCGTCGGCCAACCGCGACGCCCGGGTGTTCGACAACCCCGAGGAGATCGACTTCCACCGGGAGAACAACCCGCACGTCGCGTTCGGCCACGGCGTGCACCACTGCCTCGGCGCGCAGCTGGCTCGACTGGAACTCCAGGTCGCTGTGGGTACTGTGCTGCGGCGCTTCCCCGGCCTGCGGTTCGCGGTCCCGGTCGAGGAGGTGCCGTTCAAGACGGGCCGCCTGGTACGGGGCCTGCAGGCGCTGCCCGTCACCTGGTGATGCAGGATTGACGGGTTCCTGAACTGGCTGAGGAGGACACGGTGGCAGACGGCCGCTGGAATATCGCGATCGACTCGGGCACGTGCATCGGCTCCGGCGTGTGCGCCGGCACCTCGCCGAAGTACTTCACGCTCGACGGCGGCTACGGCACGCCGGTCGCCGACGAGGTCGACGCCGACGACGAGGTGATCACCGCCGCTGAGTCGTGCCCGATGGAGGCGATCCTGGTGCGCGAGGTCGGCACCGACAAGGTGGTCGCCCCGCTGGACTGAGGGGATGGGGGCGCCGGCTGCCGGCCGGCGTCCCCAGCCGCTCGGATAGCCGTTGCTCACACTTCGGCGCTGTCGCAGGCCGAACGGGTGACGGCTGCCTACGCTGGACCGTTATGACCGACAAGCGCCGGGTCGGGGTCATGGGCGGCACCTTCGACCCGATCCACCACGGCCACCTCGTCGCGGCCAGCGAGGTCCAGGCCAAGTTCGAGCTGGACGAAGTGATCTTCGTGCCGACCGGGCAGCCCTGGCAGAAATCCGGCCGCGGGGTCAGCCCGGCCGAGGACCGCTACCTGATGACCGTGATCGCGACGGCGTCCAACCCGCGCTTCTCGGTCAGCCGCGTGGACATCGACCGCGGCGGACCCACCTACACCGCCGACACGCTGGCCGACCTGGCCGATCGTTTCCCCGATGACGACTTGTTCTTCATCACGGGCGCGGACGCGCTGTCCCAGATCGTGTCCTGGAAGCGGGTCGACGAGCTGTTCACCCGGGCCCACTTCATCGGCGTCACCCGGCCGGGCTTCCGGCTGGACGGCCACCACCTGCCGGCCGGCTCGGTCAGCCTGATCGAAGTGCCGGCCATGGCGATCTCGTCCACGGCCTGCCGCGACCGTGTCTGCGCTGGTCAGCCCGTGTGGTACCTGGTGCCGGACGGGGTGGTGCAGTACATCTCCAAGCGCGGCCTCTACCAGTGCTGAAGACGGGAATCCCCCGATCCGGCGCCTGGATCGGGGGACCCGTACTCGTCAGTCCTGGCGCGCTATCGCGTACGCCCGACGGGACGAAGCGCGAGCGCGCCGAGAGACTTCCCGAGCATTCGCACACCTCCCTTCGGTTGGGCCACCCACTGCGGCCGTGTGCCCCTATCTGATCGTCTGGGCCGCGGCCTGGTCAACGGGTTTTTCCCCGGACGCGGGACGGTACCCTTGCCACTCATCCGCAAGTAAAGAACGCAAGGAGTGACGTGGCAGCCACCGACGAGGCACGACGGCTGGCGCTGGTGGCCGCACACGCGGCCGCCGACAAGAAGGCGCACGACATCAAGGTGCTGGACGTCTCCGCCCAGCTCGTGATCACGGACTGCTTCGTGATCGCGTCGGCGCCCAACGAGCGTCAGGTCGGCGCCATCGTGGACGCCGTCGAGGAGAAGATGCGGGAGGCCGGCACCAAGCCGGTGCGCCGCGAGGGGGCCCGCGAGGGTCGCTGGGTGCTGCTCGACTTCGTGGACGTCGTTGTGCACGTCCAGCACACCGAGGAGCGCGTCTTCTACGGCCTTGAGCGGCTGTGGAAGGACTGCCCGGAGATCCCGTTCGACGACGGGACCAGTGAGGACGGTTCATGACCCTGAGCAGAATCCTGCTGTGGCGGCACGGGCAGACCGAGCACAACGCCAGCGGCCACTGGCAGGGCCACCTGGACTCGCCGCTGACCGAGCGGGGCCGGGAGCAGGCGCGGGCCGCGGTGCCCGCGCTGCTGGCGTACGAGCCGCAGCTGGTGGTCGCCTCCGACCTGCGGCGGGCCACCGACACGGCGAAGATCCTGGTCGAGGCCAGTGGCCTGCCGCTGCGGCTGGACAAGCGGCTGCGGGAGACCGACATCGGGCACTGGCAGGGCCTGACGTCGGCCGAGGTGGACGCCCGCTACCCGGGCGGCATCAAGACCTGGCAGACCGACCCCACGTGGGCGCCGCCCGGCGGCGAGGCCCGGGTGGAGGTGGCGACACGGGCCCATGAGCTCGTCAACGAGCTGGACGAGGAGCAGTCCGGCACCGTGTTGCTGTGTGCGCACGGGGGCCTGATCACGGCACTGACCGCGCAGCTGCTGACCATGCCGGTGTCGATCTGGCCGCAGCTGGGCGGGCTGAGCAACTGCCACTGGGCGGTGCTGGCCCGACGGCCCGGCGGTGACGGCCGCTGGCGGCTGCTCACGTACAACGCCGGCGCGTGAACCTGCTCGTCGTCGGGGATTCGCTGTGCTTCCACGGCCCCGTCGGGCCGCTGGCCGCCGACGACCCACGGCTGTGGCACTCGGTGGCCGCGTCGTCGCTGGGGGGTTCCTCGGAGCTGATCGCCGGCTTCGGGTGGACCGCCCGCGACGCGTGGTGGGCGGTGACGGGGGATCCTCGGTTCTGGGCGGCGCTGGCCCGCGCCGACGTGTTGGTGCTGGCCGTGGGCGGCATGGACACGCTGCCGTCGCCGCTGCCGACGTATCTGCGTGAGGGGCTGCGGTTCCTACGCCCGGACGCGCTGCGGCGGCGCGTGCGGGCGGTGTACCTGGGCGCGCAGCCGTGGTTGTCCCGGCTTGGCGGTCCGGTGGCGTTGCCGGCGCACCTGACGGAGCGCTACCTGGACGACTGCGTGCGGGCCGTGCGGACGCTGCGGCCGGGGCTGCCCGTGGTGGGCATGGTGCCGCCCGTGCACCGCGCCGCCGTGTACGGCTACGTGCACAGCGGCCGGCCGGCGGGGGAGGCGGCCGTGCGCAGGTGGGCGTTGCGGCACGAGGTGCCGCTGCTGGACCTGCCGTCGCTGATTGGTGAGCACGTGCGTGGCGGGCACGGCAATCCCGACGGCATCCACTGGGGATTCGACGCACATCGGGCCGTGGGCCAGGCCATGGCGGACACGGTCCGCCACCTGGACCCCGTCAACCCGTAGGCTGGGCGGCCGTGTCCGTCGCCGTCGTCACCGACTCCACCGCGTACCTGCCGGAAGGCTTCGCCGAGCGGCGCTCGGTGCGGGTGATCCCGCTGCACGTGCTGGTCGACGGGGTCGGGCGGCTGGACGGCGTCGACTTCGGGCCGGTCGAGCTCGCGGGGGCCCTCGGCGAACGGCGGACCGTCACCACGTCGAGGGCCAATCCCGCCGAGCTCGCCGCCGAGTACCGCAAGGCGTTGGAGGACGGCGCCGAGGCCGTCGTCGCCGTGCACCTGTCGGGGGAGCTGTCCGGGACGTGGAACGCCGCGTGGATGGCGGCCGAGGAAGTCGGGCCGGATCGGGTGCGGATCGTCGACTCGCGGTCCACCGCGATGGGGCTCGGATTCGCCGCGTTGGCGGCCGCGGATGCTGCTGCCGCCGGGGCGTCGCCGGCCGAGGTTGAGCGGGCCGCCACGCGCGTGGCCGCCCGGGCTCGGACGTTTTTTTCCGTTGAGACGCTTGAGTATCTGCGTCGTGGCGGCCGTATCGGCACGACCGCCGCATTGGTCGGGACCGCGCTGTCGGTGAAGCCCCTTCTGCACGTCGAGGACGGCCGCATCGTGCCGCTGGAGAAGGTCCGCACCACCAGCCGCGCCATCGCCCGTCTCGTCGACCTCGCCGCCAATGCCGCCGGCCGCGGCCCGGTCGAGCTGGCCGTGCACCACCTGGCCGCTCCCGAACGGGCCGCGGAACTCGCCGCCAAGCTGGAGTCCCGCCTGCCCAACTCGCCCGGCTGCCTGATCTCCGAGGTGGGGGCGGTGATCGGCGCCCACACCGGTCCCGGGGTGCTGGGCGTGGTCGTCGTCCCGGGCGGCCTGAACCTCCCGGCCTGACCCCCAACCCACCAGAATGGCACACCCCGCCACCGCCTGACCCCAGCCAAGCCCACCTGTCCACAGCCCCCGACTTGTCCACATCTGGATCTTCACCAGCGCCGCCCCCACCCCGCCCCGCCCTAGCGTCGACGCCGTGCTCGATCGACTGCGCCCAGGCGCCACCGACCACACGGCCCAGGTACGCAAACGCCTGACCGAGGTGTTCGGCGACGCCGTGCCCGAACCGCAGGACGCGCCCGACAGTGACACGGCCGCAGGGCGGGCGGGTCCGTTGGTCGAGCGCTGGTTGCCCGGAGGCGCCCGGGTCCGCCGACCCCGAACGGCGGTACTCGCCCTCGCCGGCGCGGCGCTGATCGCCGCGTTGGCCGCTGCCCTGGGCATGTGGCTGAGCCGGCCCGTGCTGGAACAGCCACCGCACCTGCCCGCCCCCGCGACCCCAACCGCCGCGCACAGCGCGGGGTGGGCAGGCCGGGCCCGTCGCCCGGGCCGTTGGTCGTCAGCGTCGTCGGCAAGGTCGCCCGGCCAGGACTGGTCACGGTGCCCGACGGCTCCCGGGTCGCCGACGCACTGCGTGCCGCCGGCGGCTCACTGCCCGACGCTGACCTGTCCCAACTCAACCTGGCCCGCAAGCTGTCCGACGGCGAACAGGTCGCCGTCGGTGTGCCGCAGCCCCAGGCGGTTCCGGGGCAACCGCCCGGCAAGGTCAACCTCAACACGGCCACCGAGACCGAGCTGGAGACGCTGCCTGGCGTCGGACCCTCGATGGCGCAACGGATTCTCCAGTGGCGGACCAAGAACGGCCGCTTCCAGTCGGTCGACCAGCTCCGCGAGGTCGACGGTATCGGCGCCACCAGATTCGACCACCTGAAGGACTTGGTGCAGACATGACCACTACTCGGATCTTCCGTCGACACGCCGCGGTGTTCGCCCTGCCGGTCGCTCTCCTGTGCGGGCACCAGTTCTGGTGGTCGCTCGTCGTCGCCGTGGTGGCGCTCGGGATCGAGCTCGTCCGGTTCCTCCGATCGCCACTGTTCATGCGGATCCGGATCGAGCCGGCGGTCCGCGATGACTGACACCCGGATGGTGCCGGTCGCCCTGGTGGTGTGGGCGGTCGCCACGGTTGGCCTGGCGTGGGGCTGGCAGTTCAGCTGGCTACTCGGCTTTCTCGCTGCGGGCACGGCCTTGCTGGTGGCCTTCCGGTCGCTGCGCTGGCGTCCGCAGGCGGTGCTCGTGATCACCCTCGGCGCGTTGGCAACCTGTTGGATCGCAACGGTGATTCATGCATCGGCGACGAATCCGCTGCGGCAGGACGCGGAGCGGGGCACCGTCGTCACGCTGCGGGTCGAGGTGTCGGAGCGGCCGAAACCCCTTCGTACGCAAGGATTCGGCAGCCGGCAGGGCGGCGCGGACCGCGTCCTGGTCCCGGCCGGCGATGTCATGGTGCTGGCGCAGGCCGGCGACTGGGCCAACCTGCTGCCGGGCCAGTGGCTCACCGTCACCGGCCGGGCCGCCCCATCCCGCGGCGGCGACCTCACTGTCGCGGTCGTGCAGGCCAGGGGATCGCCGGCCGACGTGTCGCCGGCTCCGCCTTGGCAGAAGGTCGCGGCCGCACTGCGAAACGGACTGCGGCGAGCATCGGAGGTGTTGCCGGACGAGCAGGCGGGCCTGGTGCCTGGGCTGGTCGTCGGTGACACGGCGAACCTGTCGCCGCGGGTGTCCGACGAGTTCCGGGTGGCCGGCATGACCCACCTGCTCGCGGTCAGCGGGGCCAACCTGGCGATCGTCGCCGGTGCTGCACTGTTCGCGATCCGGTTGCTGGGACTGGGCCCGCGGATTGCCGGCGCGGGCGCCGGCCTGGCGGTGATCGGATTCGTCATCCTCGCCGGTCCGGAGCCGAGCGTGTTGCGGGCGGCGATGATGGGCGGCCTGGCGCTGTTGGCTTTGGTGCTGGGCCGGGAGAGATCGCTGCTGCCGGCGTTGGCCTGGTCGGTGGTGGTGCTGGTGCCGATCGACCCGGCGCTCGGCCTCAGCGCCGGATTCGCGCTCTCCGTGCTCGCGACCGGGGCCCTGGTACTGGTCGCGCCGCGATGGGCGGCGTGGCTGCGTGACCGGGGCGTGCCGCCCGGCATCGCCGAGGCCATTGCCGCGCCGCTGGCCGCCCACCTGGTGACCGCACCCGTGATCGCCGGCCTGTCCGGCGAGGTGAGCGTGGTCGCGGTGATCGCCAACCTGGTGGCCGAACCAGTGGTCGCGCCCGTGACGGTCATCGGGGTGCTCGCCACGGTGGTGACGCCGATGAACCAGTGGCTGGGCGAGTTGCTGGCCCGCTTGACCAGCCCGGAGGCGTGGTGGCTCATCCACGTCGCCCGCTACACCTCGTCGATGCCGCTGGCGTCGGTGCGTTGGCCGAGCGGCTTGCTCGGGACGGTGCTGTTGGCCGCCTTGCTGGGCGTGGGTTGGGCCGTGGTGCGGTCGCGGCGGCTGCGCGTGGTGGCGGCCGTGATCGCGGCCGGTGCGGTGCTGGTGTTGATGCCGGCGCGGCTCACCGGTTCCGGTTGGCCGCCGACAGGGTGGGCGATGGTGAGTTGCGATGTAGGCCAGGGCGACGCGCATGTGGTGGCGACGTCCGAGCCGGGACGGGTGGTGCTCATCGACACCGGGCCGGACCTCAGCTCGATCGTCGGCTGCCTGCACCGGCTCGGCGTGGTCAGCATTCCGTTGGTGGTGCTCAGCCACCTGCACGCGGACCACGTCGGTGGCTTGTCGTCGGTGCTCAGCGACTATCCGGTCGGTGCCGTCGGCGTCGGGCCACTGCACGAACCGGCCTGGGCCTGGGACCAGGTCCGCCGGCTGGCCTCGGCCGCGGGCGTGAAGGTGGTGGACATCGTTGCCGGACAACGAATCGAGTTACCAGGAATGGCCATGACCGTGATCGCGCCGCAGGCCGTGCCGAGCCATCTCGGCCCCGACGCCGAGGGCACACCCGTCAACGACGCCTCGCTCGTCCTGCGCGCCGACACCCCGGCCGGCCGGATCCTGCTGACCGGCGACATCGAGCTGGAAGGGCAGGCCAACCTGTTGGCCAGCAACGAGGATCTGTCCGCCGACGTGCTCAAGGTGCCCCACCACGGCAGCCGCTACTCGCTGCCCCGCTTCCTGGAACGCGTGCATCCCCGGGTCGCCCTGGTCAGCGTCGGCGCCGGAAACCCTTTGGGCACCCCAGTTCACTCATTCTGGACGCACTGCGACGGGAGGGAGCAACGGTCCTGCGCACCGATGAGGATGGTGACATGGCCGTCGTCGCCAGCCGAGACGGTCCGCTCATCGCCCGCCGCGGCTCGGAGCGGGTCGTGCGCCGATAGCGTCGGCCGGCCGGCGGTTTCTAGAGCCGCCCGCCGGAGGCGCTGTCGCCGGACAGCCGCTGGGCCAGGTACACCGGCACCGTGGAGGCCAGGATCAGGACTGCCGCCACGACGTTGACGATCGGCGCCTGGTTGGGCCGGAACAGGTTGTCGTAGATCCAGATCGGCACCGTCTCCATGCCCGCGCCGAGGGTGAACGTGGTGACGATGATCTCGTCGAAGGAGAGGGCGAAGGCCAGCAGTCCGCCGGCCAGCAGGGCCGAACGCAGCATCGGGAACGTGACGAGCCGGAAGGTGCTGATGCCGTCGGCGCCGAGATCCATCGACGCCTCCTCGAGGTTGTTGCCCATGCGCCGCAGGCGGGCCACGACGTTGTTGAACACCACGACGATGCAGAACGTCGCGTGGGCCACGATCGCCGTGAACAGGCCCAGGTTGATGCCGAGGATGGTGCGGAAGGCGTTGTTCAGCGCGATACCGGTGACGATGCCGGGCAGCGCGATCGGCAGCACGATCAGCAACGAGATCGGGTTGCGGCCGATGAACTTGTAGCGCTGCAAGGCAAACGCAGCCATCGTGCCGAGCACCAGCGCGATCGCCGTCGCCGCCACCCCCGCCTCCACGCTCGTCCGCAGCGCCGCCAGCGCCCCGTCGTTGCCGGCCGCCCGGCTCCACCACTCCAGCGTGAAGCCCGCCGGCGGCCAGCCGAACGTCGGATCCGCGTTGAAGGAGTTGAGCAACACCACCAGCAGCGGGAAGTAGACCACCGCGAGGCCCAGCGCGAGCGCGCCCAGCAGCACCCGCCGGGTGGTTCGGGAGAAGGTCATGTCCGAGCCTCCTGTGGGTTGCCTGGCACGGCCTGATTCGTTCGACACCAAGGGAAACGGGAGAGGGAGGGGAGAGGGAGGGGTGGGGGAGGGGGCGGGGGCGGGGGAGCCAGAGAGATCGATGCGCCACGGCTGCTGGACCGGGGTGGTGGTCGGCGCCTCGGGCGTTCGGCCGGGCTCAAAGAGTGTCGAGTGCGCCGGTTCGGCGGACGGCGGCGAGGTACAGCAGCATGATCACCACCGGCACGGTGGCGACGGTGGCGGCGAAGGGGAGGTTGTTGGCGGCGCCGATGTTGTCGTAGACGACGTTGCCGAGCAGCTGGCTGGTGCCGCCGACGATCTTGACGGCGATGTAGTCGCCCAGCGACAGCGAGAACGTGAAGATGGAGCCGGCGATGACGGCCGGCATGGCGAGCGGGAGCACGACGGAGAAGAACGTGCGTACGGAGCGGGCGCCGAGGTCGCCGGAGGCGTCGACGAGGGAGTCGGGCAGGCGGTCGAGGCCGGCGTAGATCGGGAGGATCATGTAGGGCAGCCACAGATAGGACAGCGTGATCACGGTGGCGGTCAGGCCGTAGCCGGGGCCGTCGAGGCCGACGGGGGCGAGCAGCCAGTGCAGCACGCCGTTGCCGGACAGCATGGACCGCCAGGCGTAGGCCTTGACCAGGTAGCTGGCCCACAGCGGGGTCATCACGGCGATCACCAGCAGCCGCTGGGTCCGCCGGGAGGTGAACTTGGCCATGGCGAAGGCCATCGGGAACGCGATCACGGCGTCGATGACGGTGACGAGCACGGCGACGCCGACGGTGCGAACGGTGATGGTGCGGTAGACGGCATCCCGGGCGAGGGTGGCGAAGTTGTCCAGGGACCAGCTGACCACCACCCGCCCGGTGAACACGTCGGTGCTCCAGAACGCGGTCACGAACAACGCCGCCAGTGCGCCGAGGTAGGCCAGACCGAGCCAGATCAACGGCCCGGACAGCAGCAGGCTCAGCCGCACCCGAGGCCGGTGGTGCAGGGACGCCGAGAGTCGGCGGCGGGGTGAGGCGCCGGGCGGCGCGTTCGTGATCGCGGTGGTCACCGGGTCAACCCTTGATCTCGGTCCACGCCTGGGTCCACGCGCCGTAGTCCTCGCACTTGACGTCGGTGCGTCCGTCGAGGCACTGCGAGATCGGCGTGGTCCAGTAGGCGATCTTGGCCGCGTAGGCGGAGTCGCCGGCGTGGTAGGTGTCGCAGTGCTTGGCGTCGGTGGTCTGGGCGCACGCCTTGGCGTTGGCCGGGGCCTCGCCGAAGTACTCGGCGACCTGGGCGTTGACCTTGGGGCTGATGATGTAGTTCATCCACAGGTAGGCGCAGTTCTTGTGCTGCGACTTGGTGGCCACCATCCACGTGTCCGACCAGCCGGTGGCGCCCTCGGCCGGCACGGTCGACTCCACCGGCACGTTGCCGGCCTTGGTGACGTTGACCGTCACCTGCCACGCGGTGCCGAGCACGGCGTCGCCACTGGTGAGCGCCTGGCTCTCCTTGAGATAGTCCGACCAATATTCGCTGACCAGGGGCCGCTGCTTCTTGAGCAGGTCGACGGCGGCCTTGAACTGGGTGCTGTCCAGCGCGTAGGGGTTCTTGATGCCCAGGTCGGGCTGGTGGGCCTTGAGGTAGAGGGCGGCGTCGGCGATGTAGATCGGCGAGTCGTAGGCGGTGATCTTGCCTTTGTACTTGGAGTTCGGGTCGAACAGCGTGGACCACGACGTGGGTGCGGGGCTGACCTTGTCGGAGCGCCACGTGAGCAGGTTCGCGCCCCAGCCGTGGGGGATGCCGTAGGCGACGCCGCCGACGCTGTTCCACGACTGGTTCTTGAGGAAGCCGAACACGTCGGCGTAGTTGGGCACGAGCGAGGTGTTGACCGGCTCGATGTCGCCGGAGGCGATCAGGCGCAGCGAGGCGTCGCCGGAGGCGGAGACGACGTCGTACTGGCCGGTCTTCATCAGGCTGATGGCCTCGTCGGAGGTGCCGAACGGCTTGACGTTGACCTTGCAGCCGCTCTCCTGCTCGAACGGCGTGACCCAGTTGACCTTGGGGTCGTTGGCGCCGTTCTCCGCGTAGCCGGGCCACGCCAGCACGGACAGCTGGCCCTCGCCCGGGCCGAGCTTGCCGAGCGCGGGTAGCGACGGCGGGGTGAAGGCGGTGCCGCCGGTGGCCGTCGTGTTGCTGCTGGTGGTGCCGCACGCGGTGAGCACGAGGCCCGCCGCGAGCAGACCGGCCAGCAGCGCCGTGTTCTTCATGATCGACCTTTCACTCGGTGCCGGTGACCGGGAAGTTGTGCTCGTGCCGCCAGGTCAGTCGGACCCGGCCGTCGCTGAAGCCGGGCACGCCGTCGGTGTTCTGCCGCACCACGGACAGCCGGCCGCCGGCGTCGAGGGCGACCTCGAAGCGCATGGTCGCGCCGGCGTACACCACGTCGGTGACCGTGCCGGTCGCCACGGTCTCGCCGGGACCGGCCGGGCGGGCCAGGTCGCCGTCGATGCGGATCTTCTCGGGGCGGATGCTGAACAGCCCGGCCATGCCGATCACCGTCTCCGCCGCGCGCCCGCCGAGCAGGTTGGAGGTGCCGACGAAACCGGCGACGAACGCCGTCGCCGGCCGCTCGTAGACCTCCTGCGGGGTGCCGACCTGCTCGATCCGGCCGGCGTTGAACACCGCGATCCGGTCGCTCATGGTCAGGGCCTCGTCCTGGTCGTGGGTGACGAACACGAAGGTGATGTCGACATCTCGCTGTAGCTGCTTGAGCTCGCTCTGCATTTCGTGACGAAGTTTCAGGTCGAGTGCGCCGAGTGGTTCGTCGAGCAGCAGCACCTTGGGCCGGTTGACCAGGGCCCGGGCCAGTGCGACGCGTTGGCGCTGGCCACCGGACAGTTGGGACGGTCGTCGGCGGCCGTAGTCGTCGAGACGCACGGAGTGCAGCGCCTCGGCGGCCCGGCGGCGTCGTTCGTCCTTGGGCACGCCCTTGACCCGGAGTCCGTATTCGACGTTCTTGGTGACGTTCATGTGCGGGAACAGGGCGTAGTCCTGGAAGACGGTGTTCACGTCGCGGTCGAACGGGGCCAGCCGGCTGACGTCCCGGCCGCCGAGTTCGATCACGCCGTCGGTGGGCTGCTCGAAGCCGGCAATCATCCGCAGCACCGTCGTCTTGCCGGAACCGGACGGTCCGAGCATGGCGAAGAATTCACCCGGTCGGATGTCGAGGTCGACGCCGTCGACCGCGGTGACGGGCCCGAAGTCCTTGCGCAGGCCGCGAAGCCGGACCGCGGGCACGGCGGTGGCGGCCGGCGCGGGACCGCCGAGCGCGACGTCGGGGGCTTGGTGGGGCATCGCTGGCCTCCGCTGTTCTCCGGGACCGATGACCTGCTGGCGAAACGACCTAGAGGGCGCTCATCACGTGCTTGACGCGGGTGTAGTCCTCCAGCCCGTACAGCGAGAGATCCTTGCCGTAGCCGGATTTCTTGAAGCCGCCGTGGGGCATCTCGGCGACGAGCGGGATGTGCGTGTTGATCCACACGCAGCCGAAGTCGAGTCGGCCGGCCATGCGCATCGCCCGTTGGTGGTCGGTCGTCCACACCGACGACGCCAGCCCGTAGGGCACGCCGTTGGCCGCGCCGAGGGCCTCGGCCTCGTCGGCGAAGCGCTGCACGGTGATCACCGGCCCGAACACCTCGTGCTGGCTGATCTCGTCCTGCTGCCGCACGCCGGAAACCACTGTGGCGCCGAAGAAGTAACCCTTGTCGCCGAGTCTGCTGCCACCACTGTGGACGGTCGCGTGGGCCGGCAGCCGGTCGATGAAACCGGCGACGCGGTCGAGCTGATCGGCACTGTTGAGCGGACCGTAGTCGGCTGACGTGTCGTCGGGACCGCCGGTTCTGGTCGCCAGGGCCCGGGTGGTGAGGGCGGCGACGAAGTTGTCGTGCACCCCGTCGGCGACGAGAACCCGGGTGGCGGCGGTGCAGTCCTGCCCGGCGTTGAAGTAGCCGGCCATCGCGATGGTTTCGGCGGCGGCTTCGATGTCGGCGTCGGCGAACACGATGACCGGCGCCTTGCCGCCCAGCTCCAGGTGCACGCGTTTGACGTCGGCTGCCGCCGCGCTCGCGACCTCGGTGCCGGCACGGACCGACCCGGTGATCGACACCATCGCCGGGATCTCGTGGCCGACCAGTGCTCGGCCGGTGTCCCGGTCGCCGCAGACCACGTTGAACACACCCGGCGGCAGATGCTCCGCGGCGATCTCGGCCAGCAGCAAGGTGGACGCCGGCGTGGTGTCCGACGGCTTCAGCACCACCGTGTTGCCCGCGGCCAGGGCCGGCGCGATCTTCCAGACGGCCATCATCAGCGGGTAGTTCCACGGCGTCACCTGCGCGCACACCCCGATCGGCTCGCGCCGCACGAAGGACGTGTGGCCGGCCATGTACTCCCCGGCCGACTTTCCCTCGAGTACCCGGGCCGCGCCGGCGAAGAAGCGCAGTTGGTCCACCACCACCGGCAATTCCTCGGATGCCGTGAGCGCCAACGGTTTCCCGGTGTTCTCGCACTCAACCCGGACCAGTTCGCCGGACCGTTCCTCGACCGCGTCGGCGATCTTCAACAACGCCAGCTGCCGTTGTGCCGGCGTGGTGTCCCGCCAGGACTCGAAGGCCGCTTGCGCCGCGTGCAGGGCCCCGTCGACGTCCACCTTGCCGGCCACCGGGGCCGTGCAGTACGGCTGTCCGGTCGCCGGGTCGATCACGTCCGCGCGTTGTCCGGAGGCGGAGTCGACCTGGGCCCCGTCGATGAAGTGGTGCAGCTGTCGCATGGCGACTCCCTGCGGTCCCGGGGTGGCGGAGGAGCGGGATGGGGTTAAACATATGAGTCCATATGTCATATGGCAAGACTGTGGAGGAGGATTGGGGTCGAGAGTCCTCGGTGGTGAGAAGGGTGAGGGTTGGCATGGGGCAGGCGAGGTCGCACGTGTTTGCGCCGCTGGGCGACCTCGGGCGGGCCGAGGCGGTGACGACGCGGCTGACCGACGCGATCTCGATGGGGTTGTTGGCCGACGGGGAGCAGTTGCCGAGCGAGGCGGAGTTGGCCGGGCAGTTCGGGGTGGCCACGGTGACGGTCCGGGAAGCGCTGGTGGCGCTGAGACAGCTGGGCCTGGTGGCCACCAGACGGGGACGAGGGGGCGGCAGCTTCGTGATCGCGCCGGAGGAGGGGGCGCCGACGTCGTGGCGGCAGCGGCTGCGGGCGGTGTCGCTGAGCGAGTTGCGCGACATCGGCGACCACTACCTGGCAGTAGCGGGGGCGGCGGCCCGGCTGGCGGCGGAGCGAAGCTCGCCGGAGGACGTGGAGCGGCTGCGGCTGGCGACGGAAGACCTGCGCCGAGCGAGCGATGGACAAGCCCGCGGGGCGGACGGTGAGGCCAGCGTGGCGGAGGGGCTGGCGGCGCGCGGAGGGGGAGAAGGGCTGGCGGCGCGTGGCGGGGGTGAGGGCCTGGGCTCGGTGGCGGGTGGCGAGGCTGGTGGGGAGGGCGGAGCGCGGCGGGGGCTGGAACGGGGGGTGTTTGGTGGGGGAGGGGGCGCGACGCGGGAGCGGGCGGCGGACGGCGAGGCCGGTGGGGTGGCGGAGCGGGGCTGGAGTCGGTGGGGGGAGCAGGCGGCGGCGAGGGCGGAGCGGCAGTTTCACCTGGAAGTGGCGGCGGCGGCGCAGTCGGCGCGGCTGACGCATGAAGAGGTGCAGCTCCAAGGGGAGAGGGGCGGGCTGCTGTGGCTGCCGCCGAGTCCCAACGCCTACGCGGAGCATCGGGCGATCACGGAGGCGATCGCGCTGCAGGACGGGGAGCTGGCCCGCAAGCTCACCGAGGAGCACATCCTCGAAGCGGTGGACCGGCTCGTGGACATGCACCTGGCCCTGCTGGAATCCTGACCGTTACCCGTACAGCCGAGGTGAGCGTCATGGGCACTGGTGACGAGGTCGTCGAACACGTCGCGGCGATCGTGGAAGACGTCTTCGACCGGCTGAAGCCGGTGCTGGTGGCGGTGGAAGCACTGCTGGACGTGGTGGACGAGGTCAGGGCCAGGGACCTGGACGGCATCAGGCCGCAGGTGCTGGACGCGCTGGGCGGCCTGGTGATCGGGGCGGGCTATGTGGCGGCGCCGCACGTGCTGGCGGACCAGGAGTACGGCTTCGAGTGGTGGACGGCCAAGGCGACCGGGCCGGAGCAGCTGTTCATCAGCCTGGAGCCGGGGAGTGCCAACTTCCTGGACTACACAAGGCAAAGCTGGTTCACGGTGTCGAGGGACACGGGCCGCCGGCACGTGAACGGACCGTACGTGGACTACCTCTGCACGGACGAGTACACGCTCACGTTCACGGTGCCGGCCCGCCGCAACGGCGCGTTCGCCGGAGTGGTGGGGGCGGACGTGTACGTGCGGGAATTCGAGCATGTGTTGCAGCCCAAGCTGCGAAGGCTGGGATCGCGAGCGGCCCTCGTGAACGCCCAAGGGCGGGTGATCGTCTCCAACAGCGCCCGGCTGGCCACGGGATCGCTGATGCGGGACGCCGATGTGCCGGCGTGGTGGAACGCCGGCGCGCAGACACGCGCCGGCGTTCGACGTTGTGGAGACGCCCCTATAGCGCTGGTAATACCCTAAACCGCTAAAGGGTCTTACAGGCCGAGAGCTTCGGTCACGGCGGCGGCGTTGGGCGGCACGACAGCCTTGGGACCGATGCGGTCGGCCACGGCGTCCAGGGTCTTGAGGCCGTCGCCGGTGATCAACAGCACGGTGTCGGCGTCGGGGTCGAGCTGCCCGGTCTCGACGAGCTTCTTGGCGGTCGCGACGGTCACGCCGCCGGCGGTCTCGGCGAAGATGCCCTCGGTGCGGGCCAGCAGCCGGATGCCCTCGACGACCTCCTCGTCGGTGACGTCCTCGACGGCGCCGCCGGTGCGGCGCACGGTGTCCAGCACGTACGGCCCGTCGGCCGGCGCGCCGATGGCCAGCGACCGGGCGATGGTGTCGGGGCGGACCGGCGCGACGACGTCGGTGCCGGCCTTGTAGGCCGTCGACACCGGGGAGCAGCCGGTGGCCTGGGCGCCGAACACCCGGTACGGGGTGGCGTCGACCAGCCCGAGCTCGCCGAGCTCGCGGAAACCCTTGTCCACCTTGGTCAACTGCGAGCCGGAGGCGACCGGCACCACGATCTGCCCGGGCAGCCGCCAGCCGAGCTGCTCGGCGACCTCGTAGGCCAGCGTCTTGGAGCCCTCGGCGTAGTACGGCCGGACGTTGACGTTCACGAACGCCCAGTCCTCGTGCTCGGCGGCGAGCTGGGTGGCCAGGCGGTTCACGTCGTCGTAGTTGCCGTCGACGGCGATCAGGGCACCGTCGTACACGGCGGTGGTGAGGATCTTGGCCTTTTCCAGCGAGGACGGGATCAGCACGACCGACTCCCAGCCGGCGCGGGCGGCCGCGGCGGCGACGGCGTTGGCCAGGTTGCCGGTGGAGGGGCAGGCCAGCACCTTGAAGCCGAGCTGGCGGGCCGCGGCCAGTGCGACCGCGACCACGCGGTCCTTGAACGAGTGCGTGGGGTTGCCGGTGTCGTCCTTGACCCACAGGTTGCGCACGCCCAGCGCCGCGCCGAGGCGGTCGGCCTTGACCAGGCGGGTCAGGCCGGGCTCGGTGTTGGGGAAGGACTGCACGTCGGTCGGCACCGGCAGCAGGTTGCGGTAGCGCCAGATCGACTTGGGGCCGGCCTCGATGTCCTCGCGGGTGACGCGGCCGAAGTCGTAGGCCACTTCGAGGGGGCCGAAACACTCGCTACAGGCGAATTCCGCGGCCAGCGGGATCTGGTGGCCGCACTCACGACAGCTCAGGGCGCGCGCGGGGCCGAGGTTGACAGGGCCCAAGTTGGCGGGCGTACGGGCGTCGACGGTCGAGGTCATGGGAGGCGTCTCCTCATCTTTCCCACGTGTGGGTCGGAATTGGCACCGTGTTCGACGCACAAAGACATGCGTCGCCGGTTGCCGGGGCTTCAACGGGCCGTTCCCTCTGCCCCTCTGGATGAGCGGTGTTCAGTTGTGACCTGCACGGTACGGCAACGCGACGTGGCATCGCCACCCGCGAGCCCAGTATGCGGGACGTGGAAGGATGACGGGGTGAGTGCCGCCCCTGATCCGCTGCTGCTCGTGCTCGGCGACGAGGAACTGCTGGTCGAGCGGGCCGTGCGGGCCGCGTTGGCGCAGGCCCGCGAGGCCGACGCGTCGGCCGACCTGACCCGCGTGCGGGTGACTGACCTCACCCCGCCGGAGCTGGCCGAGCTGCTCAGCCCGTCGCTGTTCGCCGAGGGCCGGGTGGTGGTGCTGGAGGGGGCGCAGGAGGTCGGCAAGGAGATCGCCGACGCGGTCCTGTCCTACGCCAAGGAGCCGGCCGACGGCATCGTGCTGATCGTGCTGCACACCGGCGGCGGCCGGGCCAAGGTGGCCAAGGACCTGCCGGGCGCGCTGAAGAAGGCCGGCGCCACGGTGGTGGAGTGCTCGAAGATCACCAAGCCGGCCGACCGCGACGCGTTCGTCAAGGACGAGGTGCGCCGGGCCGGCGGCAAGATCGACCCGGCCGGGCTGGCCGCGCTGATCGAGACGGTCGGCAACGACCTGCGTGAGCTGGCCGCGGCCGCCTCGCAGCTGGTCACCGACAACGACGGCAAGGTCGACGAGGCGGCGGTGCGCCGTTACCACCAGGGCCGGGCCGAGGTGACCGGCTTCGCCGTGGCCGACCTGGCCGTGGTCGGGGACCGGGCCGGCGCGATGGAGGCGCTGCGCTGGGCCATGCAGCTGGGCGTGCCGCATGTGCTGGTGGCCGACGCGCTGGCCGAGGGCGTGCGCACGGTGGCCAAGGTGGCCTCGGCCGGCCGGGGCGACCCGTTCCGGATGGCCGGCGACCTGGGCATGCCGCCGTGGAAGGTGAAGCGCGCGCAGGGGCAGGCCCGTGGCTGGTCACCGGCCGGGCTGGCCGAGGCGATGCAGATCGTGGCGGCGTTGAACGCCGACGTGAAGGGCGTGGCGGCCGACGCGGACTACGCGTTGGAGCGGGCCGTGCTCAAGGTGGTCGCGGCCCACCAGATCGGCTGACGCAAGCGAAAGGGGCGTCCCCGCAACGGGAACGCCCCTCTCGACGACGAAACGGCGTGCTCAGCCGACCTTGTTCACGGCCAGCGCGAGCGCGGACTTCTTGTTGGCCGCCTGGTTGGCGTGGATGACGCCCTTGCTGGCGGCCTTGTCCAGGCTGCGAGAGGCGGCACGGGCCAGCTCGAGGGCCTTGTCCTTGTCGCCGGCGGCGACGGCCTCGCGGACCTTGCGGATGGCGGTCTTGACGCTGGACTTGACCGCCTTGTTGCGCAGGCGGGCGGCCTCGTTGGTCTTGATCCGCTTCTGCTGCGACTTGATGTTCGCCACGCGACTGACCTCTCAGTTCACTCTGTCTTTGTCGTGTCGCACTTCACACGGCACCCGGTGACCCGGGTCTTCCTCCACGGCGGAACGCCGCACGACACGAGCAGTCAGTCTAACGCACCGTGAACGGCGCCTGCGCAGTGCCCACGACCACGGCATACGCACCCTTCTCGACCTCGCGCCGGCCGGCCGCGTCCACGTCGCCGGTGGTCACGCCCAGCTGGCTGACGTTGAACGTGACCTGCACGGTCTTGGTCTCGCCGGGCTTGAGGTCGACGCGGGTGAAGCCGACCAGCCGCTTGTCCGGCACGAGCACCGGGCTGACCGGCTGGTGCACGTACACCGGCACGACCGTGCTGCCGGCGACCGCGCCGGTGTTGGTCACCGCGACCGACACCGTCTCCTTGCCGTCGCCCCGCACGGTGGTGGCGCTCACGGTCGGGGTGGCGGTGCTGAAGGTCGTGTACGACAGGCCGAAGCCGAACGGGAACAGCGGGTCGTAGTTGGAGCTGGGGCCGCCGTTGGTGCCGGGCAGCTGGTCGTAGGACATCGGGATGTCGCCGAGGGTCTTGGGCCAGGAGACGGCCAGTTTGCCGCTGGGGTTGGCCTTGCCGAACAGGATGTCGGCCAGCGCGTGCCCGCCTTCGGAGCCGGGCAGCCAGGTCTGGAGCAGCGTCGGCGCGGTGGCCACGGAGCCCAAGACCAGCGGACGGCCGGTCATCAGCACGACCACCACCGGCTTGCCGGTCGCCTTGAGCGAGTCCACCAGGGACTGCTGGGCGGCGGTCAGCGCCGGGTTCTCACTGTCGTTGGGGCCTTCGGCGCCGGCCTTCTCACCCAGCACCACCACGACGGCATCGGCGTCGGCGGCCTGCGCGACGGCGGTCGGCTGGTCGGCCGCCGCGACCACGTTCGCCCCCGGCACGGCCTCCTTGATGCCCTGCACCGGCGTGACGACCGGCGGCGTCGGACCGCCCGGGGTGACGCCCTGCCAGTTCACGGTCCAGCCGCCGAACTGCTGGGCCGGGTTGTCGGCGCTGTCGCCGGCGACCACGATCTTGTGCACGCCGGTGGACAGCGGCAGCGTCTTGTTGTCGTTGCGCAGCAACACGGTCGACTCGGTGGCGGCCTGCCGGGCCAGGTCGGTGCCGGCCCCGTTGACGACGCCGTCGGCCGCGTTCTCGTCGACGAACGGCTTGTCGAACAGGCCCAGGTCGAACTTGAGCTTGAGGATCCGGCTCACGGCCTCGTCGATCCGGTGCTGGCTGATCAGTCCGTTGTGGACGTCGTCGGTCAGCGCCTGGGTGTAGCCGGCCGCGTTGGACGGCTCCATCGCCATGTCCACACCGGCGTTCACGCTCATCGCGATGGCGGTCGGGTAGTCCGGTGCGGCGTGGTACTTGGTGACCAGGCTGGCCATGTCGGACCAGTCGCTGACGGTCACGCCGCTGAAGCCCATGCGCTGGCGCAGTTCGGTGGTGAGCATGAACTTCGACGCGTGCACGGGGATGCCGTTGACCGCGCCGGAGTTGGCCATGGCGGTCAGCACGCCCGCGTCGATCTGCGGCTGGAAGGCCGGCAGGAACACGTCCTGGAGCTCACGCACGGGAATCTGGGCCGGCACCCGGTCGTGGCCGTTGATCGGGGCCGAGTAGCCGGCGAAGTGCTTGGCGGTCGCGGCCAGCTTGGCCGTCGCGCCCTTGCCGTTGTACGACTGGAGGCCCTTGACCAGCGACCCGGCCAGCGCACCGGCCAGCGTCGGGTCCTCGCTCAGCGTCTCGTAGTAGCGGCCCCAGCGGGTGTCGCGGGAGATGTCGGAGACCGGCGCGAAGTCCCAGAACACGCCGGTGGCCCGCATGGTCGCCGAGGTGGACTCGCCCATCTTCTCGGCCAGCGCGGTGTCCCAGGTGGCGCCGACGCCGATCTGCTGCGGGAACATCGTCGCGGTCACGAGGTTGTTGTCGCCGTGCACGCCGTCGGCCCCGTACAGCACGGGGATCTTGAGCCGGTTGTTGTCGAGCGCGTAGTGCTGGATGCCGTTGGTGACCTGGGCCCAGCCCTTGGCGGTGTTGTCCACCGGGTAGTCGCCGCCGCCGGACAGGATCGAGCCGACGTGCGCGTCCACCAGCACCTGCTGCTCGCACGAGGCGACCAGCGGGCCGTTGGCGTTGTTGCAGTCGCCGCGCAGCTTGCCCACCCGGATCTGCGCCATCTGGCCGACCTTCTCGGCCAGCGTCATCCGGCGCAGCAGGTCGTTGACCCGGTACTGGGTGGGGATCGCGGGGTTGAGGTAGATGGGTCTGCCGTAGTCGTCGGAGCCGGTCGGTCCGCTGGGTGACGCCTGGCTGCTGGACTGGGCCAGCGCCGTGGTCAGGGCGACGACGGCGGTCATCGCGAGGGCGGCGCGCAAACCGGGGCGGATTCGGGCCACTGTGCCTCCTGTTCTGGCTGGTAACGCAGTTGTCACCTTTGTCCGGGAAGGCCCGTGACCTGTAGCCCCGTTCGGGGGATTTGGAAGCGCTCCCATCCCGGGATCTGGACACGGACAGTGACGTGTTTCAGAGTTTTTGCAGTGCTGTCAAGGGGTTTCGTTGCGCGGCGGTGGTTCGGACAACCCGTGTGATCGTCACACGGGCGGCCGTGAGCGATGCCGGAAGGAGGCGGATCACCGCAGCTGAGCGCCCTTTTGGCCACGATCCCTGAACGTCCCAGCATCTGGTCACGGATGTGAACGAGACTGGCTCGGGTCATCCAAGGTTGTGAACGATTACCGCCGTCCGGGGGTCCTGCAACCACACGGCCGGGCGCTAGCGTCCGACGGTGCGCCGATATCTCACCGCTCTGCTCGTCGCCGTTGCCGCGCTCGGCGTCGTGACGGCCGCGCCCGCGAGCGCCGCCGATCGCGTCGTCACCGACTACCAGGATCCGCTGACCGCGCTGCCGCCGGTCAGCAGACCGCCGACCCCGCACTGCACGGTCACGGCCATGCAGCACGTGTTCGCCAACTCCTACGGCCAGCCCTACGTCGGCACCCTCACGCCGCCGGCCGAATGCGCCGGGCCGTGGACCAAGGTGGTGCTGAGCTGGACCGGCAAGAGCCAGGGCCGCCAGTACGACCGGCTGGCCGGGCTGTGGATCGGCGGCGCCGAGGTGCTGCGGACCTCGACCCCGGAGCCGGACCCGTCCGGCATCACGTGGAGCTTCGACCGCGACATCACGGAGTTCTCGCCGCTGCTGCACCAGCCGCAGCCGTTCGTGGTCGACCTGGGCAACGTCGTCAACGACACCTACACCGGGCCGTACGACATCACCGTCACGGTCAGCTACTACCAGGCCGACCGGGCCCATCCCGCGCCGCGGCAGGCCGACACCGTGCTGCCGCTGGCCGCCGACGCGTCGAAGCCGGGCTGGCGGGACCTGTCGGCCGGGCAGAGCTACGACGCCCAGGTGACCGTGCCGGCCAACACCGCGAAGCTGACCGCCGAGATCTACGCGCGGGGCGGCGGCTGCGAGGAGTTCTGGTGGTCCAACGTGCCGGACTCGCTGGTGCAGGCCAATCCGTCGGCCGGGCTGTGCGGCGGCGGGGCCTACCGCGAGGTCGAGGTGACGGTCGACGGCAAACCGGCCGGCGTGGTGTCGCCGTACTCGGTGATCTACACCGGCGGCGTCGCGCCGATGCTGTGGCGGCCGATCACCGCCATCGACTCGATCGTCACGCTGCCGTACACGATCGACCTGAGCCCGTTCATCGGCCTGCTGACCGACGGCAAGCCGCACACCGTGCGGCTGATCCCGCCGAAGGGCATCGTCGACCTGTGGACGCTGGGCGCGAACCTGTTCGCCACCACCGATCCGCACGTCCAGCGGGTCACCGGCACCCTGTTGCAGGACAACGTGCCCGATGCTGACGTGCGGACCACGACCAACGGCACCGGGCTGGACAACAAGATCGTCACGCACGTTCAGCGAACCTGGCGCACCGCGGGCGTGCTGCGCACGTCGGCCGGCATCGTGCCGGTGAACTCGTCCGGGCAGTGGACGTTCGACAACACCACCACCCTGGCCGACTCGGCCGCCCACCAGATCACCGACCAGCGGGTGCTCGGCGACTACGGGGCCAGCGGCTTCGACTTCTCACTCAAGGCCGATGTCACCCAGAACATCGTGAACGACAACAACTATCGCATCGACGCGACCGTCCACCAGGGCCGTCGTTTGTGGACGGTCGGCGGCGGCGCACCGCAGCTGAGCGTCGACGAGATCGACACCAGCGGCGGTTTCGGGCGTACCAACGGCGTGCTGAGCTACGCCGACGGGCAGTCGAGCGAGCGCTGGAGCGGGCTGGCCGACACCGGCCGGTTCTACTCCCGCGACATCGACACCGCCCACGGCTACGTCACCCGGGACGTGCACTACGGCTGACGCTTGTCGCCACATGCGCTTCCTATGTGGCGTCCAGTGCCACATAGGAAGCGCATGTGGCTTCCCCTGGTGATCAGTAGAGGCTGCCGGCGTTGACGACGGGCTGGGTGGCGCGGTCGCCGCACAGCACCACGAGCAGGTTGCTGACCATGGCCGCCTTGCGCTCCTCGTCCAGCTCGACGACGTCCCGCTCGGCCAGCCGGGCCAGGGCCAGCTCGACCATGCCGACCGCGCCCTCGACGATGCGCTGCCGGGCCGCGACGACCGCGCCGGCCTGCTGGCGCTGGAGCATCGCGCCGGCGATCTCCGGCGCGTAGGCCAGGTGCGTCAGGCGGGACTCGATGACCCGCACGCCGGCCGACCGGACCCGCTCGGCGATCTCGGCCGACAGCTTGCCGGTGATCTCCTCGGCGTTCTCCCGCAGCGACAGCCGGTCGTCCTCGGCGTGGTTGTCGTACGGGTAGCTGGTGGCGATGTGCCGCACCGCGGTGTCGGTCTGGATGCCGACGAAGCGCACGAAGTCGTCGACCTCGAACACGGCCCGGGCGGTGTCCTCGATCTGCCAGACCACGACCACGGCCATCTCGATCGGGTTGCCCTCGGCGTCGTTGACCTTGGCCGCCGCGGTCTCGTGGTTGCGGATCCGCACCGACACCCGCTGCCGGTTGCTCAGCGGGTTCACGAAGTGCAGGCCGGGCGTGCGCACGGTGCCGGTGTAGCGGCCGAAGAACTGGATCACCGCGGCCACGCCCGGGGGCAGCACGAACAGGCCGCGGAACATGATCAGGCCGACCACGGAGACCGCCAGCCATCCGAACTGCTGGGTGGTCCCCGTCGCGGCGACGCCGCCGATCAGCAGCACCAGTGCCAGCAACAGCGCGAACCCACCGGGCATCCGGTTCGCCGGTCGTTCGGTGATCGTCGGATCCGGCGTCGGGATCTCGCTCATGGCCCCCTCCTCGGTCTGTCAATGGGTCTATCAATGTGATATCAGAACTGTACCACGGTGAAACGCCAGCGCGGGGTCGATCCGAGGAGCATGATGGGTGTCTCTACCGGTCGGGAGGGGAACGAGTTGGACACGGGAGGGCTGCCCGTCTACGGGCAGCAACAGGGGGCGCAGTCGGCGGAGCAGGCGCCGGCGCTGTGGATCAGCGGGTTGCGCAAGCAGTTCAACGCCACGGTCGCGGTGGACGACGTGCACCTGGTGGTGCCGAGAGGGTCGTTCTTCGGGCTGGTCGGTCCGAACGGCGCCGGCAAGACGACCTCGCTGTCCATGGCGGTCGGCCTGCTGCGGCCGGACGCCGGCAGCGTGCGCATCTTCGGCGTCGACGTGTGGGAGTCGCCGGAGCGGGCCAAGTCCCTGGTCGGCGTGCTGCCGGACGGCATGGCCCTGCCCGAGCGGCTGACCGGGCGTGAGCTGCTCACGTACACCGGGCTGCTGCGCGGCCTCGACCCGGCGACCGTTGCCGAGCGGGCCAACGAGCTGCTGGGCGTGCTCGAGCTGCTGGACGCCGAGCGCACGCTGGTGATCGACTACTCGGCCGGTATGCGCAAGAAGATCGGCCTGGCCACGGCGCTGCTGCACGCCCCCAAGCTGCTCGTGCTGGACGAGCCGTTCGAGGCCGTCGACCCGGTGTCGGCGTCCACCATCCGCACCATCCTCCAGCGGTTCGTCGCCTCCGGCGGCGCGGTCGTGCTGTCCAGCCACGTCATGGAGCTGGTGGAGAAGCTCTGCGACCACGTCGCCGTGATCACCCGCGGCCGGGTCGTGGCCAGCGGGCCGGTCGACCAGGTCCGCGGCGGCCAGTCGCTGGAGCAGGCGTTCGTGCACCTGGTCGGCGGCCGCACCGGCGGCGGGGAAGGGCTGTCGTGGTTGGCGTCCTGATCCGCATGAAGCTGCGGGTGCTGTCGCACTCGCTGGGCGGGTCCAGGGCCGCGAGCTTCGCGTTCGGCGCGCTGGTCGGCCTGGCCGCCGGCGGCGCCTCGCTGTTCCTGGTGATGCTCGGCTACCAGCACGGCGTGTCCATCGGCACCACCGTCGCGTCGGTGCTGATGCTGCTGTGGACGATCGGCTGGCTGATCGGGCCGATCATCATGGGCGGCGGCGACGAGACGCTGCGCCCGGAGAACTTCGCCCTGCTGCCGCTGTCGCCCAACAAGTTGGCCTTTGGTCTGCTGGGCGCGTCGCTGGCCGGCGTGCCGCCGGTCGCCACCGTGATCGCGTTCCTCGGTCTCGTGGTCGGGGCGCTGTGGCTCGGTGTGCTGCCGGCGATCGTCGCCGTCATCACGGTCGTGCTGGCGCTGGCCTTCACCGTGCTGCTGTCCCGAGTGGTCGTCGGTGCGCTCGGCGCGGTGCTGGGATCCCGCCGTGGCAAGGATCTCGGCGTGCTGCTGGCGGCGCTGGCCGGTCTGTCCTACCTGCCGCTGCGGTACGCCGGCGAGGCGCTTGCGCCGGTCATCCTCCAGAACAACCCGGTACTCGGCGGCACGTTGCGATGGCTGCCGACCGGTTGGGCGCCGGCGGCGGTCGAGGGTGCGGCCACCGGCAACTGGCTCACCGTCATCGGAGCGGTGCTCGCATTGGCCGCAGTGGACGGTCTGCTTCTGGTGGCGTACGCGCGACTGCTGGTGCTGCGGTTGACCACGCCGCAGACCAACGTCGGCCCATCGCGGGCGGGACGGGCCAAGGTCTCGCGGCGCAGCCTGCTGCCGGCCACGCCGATCGGGGCGGTGATCAGCAAGGAGCTGCGGCTGTGGTGGCGCGACGCCCGCCGCCGCGCGACGATGCTGACCTCGGTGCTGATCGGCCTGTTCATCCCGGTGTTCTCCTCGGCCGGCGGTCGGGGCGCGCTGGTGATGCTGCCGTTCGCCGGGCTCTGGGTGGTCGGCTTCTCCATGCTCCAGGTCAGCAACCTGTACGGCTTCGACGGCACCGCCGTGTGGCACACCCTGGTCACGCCGGGTGCGGCCCGGGCCGACGTGCGCGGCCGGCAGTGGGCGTGGGGGCTGATCGTCGGTCCGATCGCCATCATCGCCGGGCTGGTGTTGCCCGGCGTCGCCGGCAGCTGGTGGGCGTACCCCTGGGTGCTCGGCGTGCTGCCGGCGCTGCTCGGCTGTGGGGCCGGTTTCCTGCTGCTGCTGTCCGTGTACTGGGCGTTCCCGATGCCGATCCAGCGCGGCAGCAACCCGTTCAACCAGGGCAACCGGCCGGGCTGCTCGCGGGCCCTGGTGCGGCTGGTGTCGATGCTGTTGCTGCTGGTCGGGGCCCTGCCGTCGCTGGTCCTGCTGATCATCGGTCAGGTCACCGCGAACCCGGTGCTGAGCTGGCTGGCGGTGCCGGTCGGGCTGCTGGTCGGCGGCTTCGCCGCGTGGTGGCTGGGTCGGCTGGCCGAGCAGCGGCTGCTGTCCCGCGGGCCGGAACTGTTGGCTCAGGTGAAGGCCGCGGCCTAGTCGTGGCGCTGCGTAGCGTTCAGCTGGTGTTTCGTTGAGGTAACCAGTGGTTTGGAGTAGTGCCCAATTCCACCCCGCTGGGTGAAGATGTCGACCATGACGAGGAACGGGCGCGGCGACGGGGAGCTGTTTCGCGGCTACCTGAACCCGACGCGGCCGCACGCCGGCGCGTACGACGAGATGTTCTCGGCGGACGCGTCGGTGCGGTCGGCCTACCGGGCGCTGCACGAGGTGCTGGCACCGTCCGATGTGGCCGATCTGACCGCTCGATCGGACGCGCTCGGCCGGGCGTTCGTGGATCAGGGCATCACGTTCTCGCTTTCCGGTCAGGAGCGGCCGTTCCCGCTGGACCTCGTGCCCCGGGTCATCACCGCTTCGGAGTGGACCAAGCTGGAACGCGGCATCGTGCAGCGGGTGCGGGCGCTGGAGGCGTTCCTGGCCGATGTCTACGGGGACGCGCAGATCGTGCGCGACGGCGTGCTGCCGCGGCGGCTGATCACGTCGTGCGAGCACTTCCACCGTGAGGCCGCGGGCATCGTGCCGCCGAACGGGGTGCGCATCCACGTTGCCGGCATCGACCTTGTGCGTGACGAGGCCGGCACGTTCCGTGTGCTGGAGGACAACGTGCGCTGCCCGTCCGGGGTGTCGTACGTGATGGAGAACCGGCGCACCATGGCCCGGGTCTTCCCGGACCTGTTCGCACGGCACCGGGTTCGCGCCGTCGGCGACTATGCCGCGCACCTGCTGCGGGCGCTGCGCAACGCCGCCGCGCCCAACGTCGCCGACCCCACCGTGGTCGTGCTGACGCCCGGCGTGCACAACTCGGCCTACTTCGAGCATTCCCTGCTGGCCCGGCAGATGGGCGTGGAGCTGGTGGAGGGGCGGGATCTGTTCTGCCGCGACCACACCATCTACCTGCGTACCACCGAGGGTGAGCGGCAGGTGGACGTGATCTACCGCCGCATCGACGACCCGTACCTGGATCCCGTGCACTTCCGGCCGGACTCGGTGCTGGGCGTGGCCGGGCTGGCCAACGCCGCCCGGGCCGGCAACGTGGTGATCGCCAACGCGATGGGCACCGGCGTGGCCGACGACAAGCTCGTCTACACCTACATGCCGGAGATCGTCCAGTACTACCTGAACGAGAAACCGTTGCTGCCCAACGTGGACACCTTCCGGTGCTGGCTGCCCGACGAGCGGGCCCAAGTGCTGGACCGGATGTCCGAGCTGGTGGTCAAGCCGGTCGAGGGCTCCGGCGGCTACGGCATCGTGTTCGGGCCGGAGGCGTCGGCTCGCGAGCTGAACGCCTTGCGGCGCAAGGTCCGCAACAACCCGCGGGGGTGGATCGCCCAGCCGGTGGTGCAGCTGTCGACCGTGCCGACGAAGATCGGCGACAAGCTCTCGCCGCGGCATGTGGACCTGCGGCCGTTCGCCGTCAACGACGGCAACTTCGTCTTCGTGCTGCCCGGCGGGCTGACCCGGGTCGCGCTGCCCGAGGGCAGCCTGGTGGTGAACTCCTCGCAGGGCGGCGGTTCCAAGGACACCTGGGTGCTGGCCCCGCGATCGTCCACAGTGGAGAGTGAGCTGTCCGGGCCCGAGCTCGTGCAGGCCGGGCAGCTGGGTGGCGTCGCCACCGAGCAGGGCCCGGAACTGACGGCGTCGCAGCAACAACAACAGCAGCAGTAGGGAGGCGTCGTGCTGGCTCGGAACGCGGAATCCCTGTACTGGATCGGCCGTTACGTCGAACGCGCCGACGACACCGCGCGCATTCTGGACGTGTCCGTGCACCAACTGCTGGAGGACGCGACCGTCAACCCCGACTCGGAAAGCCGGCAGCTGCTGGCCGTTCTCGGCATCACGCCGCCGGACGGCGCTTCGTTGGACGTGTGGTCGCTGACCGAGCTGGTGGCCTATTCGTCGGCCAACGCGGGATCCATCGTCGCCTCCGTGACCAGCGCCCGCGAGAACACCCGTGGCGCGCGGGAGGTTGTGTCGACGGAGATGTGGGAGTGCTTGAACAGCATGTGGAATGCCGTGCCGGAGCGGCAGCGCTACGCCCGTCAGGTCGGGCCGCACGCCTTCTTCTCCTTCGTCGAGGAGCGGGCCGCGATGTTCGCCGGGCTGGCCGATTCCACCATGAGCCGTGACGACGGCTGGCGGTTCCTCGTGTTGGGGCGGTCCGTGGAACGCGTGGACATGATCGTGCGGCTGCTGCTTTCCCGTTCCGGCGACAAGGCTTCTTCGCCCGGGTGGGTCACCGTGCTGCGGTCCGCCGGCGCGCATGACACGTACCTTCGGACCTATCGCGGGGCCATGGACGCTTCCCGTGTCGTGCAGTTCTTGTTGCTGGACAGGCTCTTTCCTCGCTCCGTGTTCCATGCCCTGTCCCAGGCCGAGGAATGCCTGGAGCACCTTGAGCACGCCCCCGGGCGGCGCGTCGGCGCCACCGCCGAGGCCTCCCGGCTGCTCGGCAAAGCCCGGAGCGACTTGGAGTTCCTGCGCATCTCCGAGCTCATGGAGAACCTGCCCCGGCGGCTGAAGTCCTTGCAGGCCACCGTTCGTGACGTCGGCGAGGCCGTGTCGCAGCAGTACTTCCACTCCGTGCCGTGGGTCGCCTGGACCAACGCGGAGGTGGGCGCATGAGCTGGCGACTTCGGGTCACGCACACCACCCAGTACCGCTACGCCTCGCCGGTTACCCAGTCGTACAACGAGGTTCGGCTCACCCCGCGCAGCGACCGGCGGCAGAACGTCGTCGTCAGCCGGGTCGAGACCCATCCCGCAACCCGGGCCTACCGGTACAGCGACTACTGGGGCACCACCGTCACCTCTTTCGACCTGCATGCCCCGCACACCGAGCTCACCGTCGTCGGGTCGTCCGTCGTCGAGACCGGCGGCGAGGTCTCTCCTGTCGGCGGCGCTACCTGGACCGACCTCCGCGGCGAGGACGTCCTCGACCGCTACACCGAGTACCTCGGTTGGACCTCTACGTCCCCCGCGACCGCGAGCTCGCCGCCCGGGCCCGGGAACTCCGCCGTGGTCTCAGTCCCGTGGACGCCGTCCATGCCGCCGCCGCTTGGGTCCATTCCCAGATGACCTACCGGCAGGGCTCCACCGGCGTGCACAGCTCCGCTGCCGACGCTTGGCAGGCCCGTGAGGGCGTCTGTCAGGACTACGCCCATCTCACTTTGGCCCTCCTCCGGGCCATGGGCATTCCCGCCCGCTACGTCTCCGGCTACCTCCACACCCGCGCCGACGGCGCCACCAAGGAGACCGTCCGCGGCGAGAGCCATGCCTGGATCGAGGCGTGGACCGGCGGTTGGTGGGCGTACGACCCCACCAACGCCATCCCCATCGGCCAGCGCCACGTCTGGGTCGCCGTCGGCCGCGACTACGCCGACGTCGTCCCCTTCAAGGGCATCTACACCGGCGGCGCCGGCGCCGGCCTCACCGTCACCGTGGAGCTCACCCGCCTGGCCTGAGGCGAAGATCATGCCCTGATCACCCAGTGTGGTCGGACTTGACCGCGGGTAACTTCCAAGGGTTCGTGCCCCTGTGTTGTACCCTCGCGTCGTGAAGCCCGACCAGTTCGCCGCGCCCGCGTTCGGCCGAGTGACCAAGAAGCCCGGGGACAAGTGGGCCTTCTGGTATTTCGAGCCGGCGGCGATGCCGCGTGACCTGGTCATGGAGCCGAGGACCGTGCTGGCGCTGTCCAAGGCCGACGCCGCATTGGGACGGCTGTCCGGCGTCGGCCGGCTGATCAAGGATCCGTCCATTCTCGTCGAGCCGTACCTGACCCGAGAGGCGGTGGCGAGCTCGCGGATCGAAGGCACACAGGCATCGCTTTCGGATGTTTTCCGGGCGGAAGCCGGCGACCATTCGGACGAGGACGACGACGTCCAGGAAGTCATCAACTATCAGCGCGCCCTGTATCGGGGAATCGAGCTCCTGGACAAACTGCCGATCAGTAGCCGGCTGATTCTCGAGGTGCACAAGGTGCTGCTGTCCGGCGTGCGCGGACAGGAAAAGCGTCCAGGCGAGTTTCGTAGGTCGCCGGTCTGGATCGGCTCTCCGACGGACTCGCCCGACACGGCCGCGTTCGTGCCGCCGCTGCCCGAGCACGTCGGGGACGCGCTGGCGGACTGGGAGAGGTTCGTCAACGAGGCCGACGGCCTGCCCGTGCTCGTGGTCTGTGCCCTGATGCACTACCAGTTCGAGACGATCCACCCGTTTCTCGACGGCAACGGGCGTGTCGGCCGGCTGCTGATCATGTTGCTGCTCATCGAGCGCAAGGTGCTCGAACTGCCGTTGCTCTACCTCAGCGCGTACATGGAGCAGAACCGGCGGGAGTACTACGACCGGCTCCAGGCGGTGCGAGAGCGTGGCGAGATCCAGGAATGGCTGCAGTACTTCCTGACCGCGGTCCACAAACAGGCGTCGGACGCCGAGGCGCGCGCCGGCAAGCTGGTGGATCTGCGGGAGGTGTACCGCCAGCGGTTGCAGCGGAAGAAGAGCCGGGCGATCGAGGTCGCGGAGCTGCTTTTCTCCAATCCGTTCGTGACCGTGAAAAGAGTGGAGAACGCGCTCGAGGTGACCAACCAGGGGGCGCGCAATCTCATCGACTCGCTGGAGAAGAGCGGCATCCTGCGCAAGGTGGGCGTGTCGGGGCGGGGCGGACGGGTCTTCTGGGTGGCGGACGACGTGTTCCAGGCCATCGACTGAGGGCCGCGAACCGGCCCGTGTCGAACTTCCAACGTTGACACCCAGATCGTTGGAAGATGTCCAACCCGGCCCAACCAACGTTGGAAGAACGGTACCTAACTCCAACATTGAGGCCCACATCGTTGGAACGTCACTCGGGCACCCCAACGCGTGTTGGAACGTCACGCCCAACTTCCAACGCCAGGGCCGTCCGCGTTGGTCAGTGCCAGCCGCGGGCGTGCAAGGCGTCGACGACGCGGCCGAAGCGGTTCGGGGCCAGCACGGCGCCCTCACGGCGTAGGTCGTTCTCGTGCAGCTCGTAGACCCGGTCCAGGCGCAGCCAGGAGGGGCGGCCGTCGTGGTCCCAGGCGCCGGCGCCGAGGTCCAGCCAGTCCTGGGACTCGTGCGGCTTGCTGGACAGCATCAGGGCCAGCAGGAACCGGCCGGTGCGGCCGACGACCAGCAGCGGGCGGTCCTTGCCGATGTTTGGGTCGTCCTCGAAGGGCACCCAGGCCCAGACGACCTCGCCGGGATCGGCCAGACCGTCGAGGTCGGGGGAGTAGTCGAGCCTGGCCAGGCGCTCGGCGCCGTGCACCTGGGTCACCGCGCCGTGGGCGGGACGGGGAACCGGACCGTGTTCGGACACGGCCCGCACCCTATTCTGTACGGACCATCCCCGGACGCATGGGACCATTGACCATGTCCCCCGTCCGCTTTCCCGAGGAACCGCCCCAGTGAGCACGTTCGCCGACAGCACGTTCACGTCGCCGGAGCTGATCCGGAACTTCTGCATCATCGCCCACATCGACCACGGCAAGTCCACCCTGGCCGACCGGATGCTGCAGCTGACGGGCGTCGTCGACGCACGCGCCATGCGGGCCCAGTACCTGGACCGGATGGACATCGAGCGCGAGCGGGGCATCACGATCAAGGCCCAGAACGTGCGGCTGCCCTGGCAGCTGGACGGCCAGGACCACGTGCTGCACATGATCGACACGCCCGGCCACGTCGACTTCACCTACGAGGTCTCGCGGGCGCTGGAGGCGTGCGAGGGCGCGATCCTGCTGGTCGACGCGGCGCAGGGCATCGAGGCGCAGACGCTGGCCAACCTGTACCTGGCGCTGGAGAACGACCTCACCATCATCCCGGTGCTGAACAAGATCGACCTGCCGGCCGCCGACCCGGAGAAGTACTCCAAGGAGCTCGCGCACATCATCGGCTGCGAGCCCGAGGACGTGCTGCGGGTGTCGGCCAAGACCGGCATGGGCGTCGGCGAGCTGCTGGACGAGGTCGTGCGCAAGGTGCCGGCCCCGGTCGGCCAGGCCGACGCGCCGCCGCGCGCGATGATCTTCGACTCGGTCTACGACACCTACCGCGGCGTCGTCACGTACATCCGGGTGGTCGACGGCAAGATCACGCCGCGGCAGCGGATCAAGATGATGTCCACCGGCGCCACCCACGAGCTGCTCGAGGTCGGCATCATCAGCCCCGAGCCCAAGCCGTCGGCCGGTCTCGGCGTCGGCGAGGTCGGCTACCTGATCACCGGCGTGAAGGACGTGCGGCAGTCCAAGGTCGGTGACACCGTCACCTCCGACCGGCACGGGGCGAGCGAGCCGCTGGCCGGCTACCGCGACCCCAAGCCCATGGTCTATTCCGGGCTGTACCCCATGGACGGGTCCGACTACCCCGACCTGCGTGAGGCGTTGGAGAAGCTCCAGCTCAACGACGCCGCCCTGACCTTCGAGCCCGAGACCTCGGCCGCGCTCGGCTTCGGCTTCCGCTGCGGCTTCCTCGGGCTGCTGCACCTGGAGATCACGCGCGACCGCCTTGAGCGCGAGTTCGGGCTGGACCTCATCTCCACCGCGCCCAACGTCGTCTACCGGGTCATCTCCGACGACGGCACCGAGCACGTCGTGACCAACCCGTCGGACTGGGTCAACGGCAAGATCGCCGAGGTCTACGAGCCGGTGACCAAGTGCACCATCATCGCGCCCAGCGACTTCATCGGCGCGATCATGGAGCTCTGCCAGTCCAAGCGCGGGCAACTGCTCGGCATGGACTACCTGTCCGAGGACCGCGTCGAGCTCCGCTACACCATGCCCCTGGCGGAGATCATCTTCGACTTCTTCGACTCCCTGAAGTCCCGCACCCGCGGCTACGCCTCCCTCGACTACGAGGAGTCCGGCGAGCAGTCGTCCGACCTCGTCAAGGTCGACATCCTGCTCCAGGGCGAGGCCGTCGACGCCTTCTCCGCCATCGTCCACCGCGATGCCGCCTACGGCTACGGCACCAAGATGGCCACCAAGCTGCGTGAGCTCATCCCCCGCCAGCAGTTCGAGGTGCCCATCCAGGCCGCCATCGGCTCCCGCGTCATCGCCCGCGAGACCATCCGCGCCATCCGCAAGGACGTCCTCGCCAAGTGCTACGGCGGCGACATCACCCGTAAGCGCAAGCTCCTCGAGAAGCAGAAGGAGGGCAAGAAGCGGATGAAGATGGTCGGCCGCGTCGAAGTCCCCCAGGAAGCTTTCGTGGCGGCGCTGTCGACGGAGGACTCGGGCGGCAAGGGCAAGAAGTAGACCTTGCTGACGGGCTCGACCGAGATGGGCTTGAGCACCTGATCGACGGACGTCGCTGACCGACTGTGATCGGTGCGAACCACCCGATATGGTGAAGCCAGCCACGAAAGTCGAACGCACGGTCGAATTGTCAGGGTGGCGTGCTGGAGTGGTCTCCATGAGGAAAAAGGAGGCACCATGACAGTCATGGACACGTGCATGCCCCCAGGTCCGCTCACCGTGGCGGACCTGGAGGTGATGCCCGATGACGGGCGTCGCTACGAGCTCATCGACGGGATGCTCTTCGTGAGCCCGGCGCCCGGGACGCGGCACCAGAAGATGGTGCTCCAGCTCGGAATGCGCCTGGAGCAGGTGTGCCCCGACGACCTGGTCGTGTTCGTCGCGCCGTTCGCGGTGCAGACGGCGAACGACACCGAGGTCCAGCCCGACGTTCTGGTCGCCAGGGACGAGGACCTGACGGAGAAGAACCTGCCGACGGCGCCGCTGCTCGCGGTGGAGATCCTGTCGCCCAGCACCACGCTGTACGACCTCAACACCAAGAAGGCCGCCTACCAGCGGATGGGCGTGGTCAGCTACTGGGTCGTCGACCCGCTCGACCCGAGGCTGACCGTCTTCGAGCTGGACGAGGCCGGCCAGTACGAGCTGGTCGCCGACGTCAAGGGCGACGATGCCTTCGACGCCGAGCGCCCGTTCCCGGTGCGAGTGGCGCCCACAGACCTGTTGGGTCGGCTGAACCAGTCCCGCTGACAGTAACCAGGGGGACTGGATAATCGCGCAGCCGCTGTTCAAGAAGGGGGCGGCGGCGCGGTGTCGTTCACGGTCCGACCAGGGCGAGAGGTGGCGCTGCCCAAGTGCGACACACAGGGGAGAGGTCGCGTTAGCGGCATCGAGTGTGGCCAGAGGCAGCGCGCCGCCTGACGCGTCGACAATCCGCCATTTGAGTCTGGGCAGCTGTCTTGGGAAATCGGGTGACATTCCGCCGGGATGGCGTACCGATCGGGGGGATCAATGGCCTTGCTGGGTCGGGTGGTCGGACTGCCGTGGTCGAGCGACCGTACGTTTCGGTTACGTCGCTACATCATGGGGCACTCGGAACTCGAGCTGCACAGTTTTGACGGCGGTGACGATCTGATTCAGGTTCGGTTCCAGAGCGTGGAACGCGTCGAGCTGAACCGCTGGTACCAGGGCGGAATCGAGGTGAGCCTGGTGAATGACCATCCCTCGATTGCCTTGGTGTGCACATCACCGCACGGCAAGTTCTTTTGCATAATCGGACCCGGTGGCGAAGGTTTCGTCGCCGCCGGAGGCGTACGCATCAGCCGGATGTTCAGGGACGGGGAGGAACTTGAGTTCCTTGTCGGCATTCCCGGACCGTCGGGGCTGGAAATCCAATGCTGACGAGCAAACCATCGCCCTGGCGGCCAAGGTGCGTGATTTCATCATCCCGTTCCAACCAAACGTGTTTCATCCTGGAGTAACGATGTCGGCATATTTCACGGTGGGTCTCGGACCCAACGCCGAGAGCTGGAACGCCTCGCGGGGACTGGTCACCTGGGTTGTCGAGGTGCTGGCCGAGCATGTCCGTGACCCGCAGCTCGCGGCGACACTGCGGGAGCTGGCCGAGATGAAGTACTGGCTCGTTGGGTACGACTTGATCGAACCGGAGCAGGCGCCGGAGCTGACCAGGGCGGTGCTGGAGGACCTGATGCCGGCGGCGGAACGGGAGTATGCCGGCCAGCCGGACATCCTGGAGATGGTGGCGGACCTGGTCAAGATGGTCGACGACTGGTGGCGGTCGCAGAACGGCTGACGGCGCTGGCCCCGGTGGAATCGCCGGGGCCGGTGTCGGCTGAATCAGTCCCGCTGACAGCCGTCGGGCCAGATCACGGTGACGGGGACGCCGTGGTCGCGGGCGTGGGTGACGACGTCGGCGGTGCCGCCGCGGCCGGCGGCGGGGAGGCCGTCCCAGACGGCGACGAGGTGGTCGGCGACGTCGACCATGTGCACGCTGGCGGCCATGTAGGCCTCCCGGCCGGGCCGGTCGTAGGCCATGGTGACGACCTCGGCGGCCTGCTCGAGTAAGGCGTCGTAGGTGGGGTGGTAGTCGGCGGGCAACCGCTCGCGGTAGCGCTGGGCGGGGAGGACGGCGACGAGGGAGCCGCCGGAGTCCAACACGGCCTGGGCGAAGAGGGCGTCGGCGCCGTCGGCCAAGCAGCTGACGCCGACGAGGGGAGCCTCACCGCGGTGGCGGCGGAGCTCGGCCCGCAGGGCGGCGTCGACCAGCGTGCGGGTGGGGTCCTGGAGCCCCCGGTGCCCGGTGATGGCGATCCTGGTCATCACGGTTATCTCCTCGGTCGAGGGGCGGCTCCTCGATCGTGCCGTGGACCAGCGCAAATGGGAAAGACGGCCATCGGGTGGCTCACGCCATTGGTTCAGACCTCGTAGTCCAGGTGGTAACTGTGCGTGCCATCGGCGGCCTTGTCGATACGGAGCGTGCCGGTGATGCCCTCCAGCTTGCCGGTGCCGGAGTCGGGCACGATCCGTACGGTCATCTCGCCGGAACCACCGGCCATGACGGCGGAGTGGGACAGCACGAAAGAGCCGGCAAGGCCCTCGACGGAGCCGACGAAGCGCTCGACGGCGACATAGGCGGCGGAACCGGCCACGGGACCGCCGGCGGTGAGCAGCCGAGCGGTGCTGGTGCCGGTCAGAGCCCCCTGAAAAGCCTTGGCCACCCAGACGTGTCCCAGTGTGATGCCGTCGGCGTCGAGGTAGGTCTCGTCGTCCCAGCGCGTGATGTCGAAGGTGCCCTCAGCGATGCTCATGACCCGATCCTGACGCCGATTCCTGCCATCTCATGTCAGGTATGAGTCCAGCAGTCGCAGCGCGGTGTCGTACTTGATCCGCAGCCGGGCCTGGGTGGCCGGATCGAGGGCGTCGAAGCGGGCCGGCGACATGTTGTCGGCGATGTCGGCGTGCTTGACGACGACGGCGATGGGGTCGACGGCGACCCGGGCCAGGTAGTCGGCCTGCGCCTCGCCGGGCAGATGGCTCAACGCGACGACGGCGGTGACGACCCGCTCGGGGCAGCCGGCGGCCCGCAGATCGTCGGCGGTGACCGGGGTGTCCTCGATCACGTCGTGCAGGACGGCGGCCATCTGCTCGTACGGACCGGTGACCCGGTTCATGACCCGCACCGGATGCCCGATGTAGGGTTTGCCGCTCTTGTCGATCTGCCCGTCGTGCGCGGCGGTGGCGATCCGCACCGCATCCGAAACTGAGAAGGTCATGTCGGCAGTCAACGGGACGGGCCCTTGGGCGTCCACCACTTCGATGGACCTCACCGATGTCTGGAACCGGGTGCTCGGCGGCCAGCCGAGCCCGCAGTGGGAACTGGTGCTGATCGCCGGCGCGATCGCGCTGATCGGCGTGCTGCCGTGGCCGGTCTGGCGGTTCACCCGCAACCTGGTCACGATCGCGCACGAAGGCGGCCACGCCCTGGCCGCGGTGCTCACGGGCCGTCGGCTGACCGGCATTCAGCTGCACTCGGACACCTCGGGTCTGACCTTGACCAGGGGCCGGCCAAGAGGCCCGGGCATGGTGCTGACGGCCGCGGCCGGCTACGTCACGCCGTCGCTGCTGGGCCTGGGCGTGGCGGCGCTGCTGGGCGCGGGCAAGATCACGCTGCTGCTGTGGATCGCGATCGTGCTGCTGGCGGCCATGCTGGTGATGATCCGCAACGCCTTCGGCGTGCTGTCGGTGCTGGTCACCGGCGGCATCGTGTTCGCGGTGTCCTGGTACGCCTCGACCGACATCCAGGCGGTCTTCGGCTACGTGATCGCGTGGTTCCTGCTGCTCGGCGGCGTCCGCCCGGTGTTCGAGCTCCAGCGCAAACGCTGGCGCGGCCGGGCCCCCGACTCGGACGCCGACCAGCTGGCCAAGATCACCGGTGTCGCCGGTGGCCTCTGGGTGACGCTGTTCGGGTTGGTGAGCATCGCCTCGCTGGTGATCGGCGCCGACCTGCTGCTGCCGCACTAATCTCGGAATGGTGATCGAGCAGCTGCGCGTCCCCGTGATCGTCGCCCCGATGGCGGGCGGCGGGTCCACCCCCGAACTGGTCGCCGCGGTGGTCGCCGCCGGCGGCTTCGGCTTCACACCGGGCGGCTACCTGACCGCCCAGGCGCTGGCCGAGCAGATGGTGCGGACCAGTGCGCTGACCGAGGGTCGCTACGGCGTGAACCTGTTCGTGCCGGGCACGAACACCAAGCCGGATCTGGCCGACTACACCGAGCGGGTGGCGGCGGAGTCGGCCCGGCTCGGTGTCGAGCCGGGCGAGCCGCGCTGGGAGGACGACGAGTATCCGGCGAAGCTGGAAATCGTGCTGGCGCAACGGGTTCCGGTGGTCTCGTTCACGTTCGGACTGCCGAACGCCGGTGACGTGGCCAGACTGCACGCGGCCGGCACGGAGATCATCGCCACGGTGACGACGCCGGCCGAGGCGCACCAGGCGGCGCAGCTCGGCGTCGATGCGTTGGCCGTGCAGGGTTTCGAGGCCGGCGCGCACCGTGGCACGCTGACCGATGACGGCGTTTCCCCGGGCGGCGGCGAGGAATTCGGCCTGCTGGCCTTGATCCGCCGGATCCAGGCCGTCACGGACCTGCCGCTGATCGCCGCCGGCGGCCTCGTGCACGGCGCCGACGTGGCGGCGGTGCTGACCGCCGGCGCGGTCGCGGCCCAGCTCGGCACGGCGTTCCTGCTGTGCCCCGAGGCCGGCACATCCGCGACGCACCGGGCCGCCCTGGCCGACCGCACGCGGCGCACGGCGATCACCCGTGCCTTCACCGGCCGCCCGGCCCGCGGCATGGTCAACCGGTTCCTGACCGAGAACACCGCCGACGCCCCGGTCGGCTATCCCCAGGTGCACCACCTGACCCGGCCGATGCGCGCGGCCGCGGCCAAGGCCGGCGACCCGGACCTGGTCCACCTGTGGGCCGGCCAGACCTACCAGCTGGCCGGCGAGCTGCCCGCGGCCGAGTTGGTGGCCCGGCTCGACCGCGAGGCCCGCGAAGCGATCGAGCGGGTCAGCCGGCGTCTCGGCTGAGCACGATCTTGCCGGCCACGTCGCCGTCCAACATCGACTTGAGGCCCTCGGCGGCGTGGGAGAACGGCAGCTCGGCCCCGATCTGGGGGCGCACGCCGGCCAGGTCGCAGAACTTGAGCAGGTCGCCGAGCTCCTCACGGGTGCCCATGGTCGAGCCGACCACGCGGAGCTGGAGGAAGAACAGCCGCTGGAGCTCGGCGGCCGAGGCGTCGCCGGTGGTGGCGCCGGAGATCACCACCACGCCGCCCGGCTTCAACGACTTCATGCTGTGCGACCAGGTGGCCTTGCCGACGGTCTCGAACACGCCGTCCACCCGCTCGGGCAGCCGCGCGCCGGATTCGAATGCCTCGTGCGCGCCGAGCTGCTTGGCCAGGGCCCGCTTCTCCTCGCTACGCCCGGTGACCCACACCCGGAAACCGGCGGCGACGCCGAGCTGGATCAGCGCCGTGGCCACGCCACCGGAAGCGCCCTGCACCAGGATCGTCTGACCGGGCCGCAGCTCCGACTTCACGAACAGCATCCGGTACGCCGTCAGCCACGCCGTGCCCATGCACGCCGCCTCGGCGAACGACAGCCCGGCCGGCTTGGGCAGGGCGTTGCGCCGCGGCACGATCACCGTGTCGGCGAAGGTGCCCTGGTGCTTCTCGGTGAGCAGGGTCCGCTTCGGGTCCAGCGTCTCGTCGCCGCCCCATTCGGGGTCGCCGATCACGGAGTGCAGCACCACCTCGGTGCCGTCATCCAACACGCCGGCGCCGTCGCAGCCCAGGATCATCGGGAACTGCTCGGGTTTGATGCCCACGCCGCGCAGCGTCCACAGGTCGTGCATGTTCAGGCTGGCCGCGCGCACCGACACGCTGACCCAGCCGGGCGGCGGCGTCGGGGTGTCGCGCTCGCCGACGACCAGCGAGGCGAGCGGGTCGGTCGGGTTCGGCTCGGAGGCGTAAACGGCGAACATACGCCGAACCTATACCCTGGGTTGGTGTTCGACTGGCTCGCCGATACCTGGGACGGGATCGAGCTGTGGGTGGCGCAGCTGTGGTTCCCGGTGCAGTTCGCCCTGGTCATGGTGGTGCTGCTGCCGATTCTGCGGGCCGTGGCGTGGCTGATCGAGCGGGTGGTCGACCGGCTGGCGGCCTGGCTGGCGCCGCGGTACCGGGCCGAGCCCACGCTGTGGGGCGCCGAGGAGACCAAAGCCGACGAGATCGAACCGGTGGCGGCCGAGGAACGGCCCGCCGACGTGGGCGCCGGCCGGCCTTCGTAGGCTCAGCGGCGTGACATCGCGCCGACGCATCACCTTCGCCCTAGTCGGCCTGGTCGTGCTCGTGCTGGCCGGTTGGCTGGTCAAGGACCTGACCGGCGGGGGCGCCAGCACGCCGACCACGACTTCCACCTCGGCCAAGGCCACCGGCGCGGTTCCGGGGTCGTCGTCCGGCCTGCCGGTCAAGGCGCTGTCCTCGCTGCCCAAGGAGGCCGACGACACCTGGAAGCTGATCCAGAAGGGCGGGCCGTACCCGTACCCGAAGAATGACGGCGTGGTCTTCCACAACAATGGGAACCTGTTGCCGCGCAACAAGGACGGCTACTACCACGAGTACACCGTCGACACTCCGGGCGCGAAGAACCGGGCCACCAAGCGGCTGATCACCGGGTCCCAACGTGAGCTGTACTACACCGACGACCACTACGACTCGTTCGTCGTGGTGGATCCGACACGATGAGCGCCATGCGGCACGTACTGGACGGCTCCGCCCTGCACGACCGGCTCTCCGCGCTGGACGGCATTGCCGCTGCGCTGTCGTTCCCCGACTACTTCGGCCGCAACCTGGACGCGCTGCGGGACTGTCTGGTCGACCTGTCGTGGCTGCCGGCCGGCCAACACGTCCTGGTGTGGCAGCACTCGGGCGTGCTGCGCGGCGACGATCCGCAGGCGTACCAGCGGATCGTCGCCGTACTCGACCAGGCCGTCGAGGAGAACCCCGAGTTCCGCTATCAGCTCTCCTGAGCCGGCACCCAGCTGGGCTTGCGCTTCTGCACGAACGCGGCGATGCCCTCCTGGCCTTCCTCGCCGGCGAAGTGCTTGGCCGACAGCTCCAGCATGTCGGTGAAGTCCTGGCCCATGTCCCCGGTACGGGGCTCGCGCAGCATCTCCTTGGTCGCCGCCAACGCGTTCGGCGCGCCCAGCGCCAGCATGCCCGTGTAGCGGTCGACCTCGGCGTCCAGGCCGTCGGCCGGCACCGAGGCGTTGAGCAGGCCGATCCGCACCGCCCGGTCGGCGTCGAAGGTCTCGCCGGTGAGGAACAGCTCGTGGGCCGCGCGGGGCAGCAGCCGCGGCAGCACCGTCACGGAGATCACCGCCGGCACCACGCCGATGCGTACCTCGGAGAAGGCGAACGTGGCCGTGTCCGCGGCCACCGCGATGTCACAGGCCGCGACGATGCCGACGCCGCCGGCCCGGGCCGGGCCGGCCAGCTTGGCCACCACCGGCTTGGGGCTGGTCCACAGCTGCTCCAGGATCGCCGGGAACTCGTTGACGCCCTGCTGCTCCGAGCCGGCGCCGCCGGCCTCCTTCAGGTCCATGCCGGCGCAGAACACGGTTCCCGTGTGCGCCAGCACCACCACCCGCACCTCGTCGTCCGCGATCGCGGACGACAGGTGGTCGCGCAGCTCCCGCCGCAACTGCGCGGACAGCGCGTTGCGGTTGTGCGGGGAGTCAAGGGTGATCGTCGCGATGCCTCGTCGCACCGCGTAGTGCACCAGCTCGTCAGCCATGACCCGCACTCTAAACGCAGCGCCGGGCGCCCGGCTCGCTACGCCGATCGCCGCAGCCGGATACGTTTTTCGGCCGCATATCACAAAGGTGATCGACTTGTCTTTCGATACAGCTCTAATAGTGATCGTCGTTACAATTCGCAGCGTAGACGGTCAGGTGAAGCCTGGATACGGTGGCCTGGTCGCGCGCCTGGCGCGACCAGGTGGGGGGATCATCGAATAATGGCGTACGGCGTTTTCGCTGTACGCCATTTTTGGTCTGCCTCCCTTTGTTCGCGGTTACTCCATAGGGGGAAGTATGCGAATAAACCGACAAGCGAGCCGTTTGTTGCGGGCAGTCGCCACGACCGTCGCGGCCACGGTGGCGATCGGCACGGTCGCGGTGCCGTCGGCAGCGGCCGACACGCCGGCGGCCACCGAGCGCCAGCAACTGGTGAAACTGGTGACCGCGGGCAGCGGCACCATCGTCGCCGGCGCCGCCGAGGCCGCGTTGTGCGGCACCGACGCGGACGTGCACACCTTCCTGACCACGCAGCTGGCGTTCATGCAGGAGACCCAGGACCGGGTCACCGTGCAGCGCATGCTGAACAGCGGTGGTCCGGCCACGCAGGCCGCGGCCAACACCGCGCTCAGCGGCAACATCGCAGCCGTGCGAGCGTTCCTCACGAACGGCTGGCAGCAGCCGTGGAACGACGACGTACGGATCCAGATCACCCGACTGCTGTCCGCCGCCACCGGCCCGGTGGTGAAGCAGACGGCCAACGCCGCGCTCAACGGCACCATCGACGCCCAGCTTGCGTACCTCGGCACCGGCTGGCAGCAGGCGCAGGACAACGACGACCGGATCTCGGTGCAGCTGCTGGTCAACAACGGCGGCCCGAACGTCAAGCTGGCCGGCAACCAGGCGCTGTCCACGTCCATCGAGGACGTCCGGCAGTTCCTGCGCAACGGCTTCCAGGTCGCGCAGCAGCGTGACGAGGAAACCGCGACTATCGCTCAGCTCGTCGCGCTGACGCAGAGCGCGCAGGCCCGGTCGGCGACCGCGTCCCAGGCCGCGAAGGACGCCGCCGCGCAGGCCGTCGCCGCCGCTGCGGCGGCCAAGGCGTCCGCGCAGGAAGCCGCCGACCAGGCCCAGAAAGCGAACAAGTCCGCGGCGCAGGCGGCCGACGCCGCGTCGCGCGCGGCCAACGCGGCCAAGCGCGCCGCGCAGGCCGCCCAGACCGCGATCAGCTCCGCGCAGGCGGCGACCAACGCCGCGCGTGAGGCGTCCAACGCGGCGAGCCAGGCCGCGTGGGCGGCATCGATGGCTGGGCAGGCTGCGGCCAACGCCCGCACCGCTGCGGCGAATGTCGCCACCGGCAAGGCCACGGCCGAAACCGCCAGCAACGCCGCGAAGGCGGCCCGTGACGCGGCGGCCGGTGCGCGCTCCGTCGCGGACGCCATCCAGCACGCCATCGACGCGTCGAAGCAGGTCGCCACGGCCGCGCAGGCGGCGGCGCAGGCGGCGAGCGACGCCGCTGCCGCCGCCTCGGCATCCCGTGACGCGGGGAAGTACGCCGACGCCGCCGGTGCGAGTTCCGCCGAGGCGACCGCCGCGGCCGACCGTGCGCAGCGCAACGCCGACGAAGCCAAGCGCGCCGCCGGCTCGGCGACAGCCCTGGCGAACGAGGCGGCCAACGACGCGGCGCAGGCGCGGCAAGCCGCACTCGACGCCGCCGCGCATGCCGATGCCGCTGCGGCGGCCGCCGACGATGCGGCCAAGCACGCCGGCGAGGCCGACGGGGCCACGGCGCGGGCCGACGCCGCCGCACAGGAGGCCGACACCGCGGCGACCGACGCACAGAACGCCGCCGACCAGGCCAAGAGCACGGCCGACCTGGCCCGTCGGGCCGACGCCGAGCGGCTCGCCGAGCAGCAGTCGCAGGGCATGCGCGACGCCGCCGACGCCCTGCAGGACGAGCACGACAAGGTGGCCACGACGTCGTGGCAGGTCGGCACTCCGGAGCAGGTGGACCAGCAGACCCAGGCGCTGCTGACCGAGGCCCGCAACCCGGCCACCGCGCCGGACGTGGCGTTGGGCGACGGCCGCCGGGCCGCCGACCGCCTGTGGAACAGCGCCGGGCCGCAGGTCCGGCTGGCCGCCATCGCCGCGCTCGGCGGCAGCACGGCCGACGTCACGACGTTCGTGCAGACCGGTCTGGCCGCCGCGATCGGGCGGGACGACCGGTTCAGCCTGTCCATCGTGGGCGGCGCGTCCCTGGTGCCGGCGCAGCGCACCGCCGCCCAGACCGCCGGGGCCGGCAGCGACGACCAGGTCAAGCAGTTCCTGGTGACGCGGTCGTACCAGGGGAAGGTCGACGACGACCGCATCGAGGCGCAGAAGATCCTCAACACCGGAGGGCCGGCCACCAAGGCCGCCGCCAACGCGGCGCTGAACGGCACCCCGGACGACGTGGCCAAGTTCCTGGCGACCGGCCAGTACAAGGCGGCTGAGGACGACGACCGCGCCGCGACGCAGGTGATTCTGAACAACGGCGGTCCCGAGGTGAAGGCGGCGGCCAACGCGGCGCTGTCCGGGCCGTGGTCGTACGTGCAGCAGTTCCTCAAGGTCGGCCAGTACCAGGCGCAGCTGCGCGACTCCGACGCCGCCCAGCACGTTGCCGAGATCAACGGCTACCTGGCCGACGCCGCGCAGGCGGCGGCCAACGCCAAGGTCAACGCCGCCAACGCGCACGTGGCCGCGGCGCAGGCGCACCAGGCTGACGACCAGGCGCACTACTGGGCCGACCAGGCCGCGCAGTCCGCCACGGCCGCCGGCAACGCCGCAGCAGACGCAAAGAAGTCGGCCGACGCGGCACAGGCGTCCGCCAATGACGCGGCCGTGTCCGCGCAGCAGGCTCGCGACGCCGCGGCCGCCGCGCAGGGCAGCGCCGACGCGGCGCGCAACTCCGCCGCCGCTGCCGCGCAGTCGGCCGCTCAGGCCAACCAGTTCGCGGCCCAGGCCCAGGCTTCCGCCCAGCAGGCGGCCGCCGACGCCTTGGCCGCCGGCAAGGCCGCCGCCGACGCGGCCGCCGCCGCCAACGACGCGTGGAACAGCGCGTACAAGCTGAAGAACAACAACGCCGCCCAGCAGGCCGTGACCGCGGTCGAGAGCACGCTGCAGAACCTGCGTGACCAGACGGCCGCCGCCATCGCCAACCATCCCGAGCTGCAGCCGTTGCTGGACACCCTCAACCAGGTGCTCAGCATGATGGACACGATGGCGCACGCCACCGCGGACTACATCCGGGACCACTCCGGCGAGCTGCTGGCGTTGCTACAGCACCTCATCCAGGTCGGTGGCGGCCTCGGGCTCGCGCTGAGCGGTGTCGGCTCGATCGCCGGCGGCCTCGCCGCCTGCGGTGTGGACGTGACGACCGGCATGGAGATCGGCGGCGCCTCCACCCTCGAGTTCGGTCCCGGCGCGCTGGCCGGCGCCGCGGTCGGCGGCGTCGGCGGCCTGCTCGTGTGCATCTTCGCCGGCGGCGGGGCCATCGCCGGCGGCATCGCGGCGATCCTCAAGGGCCTGACCGTGGCCATGTCCGGCATCGAGGGCGCGGCCGACGACGTCAAGAAGCTGGTCCAGAACCGGGGATCGCTCGAAGGCCAGAAGAAGGTCGAGGTCTTCACCAAGCCGGGCAGCGGCCGTGACCCCATCACCGATTTCGATCACATCGAGAACGGCATCCTGTGGGAGGACAAGACCGCGGTCTCGGCCGGCAACCCGACCAAGCCCGGGGACATCGGCGATCCGGCCAAGTGGGCGCGGGAGCAGGTGTCGGACAAGTTCGACAAGTATCTTGATGCTCGGGCCAACGGCTATCTGAAGGATGGCAGCCCGGTGCCGGACGAGTACAAGAACTGCCCGATCGGATTGCGGATGGAGACGCCGGGCGTGCAGCCTGAGCTGCGCACGGCGATCGAGGCCGCGGTCGACGCGTGGCGTGCGGCACACCCAGACGTCACACTCTTGTTGGAGTTCAAGTAATGAGTGTCAGCTTTCAGCTCCGGGACGCGCCGGGCAAGCTCTGGAATCCGGCCAGCGGGGTCGGGCGCACCTACCTCGGTGTCGCCCGGCTGATCGAGGCCGAGAACCCGGAGTTCCCGGCGCTCGACACCTGGCTCAGCGTGTGGACCAGTGACGACTTCTGGATCGACCCGGCCGGTCTGGCCGTGTGGCTCCGCGCCGTTCTGGACAGCTCGGTCGTCGGGCACACCCAGTACTTCCGTCTGACCCGTGGGTTCCTCGAGATCAGCCTCGGCATGCTGTTCCGGGCGGGTGGCGACATGGAGGCCGTCAACTCGGACCAGGCCGAGTTGATCGCGGCCGGGCGTGAGCTGGAGCGATCCATGGTTCGCTGACAAGACAGCAAAAAGCGTGTGCCCGGCCTCCGCACGAACGGCCGGGCACACGCTTTTCTTACGGACTCCGTCAGCCGATCGTGGTGGTGGTCAGCGTCGGGGCCGGGTTCGGGTAGCACGTGGTCGGGGCGTCGACCGGGAAGCCGAAGACCGAGACCGTGGTGGTGAACTTCAGGCCGGCGTCGGTGTAGCTGGTGCCGGCCAGCGTGGTGGTGATGGTGCCGGAGGCGCCCGCGGTCAGGTTGAGCGTCAGGGCCGGCAGCTGGAACTGGGCGCCGCCGTTGATCGGGCCGGTCACCGAGGTGACGATGTTGTTGCCGACCTGGGCCACCGTCGCCGAGCCGAAGCCGGAGCCGCCGGAGAGGCTGAACGAGTTCACCGTGGCGTTGGCCGGCACCGGCACGGCCAGGGTGAGGTTCTTGACGGACTTGACGGTGAAGGCGCCGGCCGAGGTCGGCACGGTGTTCACGCCGGGGGCCAGCGTGATGGTGAGCGCGTCACCGGGCGCCACCGTCGCCGGCGCGGTCGAGTCGACGTTCTGGGACAGGGTCGTGTTGGTGGTCTGCCCTGCCGCCTTGCCCTGGCAGGAGTAGTTGACGGACTGGGTGTCGGCCGAGGCCACGCCGGCGAGCCCCAACAGCGGCACGATCGCCAGGGCCGCACCGGCCAGCAGGCGGGAGCTGGTCTTGATCACGTGGAGCCACCTCATTGTGGTTGCAGGGACAACGTGAAAAGTGTTCGCGCTCACAGCGTTACTCGCGGGTAACAGGCCGACAAGGGTTAACCGTTCACAGGGAAAGCCGTTGTCGCGCAAGACAAGTCGCGCCGCCGGGGTTGGCGGGACAAGACAACGGTTCAGGCCGAACGTACGCCTGCGGAGTCGTTCGCTGCCGCCGAGTAGCGGTGCAGCACCAGTTCGGCCACGTCGATGTCGGCGCCGAGCGGCTGAGCGATCGTCACGTCGGGTGCGGCCGATCGGGCCTGCGCGATGACCCGGTCGGGCAGTAGACCCGGGGCCAGGAACCAGGATCCGAGCGCGATGTGCCGGGCGCCGGCGGCCCGCAGACGCTCGATCGCTTCGGGCACACCGGGATCGGCCGCTGCGGCGAACGCCGCCGTGGCGCTGGACCAGCCGGCGCCACGGGCCCAGCGCTGAGCGACGGAATGCACGAGTGCGTTTGCCGGAGCGTGCGAAGACCCTGCCGCGGCAAGGACAACGCCCACCTCCGGGTCGTCATGGCGTACACCGGCCACGGCCAAACGGCGCAGCGCGGCCGATTCCAGCCGCGGATCCGGCCCGAGCACGTCGGCGATGCGGATGGACAGCCGCGGATGCCGCGCCGCTGCCGGCACGTCAACCTTTGCGTGATAAGCACTTCCGAGCAGCAGCGGCACCACGACCGCCTCCCGGTGCCCGTCCCACGCCACCGCCGACAACACGTCAGCCAATCGTGGCGCGGACAGGTCCAGGAACGCCGCCCGCACGTCCAAGCCGGGCCGCAACGCCCGCACGACGTCCAGCAACTCGTGCACGGTGGCGGCCGAACGCGGATCCCGGCTGCCATGAGCGACTGCGATCAACGGCGGGCTGATCAGTGGTGTCATGGCTCAGAAAGCTCCGCTCAGTCCACGCGCCCGCAGCACGGAGCGTTCGAGCGGACGGAACACCAGCAGCTCGATGCCGATGCCCACCAACAGGATCAGGAAGATCGCGGCGATCACGGTGGGCATGTCGCTCAGGTTGCGGCCGTCCTCAAGGAACGCGCCGAGGCCCTTGCCCAGCTGCGGCGACACGGCGATGATCTCCGCCGCCATCAGCGAACGCCAGGAGAACGCCCACCCCTGCTTCAATCCGGCCAGGTACCCCGGCAGCGCGGCCGGCAGCAGGATGTGCCGGGCCGAGGCCAGCCGGGACGCGCCCAGCACGGTGCCGACCCGGGGCAGGATCGGCGGGATCTGGTCGATGCCGGCGACAAGGCCGTTGGCGATCGACGGCACGGATCCCATCAGCACCACGAAGTACACCGTCGACGGCGTCACGCCGAACCACAGCACCGCCGCCGGCACCCAGGCCACCGACGGCAGGCTCTGCAGGCCGGACAGCAGCGGCCCGATCGCCGCCCGGATCACCCGCACCTTGGCCACGACCAGGCCGAGCGGCGTGCCGATCAGCACACCGGCGGCGAAGCCCAGCACCGCGCGGTGCACCGAGTTCCACAGGACGTCGAAAGCCTGGCCGTTCTGGAGGTTCTCGGCGATCACCGCCCACACCGCGGCCGGCGCGGGCAGCTGGTACTCCGGCCAGAACGCGGCGGCCCACAGGGCCTGCCACACCACCAGCAGCAGCACGACGGCGATGACGGGCGGGGCCACCACGGCCACCACCCGCCGCCACGTCAGCGTGCGCCGCTCGGTCGGTGTGTCCAGCGCGTCCAGGCCCGCCTCGACCGCCGCGACCGACTCGTCGACGACGTCAGGCTGCGGCATGGCTGCTGATCACCTCGCGCAGGCTCGTGTTGATCTCCTCGGTGGTGGCGGCCTGGGCCGTGCCGTCCAGCCCGTCCACCGACCACTCGCGCACCACGCGGCCGGGCCGCGAGGACAGAAGCACGACGCGCTGCCCCAGCCGAACCGCCTCGCGCACGTCGTGCGTCACGAACAGCACCGCGGTGTTGGTGGAGCGCCACACCCGCAGCAGCTCGCCCTGGAGCACGTCACGGGTGATCGCGTCCAGCGCCGAGAACGGCTCGTCCATCAGCAGCAGCGCCGGCGAACCGTCCTGCGCGCCCTGCACCGCGGACGCCAGCGCGCGGGCCAGCGCCACCCGCTGGCGCATGCCGCCGGACAGCTCGTGCGGGCGCTTGTCGCCGAGACCGCTCAGCCGCACCAGTTCCAGCAGCTCACCGGCCCGCTCACGGCGCTCGGAGCGCCGCACGCCGGCGAACCGCAGCGCCAGCTCCACGTTGCGGGACGCGGTCAGCCACGGCATCAGCGCCGCCTCCTGGAACATCACGGCCGGGCGCGAGGTGCTCAGCGTGATGTCGCCCGCGGTCGGCCGGTCCAGGCCGGCGACCAGGTTCAGCAGTGTCGTCTTGCCGCAGCCGGACGCGCCGAGCAGGCACACGAACTCGCCCGGCGCGACCGACAGGTCCACCCCCTCCAGCGCCGACACGGCCGTCCGGCCGGCGCCGAAGCTCTTGTGCACGCCGGTCAGTCGCACGGCAGTGGTCATGGCGGAGGTCTCCAGCGTCGCGGTCATGTCCTCGCCTGCCTCAATCGGTCCGGTCGGTCACTTCTGGTCGAGACCGCCGGCGGAGACCGCCGGCTTGCCCGCCGCCTGGAGCACCTTGTTCAGCAACGTGAGGTCGGCAAAACCCTGCACCGCCGGCGCGGTCTTGGCCACCCCCGCCGTCACCTGGTCCTTGGCCAGCTGCGGGAACTGCGCGGCGATCGGGTCCGTGGTGAGCGAGATCTGGCCCCACGAGTCGTCGATCACGTTCTGCGCCAACGCCTTGCCGGTCAGCTTCTTGAGCTGGGCGTTGACCGCGGCCTCGGCGTCGGCCTTGTTCGAGGTGGCCCAGTCGACCGCGTCCAGCTCGCCCTTGAGCAGCGCCTCAACGGTGGCCGGGTGCTGCTGGAGGAACTCGGTGCGCACGATCAGCACGGTGGTCGGGAACTTGCCGTCCGGCCACTGCGTGCGCTCGTCCACCAGCACCTTGGCCCCGCCCTCGATGACCAGGCGGGACGACCACGGGGCCGGCGACCAGGCCGCGTCGATGCTGCCCTTCTTGAACAGGTCGAGCGTGGTGGCGTTGTCGGAGTTGGTCACCTTGACGTCGTCCGGGCCGGTGCCGACCGTGAGCTTGTTGGCGGCCAGCCACTTCTTCAGCGCGATGTCCTGGGTGTTGGCCAGCTGCGGCGTGGCGATGGTCTTGCCCTTGAGGTCGGCCGCCGAGGTGATGGTGTTGCGCACCACCAGCTGCGCGCCGCCGGAGGTGGCGCCGGCGACCAGCGTCACGCCCTTGCCCTCGGACTTGGCGTAGGCGTTGATGGCCGGGCCGGAGCCGATGAACGCCGCGTCCAGCGACTTGCCCAGCAGCGCGCCGACCTCGTCCGGCCCGGCGTTGTACTGCTGGGTGGACAGCTTGGTACTGCCCAGTTCCTTGGCGAAGAAGCCCTTCTCCAGGCCGATCAGCGCGGCCGCGTGCGTGACGTTGGGGAAGTAGCCGAGGTGCACCTCGGTGGCCGCCCCCTGGTCGGCGGCGGCCGGCGCGGGCGCGTCCGCGCCACCGGCGCGCGAGCACGCGGTCAGCAGTGCTAAAGCGGACACTCCGGCGGCAAGGAGAACGGCTCTACGCTTCACTGGGATTCAGTCCCTTTCAGGGGCCAGGGGAGACGAGGTCTTGGGCGGCCGGATCGGCCTCGGAGATTTCCGGCTGGTCCAGTTGGGAGAGCGGAGCGCCGACCAGACCGCCGGCCAGCGTGCTGCCGTCGGCCGGGTCGATCACCAGGAACGCGCCGGTGCGCCGGCTGTCCGCGTAGTCATCGATCGGCAGCGGCTCGGCGCTACGTAGCACCACCCGACCGATATCATTCAGTGACAAGGACTCCGGCTCGTCCACACTGGACAGAGTCTGCTCATCGAACCGTGACCGCAACTGCGTGACCAAAGCCTGGACAGTTCGGGCCCCGTGCTTGACAAGCACGCGCGCGCCGGGTCGCAGCGGCTTGTCGCCCAGCCAGCACAGCGTCGCGTCGAACTCGTCCGACACCCGCGGCGGGGCCGCCGCCGCGGCGATCAGATCGCCGCGTGAGATGTCGACATCGTTGCCCAGCAACAAGGTCACGGATTCACCGGACTCGGCCGTCTGCTTCGGACCGTGCGGCGAGTCGATGCCGGTCACCGTGGTCGCGATGCCCGACGGCAGCACCACCACCTCGTCGCCGACGCTGATCTGGCCGGCGGCGATCTGGCCGGCGTAGCCGCGGTAGTCCGGGAACTCGGCCGTGCGCGGGCGGATCACGTACTGCACCGGGAACCGGAACGGGGCGTCCTCGGCGTCGGCGTGCACCGGCACGTTCTCCAGGTGCTCCAACAGGGTCGGGCCGTCGTACCAGGGGGTCTGGTCCGAACGGTCCACCACGTTGTCGCCGACCAGCGCCGACACCGGAATGGTCACCACGTTCGACTCCGGGTAGCCCAACTCGGTCGCGTGGGCAGTGAACTCCTTGGCGATACGGCGATACGTGGGCTCGTCGTAGCCGACCAGGTCGATCTTGTTCACCGCCAGCACCAGCTGCGGCACGCCCAGCAGCGCCAACACCGCCGCGTGCCGCCGGGTCTGCTCGACGACGCCGTTGCGGGCGTCGACCAGCAGCACACCCAGCTGCGCGGTGGACGCGCCGGTCACCGTGTTGCGCGTGTACTGCACGTGCCCCGGCGTGTCGGCCAGCACGAACGACCGCTTCGGCGTGGCGAAGTAGCGGTAGGCCACGTCGATCGTGATGCCCTGCTCCCGCTCCGAGCGCAGGCCGTCGACCAGCAGCGACAAGTCCGGAGTGGACAGTCCGCGGTCGGCCGACGCCCTGTGCACCGCGTCCAGCGTGTCGGCCAGCACCGACTTGGTGTCGTACAGCAGCCGGCCGACCAGCGTGGACTTGCCGTCGTCCACGCTGCCCGCGGTGGCCAACCTCAGCAACTGGCTCATTTAGAAGTAGCCCTCCCGCTTGCGGTCCTCCATGGCTGCCTCGGACATCCGGTCGTCGGCGCGGGTCGCGCCGCGCTCGGTCAGCCGCGAGGCGGCGACCTCCGCGATGACGTCGGCAATGGTGGCGGCGGTGGACTCAACGGCACCGGTGCAGGAACCGTCGCCCACGGTGCGATAACGCACGGTCTTGCTGATCAGTGCCTCGCCGTCGCGGGGACCGCCCCACGGCCCCTCGGCCAGCCACATCCCGTCGCGCAGGTACACCTCGCGCTGGTGGGCGTAGTAGATCTGCGGCAGCTCGATGGTCTCGCGCTCGATGTAGTGCCACACGTCCAGCTCGGTCCAGTTGGACAGCGGGAACACCCGCACGTGCTCGCCCGGACGGTGCCGGCCGTTGTACAGGTTCCACAGCTCCGGGCGCTGGCGTCGCGGCTCCCACTGGCCGAAGGCGTTGCGCAGGCTGAAGATGCGCTCCTTGGCCCGGGCCCGCTCCTCGTCGCGGCGGCCGCCGCCGAACACCGCGTCGAACTTGTGCGCGGTGATGGAATCCAGCAGCGGCACCGTCTGCAACGGGTTGCGGGTGCCGTCCGGGCGCTCCTGGAGCCGGCCGTCGTCGATCCACTCCTGCACGTGCGCGACCTCGAGCCGCAACCCGTGCTCGGCCACCACCTTGTCCCGGAACTCGATGACCTCCGGGAAGTTGTGGCCGGTGTCCACGTGCAGCAGCGCGAACGGCACCGGCGCCGGCCAGAACGCCTTGATCGCCAGGTGCAGCAGCAGCGTGGAGTCCTTGCCGCCGGAGAACAGGATCACCGGCCGGTCGAACTCGCCCGCCACCTCGCGGAAGATGTGGATCGCCTCGGACTCCAAGGCGTCCAGATTGTCCGTGACGGCAAGGGTTTCAGCCATGCAGACCACACTCCGTCTTGCCCTGGCCGGCCCAGCGGCCGCTGCGCGCGTCCTGGCCGGGCAGCGGCTTGGCCGTGCACGGGGCGCAGCCGATGGACAGATATCCCTCGCTCACCAACGGGTTCTCCAGAATGCCGTGATCGGCGATGTAGGCGTTGAACTCGTCGTCGCTCCACGGCGCGATCGGGTTGACCTTGACCAGCCCGTTGCGCTCGTCCCACTGCACGATCGGGGTGTTGGCCCTGGTCGGCGCGTCGACCCGGCGCACGCCGGTGACCCACGCGTCGTAGCGGGCCAGCGTGTTGCGCAGCGGCACCACCTTGCGCAGGAAGCAGCAGCGGTCCGGCGCGGTCTGGTTGAGCAGCCCGAACTCCGCCTCCTGGTCGGCCACCGACTGCTCGGCCTGCGCGTTGACGATGGTCAGCTTCGGGTAGACGGTGGCCACCGCGTCGCGGGTGCCGATGGTCTCCGGGAAGTGGTAGCCGGTCTCCAGGAACAGCACGTCCACGTCCGGCTTCACCTGCGCCGCCAGGTCGATCAGCACCGCGTCCTGCATGTTGGACGCGACGATCCACGACTCGCCGAAGTTGGCCGCCGTCCAGGCCAGCGCCTCGGCCGCGGTCGCGTCGGCCAGCTCGGCCGACGCCTTCTCGGCGAACTCCTTGAGATCCGCGCTCACTTCGTCACCACCAGTCCGACGAACTTCACCGTGAAAACCCGGCAACACGCCGCGCAGCGCCATGCCGCGTGCGGCTCTTCCTCGGGACGCAGGTCCTCGTCCCCGCAGTACGGGCAGTACATCGGCACGGCTCGCTCCGTCATCGGAGATCGGCCTCCTCGGCCCGCAGCGCCCACTGCGCGAACCGCTCGCCCTCGGTGCGCTGCTCGACGAAGCGGCGCACCACCCGCTCCACGTAGTCGTTCAGCTCGGCCGCGGTCACCTTGTGGCCGCGCAGCTTCCGGCCGAAACCGGAGTCGAGGCCGAGACCGCCGCCCAGGTGCACCTGGAAACCCTCGCCCTGGACGCCGTTGGCGTCCGTGACGATCTGGCCCTTGAGGCCGATGTCCGCGGTCTGCACCCGGGCACAGGAGTTGGGGCAGCCGTTGATGTGCACGCTCACCGGCACGTCCAGCTGCGAGTTCAGATCGGCCAGCCGGTGCTCCAGCGCGGTGATCAGATCGGCCGCGCGCTTCTTGGTCTCGACGATGGCCAGCTTGCAGAACTCGATGCCGGTGCAGGCCATCGTGGACCGCCGCCACGGCGACGGGTTGCTCTGCAGGCCCAGCTTGGCCAGGTCGGTGCTGAGCTGCTCCACCTCGGACTCCGGCACGTCCAGCACGACGACCTTCTGGTGCGGCGTCAGGCGAACCCGGCCGGAACCGGCCCGCTCGGCCGCCTTGGCCAGCTCCACCAGGATCGAGCCGGACACCCGGCCGGCGATCGGGGCGGCGCCCACGTAGTGCTTGCCGTCCTTCTGCTTGTGCACGCCGACGTGATCGATCGGCACGGCCGGCGCCTCCGGCGCGGGGCCGTCGATCAGCGGCCGCTTCAGGTACTCCGTCTCCAGGATCTCGCGGAAGCGCTCCGGACCCCAGTCGGCGACGAGGAACTTGATACGGGCGCGGTGGCGCAGCCGGCGGTAGCCGTAGTCGCGGAAGACGCTGACCACGCCCTCCCACACGTCCGGCACCTCCGCCAGCGGCACCCACGCGCCGAGACGCTTGCCCAGCATGGGATTCGTGGACAGGCCGCCGCCGACCCACAGGTCGAAGCCCGGGCCGTGCTCGGGGTGCTCGACGCCGACGAAGGCGACGTCGTTGATCTCGTGCACGATGTCCTGAAGGCCGGAGATGGCCGTCTTGAACTTGCGCGGCAGGTTGGAGTAGCGCGGGTCGCCGATGTAGCGGCGGTTGATCTCCTCGATGGCCCACGTGCCGTCGATGACCTCTTCGGTGGAGATGCCGGCGACCGGGGAGCCCAGCACCACGCGCGGGCAGTCGCCGCACGCCTCCGTGGTGGACAGGCCGACGGCCTCCAGCTTCTGCCAGATGGCCGGCACGTCCTCGACCCGGATCCAGTGGTACTGGATGTTCTGCCGGTCGGTGATGTCCGCGGTGTCGCGCGCGTACAGCTCGCCGATCTCGCCGAGGACCCGCAGCTGCTCGGTGGTCAGCGCGCCGCCGTCGATGCGGACCCGCATCATGAAGTAGCGGTCGTCCAGCTCCTCCGGCTCCAGCACGGCGGTGCGGCCGCCGTCGATGCCCGGCTTGCGCTGGGTGTACAGGCCGTACCACCGGAACCGGCCCCGCAGGTCGGCCGGGTCGATGGAGTCGAAGCCGCCGTGCGCGTAGATGTTCTCGATGCGCGCCCGGACGTTGAGCGGGTTGTCGTCCTTCTTGCTGCGCTCGTTCGGGTTGAGCGGCTCGCGGTAGCCAAGGGCCCACTGCCCCTCGCCCCGGCGGGCGTGACCGCGCTTCGGGGGTGCTGCTGGGGGGACCATGCTGGCGTCCTCCGGGGTTCAGGGCACGGGGCACGCTGAACGAGGTCCCGATGTGGTGGGGGACGCTTCGCCGGCGTGACCCGCGCCGGCGAGGATCGTGCGAACGGCTACGGGTTACCTGACGGCAAGCCCGCACATCGCGCTGGAGACACGCTGGAAGTCGACGTGGCGGCGGACCACGAGACGAAGTTCCAGCGCAGACATGTTTCCTAGCGTGCCATGCGTCCACGCAGTGGTCCACCGCCAACCGGATGGTGGGACGTGGTTCACGTCGGCGCTGGTGGAGTGCTATGCGGCGGTTCCCGACATATGACCTCGGGTGACGCGTCGGTAGCACTGCGTCGTCAGGGAGACTGGTGGTGTGCCTTCAGCTCTGCCCGTAGCCGATCCCGCCCCCGCCGACGGCTCGCTGCCCGCGTCCGCTGTGGACGGTCTTGGTGAGCGACCCTTCGGAATGTACGTACATGTTCCGTTCTGCGCCGTGCGCTGCGGTTACTGCGACTTCAACACCTACACGCCGGGGGAGCTCGGCTCGTCCGCGTCTCCGGCCAGTTGGCTGGAAGGCCTGCGCCGGGAACTCGACCTCGCCGCCTCGGTGCTGGGATCGCCGCCCGCTGTCGACACCGTTTTCGTCGGCGGCGGCACTCCGTCCTTGCTCGGCGTGGACGGGCTTTCGTCGGTTTTGGACGCCGTGCGCGCTTCGTTCGGGCTGGCGCCGGACGCCGAGGTGACGACCGAGTCCAACCCCGAGTCCACTTCGGCCGCGTTCTTCGCCGGAATTCGTGACGCCGGTTACACCCGCGTGTCCCTCGGCATGCAGTCCGCCGCCCCGCACGTGCTGGCCGTCCTGGACCGCAGGCACACCCCCGGCCGCCCCGTCGCCGCCGCCCGCGAGGCCTTCTCCGCCGGTTTCGAGCACGTGAACCTGGACGTCATCTACGGCACGCCGGGGGAGCGGCTCTCCGACCTGTCCGCTTCCCTGGACGCCGTCCTGTCCGCCGGCGTCGACCACGTGTCCGCCTACGCGTTGATCGTCGAGGACGGCACCGCTCTGGCCCGTCGCGTCAAGCGCGGCGAGCTCCCCGCCCCCGACGACGACGTCTTGGCTTCGTACTACGAGACCATCGACACCGCGCTGTCTGCGGCCGGCTTGCACTGGTACGAGGTCTCCAACTGGGCCTCGTCCGAGGCCGCCCAGTGCCGTCACAACATCATCTATTGGCAGGGCGGCGACTGGTGGGGCGCCGGTCCCGGCGCACACAGCCATGTCGGCGGCGTCCGGTGGTGGAACGTCAAGCACCCCGCCAAGTACGCCGCCGAGCTCGCCGCCGGCCGCTCTCCCGCCGCCGGCCGCGAGACCCTGTCTCTTGAAGACCGCCGCGTCGAGCGGGTCCTGCTGGAGATCCGCCTCGCCGCCGGCCTCCCCACCGACGCCTTGGACCCCGCCGGCCTCGCCGCCGCCTCCGCCTGCGCCTCCGACGGCCTCCTCGACCCCTCCGCCCTGGCCGCCGGCCGCTGCATCCTCACCCCCCGCGGCCGCCTCCTCGCCGACGCCGTAGTCCACCGGCTACTGCCGTAACCCCCGCGAGTCCCGCTCTCGGACACACCGAATGTCGGTTTCGTGCAGACAGTTTTGCCACATGCGCTTCCTATGTGGCGTCTGAGCGCAAGTGGGAAGCGCATGTGGCATCGGGGCGGATGGCTCAGAGCGCGAGCGCGTTGCGGAGTGCCTGGCCGACCTGGTGCATCGTGGCCTGCCGGAGTGCTCCCATGTCCCGGGTCACCTCGTCCCGATACACCGTCACGATGTCGTCGCAGAGGATCCGACCGGTCCACGGGGAATCGGCGGCCGCCAGCTCGACGATCGTGTCCAGCGTGGGTTTCGGTGAGGTGGTGAGACGCACGGCCAGGAAGCTGTCCAGCACGTGGTTGCGCTGGTTGTTGGACACCGCGAGGTAGTACTTCTCCGGCAGGTCGCCGAGCTGCGCGCCGTACACACGGCCGCGGACGATGCGGGAGACACCGCCGTGGGTCCGGGTCACTCGTCACCCCAGTTGGCGATCTGGCGGCGGCGTGCGGTGCGGATCTCGGCTTCGTCATCGGCGTCCCGCGAGACCAACAGTTCGCGGTAGCCGTCTTCCCGCGCCCGTTCGCGCACGGCGTCGATGCCGACGGCCAGCAGGGCATGCAGCAGCGCCGCCTTGGAGTCGCCGACCTCGTCGGACAGCTGTTCCAAGGCGCGCCGCTCCAGGCTGGAGCTCTGCAGGAGGCGTTCCAGGACGGCGAGGTCGTCCTCGGTGAGCGGAATGCTCTCCCGTCGTGCCGCAGTTGACATGGCACCATTATGCAGCACATTCTGCTGCATATCCCAGCAGCGCCACGGCTGGGCTGCGAAGTGGGCAACAGGTGCGTCCTGAGTCCACCCGGCTCCGTAAACTTGTCGTGAGTACCTGTGTCGACCGGCCCGGAGGTGACGCCGCGTGAACGCTGATGAGCGCCGCTTCGAGGTGTTGCGCGCGATCGTCGCGGACTACGTCTCCAACCAGGAGCCGGTGGGGTCGAAGGCGCTGGTGGAGCGGCACAACCTGGGCGTGTCGAGCGCGACGGTGCGTAACGACATGGCGGTGCTGGAGGAAGACGGCTACATCGCGCAGCCGCACACGAGTGCGGGGCGGGTGCCGACGGACAAGGGCTACCGGCTGTTCGTGGACCGGATCAGCGACCTGAAGCCGCTGTCGCCGGCGGAGCGCCGCGCCATCCACAGCTTCCTGGAAGGTGCGGTGGACCTGGACGACGTGCTGCGGCGCAGCGTCCGGCTGCTGGCCCAGCTGACCCGCCAGGTGGCGGTGATCCAGTACCCGACGCTGACCCGCTCGACGGTGCGCCACCTCGAGGTGGTGCAGCTCACGCCGGCCCGGCTGATGCTGGTGCTGATCACGGACGCGGGCCGCGTCGACCAGCGCATGGTGGAGCTGGGGGACGTGATCGACGAGGAAGGCACGGCCCAGATCAGGGGCATGCTGAACTCGGCGATGTGCGGCCAGCGGCTGACCGACGCCTCGGCCCGGGTTGCGGAACTGCCGACGCAGGTGCCGGCGGAGCTGCGCAACGCGATGCTGCGCGTCTCGACCGTCCTGGTGGAGACGCTGGTGGAACACCCGGAAGAGCGCCTGCTGCTGGGCGGCACGGCCAACCTGACGCGCAACGTGGCGGACTTCCCGGGCTCGCTGCGCCAGGTGCTGGAGGCGCTGGAGGAGCAGGTGGTGGTGCTGCGCCTGCTGGCCGCGGTGAGCGACCCGGCCACGGTGACGGTCCGCATCGGCGGCGAGAACGAGGCCGAGGACCTGCGCAGCACCTCCGTGGTGTCCATCGGCTACGGCGGTAAGGGAACATTGCTCGGGGGGATGGGCGTTGTCGGCCCGACGAGGATGGACTACCCGGGCACCATGGCGGCCGTGCACGCGGTGGCCAACTACGTGGGCGACATCCTGACCGGGCGCTAGCCCGACAGCTAACGGGCCGGGCCCTCGCGGGACCCCGGCAGGAGGACTGGAAACAAGGTGGCCAGGGACTACTACGGCACGCTCGGGGTCAGCCAGGACGCGACCCCCGATGAGCTCAAGCGCGCGTACCGCAAGCTCGCCAGGGAGCTGCACCCGGACGTCAACCCGGACGAGCAGGCGCAGGCGCGCTTCCGTGAGGTCACGGCGGCCTACGAGGTGCTGTCCGACCCGCAGAAGCGGAAGATCGTCGACCTCGGCGGCGACCCGCTGGGCGGCGGGGGCGGCGGCGGCCAGGGCATGCGCGACCCGTTCGGCGGCGCGGGCTTCGGCCTCGGCGACATCATGGACGCCTTCTTCGGCGCGGCCACCGGCGGCGGCGCGGGCCGTGGCCCCCGCAGCCGGGTGCAGCCGGGCTCGGATGCCTTGCTGCGCATGGAGTTGACGCTGGAGGAGTGCCTGACCGGCGTCGGCCGCGAGATCACGGTGGACACCGCCGTGCTGTGCGACCAGTGTCAGGGCGCCGGCTGCGCGCCCGGCACGAAGCCGCAGACCTGCGACACGTGCCACGGCCGTGGCGAGATCCAGTCGGTGCAGCGCTCGTTCCTCGGCCAGGTCGTGACGGCCCGCCCGTGCCCGGTGTGCCGCGGCTACGGCGAGGTCATCCCGGAGCCGTGCCAGCAGTGCTCGGGCGACGGCCGCATCCGCGCCCGCCGCACCATCACCGTGCAGATCCCGGCCGGCGTGGCCGACGGTATGCGGGTGCGCCTGGCCAGCCAGGGCGAGGTCGGCCCGGGCGGCGGCCCCGCCGGCGACCTGTACGTCGAGGTCGACGAGCTGCCGCACGACACGTTCGAGCGCGAGGGCGCGAACCTGCACGGCACGCTGCGCATCCCGGTGACGACGGCGGCGCTGGGCGCGGTGCTCCAGCTCAAGACGCTGGACGGCACCGAGGAGCTACGCATCGAGCCGGGCACGCAGCCGAACACGGAGCTGGTGCTGACCGGCCGCGGCATGCCGAAGCTGCGCTCGTCGGGCCGGGTCGACGGCCGCGGCGACATGTACGTGCACCTCCAGGTGGAGGTGCCGACGAAGCTGGACGCCAAGCAGGCGGAGCTGCTGCGTGAGCTGGCGGCGCTGCGTGGCGAGGAGGAGCCGGAGCTGTCCTCGACCAACGGACGCGGCCACGGCCTGTTCTCGCGCCTGCGCAACTCCCGCCGGTGACCACACTGCCGGTGTTCCTCGTCGACAGCCTGCCGACGGGCGACGACGGCGTGCTGGATGGCCCGGAGGGTCATCACGCGGCGTCGGTGCGGCGGCTGCGCGTCGGCGAGGAGCTGGTGCTGGCCGATGGTCGCGGTGGCCGCGTGCGCTGCGGCATCGAGGCCGTGGAGAAGGACTCGCTGCGGCTGAAGACGTTGGAGCGCACGTACATCGAGCCGCCGCGGCCCCGCGTGGTCGTGGCGCAGGCGCTGGTCAAGGGCGACCGCGGCGAGCTGGCCGTGGAGCTGGCGACCGAGGCCGGGGTGGACGCGATCGTGCCGTGGCGGGCGTCCCGCTGTGTAGCCCGATGGGATGAAGGCCCCCGCGGCGCAAAGGCCCTGGCCAAGTGGCGCAGCACGGCCCGTGAGGCGGCCAAGCAGTCTCGCCGGGCGTGGGTGCCGGAGGTCGCCGAGCCGGTGACGACCGCGGAACTGGCCAAGCTGGCCGGTGCCGCCGCGAAGGCCATGGTGTTGCACGAGTCGGCCACCGGCCGGCTGGAAGACCTGCCCACGGACGGGGATCTGCTGCTCGTGGTCGGTCCCGAGGGCGGGATCGGCGACGACGAGCTGGCCACGCTGGTCGACGCGGGCGCGGTCGCGGTCCGGCTCGGGCCCTCGGTGCTGCGGGCTTCTACCGCAGCGGCGGTGGCATTGGGAGCCATCGGCGCCCTGTCTACCCGATGGGGCTGACCAGAGCGATCAAGATGGGCCCGGGGGTGGTCCGCTCTGGCGCGAAGCCGTGAGCAGGGTCTACCCTTTGGCAACCAAGAATTTCCGACGTCCGACCAGATCAGACGTTGGGACTACCCGCCGGACACCTCCCCCTCGGTCCGGCGGCGGCCGTGCCGTAGCGGAGTGACCCCCAGGCTCCGCTGCGGCACGGCGTTTTTTATGGCCTGTCACGAGCGCGACGAACTCGGGAACAGCGTGTAGCTGAAGGACCAGAGGAAGTCGATGCCGAGGATCACGGTCCACAGCGCCATGCCGCCGAGCAGTTGCTCGCCGCGCACCGCGTCGAAGCCGGTCAGCGCGTAGCCGCCGCCGAGCAGCGCGATCACCACGACCCACTCGCCGCACCGCCGGTAGAAGCCGGTCCGCTGGTCACGGGCGTGCTCCCAGCCGCTCACCCGAGGCTTGGGCTCACGGGCCAGCTTGCGGCGGACCCAGCCGTCCATGGCTTGCATGTGGTGCCGGCCGGACACCACCACGATGCCGACGATGATCGCGCCGAGCACATGCGCGATGTCGCCGGCGCCGCCGCGGGCCAGGTCGATGGCCCCGGTGATGAGCACGACGACGTAGCCCACCGGGGACAGCGCCAGCAGCACCGCGCCGGTCCTCGGCATCTTCAGCAGGTAGCGGACGGCCAGCCCGGCCAGCAGCAGGACGGCAAAGCCCACCTCCGAGCCGATCACGAGCGCGAGCAGCACGACGCCTCCCCTGATGTGTCACGACTGTATTAGTACAGTCGTATTTATACCACGTGTGTTAAAACAGGGGCGTGCCCAAGGCTGTCGATCACCAGGCCCGTCGCCGTGAACTGGCCGAAGCGGTCTGGCGGGTGATCAGCACCGACGGCGTGCACCGCGCGTCGGTCCGCGCTGTCGCCGCCGAGTCCGGCTGGTCAACCGGCTCGCTGCGGCACTACTTCCCGACCCAGGACGCGCTGCTGGCCTTCGCCATGGAGCTGCTGGCCGACAAGGCCCGCGCGCGGATGCTGGCCATCGATGACCGCGACGCGCGCACCGTGCTGCGGCGCATCGCCGAGGCCCTGCTGCCGATGACTCCCGAGCACCGCGTCGAGGTCGAGGTCTGGCTGGCCCTGCTGGCCCGGGCCCAGGTCGACCCCGGCCTGCAACGGGCCGAGCGGGACAACCGGGAGGCGCTGCAGGCGTTGCTGTCCGGCGTGCTCTGGCGGGCCACCGCACAGGGCGAGCTGTCCAAGGACCGCAATCCCGACCTCGAGGCCGTCCGCTACCTCGCGGTGATCGACGGCATGACCCTGGCCTGCGTCTTCTCCGCCGAGTGGATCAGCACCGACGCCGCGCTCACGGTGATCGACCAGCATCTCGACGACCTGCTCCGGCCGGCGTCTACCCTGCCGGCATGACCGCGGACTGCCTGTTCTGCAAGATCGTCGCCGGCGACATCCCGGCGACCGTCGTCCACGACGGGGAGCGCACCTTCGCGTTCCGCGACATCACGCCGCAGGCCCGGGTGCACGTGCTCGTGGTGCCCAAGCAGCACCACGAGGACGCCGCCGCGCTGGCCGCCGCCGACCCGCAGCTGCTGGCCGAGGTGCTGACCACCGGGGCCGAGGTGGCCAAGGCCGAGGGCATCGCCGACAGCGGCTACCGCTTCGTCTTCAACACCGGCGAGGACGCCGGCCGCACCGTGTTCCACGCCCACCTGCACGTGCTCGGCGGAGAACAATTGGGTCACTTCGGCCGGCCCTGACGACTGAACTTGAATGCGCGCTGTCGGTGCCCCCGACTAGCATCGAAGTGACCGTCAAGTTCACCGCCGGCGCGCGGACGCGCAGGAAGCAGGCCCGAGGCCACGTGCCTTCAACACCCAAGAACGGTTCGTCCTCGGCGTCGCTGGCCGAGACGGACGCCCAGTCCCGGTTCACCGTTCCCGACGAGGCGGTGCTGGCCCTGCTCGGCTCCCGCGACGAGAGCCTGCGGGCCGCCGAGGAGCTGCTGGACGCCGATGTGCACGTCCGCGGCAACGAGGTCACGCTGAGCGGCCGACCGGCCGACGTGGCCTTCGCCGAGCGGGTGTTCGCCGAGCTGGTCACGCTGGCCCGCGGCGGCCAGCAGGTCGGCCCGGACGCGGTCCGCCGCACCGTCGCGATGCTCCAGGGCGGCGAGGCCGAGTCGCCGGCCGAGGTGCTCAGCCTGGACATCCTGTCCCGGCGCGGCAAGGTGATCCGGCCCAAGACGCTCAACCAGAAGCGCTACGTGGACGCGATCGACGCCAACACCATCGTGTTCGGCATCGGACCGGCCGGCACCGGCAAGACCTACCTGGCCATGGCCAAGGCCGTGCAGGCGCTCCAGGCCAAGCAGGTCAGCCGGATCATCCTGACCCGGCCGGCGGTCGAGGCGGGCGAGCGGCTCGGCTTCCTGCCGGGCACGCTGTTCGACAAGATCGACCCGTACCTGCGGCCGCTCTACGACGCGCTGCACGACATGGTCGACCCGGAGACGATCCCGCGGCTGATGCAGTCCGGCACCATCGAGGTGGCCCCGCTGGCCTATATGCGCGGAAGAACGCTTAATGAGGCGTTCGTCGTGCTGGACGAGGCGCAGAACACCACGCCGGAGCAGATGAAGATGTTCCTCACCCGGCTCGGCTTCGGCTCCAAGATCGTGGTCACCGGCGACGTCACCCAGGTCGACCTGCCCGGCGGGCAGCGCAGCGGCCTGCGGGTGGTGCAGGAGATCCTGGCCGACGTGCCTGACATCCACTTCTCGGTGCTGACCAGCCAGGACGTGGTGCGCCACCGGCTGGTCGGCGACATCGTGGACGCCTACGACAAGTGGCAGCACACGCAGGAGGCCGGACCCGGTGTCCGGGCCGAACAGGGCGGCCGGGGACGATAGGCCCGTGAGTATCGAGATCGCCAACGAGGCCGGCGTCGGCGTCGACGAGGCATCCATCGTCGCCGTCGCCCGCTTCGCGCTGGACCGGATGGGCGTCAGCCCGCTGGCCGAGCTGTCCGTGCTGCTGGTCGAGCTGGACGTGATGGCCGACCTGCACGAGCGCTGGATGGACCTGCCGGGGCCGACCGACGTGATGGCGTTCCCGATGGACGAGCTGGACTCGGCCCGCCGCCCGGACGCGGCCGGTGTCGGCCCGGCCCTGCTCGGCGACATCGTGCTGTGCCCGGCGTTCGCCAAGGACCAGGCCCGCAAGGCCGGCCACGGCCTGCTGGACGAGCTGCACCTGCTGACCGTGCACGGCGTGCTGCACCTGCTCGGCTACGACCACGCCGAGCCGGCCGAGGAACGCGAGATGTTCACGCTCCAGAACCGGATCCTGGCCGACTACCGGGAGGCCAAGGAGTCGGCCACCCGGGCCGCCGAGCAGCGCAGCAACGACGACCGCGTGCTCGGCGCCGTCGGTCTGGCCGAGGAAGAGGACAAGCCCGCCCCGGACGTCGACGCCGGCTGATGATGGCCGCTGGATCGATTGATTTCGGGCTGGTCCTGATGCTGCTGTGCGCGATCGCGCTGGTGCTGCTGGCCGGCACGTTCGGTGGCGCCGACGCGGCGCTGGGCACGGTGTCGCGGGCCCGGGTCGAGGAGCTGGTGCGCCAGCGGCGGGCCGGCGCCCGCCAGCTCCAGCTGCTGATCGAGGACCGGCCGCGGCACATCAACCTGCTGTTGCTGCTCCGGCTGGGCTGCGAGCTGTCGGCGACCGTGCTGATCACCGCGTTCTGCCTACAGGCGGTCACGCCGGTGTGGCTGGCGCTGCTGGTCGCCGGCGTGGCCATGGTCGTCGTCTCGTACGTGCTCATCGGCGTCGGTCCGCGCACGGTCGGCCGTCAGCACCCGTACGGCGTGATGCTGCTGGCCGCCGGCCCGGTGCGGGTGCTGGGCCGGGTGCTCGGCCCGCTGAGTCGGCTGCTGATCCTGGTCGGTAACGCCATCACGCCCGGTCGCGGCTTCCGCGAGGGCCCGTTCTCGACCGAAGTCGAGCTGCGCGAGCTGGTCGACCTGGCCGGCGAGCGCGGCGTGGTCGACGAGGACGAGCGGGAGATGATCCACTCCGTCTTCGAGCTGGGCGACACCATCGCCCGCGAGGTGATGGTGCCGCGCACCGAGATCATCTGGATCGAGCTGACCAAGTCGGTGCGCCAGGCGCTGGCGCTGTCCCTGCGCACCGGCTACAGCCGGCTGCCGGTGATCGGCGAGAGCGTGGACGACGTGGTCGGCGTGGTCAACATCAAGGACCTGGCCCGGGCCTCGGTCGAGGGCGGGGCCCAGTCGGTCAAGGACCTGATGCGGCCGGCCAGCTTCGTGCCCGACACCAAGCGGCTGGACGACCTGCTGCGGCAGATGCAGGTCACGCACAACCACATGGCCATCGCCGTCGACGAGTACGGCGGCACCGCCGGCCTGCTCACCATCGAGGACATCCTCGAGGAGATCGTCGGCGAGATCACCGACGAGTACGACCAGGACGAGCGGCCGCCGGTCGAGCAGCTCGACGAGGACAGCTACCGGGTCAGCGCCCGGCTGGCCGTCGAGGACCTGGCCGAGCTGTTCGACGTGGAGCTGGACGACTCAGACGTGGAGACCGTCGGCGGGCTGCTGGCCCAGCGGCTGGGCCGGGTGCCGCTGCCCGGCGCCGAGGCCGAGATCGAGGGTCTGCGGCTGCGGGCCGAGGGCGGCAAGGACAACAGGGGCCGGGTGCGCATCACGACCGTGGTGGTGCGCCGTGGGGAGCGCGAGAGGAACAGCGAACGTGAGAGGAACGGCGAGCGTGCCTGAACTGGACCCCGAGGACGCCAAGATCGTGACCCTGGCCCGGTCGGCCCGGGCCCGTACCGGCGCCGCCGAGGGCGCCGCGGTCCGCGACACCGACGGCCGTACCTACGCCGCGTGCACGGTGTCGCTGCCGTCTCTGAAGTTGACCGCTCTCCAGGCCGCCGTCGCCGCGGCCGTGGCCAGCGGCGCGCCCGGCCTGGAGGCGGCGGCCGTCGTCACCGAGGCCGGCAAGGTCGACGACGACTCCCATGCCGCCGTCCGCGACCTCACCCCGTCAGCCCACGTCCTCCTGGCCAACCCGGCCGGCACCGTCCTCGACACCCTCCGCTGACAACACCTCTTCTGCTTGGAAGGGGCCTTCCTGCACTCCGAGTGCAGGAAGGCCCCTTCCAAGCTTCAGACCCGCACCAGCAGGAAGCCGGCCAGGCCGAGGAACAACGCCGCCGACGCGGCCGACAACCCGGCCTGGCCGCGGTGTCCGATACGCCGTCCCGAGCGCGACACCGCGAAGGCCAGCACGCCTTCCAGGCCCGACGCCGTCACGAACCAGACCACGGTGAACAGCAGCAGCCCCGGCCAGCCGCCGGAGTGCTGCGCGGCCAGCATCGTCGGCGTGCCGGTGGCCAGCCAGAACGTCCAGCTCAGCGGGTTGAGCAGGTTCGAGAGCAGGCCCTTCCAGAACGCCCAGCCGCCGTCGATCTCCGGCATGTGCCCACGCCAGAGCTTGATCGCGTCCCGGAGCGCGAACGCGGCCAGGCCGGTCATGAACACCGCGCCGGCCACCGCCACCCACAGCGCCGCGCCGGCCACCGCGGCGATCACCTGGGACAGCAGCAGCGCCGGCAGCAGCAGCACCAGATCGGCCGTTGCCGAGCCCAGGATCACCCGCATCCCGGCGGTGAAGCCCCGCGTCGCCGACTCGTGCAGGATCGTGACGAAGATCGGCCCGACCGACAGCGCGGCCCCCGTGCCCAGCACCAGTCCCAGCCACAGCACATCGAGCACGGGCCGACACTACTGCCCCCGCTGAGCGCGTTCGGGGCAACCAGCGAGAATGTGACGATGACCAGCGACAGCATCCCCGCCGGGCACCGCTCCGGGTTCGCCTGCTTCGTCGGCCGGCCCAACGCCGGCAAGTCGACGCTGACCAACGCGCTGGTCGGCGCCAAGGTGGCCATCACGTCCAGCAAGCCACAGACCACGCGGCACACCATCCGCGGCGTGGTGCACCGGCCGGACGCGCAGCTGATCATCGTGGACACGCCCGGCCTGCACCGCCCCCGCACGCTGCTCGGGCAGCGGCTCAACGACCTTGTCATGGAGACCTGGTCCGAGGTGGACGTGGTCGGCCTGTGCGTGCCGGCCGACCAGAAGGTGGGCCCCGGCGACAAGTTCATCGCCTCGGAGCTGGCCAAGATCGCCAAGCGGACGCCGGTGATCGGCATCGTCACCAAGACCGACCTGGTGTCCCAGCAGCAGGTGATGGAGCAGCTGCTGGCGCTGGAGAAGGTGATGGAGTTCGCCGACCTCGTGCCGGTCTCGGCGCAGAACGGCTTCCAGACCGACACGCTGGCCGACCTGCTGGTCGCCCGGCTGCCCGAGGGTCCTCGGCTGTACCCGGACGGCGAGCTGACCGACGAGCCCGAGGCCACCCTGGTGGCCGAGCTGATCCGGGAGGCCGCGCTGGAGGGCGTGCGCGACGAGCTGCCGCACTCCATCGCCGTGGTGGTCGAGGAGATGCGGCCCCGCGAGGGCCGCGACGACCTGATCGACGTGCACGCCAACCTGTTCGTGGAGCGGACCAGCCAGAAGGCGATCATCCTCGGCCACAAGGGCGAGCGGCTCAAGCAGGTCGGGACCACGGCCCGCCGGCAGATCGAGCGGCTGCTCGGCTCGCGGATCTACCTCGACCTGCACGTGAAGATCGCCAAGGACTGGCAGCGGGATCCCAAACAGCTCCGCCGTCTGGGCTTCTAGGCTGCCCCAAGGGGCGGATCGACGCAGCTCGGTAAAGAACTGGCCGCGAGTTGCGTGAAATGCCCGGGGTCGACCCGTAACGCGCCCTATAGTTCACGCGCTTTGGCAGGTAAACCCCAGTCCAGGAGTACGCAGTGACCACACCGCCCCCGGCTTCGACCCGAACCAGGGCCAGCAGCCGCCGTATGGACAGCAGCCCTACGGGCAGCAGCCGCAGACTCCGCCGCCTGGTTTCAACCAGCCGGGATACGGGGCTCAGCCGCAGCAGCCGTACGACCCGAACCAGCAGCAGTACGGCCAGGCCTCGCCGCCCTACGGCACGCCGCAGCAGCAGCCGTACGGGGCCCAGCAGCCTTACGGCGGCCAGCAGCAGTACGGCCAGCCCTACGGCGGCCAGCCGATGGGCGCCGGTGGCGGCCTCGACTACATCCAGCTGCCCGGCGTCGGCTCCGTCCGGCTGGCCTCGATGGGCCAGCGGTTCCTGGCTCGCGTGATCGACGCGATCATCGTCGGCATCCCGTTCTTCATCCTGTACTTCGTGCTCGGCTCGGTCTTCGCCGCCTCGGCCAGCACGATCCAGGTCGACCCGGAGACCGGCCAGATCGTCAGCGGCGGGGCCTTCCTCGGCGGCAGCTTCATCATCTTCCTGATCGCGCCGTTGATCTTCCTCGTGCTGCAGATCCTGTACGAGGTCTCGATGATCGCCACCCGCGGCGCGACCCTGGGCAAGCAGGTCGCCGGGGTCAAGGTCATCCGCGAGTTCGACGGCCAGCTGCCCGGCTGGGGCGGCGCGTTCACCCGCTGGGCCGTGATGGTCGCGCCGGTCATCGTGCCGTGCCTGGGCAGCCTGTGGGTGCTGCTGTGCGAGCTGTCGCCGTTCTTCGACAACCAGGGCCGCCGCCAGGGCTGGCACGACAAGGCGGCCAAGACGATCGTGACCGCCACCAAGTGACGGCTCTCGTTCGACTGCGGGTCACCCCGGCTGTCGTCGCCGTGACGGCGGCGGCCGGGGCCCTGCTCGGCACCGGGATCGTCAGCGTCCCGTGCTGGTTCCATGCCATGACCGGCTTCGACTGCCCGTTCTGCGGCGGCAGCCAGGCGCTGGGCGCGTTGCTGCACGGCGACGTGCTCGGCGCGCTGCGCTTCAACGCCTTCGCCGTGCTGGTGCTGCTGCCGGCCGCTCTGGTCGCCCTGGTTCTGCTCGGGCGTACTGAGCTGGGGCTGCGGATTCCGTCCTGGCCGGTCCGGCGCTCGGCCCTGATCGTGTTGGCGGTCGCCGCGGTGGCCTGGTGGCTGGTCCGCGACGTCGCGGTCCCCGGGCTCCAGGTCTGAGATAATCGGTCCGTGAGCCTGTACCGAGACACGTGCGTCGTGCTGCGGGTGCAGAAGCTCGGTGAGGCCGACCGGATCATCACCCTGCTGTCCCAGCGGCACGGCAAGATCCGCGCCGTCGCCAAGGGCGTGCGGCGCACGTCCTCCCGCTTCGGCGCCCGGCTCGAGCCGTTCTGCCACGTCGACGTGCAGTTCTACACCGGGCGCACGCTGGACGTGATCACCCAGGTGGAGACCGTCGACGCCTTCGGCGTCGGCCTGGTCGACGACTACGCCCGGTACACGGCGGCCTGCGCGGTCCTGGAGACCGCCGACCGGCTCACCGCCGAAGAGGGCGAGCCGGTGCTGCGGCTGTACATGCTCGTCGTCGGCGCGCTGCGGGCGCTGGCCGACCGGCAGCGTGAAGCCGGCCTGGTGTTGGACGCCTTCCTGTTGCGCGCCATGGGTTTCGCCGGCTGGGCGCCGGCCGTCAGCGAATGCGCCCGTTGTGGCACCCCCGGCCCGCACGCCGCCTTCAACGTGCCCGCCGGCGGCTCCGTGTGCGGCACCTGCCGCCCGCCCGGCTCGGCCAGCCCGGCCGGGGAGACGCTGAGCCTGCTCGACGCCCTCACCCACGGTGACTGGGCGTTGGTCGACCGCACGCCGCCGTCCAGCAAGCGCGAGGCCAGCGGCCTGGTCGCCGCGCATCTGCAATGGCACCTGGAACGGCAGCTGCACTCGCTGCCGCTGGTCGAGCGCCGCGTGTCGGCCACCGCCATCGACCGCCTCGCGGCCCAGATCAAGATGGTGGTGGCGGAACGTCAACCAACGGGGAGAACCACCTTGATCCTGCGGCAGGCTGAGCCAGGCGACCGCAAGGCCGTGCACGACATCTGCGTGGAGACCGCCACGCAGCGTGACCTCGACGACGTGGACCTGATCGGCTACATCTTCGCCGACCCGTACTTCGTGTTGGCGCCCGAGCTGTGCTTCGTCATCGAGGACTCCGACGGCGTCGCCGGCTTCACCGTCGGCGCGGTGGACACGGTGGACTTCTACCGGCGGTGGCGGGAGGAGTACACGCCCCTGTTTGCCGATCGGTATCCGAAGCCGACGCAGGAGACCAGCCGGTACGAGTCGCTCGTGCTGTCGCTGCACAACCCGGAACGCTTCCTGCCGGCCGCCGCCGCCGACTATCCGTCGCACCTGCACATCAACCTCGACGCCCGCGCCCGGCGGCAGGGCTGGGGCACGAAACTGCTGGCCGCGCTGTTCGACGTGCAGCGAGCCGCCGGGTCGCCCGGCGTGCATCTGACCACGTCGCAGAGCAACACCCGGGCCATCGCCTTCTACCACACTCTGGGCTTCGAGATCCTGGAACAGCCCGGCGACGGGACCGTGATGGGACTGCGCTTCGACGGTTCGGGCAGGATGGAGGCATCCCCGTCCCGATCGTGAGGAGCAGGCCTGATGCTGCGTAGGCAGCTGCGCGGACGCAACGACCCCACCGTGAGGCCGCCCGACCCGCACTCCAGTGGCGCGCGTCCGCCCCAGATCCCGCTGGAGTTCGTGCCCAAGCACGTGGCCCTGGTGATGGACGGCAACGGCCGCTGGGCCAATCAGCGCGGGTTGTCCCGGGTCGAGGGGCACAAGCGCGGCGAGGCCGTCGTGCTCGACGTGGCCAAGGGCGCGATCGAGCTCGGCGTGAAGTGGATCTCGCTGTACGCGTTCTCCACCGAGAACTGGAAGCGCAGCCCCGACGAGGTGAAGTTCCTGATGAACTTCAACCGGGACGTCATCCACCGGCGGACCGACGAGCTCGACGAGATGGGCGTGCGGATCCGGTGGGCCGGGCGCAAGCCGAAGCTGTGGCCCAGCGTGGTCAACGAGCTCCAGAAGGCCGAGGAGCGCACGCGCAACAACGACGTGCTCAACCTGACCATGTGCGTCAACTACGGCGGCCGGGCCGAGATCGGCGACGCCGCCCGCGAGGTCGCCCGGCTGGTCGCCGCGGGCAAGCTCAACCCCGACAAGGTCGACGAGCGCACCCTGGCCAAGCACCTCTACCACGCCGACATGCCCGACGTCGACCTGTTCATCCGGCCGTCCGGCGAGCAGCGCATCTCCAACTTCATGCTGTGGCAGTCCGCGTACGCCGAGCTCGTGTTCCAGGACATCTTGTGGCCCGACTTCGACCGGCGTGACCTCTGGGCCGCCTGCGAGGCGTATGCCCGACGGGACCGTCGTTTCGGCGGCGCCGAGGACGCTCCCACCGAGGACCTTCAGGAGGCCACCCGATGACCGACGACGAGGCGCAGACCACCGCCCGCCTGCTCACTTCCGCCCGGGAGGCCCTCGAGCTGTTCCACGAGGTCCACGTCGACGACGACGGGGCGTTGAGCTTCCGCCATGGCGACGTCCCCTGCGCCGTGCAGGCCATGCAGTTCGCCGAGGGCCTCACCATGCTCAGCCTCACCTGCGTGGTGGCCTGGGACCTCCCGGACGACCCCGCCTTGGCCGTCTCCGCCGCCGAACGCGCCGGTCAGGGCCTTTTCGGCACCCTCGGCGTCGTGCACACCGACCGGGGCATGGACGTCACCCTCCGCTACGCCTTCCCCGCCGACAACCTCGACCCGTCGCCGTTGTCCACCATCCTCATGCTGGTCGTGTCCACCGCCTCGCAGCTGCGCGCCGACCTCTTGGCCAGCGTCGAAGGATGACCGCCACCGAGGAGCGGCTCGCCGTCCACCCGCCGCGTCGGCGGATCACCTCGCTCGAGGTGTTGTGCGTCGTGCTCGTGCTGGCCCTGGTGTTCCAGGGCCAGCTGGTCGACGCCCTCGACCTCCCGGCGCTGCGGACCGGCGCGACCGTTTTTGTCGCGGTGTGCGTGCAGGCGATGCCGTTCCTCGTGCTCGGCACCCTGATCAGCGGGGCCATCGCGGCCTTCCTGCCGGCGGAAGCCCTGCGTCGGGTATTGCCGCGGCGGTCGGCGTTTGCGGTGCCGGTTGCGGGACTGGCAGGCGTCGCGCTGCCGGGCTGCGAGTGTGCTTCGGTGCCGGTGGCCCGGCGGCTTATGCAGCAGGGCGTTGCCCCCTCTGTGGCCCTGGCCTTCCTGTTGGCCGCGCCGGCCGTGAACCCTGTCGTGCTGGTCGCGACGGCGGTCGCCTTCCCCGGCCGGCCGGAGATGGTGCTGGCCCGTTTTGCCGGCTCTCTGTTGACGGCCGTGGTCACGGGCTGGCTGTGGGCGCGCTTCGGGAAGGCGTCGTGGATCGCCGCGCGGGCCCTGGAGCGACTTCCTTCCGGCGAAGGCTCCCGGTGGGCGGTCTTCGCCGAGACCGCGCGGCACGACCTGGTCGAGGCCGGCGGCTTCCTCGTCATCGGCGGCCTCACCGCCGCCGCGCTGAACGTGCTCGTGCCGTCCACCCTGCTGGAATCCCTTTCCGGGCAATGGGTTCTCGGCATCCTCGTGATGGCCCTGCTCGCCGTCGTGCTGGCCATCTGCAGCGAGGCCGACGCCTTCGTCGCCGCCTCACTGTCCGCCCTGCCGCTGTTGCCCCGCTTGGTGTTCCTCGTCGTCGGTCCCGCTGTGGACGTCAAGCTCATCGCCTTGCAGGCCGGCACCTTCGGCAAGGCCTTCGCCCTTCGTTTCGCCCCGCTCGTCTTCGCCGTCGCCGTGGTGTGCGGCACGCTCGCCGGCCTCGTCCTGTTGGGAGGCGTCGGATGAGGCGCGAGACCCAGAACATCCTGCTGGTGCTGCTCGGCGGTGCCCTGCTCAAGATCGCCCTGAACGGCACCTACCTGAACTACGTCAAGCCGGGCCTCCAGCCCTGGCTCATCGTGTCCGGCACGGTCATGGTCGTACTGGCCGGAGTCGCCATCGCCACCGACATCCTCAAGGCCCGCCGCGCCGCCCACGCCTCAGAAATCGCTTCCACCGACTCCGACCTCGCCAGTTCCGGTGCGGCCGCCGGCGTCGCCGTGGCCGAGCACGACCATCCCCGCGGCGACCTCGTCCTCGCCTCTGGCCACGCCCACGACGACGGCCATGGCCACTCGCACGGTGCCGCCCGCAGCGCGTGGATGTTGCTGATGCCGGTGCTGGCGATCTTCCTCATCGCCCCGCCCGCGCTCGGTGCCGACTCGGTCAACCGGGCCGGTGGTCGGACGGTGGCCAGCGAGCAGCGGCAGGACCAGGTGATCAAGACCAAGTTCCCGCCGCTGCCGGCCGGGGCCGTGGTGCCGATGCGGATGGCCGACGTCGCGACCCGCGCCGCGTGGGACGCCACCAACTCGCTCAACGGTCGCACGCTGGAGCTGACCGGCTTCGTCGTCCACGACGCCGCCGGCGTCTACGTGGCGCGGCTAGTGATCACCTGCTGCGCCGCCGACGCCATGCCGGTCAAGGCCCGCCTGGTCGGCGTCGAGGGCCTCGCCGATGACCAGTGGATCACCGTCACCGGGCAGGTGCGCCCCGACTCGGCCGTGCAGGCCGACAACTACGTGCCGGTGTTCGACACCGCCACCGTCAAGAAGATCGGCACGCCGAGCGATCCGTACGAGTACTGATGTAGAGAAGCCGCCGTCGGCTCCGACTGTGGGGTGTGAGAGCGCCCGACGCCGAGGAGCCGACCATGGAGACGTTTCGCATCGAGGTCCCCGACGCCGAGCTGGCCGACCTGCGTGACCGGCTAGCCCGGGTCCGCTGGGCTCCCGAGCCGCCCGGCGACGATTACGGCGTCTCCGGCGCCGACATCCGCAAACTCGTCGAGCACTGGCGTGACGGCTTCTCTTGGCGGGACCTCGAGGCCCGGCTCAACGCCCATCCGCAGTTCACCACCGTCATCGACGGCGCCACCGTGCACTTCCTGCACGTCCGCTCGCCCGAACCCGACGCTCTGCCGCTGATCCTCACCCACGGCTGGCCCGGCTCCGTTGCCGAGTACCTCGACGTCATCGGTCCGCTCACCGATCCTCGGGCCCATGGCCTCGACCCCGCCATCGCCTTCCACCTGGTGATTCCCTCACTGCCCGGCTTCGGCTGGTCCAGCCCCGGCCCGGATGCCGGTTGGAGTCCTCGCCGCATCGCCGCCGCTTGGGCCACGCTCATGGCTCGCCTCGGCTACGACCGCTACGGCGCCGCCGGCAACGATTGGGGCTCCGTCATCTCACCCGAGATCGGCCGCACCGCCCCCGACTCCGTCGTCGGCGTGCATGTCACCCAGATCTTCTCCGGTCCCGAAGGCGATGTGCCCTACTACCCGCCTTCCGTCGAGCCCGCCAGCGTCGCCCTGCTGCCTCCCGAGGAGCAAGCCCTCGTCGCCGGGCTTCGCCACTTCCAGCGCACGATGGCCTCGTACCACCATGTGCACGCCGAGCAGCCCCAGACCCTCGCCTACGCCCTCACCGATTCCCCCGTCGGTCTCCTCGCTTGGAACAGCCAGGTCATGGGCGGTCTAGATCCCGATGCGCTGCTCACCCACGTCGCCATCCACTGGCTCACCCGCACCGCCGGCACCGCTCCTCGCATCTACCTGGAGGATCACCGCGACCCGCTGCCTCGCGTTCCCACCACCGTGCCCCTCGGCCTGGCCCAGTTCCCTTACGACGCCCAGGCCATCCCCACCTACGTCCGCCGCGACCACGCCAACATCGTTTCCTGGCACACCTACGACCGCGGCGGCCACTACGCCTCCCAACAAGCACCCGACTTGTGGCTCAAGGACATCAGGCAGTTCTTCGCCCAGCTCCGCGCCTGACGCACATGCCGCCCCAGCCACAAACGCCGTCCCGTACTGCACTACCGGTCGCCCCGCCCCGCCGACGGCGCCCCACCGGTCGTGTCGCCAGTCGCACTGCTGCGGTGGCCGTTTCACCAGCCGTGCGCTCCGCCGGTCGTGCCGCCCCGGCGGCGACGCCTCGGCCCCGACCCGCCGGGCGTGCTGACCGGCCAAGCCCTAACCTGACCGACCTCCGCTGATGCCAGCCCCGCGCCCCGTGCCCACCCAGCCGTCCGATCGAGCCCACCCGCTCGACCCAGCCACTGCCCAGGAGACCACCGTGAAGTACCTGGTTCTGATCTACAGCAACCCGACCAGCTGGGCGCATCCCACGTTCGCGCACTCCGAGTACTACCGGTCCGCCGTGCCGGCCGAACGGGACGAGATGGACACCCAGTTCGGCGACCTGATGCGCGAGATGTCGGAGTCGGGTGAACTCGTCTCGGCCACGCCGCTCGCGGAGCCGGCAACGACGCGCGTGGTGACGGTGCGGGACGGCGAGATGATGACCACCGACGGCCCCTTCGTGGAGTCCAAGGAGCAGATGGCCGGCTACTTCGTGCTCGACTGCGCCGACATCGACCGTGCGATCGAGCTCGCGGCGCGCTTTCCGGACGCCCGCTTCGGACGGGTCGAGGTGCGGCCGATCATGGAGTGAGGCAGGTCAGCGGGTGCAGCCGGCGCAGGTGCCGAAGATCTCCACGGTGTGGCTGACCTCGCTGAAGCCGTTCTCGGCGGCGATGCGGTCGGCCCACTTCTCCACCGCCGGCCCCTCGACCTCGACGGTGCGGCCGCAGACCCGGCAGACCAGGTGATGGTGGTGGTGGCTGGAGCAGCGGCGGTAGATGGCCTCGCCGCTGTCGGTGCGCAACACGTCGACCTCGCCGGCGTCGGCGAGGGACTGGAGGGTCCGGTACACGGTGGTCAGCCCGATGCCCTCGCCGCGCCGCCGCAGCTCCTCGTGCAGGTCTTGGGCGGACCGGAAGTCGTCGAGCTGGTCCAGCAGCTTGGACACGGCGGCCCGCTGCTTGGTGGCCCGCAGCCCGGGCACGGTGGCCGACGGGCGCTCGCTGGTGGTCACGCTTCCTCCCGCTGCTCGCCCCGGACGGCCGAGCCGCCCTCCTCGACGTGGGTGACGGCGTCCACCACGATGTGCGCCAGGTGCTCGTCGACCAGTCGGTACATGACCTCCCGGCCATGCCGCTCGCCGTGCACGACGCCGGCCGACTTGAGCACCCGGAGGTGCTGGCTGATCAACGGCTGGGCCACGGCCAGGGCGTCCACGAGCTCGTGCACGCAGCGCTCGCCCTCCCGCAGCTGAAGCACGATGGCGATACGCACCGGAGCGGCCAGCGCTCGCAGCAGATCGCCGGCGGCGGTCAGGGTGCCGGCGGTGCGTCGCGGGGCGGAGGTGGGGCCCAGCTCACGCGGCGCATGCACATGGGCCTCGGCCAGCGCGGTCACGCCCCCGGCATGGGCGGCCGGACGCTCCGGGACGGGGGTCGCGGCGTCCGGGCTCACTGGGGGCATCGTCCTCTCCGGCACGGCAGGCAACAGGGCGGAAGACCAGTCGGTCGTAACCACCATGGTAGGCGAACGAGGTGGTCCGCTGCCGGCGGTGCTGATAATGGTTATCGAAGCAGATGCTATCGGAGCGGCTAGCGGAGCACCGAGACGAGCACCCCGACCAGGATCACGAACACCACGATCCGCAGCACCCGGTCGGCGGTCGACAGCACCCGCCAGGTGGCTCCGAGCAGGCCGAGGACGACCAGCGCCAGCACGGCGAGCAGCCCGGCGCCCACCGGCCCGCGCACCACGACACCGACCACGAACAGCACCAGCACGAGCCCGAACACGGCCGCCGCCGGCACCCGGGCCAGCGGCCCGCTACCCGGCAGCAGCGGCGCCTTCAGGTCGCGCCGACCACGTCCCGGTTGCTGTCCTCCGGCCATGTCCCCACTCGATCCGCCGACGTCGCAGCGCCGGCCGCACCCCGGCGGCGGGCGAGCCCCCGCTGATGCGAGGATGCGCCACCATAACCGACCGCCGACCCGACCCGAGGAGGGCGACCGTGCTGCTGGTCTGCCGGTTCGAGGTGCCCGAGGCCGAGGCGGCCGAGTTCACCGCCACTGCCCGTCACGCCCTCGAGCTGCTCACCGCACAGCGCGGCTGCCGCACCGGCCGGCTCGGCCGGGCGACCGACGCAGCGGACCGCTGGGTCCTGGTCGTCGAGTTCGACTCGGTGGTCGCCTACCGGCGGGCCATGTCGCCGTTCCCGGTCCGCGAGGTCGTGGTCCCGCTGCTGTCCCGTGCCTTGGCCGACGAGCCGGCCGCCTTCGAGCTGACGGTCTCGGCCGCCGACGGCCACGCCGACGAGCATGTGAGCCTGTTGGCCGGCGACGCCGGCACGGTCCGGCTCGGCGAAGCGGCTGGGCCGGCCGAACCCCGCTGAGAGACAATCAGCGGTAGTCGGCACGAAGGGGAGCGGGCCATGCCGAGACGACGGATCGTTCTGTTGTCCTCGGCTGCCATCGCCGTTGTCGCACTCGTTGTCGGTCTCCTGTTCCTCGTCCCATCGGACGACTCGTCGCACACCGCGGCCACACCGGCGACCACGGGAGCCGCGCCGCTGGGCGGCGACGCCGCTGCCGGCACCACAACTCCGGCCAAGCCCACCGGCGTGCCGACCACCGGCACCGTGCACCTGCCCGGCGGCGGCACCGCCGAGCTGATCGCCGCTCAGGTGAGCAAGGACGGCACCATGTCCGTCCCGGAGCGGCTCGACCAGGCCACCTGGTGGGGCGCCACCCTCGGTGCACCGGTCGGCGCCACCCTCCTGGCCGGCCACGTGAACTGGCAGGGCCGCACCGGCCCGTTCGCCGAGCTGTGGCAGGACCAGGTCGGTCAGCCGATCACCGTCATGGACAGCAAGGGCCGCAACTGGGTGTACCGGATAACCCAGTTGGTCACCGTGGCCAAGGCCGATCTGCCCAACCGGGCCAAGCAGCTCTACGGCCTGGACGGCGACCACCGACTGGTGCTCGCCACCTGCGGCGGAGAGTTCGTCGGCGGCAACGAGGGCTACGACGACAACCGCTTCGCGGTGGCCACCCTGGTCACCCGTCCGTAGCGGCCCTGCCTCGCCGTCACGGTGGACGCAGCGACTATTCTTGCTCCCTTCCCAGGAATTGCCTGTCAGTTCCCGTCTCGGCCGGATGGAGTTTGGCGTGCCCGCGGACCGCATCGACGCCGTCGTCAGCCTCTGCAAGCGCAGGGGTTTCGTGTACCCGTGCGGAGAGATCTACGGGGGCACCAGGTCGGCGTGGGACTACGGGCCGCTCGGCGTCGAGCTCAAGGACAACATCAAGCGCGCCTGGTGGCGCACCATGGTGCAGGGCCGCGACGACGTGGTCGGCCTTGACTCGTCGGTGATCCTGCCACGTGAGGTGTGGGCCGCGTCCGGCCACATCGACGCGTTCGTGGACCCGTTGGTGGAGTGCAACTCCTGCCACCGCCGGTTCCGCGCGGACCACCTCGCCGAGGAGTACGCCGAGCGCACCGGCAAGCCGGTCGCGGACAACGACCTGTCGGACGTGCCCTGCCCCAACTGCGGCAACCGCGGCCAGTACACCGAACCGAAGATGTTCAACGGCCTGCTCAAGACCCACCTCGGCCCGGTCGAGTCCGCGGAGGGCCTGTACTACCTGCGCCCGGAGACCGCGCAGGGCATCTTCGTCAACTTCCTCAACGTCATCACCACCTCCCGCAAGAAGCCGCCGTTCGGCATCGGCCAGATCGGCAAGTCGTTCCGCAACGAGATCACCCCCGGCAACTTCATCTTCCGCACCCGCGAGTTCGAGCAGATGGAGATGGAGTTCTTCGTCGAGCCGGGCAGCGACGAGGAATGGCACCAATACTGGATCGACGAGCGCCTGCGCTGGTACACCGACCTCGGCGTGAACCGCGACAACCTCCGGCTCTACGAGCACCCCAAGGAGAAGCTGTCGCACTACTCGAAGCGGACCGTGGACATCGAGTACCGGTTCGTCTTCGCCGGCCAGGAATGGGGCGAGTTGGAGGGCATCGCCAACCGCACCGACTTCGACCTGACCACGCACGCCAACCACTCGGGCGTCGACCTGTCCTACTTCGACCAGGCCACCAACTCCCGCTACCGGCCGTTCGTGATCGAGCCGGCCGCCGGCGTCGGCCGCCCGATGATGGCGTTCCTGCTGGACGCCTACACGGAGGACGAGGCGCCCAACGCCAAGGGCGGCGTGGACAAGCGGCTGGTGCTGCGGCTGGACCGCAGGCTGGCGCCGGTGAAGGTGGCGGTGCTGCCGCTGTCCCGCAACGCCGACCTGTCGCCGAAGGCCAAGGACCTCGCGGCGGCGCTGCGCCGCAACTGGAACGTCGACTTCGACGACGCGGGCGCCATCGGCCGCCGTTACCGCCGGCAGGACGAGATCGGCACGCCGTTCTGCGTCACGGTGGACTTCGACACGCTGACCGACCACGCGGTGACGGTGCGGGAGCGCGACTCGATGACCCAGGAGCGGGTGTCGATGGACCGGCTGGAGGCCTACTTGGCACCGCAGCTCCTCGGGTGCTGAGCGCTGGCGGTTACCGGCGGGCGGTCGCGGCTGGCCGCCCACTCGTAGGCCTGCTTGAGCTGCTGGACGAACTTCTCCTGTGAGCTCCTGATGCGTTCCGGCCTGGTGGGTAACACCACCACGCCGGCGGCGGTGAGCGCGCCGTGCCGGTCGACGGTGTGCTCGAACGGGTGCTCGGCCAGGTCGATGTCCAGCGCCATGGCCACGTCGTCCCACCAGGCGCTGACCGGGCCGAGGTAGGCGTCGTCGGCCCCGTCCACCTGCATGTTCCACTGTGGTCGGGGCAACCGGGCGACGGCGACCAGCGTCGCGACCAGCGCTTCGGTCTCGGTCCGGATGCCGCCGACCACCTCGGCCAGCACGCGCCGGGGCAGTGCGCTGCCCCGGCTGTTGCCGGCGTCGAGCTCGGCCCTGATCACCTGGGGCGACAGGCCGTGTTCCCAGATCGCCTCGGTGATCAGTGGGCGGATCTGCTCGGGGTTGCCGAAGCCGCGGATCGTGTCGACCAGCGCCCGTTCCGGCGGCACCACCAGGAAACCCTTGCGCATCATGGCTGTCGGCATCCTGCAGGTGCGCTCCACCCGCACCTCGGACGTTCCCTTCAGCGACCGCCGGTCCGAGATGAGGACCTGCACCGGGCTGCGCGGGGGCGGTGCGGCGACTCGCATGCCGTGCAGCATCAGGGCGTGCCGTCCGGTCAGCAACCCGCCGGGCTCGGCGTAGCGCAGGGCCGCCTGCACCATCTGCGCCAGTGTCGGCGGCGAGTTCCCGAGCAGGAACACCCCGGGCAGGATGCGCTGCCACGGGCCGGCGTCCCGGCACCTCCGGTACGCGGAACTGAGCGGGACACCGAGCTGAGCCAGCTGCTCCGCACGGGCGATGCGGTGCGGGAACAGCCCGTAGAGCTTGTCGAGCGGAATGTGCGTCCCGCTCGCGGCGCATGTGTGCATGGGCCCACCCTCCCCCTCCGCCCCATCGGCCGAAGCCGCGAAGAGGCGATCTGTGGACAACTCGGCCCCTGTGGACAACTTCGCCCTCGAAGATCCACATCGGACGGTCCGGCGGACGGCCTGCGCTAGGCTGGTGGGTTTGCCAGTGGAGTTGACGAGGACTCGCATCCGGCGAGAAGGTGGGCTGTCACCGCGTGTTTCGTGGCCGGACGCGCAACCAAGGGGGACTTCGTGTCGGTGCAGCGCAGCCGCGGCGGTGTCGTGCTGCTGTCAGCTCTTGTCCTCGACTCGGTCGGCAACGGCATGTTCATGCCGCTCTCGCTCATCTACTTTCCCCAGCTGACCCCGGTGCCGCTGGCCCTGATCGGCCTCCTGCTCAGCGCCGCGACCGCGCTGACGCTGCCGGTGCCGATGCTGGCCGGGTGGCTGGCCGACCGGATCGGCCCATTGCCGCTGGTCGTCGCATCCCAGCTGGCCCAGGGCGCCGGCTTCATCGCCTACGGCCGGGTGCACGAGCCGGTCGGCATCTTCCTGGCGTCGGCCCTGGTCTCGATCGGGGTCCGGTTCTTCTGGTCCTGCGTGTTCACCGCCGTCGCGGACTATGCCGACGGCAGCACGTCGACCATGAGCAAGGACAGCTGGTACGCGTGGGCCAACATGACCCGAACGGGTGGTCTCGGCATCGGCGGCCTGATCACCGGCATCGCCGTCGCCGGCGGCAGTGACGCCTTCTACCGCCTGCTGTCCGACGGCTCCGCCGTCTGCTATCTGCTGGCCGGGATCGCGATCGGGGCAGTCGTGCGGGCTCCGCGCCGTGCGCACGAGAAGGACGCGGCCGTCGGCTACGCGACCATGATGCGAGATCGGCCTTTTGTTGCGTTCTCGGCCATCAACACCGTGTTTGCTGTCAGCACCGGCATGCTCGCACTGGGGCTGCCGGTGCTGGTGAAGAACGGCATCGACGGACCGCCGTGGTTGAGTCCGCTCGTCCTCGCCGGAAACACGTTCCTGCTGGCCGCGCTGAGTGCGCCGGTGATCAAAAGGCTCGCCCCGTACCGGCGGACCCGGGTGCTGATCGCGGCCGCGGGCCTGTGGGCGGCCTGGTGCGTGGCGTTCGCGGGGCTGGTGCCGAACCAACCCGGTTGGGTGATTCCGGCGCTGGTCGTGGCCAGCCTGCTCTACACGGCCGCCGACGTGCTGCATGCCCCGGTGTCGATGGCCCTGGCCACGGCGTTGTCGCCGCCCGCGGCGCGTGGCCGCTATCTGGCCGTGTTCCAGTACTCCTTCGTCATCGCCGGCATGATCGCGCCGGCCTTCTTCACCACGCTGTTCGAGCTGCACCGGGCCTTGCCGTGGCTGGGGTTGGCCCTGCTCAACCTGGCCGCGCTGGCCGGGATGCGGCTGCTGGAGCGGATCGTGCCGGCCTCGGCGCAGCAGGTCACCGAGCCGGCACGGGCGTGAGTCAGAGGCGACGGACGTCGAAGGCCGTCTCGACGACCTCGCCGCTCGCCTCATTTCGGCGCACCAGGTAGGCGCCGCCGCGCTTGCGCTCCGAGACGGCCTCGACCAGCTCGGTGCCGTGGTAGACGAGGCCGGCGCCGTCGTCGGTGCAGTGCGTGTCGGTCAGCTTTCCCGACGCCACGGCCTCGTGAATCGTCGGTCGGCGCTGCTCCTCGGAGTCCAGGTGCACGCCGCTGGAGTAGGGCAGCAGCCCGAGGCCGTTCGTCACGACCCGCAGGTTCGGGCCGAACGAGTCGGTCACGCCGCCGGTGTACCAGCAGATCGAGCCGGCTGAGACCCCGCCGAGCACGACGCCGGCCTCCCAGGCCGCGTGCATCACCTCGCCGAGGCCGTGCACCTGCCAGACCGCGAGCAGGTTGGCCACCGAGCCGCCGTTGACCCACACCACGTCGTGGTCGAGCACGAAACCGGCCAGGTCCTCGGTCGGCGGCATCGGGAACAGGTTCAGGTTGGACACCTCGACGCCGGCGACCCGGCCGGCCTCGTTCACCATCGCGTTGGTGCCGCGGCTGTCCCCGTTGGCCGTGCCGACGTGGCACAGCCGCGGTCGGCCGGTCGCCCCGGACAGGTCCAGGGCGAGCCGGATCAGCGGCCCGAACTCCAGCTCGGTCCGCTCGCCGCGGACCCATCCGCCCGAGGTCGCCACGATGGTCGGTTGATCGGCTGCCATGGCCGGATCCTGTCAGCTACGCCGGGGACCATGCCAGTTGTCATGGGGGACTGTCCGCCTCCTGCCCTAACGTGATGCGCATGGGCGACCGGTGCACCTCGGATCCGGCGGACGGCGACAAGGCCGACCGCCGGCGGCGCGTGGGCGCGACCGCCTTCTCGTTCGTGTTCCTGTCCTGGTCGGTGCCGGGTGTGGTGGACATCGCCCGCTCGGACGTGCCGATCGGGCTGAAGGCGGCGCAGCTGGCGGTGACGATCGCCTACCTGCTCAGCTACCCGCTCGGCACCTGGCTCTCCAGCTCCGAGCGGACCGGGCCGAAAGTGTGGTATGTCGCCCTGGCCACGGCCCTCGGCCTGGCCACGCTGTGGCTCGACTGGCCAGGCCCGTCGATCTTGCTCATCTACGCGCTCGCCCTCAGTGCCATTCTGTTGCCACGGCCCGCGTCGGTCGTGGTCGCGAGCGGCATCACCGCCGTCGCGTTCATCGCATCGGCGCTGGCGCCGGACGGACCGGACTGGGGGAACCTCGCGTTGATGGTCGCGCTGACCATCGGCATCACGAGTTTCCACAAGGTCGGCGGCGATCTGCGGGAGGCCAACCGGGAGGTGGCCCGGCTCGCGGTCGCCGAGGAGCGGGCCAGGGTGGCCCGTGACGTGCATGACGTGCTTGGGCACAGCCTGACCACGGTGACGCTGAAGCTGGGGCTGATCCGCAGGCTGCTGGAGACGAGACCGGGGGAGGTGGAGCGGTTGATCATCGAGGTCGGAGAGGCCGAGCAGTTGTCCCGGCAGGCCTTGTCGGAAGTGCGGGCCACGCTGTCGGGCTACCGGAGCGCGTCGCTGAGCGCCGAGGTCGCGGGAGCGCGTGCGGCGCTGGCGTCGGCCGGCATCGCCGCCGACCTGCCTCGTGCCGTGGACAACGTGTTGCCCGAGTACCAGGAGTCGTTCGCCTATGTGCTGCGGGAGGGGGTCACCAACGTGTTGCGGCACAGCGGTGCGACGAATTGCGAGGTCCGGCTGGGGGAGTCCTGGCTTGAGGTTCGGGACAACGGCGCGGCCACTGTGGACGCGGGGGCGTCGCGTGTGGACGGCGGTGGGGCCGGCCTGACCGGGTTGGCCGACCGGCTGGCCGCGATCGGCGGCCGCATCGACGCCGGTCCGGTGCCGGGCGGCGGTTTCCTGTTGCGGGCCAGCGTGTCGAGGCCGGTGCCGGTATGACCGATCAGACCGTCCGGGACAATCACCGGGGCTGGGTTCTTACGGCCTGCTTCTTCGACCTGTTCATGGTGCCGAGCCTGATCGGGCAGTTCGGCCTCGACCGCCCGGTGTGGCTGACCGCGCTCGTCGTCGCCGGCATCGTGGTCTACGGCTTCGGCTACGTGGTGCTGCCGCTCGTGGTGTGGGGGAGGTCGCAGGCCTGGCAGCTCCCCGTCGGTGTCGCGTACATGGGGTTGGCGGCCGCGCTGTCGCCGGTGGCGACGCCGTACATCTTCATCTGGGCTTTCGCGCTGTGCTCCGTGATCGTGCGGGGCTGGTGGCTGATCGCCTTGTCCGGCACCGTGTTCGTGGCGCTGGCGGTCGTGCTGCCGAGCAGCTACCTGGGATTGTTGGTGATCCTGGTCTCGGTGGCCATCCTGTGCCGGTCCGTGGTGCACATGGTGGACATCAACGGCGCGTTGCGGCTGGCCCGGGACCAGGTCACCGCGCTGGCCGTCGCGGACGAACGCAGCCGTATCGCCCGCGATCTGCACGACGTGTTGGGGCACAGCCTGACCACGGTCACCGTCAAGGCCGGACTGGCCCGGCGCATGCTCGAAGCCGGCGTCGCGACCGACCGTGCGCTGGTCGAGATGCGCGACGTGGAACGGTTGTCCCGTCAGGCTTTGGCTGACATCACGGCGACGGTGTCCGGGGTACGGGCGGCGTCGCTGGCGGCCGAGTTGGTCGGTGCCAAGGAAGCACTGCGGGCAGCCGGCATCGACGCCGACTTCCCACTCGCGGTCGACGACGTCGAACCCGCCTATCAGGAGGCGTTCGCGTTCGCCTTGCGTGAAGGCGTGACGAATGTGTTGCGGCACAGCGCGGGCGCCACTCGGTGCGAGGTGCGCCTCGGCGACAGCTGGCTCGAGGTCCGTGACGACGGCGACCCCGGGCCGGCGGCGACGCAGCCGTCCCGCGTGGCCGGCGGCGGCAACGGCCTGTCCGGGCTTTCCGAGCGGCTGACCGGGATCGGCGGCCGACTCGAGGCGGGACCGATGCCCAGCCAGGGCTTCCGGTTGCGGGTGGAGGTCGCCGTATGAGCGAGCCGCGATTCGATGCGGAGCCGGGCTGGCTCCTGAGCTGCTTCTTCCTGTTGTTCGCGGTGCCGAGCCTGTGGCAGCTGGTCACCAGCGGCCGACCAACGGAGCTCATCGCCGCCGGACTGGCCGGGTTCGCCGTCTACGCGGTGCTGTACGTGGTGGCGGCCAGCCGGATGTGGCGCCTGCGCCTGCGGTGGAAGCTGGTGTTCACGGCGTTCCTGCTCGCGCTGCCGACGGCACTGGTGGTGTTGCTCGGGCTGACGTCCTCGTGGACGTTCGTCTACGGGCTCTCGCTGGTCGCCATCATGCTGCCGACCGGACTGGCGTTCGCGGTCGGCCTGCCGACGCTGACCGCGCTGGCTGTCCTCATCACCGTGAACCTGGGCGTCGACTTCCTGTTCAGCGACTGGGTGATGCTCGCCGCCGTGTTCGCGGCGACCTGGTTCATGGGCCGGTTGATCCGGGCCAACTACGCGCTGGCGACGGCGCAGGAGGAGATCGCCCGGCTGGCCGCTGCGCAGGAGCGCGCGCGGCTGGCCGAGGAGTTGCGCGAGGATCTCGGCCGCAGCCTGGCCGCGATCACCGCGAAAGCCGGCTCGGTGTGCGTCGAGCTGGAACGGGGTGACACGCCGGTGGCGAACGTCCGTGAGGTCGAGGACCTGGCCCGCGAGGCGGTGACGCAGGTACGGGCGACCGTGTCTGGTTACCGCACTGCCTCGCTGGCTGCCGAGGTCGTCGGTGCGCGGGCGGCGTTGGAGGCGGCCGGCATCACGGCCGACCTGCCGACGGCGGTGGACCGGGTGGCGCCTGCTTACCGGGAGGCCTTCGCGTACGCGCTGCGCGACGGTGTCACGGCGGTGCTGCGGCGCGCGTCCGGCGCGACGCGGTGCGAGGTCCGGCTGGGCGAGTCCTGGCTGGAGGTGCGCGACAACGGCACAGCCTGCGTGCCGGTCGCGGACAGTGGTGGAGTGGACAGCGGTCTGGTCGAGCGCGTGGCGGGCATCGGTGGTCGGATCGACACCGGGCCGTGCGCGGAAGGAGGTTTTCGGTTGAGAGTGGCAGTGCCGTCGTGATCAGGGTTCTGCTGGCCGACGATCAGGCGCTCGTGCGCGGCGCGCTGGCGGCGATGCTCAGCATCGAGTCGGACATCGAGGTCGTGGCCGAGGTCGGTTCAGGCGACGAGGTGGTGCCGGCGGCGCGGCGCACCAGTCCGGATGTCGCGCTGCTGGACGTGCAGATGCCCGGCAAGGACGGGCTGACCGCGGCCGCGGAGTTGCGCAAGGCGATGCCCGGCTGCCGGGTGGTGGTGTGCACCACCTTCGGCCGGCCCGGCTATCTGTCGCGGGCGATGGCCGCTGGTGCGGCCGGATTCGTGGTCAAGGACGCGCCGCCGGAGCAGTTGGTGGAAGCGGTCCGGCGGGTGCACGCCGGGCTGCGGGTGGTCGATCCCGCGCTTGCCGCGGAATCGCTGGCCAGCGGGGCGAGCCCGCTGACCGAACGGGAGAGGGAGGTGTTGCTCGCCGCCAGTGACGGCGGCACGGTGTCGGATGTGGCCAGGACCTTGCACCTGTCGGAGGGCACGGTGCGCAACCATCTGTCGTCGGCCATCGGCAAGACCGGGGCCAGGACCCGGGCCGAGGCAGCCCGCCTCGCGGAGGAGCGCGGCTGGCTGTGACACGATGGGCCCCGTGAGTGGGTCGACCGTGCGCCGGGTGTTTCTGCGGGTCGTGCTGGGCGCGCTCCTCGTGGCCGGACTGGTGATCGGCGGCACAGCCGTGCGGGTCTGGCAGGTGGCGCGGCTGGACGACCGGTCGCCGGTGGACGTCGCGATCGTGCTCGGTGCGGCGCAGTACGACGGCACGCCGTCGGACGCGCTCGAGGCCAGGCTCCAGCACGCCAAGACGCTGTACGACGACGGTGTGGTGAAGTACGTGCTCACCGTCGGCGGCCGGCAGCCGGGCGACCACTACACGGAGGCCGAGTCGGGCCAGATGTGGTTGGCCGACAACGGGGTTCCGCAGGACCGGATCATCTCCGTCGGCACCGGCAGCGACACGCTGGAGAGCCTGCGGGCGGTGGCCCCGGTCTACCGCAACCACGGCTGGAGCTCGGCGGTGCTGGTGAGCGATCCCTGGCACTCGTTCCGGGCCCAGATCATGGCGCGGGACAGCGGCATCGACGCCAACGTGTCACCGACCCACACCGGTCCGATGGTGCGGACGCGGGAGACGCAGTTCAGCCAGATCGTCCGGGAGACCGGGGCGCTGCTGTTCTACCGGCTGTCCCGGGCGCCGGCCGACGAGTTCGGGGCGAGCGCCAGTTGACCGGCGGCTACACCGAGCACGACACCGCCCGCCTGCTGCCGGACGCGCCGAAGCTGGCGGCCCTGCCGGGCTCGCTGGCCGAGCAGCGCAGCGCGTTCTCCCGGGACCGGGCGCGCGTGCTGCACTCGGCGGCGCTGCGCCGGCTGGCCGGCAAGACGCAGGTGGTCGGGCCGGGTGAGGGCGACGTGCCGCGGACGCGGCTGACGCACTCGCTCGAGGTCGCGCAGATCGGCCGGGGTATCGGGGCCGAGCTGGGGTGCGACCCGGACGTGGTGGACACGGCCGGGCTGGCGCACGACATCGGGCACCCGCCGTTCGGGCACAACGGGGAGCGGGCGCTGCACGTGATCGCGGAGCCGTGTGGCGGCTTCGAGGGCAACGCGCAGACGCTGCGCATCCTGACCCGGCTGGAGCCGAAGGTGCTGGCCGACGGCCGCGGCTACGGGCTGAACCTGACCCGGGCGTCGCTGGACGCTGCCACGAAGTACCCGTGGCCGCGGACGGCCGGCGTGGTCAAGTTCGGCGTGTACGAGGACGACGTGTCGGTCTTCGAGTGGGTGCGGGAGGGTGCGCCGGAGCGTCGGCGGTGCCTGGAGGCCCAGGTCATGGACTGGGCCGACGACGTCGCCTACTCGGTGCACGACGTCGAGGACGGCGTGCTGTCCGGGCGCATCTCGCTGAGCGAGCTGGCCAGTCCGGTGGAGCGGGCCGCGGTGGCTCAGTTGGCCGCCAAGCACTTCTCCGACGAGCCGGTGGGCGCGTTGGAGGATGCGGCGACCGAGCTGTTGCGGCTGCCGGCTGTCGCCGAGCTGGCCGAGGACGACTACGACGGGTCGCTGGGTGCGCAGGTGGCATTGAAGGTGCTGACCAGCGAGCTGGTCGGCCGGTTCGCCGCGGCGGCGATTACCGAGACGCGGCGCCTGCACGGTGACGGGCCGCTCAGCCGGTATGACGCCGACCTGGCCGTGCCGGCGCTGGTCGCGGCCGAGGTGGCGCTGCTCAAGGCCGTGGCTCTGCACTACGTGATGAGCGATCCGCATCGGTTGGCCTTGCAGCGGGTGCAGCGGCAGCAGCTGGTGGAGCTGGCCGAGGTGCTGTCCGAGCAGGCGCCGGATGCGCTCGATCCGGCGTTTCGGCCGGCGTGGCTGGCGGCCGGTGACGATGCCGCGCGGCTGCGGGTGGTCGTCGATCAGTTGGCCTCGCTGACCGATGGGCAAGCAGTTGCTTGGTACGACCGGTTCTGCCTGCGGTGAACCGCTGGTTCCACCGGCCGGTCCGGTGGGACTCTCGGTGTCATGGGTATAGCTCGAGCAGTGCGGCGAGGGCTGCGGCGGCTGTTCGGCCGCCGGGTGTCGGCCGGTGTCACCCGAAGGGGTGGCGAAGGGTCGGGCGGCGGCGCGGCGGGTGTCCGTGAGCCGCGGGTTCCGCGGCCGAACGGGCCGCGTGGGGCCGGTGCGCGACCACTTCCGGAGGAATCTGCGAACGTCAAATTGCGCGACCCACGGCGTTAGCGGCAGGCGGATGGCAGACTCGGGACACCCCCCACTCCAGGAGGTGTCGTGGACCTGGCGTTCACCCTCGCCCTGCACCGTGCGGTCGACCCCGATCCGGACAACGACCTGTGCTGGTCGCCGTTCTCGGTGCTGAGCGCCCTCGGGCTGACCGCGGAGGCTGCCGAGGGCGCCAGCCGGGACGAGCTCGTCGGCTCGCTGCTCGGCGATCCGGTACTGGCCGGCGGCGGCACGACGGGTGGCGTGCGCGGCTCGGCCGGTGACCGTGCGGGTGAGCTGCGGGCGCAGGCCGCCCAGCTGGCGGCGGCGGCCGAGTTGGACGACACCGGGCACGGCGATCCGCCGGTGCTGGCCGTGTCCAACACCCTGTGGGCGGTCGAGGACCTGCCGATCCGGCGGGAGTTCGCCGACGAGCTGGCGCGCTGGCCCAACGGCTCGGTCAAGGGCGCGCCGTTCGCCGACGCGCCGGAGGACGCCAGGAAGCTGATCAACACCGACGTCGCGGAGACCACGCGCGGCCTGATCCCGGAGCTGATCCCGCCGGGCAGCATCAAGCCGATGACGGTCGCCGCCCTGGTCAACGCCCTGTACCTGAAGGTCGCCTGGCAGCACCCGTTCACCGACGGCGCCACCGCGCCGCGGCCGTTCCACGCGCCGACCGGCACGTACGAACCGCCGAGCATGCGGCAGACGCAGCGGCTGGGCTATGGCCACCGCGACGGCTGGCAGGTGGTCGTGCTGCCGGCGGCTGGTGGAGTGGACGCGGTCCTGCTGCTGCCGGACGGGCCGCTGACCGAGGCCGAGCCGGCGCTCGACGCCGCGAAGCTGGCCGATCTGCTCGACACGACGTCGTCGCAGCGGGTGCAGCTGACCATGCCGAGGATCAACGTCAGCACCCGGGCCAGCATCAAGCACCCGCTGCTGGACCTGGGCGTGCACCTGCTGTTCAAGCCCGGACAGGCCGGGCTGACCCGGCTGTGCCCCGATCCGCGCCTGTACGTGGACGACGTGCTGCACGAGTCGGTACTCAAGTTCGACGAGCAGGGACTTGAGGGCGCCGCCGCGACCGCCGTGGTCATGCGGACGATGTCCATGGCCATGCCGGCGGAACCGGTTGTGGTGGACGTGGACCGGCCGTTCCTCGTCGTCGTCCGGCACCGGCAGACCGGTGTGCCGTACTTCGTCGCCCGGGTCGTGCATCCGTAGCTGTCACACTCGCGCCGGGCTCCTCGTCCCATGGTTATGACGAGGATTCCTGTGGTGAGCAATGATCAGGCCGGCCTGCTGGTGCGCGGCGTGTACTGGTTCGCCAAGCGCCGCTACGGCGCGGTGCCCGAGCCGTACGGGGTTTTCGCCCAGCACCGAGGGCTGCTCAAGGCCGGTGCCGTGCACGAGCTCGCGGTGGAGCGGACGGCGACGACGCTGCCGGTGAGCTTGCGGCACCTGGTGCAGTACCGGGTCGCCGTGGTGCTGGGCTGCTCGTGGTGCGTCGACTTCGGGACCATGTTGCAGCGCATGCAGGGCCTGGACATCGAGCGGTTGCGGGACATCGACGACTACGAGACGTCGTCGCGCTACAGCGAGATCGAACGCAAGGCGCTGGCGTACGCCGATGCCATGACCGCCACGCCCACCACTGTCACCGATGAGCAGGTGGCGGAGTTGGACGCCGAGCTGGGGCATGTCGGGGTGATCGAGCTGACGTACCTGATCGCGCTGGAGAACCAGCGCAGCCGGATCAACCACGCGCTGGGCATCGTCGACCAGGGCTTCACCTCGGGCGAGGCGTGCCGGGTGCCGAGGGTTTGACCTAGGTGTTCTGACCCGTGAGGTTGGGAACGCGGCTGGCTGGGGGTAGGCCCTTGAGCGCGGTGTGGCCGCGGTGGTGATTGTAGGTGTGTAGCCACTGCGGCAGGGCCTGGCGGCGTTCGGTCTCGGACCGGTAGGGGCGGGCGTAGGCCCATTCGTCGAGCAGGGTGCGGTTGAACCGTTCCACTTTGCCGTTGGTCTGGGGCCGGTAGGGGCGGGTGCGTTTGTGGGTGATGTCTGCGGCGGCCAGGGTGTCGCGCCAGAGTCGTGAGCGGTAGCAGGACCCGTTGTCAGTGAGTACCCGTTTGACGGTGATTCCGTTGGTGTGGAAGAAGGTCTGCGCCCTCTGCCAGAACGCGGCGGCGGTTTCCTTGGTCTCGTCGGGCAGGATCTCGGTGTAGGCCAGACGGGAGTGATCATCGATCGCGTTGTGCAGGAATCCGTAGCCCAGCAAGGGGTTGCGGTAGGCGCTGCGGGTCGCGGTGGCGGTGCGTTGGCTGTTGCGGCCGCCGATCTGACGGCCGTGCACCCGGTGACCGCCGCCGTCGGGGATGTTGCCCAGCTTTTTGATGTCGACGTGGATCAGGTCGCCGGGAGCGTCGCGTTCGTAGCGGCGGATGGGTTGCGCGGTGGCGCGGTCCAGATGCGTCAGGCGAGCCAGGCCGTAGCGACGCAGCACCCGGTGCACCGTAGCCGGGTTCAGGCCGAGCAGGTAGGCGATGCGGGCCGGTCCCCAGCGGCGTAGTACGCGGACCTTGATGATGCGGCGTTCGGTGCGGGTAGGGGTACGGCCAGGGCTGGTGCGAGGACGGGAGGACCGGTCGACCATGCCAGCGGCACCGAGTTGGCGGTAGCGCCGCGCCCAGCGTTGAGCGGTGCTGACCGAGACCTGGAACCGGTCGGCCGCTGGTCGCAGTGGCCAACCGTCGTCCACGACGCAGCGGGCCAGCCGCAGCCTGCCCAGCTCGGTCAAGGGTGCGTTACGGTGGGGCATGAGGGCCTCCGGGAGCTCGGTGTAGACGTCGCAATCCACACCGAACCTGGAGGCCTTCCCTCATTTCAAGATCATCGGTTCACGTGTCTGCCCGTTCGCAACCTCCCAAGGCAGTACACCTAGGCCAACTCCAGGTGGGTGAGCTTGTCGGGATTGGCGATGTCGTAGACCGCCGCGATCTGGCCGTCGCGGAAAGCGAACGTGCTGACGCGGGCGGCGGGGCCGTGGCCGGCCGACAGCACCAGGCCCAGATCGCCGTTGACCAGTTCGAGGCGGAAGGCGGCAAGCGCTTGCGGGCCGTACATGGTGCGCAGGCCCAGCAGGAAGCGGGCGACTTTGTCGCGGCCGGTGATGACGTTGATCGTCGTGCGGACCTGGCCGCCGCCGTCGCCGATGACGGCGGCGGCGGGGTGGAGGACGCGCAGCAGCTGGTCGAGATTGCCGGTGGCGACGGCGGCGAGGAATTCGGTCAGCACGGCCTGCTGGGTGTCGAGGTCCACGCGCGGCGGGACGTCGGCGTCCTCGACTATGCGTCGGGCGCGGGAGGCGTGCTGCCGGGCCGTGGCGGGCGTGCAGCCGAGGGTGTCGGCGATCTCGGGGAACGGCACGCCGAAGGCGTCGTGCAGCACGAAGGCGACCCGCTGCTCCGGGGTGAGGGAGTGCAGCACGACGAGGGCGGCCATGCGCATGCCGTCGTCGCGGACGACGAGATCGAGCGGGTCGCCGCCGTCCAGCGGCGTGACGAGCGGCTCGGGCAGCCAGGAGCCGACGTAGCGTTCACGTTGTGACGCGGCCGACTTGAGCTGGTCGAGGCAGATCCGGCCGACCACGGTGGTGAGCCAGGCCCGCAGGTCGCGGATGCCTTCTGGGTGCGCGGACAGCCGCAGCCAGGCCTCCTGGACGGCGTCCTCGGCATCGCCGAACCGGCCGGTGATGCGGTAGGCGACACCGAGCAGGTGCGTGCGGTGCGCGGTGAACGCGGCGGCCAGGTCGTCCGGGACTGACATGCCCTGGATCCTGCCGCACGGGTGGCCGCCTACACTCGGGTGTTGTGGCAGGACGGATCCGGGACAGTGACATCGCCGAGGTGCGTGACCGCAACCGGATCGACGATGTGGTCGGCGAGTACGTCGCCCTGAGCCGGGCCGGCGGCGGCGCGCTGAAGGGGCTGTGCCCGTTCCACGACGAGAAGACGCCGTCGTTCAACGTCCGGTCGACGCACGGCACCTTCCACTGCTTCGGCTGTGGCGAGGGCGGCGACGTGATCGCCTTCGTGATGAAGATCGATCACCTCAGCTTCGTCGAGTCGGTGGAGCGGCTCGCCGAGCGCGTGGGCATCCAGCTGACCTACGAGGGCGGCGGCGCCAGCGTGCAGCGGGACCGCGGCACGCGCAGCCGGCTGCTGGAGGCGCACCGCGCGGCGTCCGAGTTCTACATGGAGCAGCTGCGCACGCCGGACGCCCTCAAGGCGCGGGAGTACCTCGCCGAGCGCGACTTCGACGAGGCGACGGCGACGCTGTTCGGCTGCGGCTTCGCGCCGGCCGGCTGGGACTCGCTGACCAAGCACCTGCTCGGCCGGGGTTTCGGGCTGGAGGAGCTGATCAAGGCGGGCCTGTCGCGGGAGGGCCAGCGCGGCCCGATGGACCGGTTCCACCGGCGCCTGCTGTGGCCGCTGAAGGACCTCGGCGGCGACGTGGTCGGCTTCGGCGCCCGCCGGCTGTTCGACGACGACCGGATCGAGGCCAAGTACGTCAACACGGCGGAGACGCCGATCTTCAAGAAGTCGCAGGTGCTGTTCGGCATCGACATGGCCAAGCGGGAGATCGCGCGGCGGCACCAGGTGGTGGTGGTCGAGGGCTACACCGACGTGATGGCCATGCACGCCTCGGGCGTGCCGACGGCCGTCGCCTCCTGCGGCACGGCCTTCGGCACCGACCACATCTCGGTGCTGCGCCGGCTGCTGATGGACGACTTCGAGTTCCGGGCCGAGGTCATCTTCACCTTCGACGGTGACGCGGCCGGTCAGAAGGCGGCGCTCAAGGCGTTCGACGACGACCAGCAGTTCTCCGCGAACACCTACGTCTGTGTCGCGCCGGACGGCATGGACCCGTGCGAGCTGCGGCAGCAGAAGGGCGAGACCGCGGTGCGGGACCTGGTGGCCCGCCGGCAGCCGCTGTTCACCTTCGCCATCAAGGCTTTGCTCACCGAGCACGACCTGGACACCGCCGAGGGACGGGTCGAGGGGCTGCGCCGCGCGGTGCCGCTGGTGGCCCGGATCAAGAATGTCGCGCTGCGGGACGAGTACGCGCGCCAGCTCGCCGGCTGGGTGGGCTGGGAGGACACCAACACCGTCGTGCGACGGGTGCGGGAGTCGGCCGGCGGCACCGAGCCGGCGCGGCGTGGTCGTCGGGTGCAGCAGCCTGACCCGGACCAGAGTGCCCTCGGCCTGGACGTGTCCGGGCCGACGCGGCCGCGTCGGGACGACCCGGCGCTGTGGTCGCAGCGGGAGGCGTTGAAGATCGCTTTGCAGGCGCCGGCGCTGGCCGGGCCGTACTACGACTCGCTGCCCGAGGACGCGTTCAGCGATCCGGCCTACCTTGAGGTGCACCGGGCGATCATCGCCGCCGGCGGGGCGTCGTGCGGCATCTCCGGGCCGGCGTTCGTGGACGCCGTCGGGCAGCAGCTGCGGCACCAGAGCCTGCGGTCGATGGTGACCGAGCTGGCGGTCGACCCGGTGCAGGTGAAGTCCGAAGTGGACATCCGCTACGTCGAGGTGATCGTGGCGCGGCTGCAGGAGACGTTGGTGGCCAAGCAGGTCGCCGAGCTCAAGTCGCGGCTGCAGCGGCTGTCGCCGGTGGAGCACGAGGCCGAGTACCGGGAGCTGTTCGGCGACCTGGTGGCGTTGGAGCAGTACCGGAAGGCGTTGCGCGAGCAGGGGATCGGTGCGTATTGAGCTGGCTGCGCCGCAAGCTGACCGGCCTGCCCGAGGGGTTCACCGGCAACCTCGACGCGAACGAGAGTGTCGCGGCGAGTGGCACTTCCGGCGGCGAGCTGGTGGTGGCGACCTCGCTCGGGCTGTGGCTGCCGGGTGAGGAGCGCCTTGGCTGGCATCTGATCAGCAAGGCGACGTGGGACGGCAGCGCGCTGACGATCATCGCCGCGGTGGAGACCGGCACCGCTGGGGCGGCCGTGCTGCTGACCGACCAGCCGCCGCGGCGGTACCCGCTGGAGCAGCCGGGCAAGCTGCCGCAGGCCGTGCAGCGGCGCGTGACGCAGTCCGTCGTCGACCGGCACCGGCATGAGCTGCCGGGCGGCGGCGCCTGGTTCGTACGCCGTCGGGTGCCCGGGCAGGACGGGACGATCCTGCAGGTCAGGGCCGATGCCGGCGTGGACCCGGCGGCGCTGGACGCGCTGGCGTCGAAGGTCGCGAACCGGCTGCACTAACCGGCGTGAGGTCTGGTGGCGGACCCGTGTGTGCGCTATAAAAGACGTACGTACGGTTTGCAAGGAGGCAGACGATGTGGGATCCCGCCAAGTACCTCGCGTTCGGCGACCACCGGGCGCGGCCGTTCCATGACCTGGTCGGACGGATCGCCGCCGAGGCGCCGCGCCGCGTGGTCGACCTGGGCTGCGGGCCCGGCAACCTGACCGTCACCCTCGGGCAGCGCTGGCCCGGTGCCGCGCTCGAGGCCTCCGACTCGTCGCCGGAGATGGTGGCCGCCGCGCGGGAGCGGGGGATCGACGCCGAGGTGGTGGACGTCAACGACTGGAAGCCGCAGGGCGACACCGATGTCATCGTCACCAATGCCGTTCTGCAGTGGGTGCCCGGCCATGCCTCGCTGCTCAGCCGATGGGCTCGCGAGCTGCCGGACGGGGCGTGGCTGGCCATGCAGGTGCCGGGCAACTTCTCGTCGCCGTCGCACACCACCATCCGCGAGGTCGCCGGCCGGCCGCGGTGGCAGCGCGAACTCGAGGAGGTGGCGCTGCGTGAGCCGCTGGCCGTGCTCGACCCGGCCGGCTACGCCGATGTCCTCGTCGAGGCCGGCTGCGAGGTCGACGCCTGGGAGACGACGTACCTACAGCGGCTGTCCGGCCCCGATCCCGTCCTCGAATGGGTGACCGGAACGGCCTTGCGTCCCATCAAGGCCGCCCTCGACGAGGACCACTGGTCGGAATTCCGCGCCGAACTCGCCGTCGAGCTGCGCAAGGCCTATCCGGCACGGTCCGACGGCACCACCTGGTTCCCGTTCCGCCGCGTGTTCGCCGTCGCCCAGGTGCGACGTTGATCACTCCGCCGCGTCGCTCAGTTTGGCTCTGACCACACCGGCAACCCCCTGCACCGCCGGGTGGTCCTTGAGTCGGCGGTAGGCTCGCACCAGCTGGTCGTAGCGCTCTCGACCTGCGCGAGCGCCCAGCACGTAGCCCACCGCCAGTCCCAGCAAGAAAGTCTTCATCGTCGGGTCCTCCGCATCGCCGCCGCGCCGAGCCGTCCCCCTCTGCGTACCCGGTGGAGGGGGTGTGTGAAACCCCCTCGCGGGCATGCGCTACAGTTATCACCAGTCGAGCGGGACACCGTGAGACGGCGAACAAAAGAACATTCCTCCATAGCTCAATTGGCAGAGCATGCGACTGTTAATCGCAGGGTTGCTGGTTCGAGTCCAGCTGGAGGAGCTCTTTTAGCAGGTGAGGCCCCGTCCACTTTGGACGGGGCCTTCCTCGTTCAAGATCAGCCCATGCCTAACCCTCACCATTGCTCTCGGGCTCCTCAGCCGGGACGACCCGCTCCATCACCTCCGCCGCTCCCGTGCGGCGCACCCGCCGCTTGAAGTAGTTGTCCTGGGTCATGGACACCTTCGCGTGGCCGAGCTGGTCAGCGGCGGCCCGGGCGGACAGCCCCGCGTCGTCCATCATCGAGGCCACCGTCTTGCGCCACCCGTGGCTGGTCATCCAGTCGTAGCCGGCCGCCCCGAGCGCCTCCTTGATGTCCGCGTTGGTGTTAGACGGATCACGTAGCCCGCCCATCGGCGCGGTGAACACGATGCCGTCGGGCGAGGCGTTCGCCGGCTTGCGGCGGCGCAGCTGGTCACGCAGCCAGTTCGGCAGCTCCAGCGTCCGGTACCCGTCCTCGCTCTTGGGCGCGGGCTTGATCCGCAGCCCCTTGCCCTTCTCGCGGATCACCGTTCCGCGCACCTCCACTTCGGCCGGCGTCGATTCCAGGTCGAGCGCGTCCCAGACCACCGCTGCCGCCTCGCCGATGCGCATTCCAGTGCCGAGCATCATGTCCACGAAGTCCGCCAGGTCACGACTCCGGGCTTTCTCATCGGTCGCAATCCGGGCCCGGAGGTCTTGCGCCTGTTCGAGCTCCAGTGCCCGTGTTGCCGTCATCTTCTTGGGCGCGCGAATCCGCTCGATCTCGCGGGCCGGATTGTGGTCGTAGACGTCGTGGCGGGTGGCGAGCCCCAGGACCCCGCTAATCACGGTCCGGGCCAGTTTCGCGGTGCCGATGCCGTGCTTGTCCTTGACCGTCTTCACGACCTTGTCCACGCGGGACACGGTGATCTCACCGAGGGTCAGCTGGCCCAGCGCGGGGAGGACTTGGTTGTCCAACCGATCCCGGTACAGCCGCGCCGTGCCGGGCGACTTGTGCCCCTCGTCCACCTCAGCCTGAATCGCCGCGAACCACATTTCGGCGACCGGCGCGAACCGGGTCTCTGGCGTGATGTCGTTCTCGACATCGGCCCGCTTGCGGTCCCGCAGCGCCTCTTTCAGGTTGTTGATCGCGGCGGGTCTCGACTTCCCGACCCGCTCAACCGGCCGCGTGATGCCATCGAAGTCGCGGTAGTTCGCGATCGCACGCCACTTGCCCGAGTCGAGCTCGTAGGCCCGGATCTCGCCGTAGGTGCCGATCGGCAGCCGAGGCCGGGCCATCACGCCACGTCCGTCGACAGGCCCCGGAACCACTCCCGTACCTCATCAGGGAGGTAGCGAACGTGCTTCCCGACTCGGCGGCCGGGCGGTCCGTAGTTCTTCGTCCTCCACTGGTAGATCGTCTGCACGGGAACGCCGAGGTACGCGGCAACTTCCTTGGGACCCCATGTGTTCTCCATGTTGCTACCTCCCTTCGTGTGTTGGTGAATTGGCGCTGCGCAATCCTTCGGCGATTGCCGCCGCGAGTTGTCGTTCCTCGTCGGAGTCGTAGCCGACCGAGACGAAGTTCCACGCGTTGACGACCAGCGCGGTCGGGGTGACGTAGACCTTGCTGCCGTCCAGGCCGGTGTACTCGTAGCCCTCGTCGTCCTCGATTCCCAGCGCGGCCAGCGTTTCCGTGCGGCGGAACGCGGCTTGGGCGTGGCGGATCTCGCGGAAGGTCGTGGAGTAGCGGCGGGACTTGGTGAGGAAGTGGCCCCGGAATCCGAGCATGTGCGCCCAGCGACGCAGTTTTAGCCCGTCCTTGGGATCGTTGTACATCTCCAGCCCACCCAAGTCCCACGCGGTTTGGATCATGCGCCGGTGGTGCTCGGTGATGCCGGTCAGCATGTCGATCGCGGCTTGGGACAACAGGCGGCGGTCGATGCCGTCCACGGTGCTGCCGGTCGACTTGGTGGCGTACTTGGCGATGTAGCCGGCCAGCTTGGTCTCGCTGACCTGACCCGCCTCGTCCTCGAACTGGCCGGCCCGGTCGGGGCGGATCTCCCGGACGTCGACCTGCGAGCCCCACACCAGCGGCAGCACGGTGCCGCAGGGCCGCCAGGACTCGACCAGCACGGCGGCAGCGGCGGAGCGGACGCTCTCAGCAACCAGGTCGTGCGCGACCCACTTGGGGGCCGGGTCGTGCGCGCCGTCGGGGCCGTCGATCCGGATCACCGCGTGGAAGTGGACCAGGCCCCGCCGTTGGTACTCGGCCACCTTGGCGTAGGAGATCCGCACCTGTGCGCCGAACGCGGCCTCGGACAGGTGGCCGGCGCGGGCCAAGTGGCGGCGCAGGGTGATCACGAACCGGTGCCACAGCGCCCCTGCGTGAGCCTGCCACAGGACCGCGCCCTCGTAGTCGTAGGTGTCGGGGTCGATGGCGGTCCCGAGCCGGGGGTCGTCGGGGTGGTGGAACTCGCCGCAGGGGCACGGGATCTGGCGGCCACGGCGGGAGGTCCGGCGGCCGTGGACGGTGCCGAAGCTCGGGGCGGTGAGGGTGACGAACTGACGGGGCTTTTCGGTCACCGTGGCGGGGACGCCCTTGCCCTCGTCGCCGGCCAGGCCGGAATGCATCAGGTGGAAGGCGTCGGCGGCGTAGCGGTCGGCGCAGGCCGGGCAGACCGAGGCGCGGCGGGTGCCGCACGGGACGAAGATGTGCCCGGAGCGGTGGGCCAGGGCCTGGGCCTTGGTGGTGGGTGAGAGCGGGAACGGGTTGGCCTGCGGCGTGGCCAGGATCGTGGTCGATCCGGTCAGGTGGATCGGGCGGGCGCAACCGCGTACGGCGGTCACCTTGTCGCGCCAGGTTCCGAAGTCGGCGCGGCGGATCCGAGCCGCCAGCCGATCATCCGAAGTGGACATGGTCGTGTTCATGGTGACCCCCATTGGTTGCGGGACAACGGTTGTGCGGGTGGATGGTTCAGTGGCGGTCGGTCATGGTGACGGTGGCCGGCCACAGGGTGTCGGTGTTCACGCCGAGGTAGCGCAGCGCGCCGGACAAGCTCCGGTACAGCTCGATCGCGGACGCGACGTCGGCGGAGATGGTGAGCCGGAACACTGGCCCGTCGGGGACGGCTTGGTGGCCGATGTCGACCAGCACGCGTTCGCGGACGGTGGAGCAGGAGGCCGCGAGGAAGGCGGGGATGACGTCCCCGACCATCAGCGGCGGGCCGACCGGCGCGGGCGGGTTTGTGGCGCCCATGGCGTTGCGGGCGTCGTCGGGTGTGGCCCAGCGGCAGCCCTCCAGCGGTCGGCCGGAGTCGCGGTGGATCGGGACGTCGGCGGTCTCGATCACGGTGTCGGGCAGGCTGCCGATGACGCCCTCGTCGGTCCAGAACACCGCGCGTGCCTGTTGCCAGCCGCCGTCGTCCCTGTCGTACCAGCGTTCCCAGACGGTGCCGTCCGGGTTGACAATGAGTTCGGGGGCGTCCTGTGTGGTCGTCATCCCGAACCTCCCTTCTTGACGCTTAAGTGTCAGAACAGGTGTGGGAGTGGTTGGTGCGCAACAGGTTCTGGTGTCCCCGGTCCAACTCGAATGGACGGCCCGACCGCGTTCATCACGGGGCGGGGACGGTGTAGCAGCGTGATCAGGCGGCCTCGGCCAGGGAGGCGGCCAGCTGTGCGGCGTAGCTCTCCGGCACCCGGAGTGCGGTCCGGATGTCCTCCGGGGTCAGGGGCCGGTCGAGATCAGCCCGCAGGGTAATGAGCTTGGTCCGCATCGCGTCGGGGATCGCAGACCGCGACGGCGCAGCCGCAGCGGCCACGGCCGGTTGAGCGGGGGCGGGCGGTGCGACCGGGACCGGTGCGAGGGCGGGCGCGGGGGTGTCGGGGCGGGGCGCGGATTGCTCTCCCGAACCACTGCGGCCGTGGCCGGCTTGGGGGTGTGGCGCTCCTTGGCCTTGGTGAACCCCGTCTGGATCAACGGCATGACCTCGGCCACGAGGAACACCACGATCGGGATCACGACGTGCACAAACACCGAGCCGGGCGTCACCTGCTCACCCGAGCCGGCCCGGGGCCACAGCGTGGGCACGACGTTCATGACCAGCGTGGACCCGAGCAACACGCGTTTGAGCCACTGCACGGGCCCTGTGGTCTTGCCCGGCCGTCCGGTGGGAATGGCGACTCCCCGGCTGAGCATCTCCGATTCCCAGCGCAGCAACGTGATCAGCAGCGCGGCGAGCGCGGGCTCGACCAGCCAGCAGCCCCACCACATGGGGTCGCCGATCGGCTTGTCGCCGGCCAAGAAGTCGTGGACACCGACCGTGGTGAACCCCAGCCCGGCCGCCAGGCCCCACCACATGGAGCGCGTCACGGACACGCGGATCCTTTCCAGGGCGACGATGTGTCGGAGCGGGTCCTCCGACAGCGCGTGCAAGTCGTGCGCCTCGTGCAGTTCGGCCCGGAGCTTGCGGACCCGGTTGGTCTCGTCCGGTGTGGACGGTTGGCGTTTGGTGCTGCGGAACATGACGCTTCACCTCCCTGGTGTTCTGCGTGGATGGCGGACGGGTGTTGTTCGACCCGGTCAGTCGTGGGGCGGAGTGATGTCGCGCATGAAGTCGCTGCCCTGCTTGGTGACGGTCAGCATGTGCAAGCTCACCGGCTCACTCGGGTTGTCGTTGAGGTAGCCGGTGAACCTGCGATCCTCTTCGGTGACGTACCCGCCGGTGATCAGCAGCGACACCTGGTCGCAGTCCAAGGGACTTCGGGGTTCGACGTACTTTCCCCGGCGCAGGCAGTAGACGGCCTTGCCCGCGTTGCTGGTTCGAAACAGCCTGTGCCAGGTGATCTCGGTGATCAGCTTTCGCCGGTGTCGCCAGAACTCGACCTTGGACAGGTCGTAGAGGGTTATCGCGGTCGGCATGCTGGTCTCGTCCTCCTTGTCGTTGTTGGCATCACGGCACCCGTCCTGTCGACGACGCCGCCTTGTCGCGCAGCACGTGCACCAGTCGGTCCAGGTAGTCACCGCCGCGCGACGTCAAGGTCAGCGGCACCAAGGTGGTGCGGCCACGTTCCGGCGCGGACATCCTGCACTCGGTCCCGGGGCCGCCCTCGGTGACATATCCGTCATCGACGAGACCGAGCAGGCACGCCTCGTGGGTGTGGTGCGCGTAGTCCGTTGCGATTCCTATACGTACGTAGAGCCGACCACTCCGGGCGGCGAGCTTGAAATAGCGAAGCCCGAGAGTCCATTTGAGACGATCGATGACGAACCTGATGTCGGATGGCGTGGAGGGGATCAGTGGTGGCTCACTCATCGTTCCTCACGAACTTGAGCGGGGCGCGTAGACGTCGCGCATGAAGTCGTAGCCCTGGCTGGTCACGGTGAGCCGGTGCACCGTGACGGGCTCCTTGTGCTTGAAGTCCAGGTAGCGGGTGATCGTGCCGGTCTCCTCGGCGACGTACCCGATGTTGATCAGGATGGACACCTGCTCAGCGTCCAGAGCCGCGCAGGGCTTGGCCAGGCGGTGCTGGCCGTCGATCCGGTACAGGGCGTCCCGACCGTTCTTGCCCCGGCCCAGCTGGTTCCGGGCGATTTGCGCGATCAGGTTCCGCTGGTGCTGCCAGAACTCCTTTTTGGACAAGTCATAGACCGTGGATACGTTCGGCATGGCGTTCTCGTTCTCCTCATCGTCGTTCATTTCGTGGACCCCTTCCGGGGCTGTGCGTCCAGCAGCCGTCGCAGGTAGCGGCGGCCACATGGGGTCAGGTTCAGCGGCACCATGGCGACCCGGCCGCGTTCGGGGACGGGCAGCCTGCACTCGGTGTCGGGTGTGTCGGTGGTGATGCATCCGCTTGCCATGAGTTCCAGCAGGCACTGCTCGTGCGTGCGGGGAGCGCGGGCGGCGGTGACGTCGGTCCGCAGGTACGGCGGGCCGGTGGTCGACGTGGGCAGGAAGTAGCGGACCGCGTCCGTCCATACGAGACGATCGATCACGAACGTAATCTCGGCCGGGTCCGTCGGCAGCCGTGGCGTGTCACTCATCGCTCTTCATGGCCTTGAGGACGGCCGTCACCAGGACGATCAATCCGATTCCGGCGGCGATGGCGGTCCCGGGGCTGGCGACCACGGCGACCACGCCGAGGGCAGCCAAGACGAGGATGCCGACCCCGATCAGTCGGCCGACCGCGCGCCAGCTCAACTCGAACATCAGGAGCAGCTTCATGACAGGTTCTCCGATCAACTAGGCGGATTCATGGCTTGATTCGTTGTGGTGCAACAGGTTCTTGCCATCGGCGGTGAGGGCGACGCGGGTGGCGATGAACCGGGCCGTTCCCTCCCGGCAGCGGCGCATGCCGTCGACCATCAGGAGGTAGCCGTCGAACAAGTCGCAGACCGTCCTGCGGTCCAAGGGGGACAGCATTTCCGCGTTCCCGCCGTCGGGGTCAGCGCGGAAGAACATGAAGCCGGCCGTGAGGGCGTTGATCCGCCCCTGCTCGACCAGGCGGAGGATCCGGTGTTCCCGGGTGGATAGCGGGCGCTGTTCGGGCCCGGCGGTCATTACGCGGCCTCGGCCATGGGCGGGCAATGGATGGCGTGGCGGGCGGTGGCGGTCAAGCCGCCGACGTAGCCGGAGGGGAAGCGGCGGCGCGGGCTGGTGAGCTTCTCCCAGTCCAGTTGATCGGTGGCGCACAGGTCCCGCACGGGGCAGCCGTGGCACACCTGCGCCGCTTCGCCGATGCGGTGCTGGTCCTCGAACATCTCCGGATCGGTGTCGACGCAGGCTGCCTCGGTGCGCCAGCCCGCCGGCCGTCCGGTGGGGCCGAACAAGGCCATCATCAGCGTCTTGTGGCCCGCGTAAAGGGCGTGACGGTTGTTCATGCGGCCACCACCACGGCGGGCGCGTTGCCGGCCGTCAGGACCGCGTTCAGGACCGTTTCCGTGACCGGGCTGACGACCTCGGTCGGCACGGCGTGGCCGGCGAGGCGGCCCGACACGGTGTGGCGCTGGTAGTCCATGGTCCCGCCCAACTCGCGGATGTCCGCGCCGGCCGAGATCTCGAAGGTTGCGGCGCCCATCCGGGCCGACAGGATCACCGCGAGGTAGCCGGACGGCCACAGCACCCAGCGCAGCGACACGTCCGCCAGGCTTGGGATCCAGGCCATCAGGTTGCGCACCCGCTGCCGGCCCTGCCCGACGCCGTAGTCGATCGCGACCGTCGGGCCGATGTCCGACAGGGTGATGGTGTTGGGGCGCGGCAGGTTGTGCGAGCGGATGTGCGACCGCAGCCGCCACAGCAGGCGGTCCATGTGGCGGGTGCCCGACTGGTGGGCAAGAAGTGCGCGCATGACGATCAGCCCCCTTTCCGAGGGTGGGAAGTGGTTGGTGTGCAATAGGTTCTGGTGTCCCCGGTCCAACTCGAATGGACGGCCCGACCGCGTTCATCACGGGGCGGGGACAGCAAGCCGCGGGAAGGTCAGGCCACCGACCGCAGGTGGCCTCGGCCGCCGGTGATGAACTCGATTAGCTCGTGCATGTCCCGGTCGCTGGTGTAGGCGGCCCGGACACGGCGCGGGTGCTTGGTCTTCTCGCCCTGGGCGTAGCCGATCCCGATGTACTCCTTGCCCAGCGGGATCTCATCGGCCACCGCGCCCCGCTCCCGGGCGTCCTCACCCAGCACCATGTCCGGTTGGGTCGGGGAGGAGACCCGCAGGCAGATCCGCGACGGGAACAGGTCCCGGAACTCGATCACATCCTTGCCCGGGTCCACGGTGGTCACCACCATGGAATGGTGCGTGGTGCGGCCCATGGACGCGATCCGCGCCAACTTGGCGTTGATCCCCCGGGCGCTGGAATCCTCCGTGTAGGCGACGAGCGAGGCGACCTCGTCCACGATCAGCACGTTGAGCGGGAACTCCGCGCTGATCGGGACCGACCGCACGCCCTGCTCCATGATCCGCCGCTGCGTGCGCTCCATGTCGGAGATGTAGTCGTCCAACAGGTCCAGGCAGGACGCGCCGTCCCCGCCCTGTTCGACGGTGGCGTAGGCGTTGCCGTTGAACGTGATCACCTTCAGCGCGGCGAACTCCAGCTGCTTGGGGTCGATGATCCAGACCTTGCACAAGCCGTCGCGGATCATCGGGGCCAGGCCCCGCAACAGCGCCAGCGGGATGGAGTTCTTCCCGGAACCGACCGCGCCAGCCACCAGCAGGAACGACGAGGTCCCTACCAGAGACTCAGTCCAGTCATTGCCGTACTCATCCTCGCCCACGTACAGCCGGGCGGGGTCGACCTCCTTGGAGTACTGCGGCATCTCCGGCGCGGGGATGACCTCCGTGAACGGCTCGGTGCGCTGCACGATCATCACGAACCGACCCCGGGTCAGCGGTTCCAGCGCGACCCGCTCCGCTTTCAAGCCGGCTGTGATGTCCTTGAGCCGGGACTCGAACGCGTGGATGGACTGACCCTTGGCCGGGTGGATGTGCACGAGGTCCACGTGCGGGCTGAACGCCTGCACCTTGAGCACGCGCGGGTACATCGTGATGCCCTTGCGGCGGTGCTCCTTGGCCAAGTCGGTGGCGTCGCACAGGTCCCGCCACTTCACGCCCATGTACGGGCCGGCCCAGCGTCGCCAGGCAGCGCGGATACGCGGAGCGGCGATGCTGTCGAACGAGTCGGGGTGCGCCCGGTACCAGGCGGTCACTCCCAGGGCCAGTGCGCCGGTGACCGAACCGGCCGTGGTCGGTCCGAAGTGGCTCAGCAACTCCAGCTCGCCGGTACCGAACACGGCGGGCATGGCGACCATGCCGGGGTGACGCAGCGCCCAGCGGGCCGCGCGGATCTCCGGACCGATGCCGCGCCGGGAGCCGTTGTTGGTATTGCTCATTGTCGTTCCCTCCCAAGGCAAACGGGGTGGTTGCGGATCTCGGTGATCCCGCCGTGCCTGGACCGGGCCCGATGGTTCGGCGGGATGTCCAGGGACAGCGCCAGCACCGGAACCTGATGTGGTCTAGCTGTTAGTCGAAGTGGTTGTAGTCAGCCGCGAGGGCCAACTTGGTGAGGTAGCCGATCAGTCGGGTCACGTCGTCGGTGGCGTCGCGACCGATGACGCTGGTGCGGTCGTCCACCGTCGGGAACGCCTTCTCGTAGGCGGTCCGGATGTCGCTGATCAGGATCCAGAGCCGGGTGTCGTTCGCGTTCATGACTGGTGTTCCTTCCTCTGTGGACGGTGATCCCGCCGTCCCTGGACAACCGCGCGGGTGTGTGGTGTCCAGGGGCAGCGGCAGCACCGGAACCACTCTCTGACACTTAAGCGTCAAGCGGTTCGGGGGTTCTGCGTTCTACGCGTCGGCGGCCGCGAGGCGCGCCCACCGCATCTCGGTGTGCAGGTTGGCCACCGCGCGGGCAAGGGCCTTGTGGCTACCGGCGAAGGCGGACGAGGGGATCCCCCTAAGCGCCCGCTTGAGCTGGCTCATCGCCTCGTCCATCTCCGTCGTGACCCGGTCAACACCGTTCATCGCTCACACCGTCCATTCCTTGGTGGTCAGGGTGGTCTCGTGCTTCTTGCAGTCCTCGGAGAAGGTGACGAGCTTGTCCCGGATGCCCTTGACGAGCTTGAGCAAGTCGTCCTGGGTCGCCACGCGGTAGGTGCGGCCCTTGACGCGCGGGTTCAACTTCCTGATCTCCTTCTCCGCCGCCGGCAGGGTGGACACCAGGACCTCAAGGCAGGTCAGCAAGTTGTCGTACTTGCGCTTGGCCCGCCGCAACAGCATGCTGCTCACGGCCTTCTTCGGCATCGTTCACGCGCTCCTTCGGTTGGCGTTTCCGTTGCTGTGCAAGGGCTTGAGCGCCTGCCAGCGGTTGAGCATGTCCCGCGTCTTCCTTGGCACCAACACGGCCTGGCCGTTCTTCGGGCCGTAGCGGGTGTCGTAGGTGTGGTTGCCGCCGACGGTGAGAAGCTTCTGGCTGATCAGCTGATGCAGCGCCTCGGCCTCCCAGAAGATCAGCGGCTTGACGACCTTGTTGTCGCCCATGCGGTGCGGCTGGCCCGTCGGGCCGATCAGCATGTACGGGCGCTCGCTGCACGCCCGCTCGATCACGGTCTGGACGGTGTCCATGTTGTTGGTCGTCTTGGGCTTCGTGGCCGCCGGCTTGTCCTCGACCTCAGTGCCGAACAGGTCCTCGCTCATGCCGCGTCCTTCCCGGTCGGGCTGGCGTACGGCGGGCGGTTCGGGTCGCGGCGGGTCGAGAGGGCCACGACCTTGTTGCCGGTGCGGGTGATGAGCAGACCGGCGGGGCGGTACTGGTTGGGCTCGCCGTCGTTCCCCGCAGCCGGGGTGATGCGGACGAGCGTCAACGTGGTGCGTGCCATCCTCTTTCTCCATTCCAGTTGCGGGAAACACGGCCGTCCCCGGACGGTCTTGCGTCGTTCGTGAGCGTCCGGGGGCGACCGAATCTCCCGGCGCGTAGGGTTTCTGCGCCGGAGATCAGCCGGATTTAGGCATGGCTCTATCCACTGTGGAGTTCTCAAAGAACAAGAAGCGCAACGGATTACGGCGCGCGTCATCGCGAGAGGACGCCTTCCGACGCTGTGCTAGTGCCTGTGGCCCGGCTTGAACGGGGCGGCCCCACCGCGATCTCTTGGGGGCACAGGCGAAGCTGTCAGGCGGCGGTACGGGCCGCCATGTGGGGGGACTCGGGTGCCAAGCCCTCGGCGGTGAAGGACCAACCGACGTAGCCGATCGCGTCCTCGGTGCCGGTGTCGCGCCGGGCGTTGCGGTGGGGCATGGCGGTGATGCTCAGCGACAGGTTTCGCAGACTGACGTACTGGCCTTCCTCGAACTCCGAGCCGGGATCGCTGGTCAGGGTGACCTTGATCTCCTCGCCCTTCTGTCGGTAACCGTCCGCCGACGCCTTCTTCTTGCAGAACAGCGTCACGGTGTACTTGGGGTCGTCGGTGCCGAAGATCGTGTCGGGGACCAGGATCTCGCGGCCGTTCTCCTTGGTCTTGCGCATCTTCATCTCAGGCGCTTCCACGATCATCAGGCGGTAGCCGTCCAGGATGGCGGGGATGTTCTTCAGCATCGGGTGTCATCTCCTCAGTTGTACTTCCTGGCTAGCCAGGTGGTGTGATGACCAATCTGCCTCACCTGGCTAGTCATGTCAACACCAAGTCTGAAAGTCACCCATCTTGGCTAGTCAGGTGTACGCTGACCTGCATGACCGCTGACGTGGATGACCTGGACGACCTTGACCCTGACGACGCGCGGCCCGTGTCGGAGCAGATCACGAGCCTTCTGCGGGCGGCGATTCTCACGCGCAAGTTCGAGCCAGGGGACAAGTTGCCGTCGCAGCCTGCCCTTGCTCAGCGCTACGGCGTCGCGCGCGAGACCGTAAAGCGCTCGCTTGAGCCACTTCAGGCCGAGCGGTTGATCATCAGCCGGCAGGGGAGCGGGGCCTACGTCCGTGCGCAGACTCAGAAGCCCGTAGGACTGCGGCCGCACGTCGAAGCGGCGTTCGAACGTGACAATGTCACCATTGACTTTGCCGGCTTCTCGGGAGAAACCCTAAACAACACCCTTGCTGAAATTCTCGACAAAGTTCGGGCTGGCCGTCTGACTCCTCAGACTCTCAACGTCCGCATTCTGCTTTCCGATACGAACGTACCGCTCGCACTGCCTCGGCGAAGTGACACCGACTCTGACGACCCCGCTGTTCGAAAGCGCTCGGGACGCATCACGCGTCGCGCGGTAGAAGGGATCGTCGAAGCTGTGGCGGAGCTGGAAGATCTAGGGTTGCTGACGTCTGCTACAACCGAAGTGCGTGTCCACAGCGCCTCGCCGCTGTTCAAGCTCTACATTATTAATGGCGAGGAAGCATTCTTCGGCTTCTATCCAGTTCTTGAACACACTGTCACGATCGACAAGAAAGCCGTTCCCATCTTTGACCCTATAGGCAAGGATGCCGCGCTCTTTCATTTCTCAATTACCGATGATGGCGGCGCGCCGGGGCAGAGTTATGTGGAACAAGCTCAGACGTGGTTCGACTCGGTATGGAGCACGATCAGTCGCGAGTACGCCGAATGACCCCAGCTATCGACCTTGTACGGGCCGCTCGGGGCGTCCTGCTCGATTTTGATGGGCCCATCTGCTCTGTCTTTGCTGGTTGGCCAGCGTCCGCCGTGGCTGCACGCCTTCGTGGCGATATCGCTGCACAGGGCATCGACGTGCATCCTGTTGGATCTGAGACGGATCCGCTTGCTATTCTGCTGTGGATTGGCGAGAATTATCCAGAACTGGTTGAATTTGTTGATACGCGCCTGTGCGTCGCAGAGGAATCTGCGGTTCGTACGGCAAAGCCAACGGATTACTCCGACGAAATAATTCGACACAGTGCTCGAACTGGCCGATCAGTTGCCATTGTTAGCAATAATTCCGCGGTTGCAATCCGCTCCTATTTGGAATTGCGAGACCTTTTGCGGCATGTTGAGATTATTTCGGGTCGCGAGTTCGCGCGTCCGGAGCTTATGAAGCCCAATCCACACTCATTGATTGTTGCGGCGGATGCTTTGCGTGTAACGCTCCAAGACTGCCTGCTGATTGGCGATAGCGTGACAGACGTGCTTGCAGCGAAGTCCGTCTCCGTGCGGTCCATTGGGTACGCCAACCGTACGGACAAGTTTGCGAAGCTCGCCGAAGCCGGAGCCGATGCGGTCGTCTCAACCCTCGAACCCTTGGCCCGTGCTGTGGCCGTCGACTAGGGGTGGTTCGCCTGAGTCGGCCGTTCCTAGGCGCTCGTTCATAGTTTCTTTTCTCCATCAAGGCGGCCCCCTCACGGGGGCCGCTGGTCGTCCATGCCCAAGCCGGCCGCTCAGCCCTTATCCGGCCTCGTCTCTTTGCGGACGCGCCAAGGGGACCTCCGGCCCCCGGCGCGCCGCGTAGGCCGGGGCACGCGGCCGGCATAGACAACCAGCGGCCCCCGCGAGGAGACCGCAGCGGCAAGCCGCAGGCGCCCAACAGTCCAAAGAGGACGCTCGCCGCTAGGCAGGTCTCCAGGATGGCCAGGGGAGTAGACCAAGCTGCGGTTCGGGCGCGGCCTTGACCGCGCCATCCCATCGACCTCCCCGAGGGCAATCACGTGCGTCAAGGGGGCCGTTCCAGCCCTCGCTGCCGGCCGCATCCCAGGTGCCCCCTTGACCCACGTGATCGGGCTGCGCCAGGTCGACGGGATGGCACGGAGGCCCCTCCCTAGTGAATGAGGAGTCCTCATAAGCGGCGGTTTAACTGTGGATATATCTTGACGCTTAAGTGTCAAAAGACTAGAATGGAGATACAGCAAGCGAGGTAGGGGAGGCACCAGCGATGTCTGCACCAGCCGCTACGCTCACCACCATCACCACGCAACTCGTCACCGCATTCGAAGCAGCCTGGCGCGCTATCCAGCAGCGCCACCCCGACGTGCCCGAAGTGGTCGTGACCTTCGGCTCGGGAACGCTGGGCATGAAGGCCGGCCAGACTCGGCTCGGGCACTTCGCCGCCGCGCGGTGGCAGCACGGGGAGAAGCAGCTCCCGGAGTTGTTCATCTCGGGCGAAGGCTTGCAGCGAGGTGCGCTGGAGGTGCTCGGAACGCTGCTTCACGAGGCCGCTCACGGCCTGGCGCACGTCCGCGAGATCAAGGACACCTCCCGCCAGGGCCGCTACCACAACGCCAAGTTCAAGGCGCTGGGCGAGGAACTGGGGCTCACGCTCGCCGAAGACAAGACCATCGGGTGGAGCCTCACGACCGTCCCGGAGACAACCGCCAAGGCCTACGCGGCCGAACTGGACGAGTTGAGCGCAGCGCTCGTCGCCTGGCGCTACGCCGAGGTGCACGCGACCAGCAAGAAGAAGAGCACCAACCTGGCCGTGGCCGAGTGCGCGTGCCCCCGCAAGATCCGCGTTGCCCGCACCACGCTAGCCGAGGCCCCGATCACGTGCGGCAAGTGCGGCGTCGACTTCGTGGCCGAGGACGACAACGAAGACTGACGGATCGGAATGTGTGCCGTCCTGCCGCTAGAGAATGGATCTCATCGGCAAGGACGGCCGTTCATCTGCCGTCCGTTAGAAGGTTGTCGATGGAATTACCCTTAACGAAATATTGCAATAGCGCTCAATGTTGCCGCAGGTCCTTCAAGAGAGTGGTCGGCAACTCCTGGCGCTGCGGCTTTATTTGTGCTTTCGGCTTCCATCTTTCGGCGTGCTTCACGGTTTAGGAGATTTAGGCCTGGCAGTGTGAGCAATGGGTAACTCTTGCCTTGAGGCCATTTCTTTTCGACCTTGCCGACGACCACCGCCTCCCCCTCTAGTGCGTCTAGCTGTGCTCTGAGGTTCCCCCTGTCGAGCTTGAAAGCGAATTTCAAGTGCCCTTCGCCGACTTCGCCGGTGGCGACTAGCGAACCGCCAGTCATTGCGTTCAGTCGCTTCATTGTCTCCAATGCCTGCGCGGCCTTTGGGTCGTACTGTTCTGGGCTGAAGTCCTGTATCAATTCGAAAAGGGGGTTAGCTCGTCAGCACCCTGGATCGCGCGGTTGAAAACTGGCACGTCCACGTAGCATTCCACTGCTACGATGCTGCGAACCTGTATGTCGGCGAACTGGGAGTGATCGTCGATAGCTATGATATCTTCGGTTTCGTCTAGGTATTGATGTAGGCGGTTGTATCGACTTTCTGGCGTCTGCTTCAAAACCCTTTCCGTCTCGTCGCTTCCTGTTCGATTTCTTTTGAAGTCTGCGCGGACAGGGCCCGCACTTGCTCCGGCGGTGAAACCGCCGTCCCTGCCGTATAGTGACTTTTCGCGTTCTTCGTCGTAGATTCCCCTTCCGCCTGTGCTAAGAACTGGTCAACCAGTCTTGCGTCGAGATACAAGAATTCCCGCATTGCCATCTTGGAGTCCTTTCATGTGAGCTGTGCTTCCTGTATGGACTTGGCGGATATTGTAGTTGTCTGCGCGCAAGTTCGATCGCTTTGTGTTCTGGGCGTGTCTCATGATCGACAATTCTCACGTCGCGCCACGGATCGCTTGCTTGCGGCAGTGTCACATGCCTTCCTATCGGCAGGAACGCTGGCTCAAGCGACCGGTGCGGGAGGGGCCTTGCTCCGCGCCATCCCGCCGACCTCCCCAAGGGCGGTGGGGTGCAGCCGCCCCCATGACGAGTGTGATCGGGCGTTGCCAGGTTGACGGCCCCTCCCTTGATGACTGAGTTCAGGGCTGTGGGCTTGTATTAGCTGCTGTCTGTCGTGCCAATCTTGCGTCCCTGGCCCTCTGTACTCTCGCAGGCGATTGGAAGACGTCATCGAGGACTTCGCTCATGAGTATTAGCGTCAAATTTGCTTCCTCGAACGAGATGGGTGTTACGAAGTCGCCATGTGCCATTTCATTCCCTAGCTCGCGTACCTCGTGAGCGCCGTCTTTGACGTGTGCGCGAATTCTCCCTTGCTCGTGAAGTTTCTCAATCTTTACCTGTATCCCCTCTCGGTTATTCCTACATGCTTTGCTGTAGCTTCTATTACCGACCTTGCCAGCTGGGCGGCTGCGCGAAGCGCCCCAACGCCTAGGCATCGAAAAGCTTCGCTAGCGGCTTCGGCGATAGAGTCGGGCACATCTGGAAATGTCGTCTCTATGCCCCCGAATGGGAGCCAGGTTGTTTCGTCCTTTTTAAATCCATCGTCACCGCCTGTAGTGTTGGCGCTGCTTGTGTATCTAGTGCCCAATGAGAGTGTTCTGCAATTATCGCACCTGAATGTAGCTTGAACTCTTATTGGGCGACTGTCGTAGTTTGTCTCGTTTTGGTCAACTAATGCGCTGCCGATCATTGTCATATGACTTTTGGTCTTGCAGTGCCAGCATTCACGCTCAGCCATGTGCTCAAGGTTAACCCGTTGGCATTCTCCAGTGCGGCCGCGTGATGCGGTGTGTCGCAGGTTGCGTCAACGTAGGTGCGTCTCGCGGCATCGCACCAGACTCTCGGTTCCAAGCGGTACCGTTGACCCGTGCCTGATGACGACGAACTTGAGCAGCGGGTGCGGCAGCTGGAGCACGACCACCGGCTGACGCGCTGGTACACGGGCCGGGTTGACCGGGACCTGGCGGAGATTGCGGCGACGCAGACCGAGCACACCGAGGCGCTGACGGCGCACACGGGGCGGTTCGACTCGGTGGACGCTCAGTTGCGCAGCCTGACGCAGATGGTGGGGGAGGTGCTGCGGAGGCTGCCGGAACCAGAGGGCCCGGAGGAGCCGTCGGCGGGGCTGTCGGAGTAGGCGGGGATCAAGATCAACGCCATGCTTTACCCACGTGATTGGGTGGCAGGCACCCGTAGATGACGGTAAGCGTCGGCAACGACAGCCAGGAGACTTCCGAAGTGCCGCAAGGGGGTGACGAAGGATGAGAGACGTCAGCAAGATCAGATGGCTAATCGCAGGGTTGCTGGTTCGAGTCCAGCTGGAGGAGCCAAACGCCCAGGCCAACGGCCTGGGCGTTTTGTTTTGGGCATCCAACATCAGGGGGTGGTTGGCCGATGTCCGATGAAGTGATCCAGGTGCCGATCCACAAGGAACTCGACGCGCTGTTCGGCCAGCACACGGTGGCCGGGCACTCGCGGGGGCTGGTCTACGGCGTCACCGACGGGGACGGGCTGGCGCACGCGGCCGGGTTCGGCGCGGTCGACGAGCAGGACCGCGTGCCCGACGCGGACGTGGTCTTCCCGATCGCGTCGATGACCAAGAGCTTCATCGCCTGTGCGGTGCTGATCGCCCGCGACCAGGGCAGGCTGTCCCTGCACGACCCGATCACCAAGCACATCCCCGAGTTCGTGCTCGCCAACGGCGAGGGGGACGTGCCGACGATCGAGATGCTGCTGGGCATGTGCGGCGGTCTGACCGAGGACAACGCCTGGGTGGACCCGTTCATCAACACGCCCACGGAGGACCTGCTCGCCCAGGTGGCCAAGGGTGTTCGCCTCAGTCACCGGCCGGGCGCGGTGTTCGAGTACTCCAACCTCGGGTTCACGCTGGCCGGCCTGGCGCTGAGCCGGGCGGTCGGCCGGCCGCTGGCGGAGTTCGTCGCCGAAGAACTGCTGCGGCCGCTGGGCCTGACGTCGACGTTCGCCGACACGGCGGTGCCCGAGGACCTGCCGCGTGCCGTCGGCTATTCGCTGGACACGGACGGGAACTGGGTCGCCTACCCGCCGGAGACCTCGGACGCGTTTCTCGCCGCCGGGGGACTGGTGAGCACGGTGCGCGACCTCGCGCGGTGGATCACCTGGCTGGGCTCGGCGTTCCGGCCGGTGCGAACCGACGACCTGCCGGTGCTGAGCCGGCTGTCCCGACGAGACCTCCAGCGGGTGCGCGTGTTCCGGCCACTGGCATTGAGCCTGACCGGGATCGGGCAGGCCAAGCTGAGCTCCAGCGGATACGCCCTCGGCCTGGGGGTCACGACCGACCTGCATCGCGGAACGGTCATCTCGCACACCGGCGGTCTCCCCGGATTCTGGCTCGCCATGGCCTGGCACCCCGAATCCGGCCATGGCGCGGTCGTGCTGACCAACGGCAACCGTGGCAACCCGGCCACGCTCTGCGTCGAGGCGCTCGGCCGGCTGCTGGACCACAACCAGGCCCCGGCGGCCACTGCCGCACTGTGGCCGGAGACGGTCGCGCTTCGCGAGCAGGCCGACTCGCTCGTCCGGCACTGGGACGATGAGCTGGCCGCCCGGATCTTCGCCGAGAACATCGACTTCGACCGGCCGCTGGCGCAGCGCCGGGCGGAAATCGATCAACTCGTGGCTGAGGTCGGTCCGTTGCTCGACGGCCCGTCGACCGTCGTCTCGGCCGCCACCGCCGCCGACATCACCTGGTCGATTCCCGCCGAGCGCGGGGAACTGCTGTGCATGATCCACCTGACTCCGGTGGAACCGGCACGCATTCAGGAGTTCGTCGTGAAGGCCGTCCCCGCTGGTCGACCGCGACCGAACATCGAGCTGGAACGCAGCTTCGGGAACGCCTACCTCACGCCGGCGGCCAACGTCCGGGTCACGTTCCCGGGGGCTGAATAACGGCGTCAGTAGGCCATGCCCATAGCGGTGCGGACTTCGGCGAGGGTGTCCTCGGCGATGGCGTTGGCACGCTCGTTGCCGACGCGGAGGATCTTGCGGACGTAGGTCAGGTCGGCGGCGTAGGCGGCGCGGCGGGCGCGCATGGGGGCGAGGAACTCGTTGACGGCCTCGGTGACGGTGCGCTTCAGCGCAGCGGCACCGGGGGCTAGGGAAGCGGCGAACTCCTCGGGCGGGATGCCGAGGCAGAGCGAGCCGAGCAGGACGAGGCTGGAAACGGCGGGCCGTGCGACGGGGTCGTAGGTGACCACGGGATCGGCGTCGGTGCGGGCGGATTTGAGCAGGCGGGCGGTCTCGTCGGCGGTCGAAGAGATCGCGATGGCGTTGTGGCGGCTCTTGCTCATCTTGGTGCCATCGGTGCCGAGCAGCACGGGGGCCGACGACAGCAAGGCGTTGGGAGTGGGGAAAACGGGACCGTAGCGCTCGTTGAACCGCCGGGCGACAAGTCGGGTGACCTCGACGTGGGGCAGCTGGTCCCGGCCGACGGGCACGAGATTTCCCTTGCAGAACAAGATGTCGGCGGCCTGGTGCACGGGATAGGTGAACATCAGGCCGCTGACGGCGTGCTGCCGCGAATGGGCGATCTCGTCCTTGACGGTGGGGTTGCGCTGGAGCTCGGGCACGGTAACCAGGCTGAGGAACGGCAACAGGAGCTGGTTCAAGGCGGGCACGGCGCTGTGCGTGAACACGGTGGCGCGCTCGGGGTCGATGCCGACGGCCAGGTAGTCCAGCAGCAGCTCGTCGACGGTCTCGCCGAGCCGGTCGGCGACGTCCCGGTCGGTCAGCACCTGGTAGTCGGCGACGATCACGAACAGCTCGACGCCGAGCTCCTGCAGCCGGACCCGGTTCTGCAGGGTGCCGAACAGGTGCCCGAGGTGCAGCGGCCCGGTCGGCCGATCGCCGGTCAGCACCCGGTACTGCGACGGATTGGCCTTGATCTGATCCAACATGTCTGTCTCCCAACGGAATGAGGGTCCGCGGGACAGCAGGGCTGAAGAAGGCGCCGTCCTCGCGGACGGCACGCGCGTGCGTGGAATGGCCGTCCCTAGGCGGGACGCCACCAGCTGAGGCACGCGGTCAAGGTCACCAACCCATCATACCTTCAACCGGGGGAACAACGCCTCCGAGTTGCCACGGTCGATCGCGGCCCGCAACGAAGGCGTCAGCTGGTAGTTCTCGTACTGCTTGTTGATGAAGCCGACGGCCACGGCCGGCGCGAACGGGAAGTCGCTGCCGTAGGTGATGTGGTCGGGGGCGGCCACCTCGAGCAGGCTGGGCAGCGCGGCCGGGCTCGCCGACAGGGCGATGTCGTAGTAGAACTGCCGCAGCACGGCCAGATACTTGGGCACCTGGTGCTTCTGGTCGACCAGGGTCCACAGCTGCTGCGCCTTGTTCTTGGCGTTCAGCATGGTCAGCAGGATGCGGTACGAGATGTAGGGCACGAACCCGCCGGCGTGGGCGAGGATGAACTTGATGTCCGGGTACCGGTCCATCGAGCCGGACAGGATCAGGCTGATCGCGGTACGCGTGGTGTCGAGCAGGAAGTCCGCGGTGAACGTGGGGATGCCGGGCACCTCGGGCGCCGGCAGCTCGCCGGGGTGCACGAAGACGGCGACGGAACGCCGGTGCAGGAACTCGAGAAACGGGGCGAAGGCCGGATCCCCCAGGTAGCGGCCGTCGTTGTTGGCCAGCAACACGATGCCGTCGGCGTGCAGCTCGTCCAGGGCATACGTCGCCTCGGCCAACGCGCCTTCGACGTCGGGCAACGTAACCGTGGCGAAGAAGCCGAAGCGCGACGGCCGCCGGGCCACCACGGCAGCGCAGAACTCGTTGATCTCGCGCGCCCAGGACCGCGCCTCACCGGAGTCGCCGAACCACACGCCGGGCGTGGACAGCGACAGGATCCCGGTCTGGATGTCGTGCCCGTCCATGAACTTCAGCGCGGACGACTCCGACCACGACGGCAGGTCGACGCCGCCGGGCCGGATTCCCTTGTCCCGCATCCATTCCGCGTAGCGGGGCGGGATCACGTGTTGGTGTGTGTCGATACGCAGCATCAGATGTCCTTGTCTGACGGCACGATCAGGGCGGCGAACAGCCGGGGCAGCACGTCGGTGACGTAGCTGCCGTCCTCGTCCGAGCCGTCGATGATCGTGCGCTCGAGCATGGTGGTGTAGAGCCCGGTGATGGTCACGACGGCACTGCGCGGGTCCACGGTCAGCCGGAACGCCAGCCGGTCCAGCGCCGACAGCAGGATCTCGGCCAGGCTGTCGTGGAACCGTTGCTGGGCCGCGGAAGTCGGCCCGCGCAGCTCCTCCTGGCGCAGCGCCTGGGCGTGGAACTCGGCGGTCAGCAGGTACCAGGTCCGGTCCGCGGTCAGCGATTCCATGAACAGCGCGCCGGCCTGCCGGAGCACGTCGGTCGCGACGTCGGGGTCGGTGGTGTCGGCGGCGTCGATCGCGGCGCGCACGGCGGCCCGCAGCCGGTCGACGCGCTCCTGCATCTGCACCTCGTACACGGCCAGGAACAGCTCTTCCTTGCTGGCGAAGTTGGAATAGAACGCGCCGCGTGTGAAGCCGGCGCGCTCGCAGATCAGCTCCACCGGCGCGTCCCGGATGCCCAGCTCGCTGAACACCTCGTAGGCGGCATCGATCAGCCGCTCGCGGGTCTGCGCGCGCCGCCGTGTCGTTCCCGTCATCTCACCCGTCCGCGTGACTCGATACACAGTGCATCAGATACATCGTGCATTAAGATACACGATGTATCGTCGCTGACCAGGGAGCCGATCGTGTCCTCCTTCCTCTACCGCCTGGGTCGGGCCGCGGCCCGGGGCCGGGTGCTGGTGCTGGCCGTGTGGCTGGTCGTGCTGGCCGCCGCGGGCGGTGGCGCGCTGCTGCTCAACCAGGGCACCGACGACACGTTCGCCATCCCCGGCTCCGAGTCGCAGGATGCGCTCGACCACCTCAAGCGGGTCTTCCCGGAGACCGCCGGCACCTCGGCCCAGCTGGTGGTCGTGGCCCCGGGGCGGGTCGACACCCCGGCGGTCAAGGCCGCCGTGGCCGACGCCGTGAACCAGATCAAGAAGGTCGACCAGGTCGCGACGGCCGTAGACCCCTTCGACAACGGTGTTTCCAGGGATGGCCGTGCGGCGCTGATCGCCGTGCCGCTGACCGTGCAGCAGCCGCAGCTGCACGCGTCGACCAAGACCGCGCTCACGAGCATTGCCGACGATCTGGCCGCCAAGACCGGCACGCACGTCTACACCGGCGGCGACGCGTTCTCCAACCGCGTGCCCAAGCTCAGCCCGACCGAGGGCATCGGCCTGGTCATCGCGTTGCTGGTGCTGCTGCTGATGTTCCGCTCGATCATCGCCGCGTTCATGCCGCTGATCACGGCCGTGCTGGGCGTCGGCGTCTCGATCAGCCTGGTCTACGCCACGACGCTGGTGGTGCCGATCTCGTCCACGGCCCCGATGCTCGCGGTGATGCTGGGGCTGGCCGTCGGCATCGACTACGCCCTGTTCCTGCTGTCACGCCATCGAGACCAGCTGGCCGACGGGCTCGACGTCGAGGAGTCCATCGCCCGCGCGACGGCGACCGCCGGCTCGGCGGTGATCTTCGCCGGGCTGACGGTGGTGATCGCCCTGCTGGGCCTGGCCGTCGCCGGCATTCCTTTCCTCACCACCATGGGCATCGCGGCGGCGGTCGCGGTCGCGCTGGCCGTCGGCATCGCGGTCACGCTCGTGCCGGCGCTGATGGCTTTGGCCGGACAACGGCTGCGGCCGAAAACCAAGCGGGCCAAGCGGAAGCGGGCCAAGCCGCAGATCGCCCGGTGGTGGGTGCGGACGGTGACCAAGGTGCCGCTGCTGACCGTGGTGCTGGTGGTCGCCGGCTTGGCGGTATGCGCGATCCCGGCCGTCGATCTCCGGCTTGCCTTGCCGGACAACGGGACCGAGGAGCAGGGCAGCCCCGCCCGCGACACGTACGACGTGGTCAGCCAGCACTTCGGCGCGGGCTACAACGGGCCGCTGATCGTCACCGCGGACATCATCACCAGCACCGACCCGGTCGGCCTGGTGAACAAGATCGCCGGCGAGATCCGGACCATGCCCGGCGTGGCCGCGGTGCCGCTGGCCACGCCCAACCCCAAGGGCGACACCGGCATCATCCAGGTAATCCCGACCACCGCACCGGACTCGCCGCAGACCGACGATCTGGTGCGCCGGCTGCGCGACCAGGAACCGCACTTCCAGGACACGTACGGCACGAAGACGGCCGTCACCGGTATCACCGCGGTCGGCATCGACGTGTCGGCGCAGCTCGGCAGCGCCTTGCTGCCGTTCGGGATCCTGGTCGTCGGGCTGTCGCTGATCCTGCTGGCCATGGTGTTCCGCTCGATCTGGGTGCCGGTCAAGGCCACCGCCGGCTACCTGTTGTCGGTCGGCGTGGCCTTCGGCGCCACGGCTTTCGTGTTCGACCAGGGACATCTGGCCGCCGCGCTCGGCGTGACGCACACCGGCAGCGTGATCAGCTTCCTGCCGATCATCCTGATGGGTGTCCTCTTCGGACTGGCCATGGACTACGAGGTGTTCCTGGTGTCGCGGATCCGTGAGGAGTACGTGCACAACAGGGATCCGCACCGGGCCATCGAGAACGGCTTCATCTCGGCGTCCCGGGTTGTCGTGGCTGCGGCGGTGATCATGTTCGCGGTGTTCGCCGCGTTCGTGCCGGAGGGCAGTGCGACGATCAAGCCGATCGCGTTCAGCCTGGCCGTCGGCGTGTTCGTGGACGCCTTCGTGGTGCGGATGACGTTGGTGCCGGCGGTGTTGGCGCTGCTCGGCCACCGGGCCTGGGGCCTGCCGCCGAAGCTGGACCGGGCGCTGCCGGTGTTCGACGCCGAGGGCGACTCCCTGGTGCACGAGCTGCGGCTGGCCGACTGGCCCGGCGTTGACGAAGCGATCAGCGCCCGCGGCATCGGTGTGGACGACGACCGCGGCCGTCCGGTCTACCGGGGCGTCGACCTCCACGCAGCTCGAGGTTCCGTGGTGGTGCTGCACGGCGCCGGCAAGACCGCTTTGCTGTACACGATTGCCGGTCGTGTCACCAAGTTGAACGGGGACCTCAAGGTACTCGGGCGGGTGTTGCCTCAGCACGTGCATGCCCTGCGGCGCGAGGTCACGGTGATCGGCTGCCGGGACAGCGCCGCCCCGGCCAGTGAGGTGGCGATGGCATTGGCCGACGACATCGAGCTGGTGCTGATCGACGACGCCGACCTGGTGTTGCGCACCGATGAGCGGGATGCGTTGCGGGACTTGATCGCCCGCCGCCGCACCGCCGCCGGACGGCCGGTGACGGTGGTGTTGAGCTGCCAGCATCCGGCCCGCCTTGCCGATCTGCTGCCGGCCGACGCCGCCCTGTTCTCCCTCGCCCAGCCCGTTGAGGTGCACTGATGTTCAAGCCGTTCGCCAATTCCGCCCAGGCGCTGGCCGCCGGCCCGCTGACGTGGAAGACCTGGACCGGTCTCATCGCCGTGCCGGTGCTGATCATGGGCCTGCTGACGTGGGCGCTGTGGTCGCCGGACAGCGATCACAGCACCGCGACCGCGGCGGTGGTCAACAACGACCAGCCGGTGAAGGTCAACGGGCAGCTCATCCCGCTCGGCCGGCAGCTGGCCGGCGACCTCACGCACAGCTCGGACTCGGCCTACAAGTGGGTGCTGACCGACGCGTCCGACGCGGATTCGGGGCTGGACAACGGAACCTACACCGCCGTCGTGACAATCCCGCAGGACTTCTCGGCCCGTGCGACCTCGGCCGCCGCCGGCAAGCCGCTCGACGCCACCCGGGCCGTGGTCGACGTGAAGACGTCCGCCAGTGCTGGCGTGATGGATCCCTCGCTGTCGCAACGGATCGCCGACAGCACCCAGCAGACCCTGAACAACCAGGTCGTCGAGACCTACCTGGACAACATCTACGTCGGCTTCACCACCATCCACGGCCAGCTCAACCAGGCCGCCGACGGCGCGGACCAGCTGGCCGACGGCACGCGTCAACTTGTGCCCGGGGCGCAACAACTTGCCGACGGGGCGGCCAAGCTCGCCGCCGGCACGGCGCAGCTGGCGACCGGTTCGAGTCAGCTCGCCAACGGGTTGACCCAAGCCGAACGGGACACCGCGCAGCTGCCGGCGTTGACGCGGCAGCTCGCGAACGGGGCGGAGCAAGTCGCGCAGGGCAACGAGAAGCTGGCCGCGACGATCGTTCCGTTGGCCAACCGCATCATCGCCGCCATCGACGCCCTGCCGTCGGCCACCGCGGCGGCGGCCGACATTCAGCGGCTGGCCGACCAGTGCAGCGGTGACGCCCAGTTCTGCGCCAACCTTCGCCAAGCGGCGGCCCGGCTGGCGGCCGACGCCGACAAGATCGACGCCGCCAAGACGTCGATTCGGGCCCAGGCCGTGCAGGTCCGTGACGGCATTCAGGCGCTGGCCAACGGTTCCCGTCAGGTGGCCAGCGGAAACGCCCAGCTGGCCAAGCAGTCCGGGGCGCTCGCGCAGGGCATCGCCTCCGCCGCCGATGGTGCCCGGCAGCTCGATGCCGGTGTGCAGCAGGCGAATTCCGGTGCGCAGCAGCTGGCCGACGGCTCGCAGCAGCTGAACACCGGTGTGGGCAAGGTGAACGACGGCACCCAGCAGTTGGCGTCCTCCTTGGACAAGGGACGCAACCAGGTTCCCAGCTACACCGACGCGGAACGCAATCACCTCAAGACGATTGCCGCCAGCCCGACCGCGACCGCCACGGACAGCACGCCCTCGAACATACTGGCCATCACACTGTTCGCGGTGTTGGCCTTGTGGGCCTTGGCTTTGGCGACCTATCTGGTCACGCGGGCCGTGCCGGACGCGGTGCTCACCGCCCGCGAGGCGACGTGGAGCATCATCATCCGGGCCGCCCTGCCCGGCGCGACGGCCGCAGCACTGGCCGCCGTCGCCATCACCGCGATCGCGATTCCCGCGCTGCATCTGGGCGTTGGCGGCTCGTTCGAGTTCCTCGGCGTCGCGCTGCTGGCGGCGTTCGCCTTCGTGTCGCTCAACCAGGCCGTGACGGCCATCTTCGGCCGCGCCGGGCGGCTCGCTTCTCTTGCCGTGCTCGTGCTGGCGTCGGCCACCGGCATCGTGTCCACGCTGCCAGGCCCGCTCTATGCCCTGGCCGCGTACCTACCCACGCATGGCGCCGTACTCGGGCTGCGAGCCGCCGCGACCGGCGACGCCGGCCTTTACACCGGCATCGCCGAGCTCGCCGCGTGGCTGGTGGTCGGCGTGCTGACGGCGATCCTCGTCACCGACCGCCGTCGCTACCTGTCCACGCGACGACTCCGGCTCGCGGTGGCCTAGTTTCGAACCGGTTTCAGGAGTGCAGCCTGGACAGCTCTTCGCCGCCGTTCCTGATCAGCGTCTCCAGCTGCCGGCGCCGCTTCGCGAACTCCTTGACCGGGACCGACAGGGCCACCGCCGCCTTCGTGCGGCCTTCCGCGTCCCGTACCGGCGTGGCCAGGCAGGCCAGGCCCGGCTGGAACTCCTCGATCTCCGCCGCGATGCCCGTCTTGCGGACCAGCGCCAGCTCGCGGTCCAGATCCTCGAGCCGGGTGATCGTCCGGTTCGTCAGCCTCGCCAGGCCCGCCCCGGCCAGGTAGTGCCGCCGCGCCGCCGGCGACATCGCCGCCAGCAGCACCTTGCCGAACGACGTCGCGTGGGCCGAGCGGTCGAACCCCAGATCCAGCGGCTCCGCCTTGCGGTGCTCCGGCGAGTCCGCCACCTCCGCCACCACCAGCTCGTCGTCGCGGACCACCGCGTAGTACATCGCCGCCTGCGCCCTGATGTGCAGGTCCCTCAGCGTGTAGGCGATTTCCGGCGTGACCGACAGCTGCGCCTTCAGGCTGTCGTGCAGCTCCGGCAGCTTGTAGCCCAGTCCGAAGCCCCTCGCGTTGGCCAGCCTGACCAGGTAGCCCTCGTGGACCAGCGTGTTCAGCAGGTGGTACGTCGTCGACAGCTTGAAGCCGGTACGCCGGGCCACCGCCTTCGCCGTGATCCCGTCGCCCCCGTCCGCCACCGTCTCCAGCACCCTCAGCGCTCGCTGCACCGAACCGATCAGCCCACTCGGCGGTTTCGGCTGGGCGTCGGGCATTGGTCCTCCGGGTGCAAGGGTGTCCCGCCCACCGGCAACGGCCAGCGGCGGCTAGGTGTCGAGCTACCGCTGACGCCGATGATCATTGAAGCCGCAACCAGGTGGGTCAAGCCGGAACTTTTCACATGCCGGCAATCGCTGCCGGACCAGGGGTCCCCCGCCCGTGCCGAGCCACCCGCCGGTAGTCTCCCCACCACGCGCCGGCCCACCGGCGCCCTGGGGCGGTAGCTCAGCTGGTTAGAGCAGCAGACTCATAATCTGTCAGGTCGTGGGTTCGAGCCCCACCCGCCCTACCGATTTAGTCATTGTGCGAACCACTCCGTTCGGGGTCTTATTCGCTGGTAGGGCGGGTGTGGCCCCATCGTTGTTGCAGGGTTGGGGGATGTAGAAGACTGGGCGGAGCCGGTCTGGGCCGGTGATGGTGACCTTGGCGACCAGGCCTTCGACGACTGCCTTGACCTGGTTGGGGGTGCCGCTGGTGATGATCTCGGCGATGTAGTCGGCCACCGCCACCAGGACAGCGGGCTCTGGGGCGGTGGGCTCGTCGTCCAGCGCGAGGAGCAGTGCGTCGCGGCGGGCGCGGAGTTGCTTGGTCTTGACGCGGAGCTCGGTAAGCCGGTCGGCGACGAGTTCTTCGTCCATGGTGCCGCGCTCGAACGCGGTCAGGTAGCGGTCGATGGCCTGCCCGGTCTTGGTGATCTCGGTGTCGACGGTGACAAGTTCGGCGTGCCGGTCGGCGTGCGCCGCCCGATATTGCTTCTGTTCGCGCGTGATGGCGTCGGCGATGAGGTCGTGGTGGGTGCGATAGAAAGTGGCCAGCGCGTCAAGGACCGCCGTCTCAACGGCATCGGCGTTGAGCCGTGACATGTCGCACTTGCTGCCGTCGTAGCGGGCCAGGTTCCAGCAGGTGTAGTAGCGGTAGGTCTTGTTCCGCCCGGTGGCGCGGGTGCCGATCATGGGCTTGCCGCACCTGGGGCACCGCAGCTTGCTGGTGAAGATGTAGTCGGAGCCGGACGCGGCCCGGTGGGCGTGGGACTCGCCGCGTGCCTCGAGAATGGCTTGGGCCTGCTCCCACACCGTGAGGTCGATGATGGGGGCGTGGGTGTCGGTCATGGTGGCCTCCCGGAAGGTCAGCTCCCCCAGATAGACGCGGTTGTTCAGAGCGCGGATGACTTGGTGGCCGGACCACGGGCCGCCGGAACTGGTGCGATGGCCCCGGTCGTTGAGGACCTTGGCGATGGCGCGGGAGCCGAGCCGGTCCCTTGCGTAAAGGTCGAAGATCAGTCGCACGATCACCGCCTCATGCTGGTCAACGACGAGCGTGTGGCTGGTCTTGTCGACCTGGTAGCCGAAGGGGCGCTTGCCACCCTTCCACTTCCCCTTGGCGTGCTTGCGTTCCATCCCGGCGATGACACGGTCGATGATGGTGTCGCGTTCGAACTGGGCGAACATCCCCAGCATCTGTACCAGCATCCGACCCATCGGGGTCGAGGTGTCGAACGGCTCGGTCGCCGACCGGAAGACGACCCCGGCTTGGTCGAGTTCGTCGAGCAGCACCACCATGTCCCGCAGGTTGCGGGAGAACCGGTCCACCCGGTAGACGAGCAGCACGTCGATCAGCCCGGCGCGGGCGGCGGCGAGCGCGCGTTGCAACCCGTCGCGTTCGGTGGTGGCGCCGGAGGCGTCGTCGGGGAACCGTGCCACGAGCCGCCAGCCGGGCTGGGAGCCGATGTAGGCGTCCAGACGCGTGTCCTGGGCCTCGATCGAATAGGGCTGGTGCTCGTCGTCGGTGGAGCGCCGTACGTAGATCCCTACCCGCACGTCATCGCCGAGCGTGGTCATCGCGGCCTTCTTGACACGCTGCGCGGTCGATCGCGTCATTATCCGACCCCCTCAGTTCAGCATTTCCGCGCGCCCTGTAGCAGCCGTTTATCCGGCTGCTACAGGGCGACTACGCGGCCACTAGATCACTACCAAATTTGACTTAAAACCGCAGCTCACGAGCGGTAAGCTACGTTTCCAATTATCGCCCATTAAGCGCGGCAAGGGAAGCGGATAGCGCCCTTCTACGCTGCTTTTTTGCGGGCCTTCTTCGCGTTTTCCTGGTTGGTGCGCCACTGGCCGATGAGGGTGGCCAGGGCGGTGACGGCGAGGTCGTACTGCTGGGCGGTCATCGGTTCGGTGTCGATCCGCTCCACGTGCCAGGTGTCCTGTGTGGCCGATCGTGTGGTGCGGAACGGGAGCACGGTGGCGTTACCGCCATCGTCCTGGTCGGCATCGTGGTCGGGTGTGTGCTGGGGCATGGTGCACCTCGGGTGCCCGCGAGCCCGCTTCGGGCGGGAGGTCGCGAGCGGCTGTCAGCGGTCACGGGGCAACCGTCGATCAGCAGGACCCGTCAGCCCTCTGGTCACCAGCATCCCACATTCCTCCACAGTGGAGGGCTCGCGATGGGGTGATGGCCGCGCCGCTACGCGCGATTCAAGAACCGGCCGGGTCAACGCTGCTCCAACCGTGCGCCGCTTCGACTCCCCGACTGCCGAAGCACCCATCGGGGCCAGCGATCACCGGTTGACTGAACCCTTCCCACTGTCCATCCCAGACACGCTCCGAGACTTCTACCGAGACCGCGAGACAGGGTGTGAGACTGGCTGTCTCGCTGGTCTCGCCTGCGGTCTCGGTGTCTCGTCTCGACCTGTCTCCGTGTCTCGGTGTGGTCTCGCCAGGTGCTCCGACCACGGTGGGCAGCTCGACGTACAACGGGTCCAGATTCTCTGTGCTGCACAAGGACAACGGGCCGAGGTTAACGGACCGGCGCGGCCGTCGTCGGTGTCGTTCTCACTGAGGTCACGTCATCGTCTTTCACCTCCTCCGGGCAGACGGAAGCGTGCGGGAACCTTTGCGGGGAGGGGGATTCAGGCGGCCCAGCGTGCCCGCCGAGGCCGCTGGGTGTCCGGCCGTGCCGGGGGTGCCGGCGCGCGGTACACGTCGTCCTCGTCCTCGTCCTCGTCCTCGTCGTCGGTGTCGTCGTAGAGCGTCCCGTCGTCCAGGTCGTCCTCGTCGTCCGCATAGCCAGCCGGGTCGGCTGGTTCGGGCTGTGGTGTGTCGATGCGGCGCAGCATCTCCCGGTCATTCGGGTCGAACGCCGCCTCGTTCCACGGCTGATCGGTGTTCGAGGCGCTGTGTTCGACGCAGGGGCCGCGCTGGGGCAGTTCGGCCAAGCGGTACCGGCGCGGCGCGGCATCACCGCTGCGGGGCGTCCACAGGCCCCAGACCGACCCTGCCGGGCCGTCTGGATGCCCGTGGTCGCGGGCCGCGGTGGCGATCGCGAAACCGAGGTCGGAGCCGGAGAGGTCGCGGCGCAGCGCCGCGACCAGGGCGATCTCCCGCCGACTGGAGTGCACCGAGAACAGCAGGACGCCGAAGGCGTCGGTCGGAAAGTCGCGGTAGTCATCGAACTTGCGGCTGACCGTGGTCAGCGACTCGGTGCCGGTGTCGTGTTCGAGGAAGAACCGCACCACACGGCCCGCCTCCTCCCAGCAACCGTAGCCATCCGGGCGCAACACGGTGTCGCGCCCGCTACCGTGGTACTTCACGAAGAACCTGGTGCAGCGGCGTTCAGGCCACCACTGGGTCAACCCGCTCACCTCACCCTCGCGGCCCTCCTCCCGCAGCCGGGCGGGATTGCGGTGCGCGGCCAGGGCACAGAAGAAGTCGTTCACACCGATCTGGTGATCCAGCTTGGGCCACAGCGCGAGCCGTTCCAGGCTCTCGGTGTACGCCTTCGGCGCGGGCGGGCGCTCCGCACGCTGCGCGGCGATCATCCGGGCGCCGAGGTAGCCCAGCGCGTAGCGGGTCTGGCTGGTCCCGCCGCGCAGATACGACTCGCGGAAGGCGAACACCACGCCCAGCTCGCGCAGGTGCCGCAGCCGGTCCTGCGCCCGCCGCACGGACAGGAACTCGATGGCGGCGATCTGGTTGGTGGTCAGCACCTTGTGCTCGCTCAACAGGGCCAGCAGGCGTCGGTCCCGGTCAACCAGGCGGAACCACAGCGCCGCGTCGGGCTCTCCGGCCCGCCGGCCGCCGCGCCCCGCGCGCCCCCGATGTGCGGATGGGTGAGGATCACTCCTTAGTCGGCCTTCCGGCCGTTCCCGCCGATACCACCGCTGACCAGCAGGTTGAGTAGCAGCGGCTTCGGCGTGTGGGGTAGCGGATTCAGAACGCCGAGGCTGCGCCCAACCACACGCTGAGCCAGACGCCAGCCCATCCGCAGCTGCTACGTCACGATCATCGGCGTGGCTGTCGCGGTCCATCATGGTCACCACCGCCTCCTGTCCGGAGTAGCCGAGAGATGCTCGGCATCCAAGAACTCCGAATTTCGGCCCCAAAATCGCCACAGGTAACCAAATCGTGACCATATTCCCAGGTTGCCAGGGCTCGCAGACCCACATGCTGGGCCAACCCCTCGTCGACGAGCGACAGCCATGAGCGGTGCCTCCCTCCATAGGGCAGGAGATCCATACGCTCCTTAACTCCGATTTTCGGGCCGATCGGGGACATCGCCCCTGCCCGCCGTGACCAGACTGTGACCATGGGGTGCGGTGGGCACACTCAACTACGGCTGCCGCGCTCTTCAACGGTGGCAGGTGAACGGACACGCTTGCGTCGTTGGCTCTGATGACATATGAGCAAGGGGTGATCCGTGCTGTGGTGTTCGACGTCGGCGAGACCCTGCTGGGGGACCGCTCCCAAGATTCCCGACAGAGTCAAGCTGAGTCATTCCGAGGCACAGCTGGCCGGCGCGCAGCGCCATCACCTGGATCTCGTCCCACCTGGTGGCGGCGAGCATGTGCTCGTGCGCCTGCTGCAGATGTGCCGTGTCGACCGTCGGGGCGTCATCGTGCACGTCGAGGTGAAGCCGTCCCACCGTCGCATGTGGATGCGGCGATGCTGATCGCCTGCGCGGTGCGCGCGATCGGGGTGCCACTGGTCGACGGTCACGGTGACGAACACTGTGGAGGCGCGGGCGTTCTGTGCATCGCTGACGGCTGACTACCAACTTCAGCTTGGCGAGCCGCACTACTGCTCACACATGGTGCAGGCCAACGGCGAGTGCGGCTAGGGGTCACGTCGGGGCGCGTCGGGGATCGCCTGCTCGTAGCTGAGTTCGTAGAGGTGCGCGCCCTTGACCAGCACGCTTGCCTCGACCGGCCGTTCGCCGGAGAAGATCGTCCGCAGCTGGCGGATCACCGGCACGTCGGCGGGCAAGTTGAGCGCCTCCAACTCGGCGGTCGTCGGCTGCCGAGCGGAGATTCGGTCGGTGAACCGGTCCTGTGGCCAGCCGAGTTCGGCGAGCACGCGGGGCGCGCCGCCGCGGATCCGTAGGCGACGGGCAAGCGGTGTCCCGGCGGCAAGGTCGGTCGGGTAGTAGGACCAGCTGAGTTCGACCGGCTCACCGTCGTGCAGCAGCAACCGGTGGCGCATGACGGCGGCCTCGCCCTCGCCGAGTCCGAGCACTTGGGCCGCATCGGCGGTTGGGATCGCCTCGGCGACGTCGAGTATCTGGTACGAGTAGCCGCGCGGCATCGGCCCGAGGTAGTTCGCGGCGCCGACGACGAAGGGCTCGCGGTCCCGCACGTACACGCCGGCACCCGGCCGACTGCGCAGGAAGCCTTCGTCCTTCAGGGCGGACGCGGCCTTCTGGATGGTCGGGTTCGCGACGCCGTGTTGGGCGACCAGTTGGCTCGTGGACGGCAGTTGGTCGCCAGGTGCGAGATCGCCGGACATGATCAGTGCGCGCAACGCTGCTGCGACCTGCTGGTGTAGAGGCCGTGTATCACGGTGTCGTGGCATCGTCATGCCCAATCGTGAGCTGGTAGCGGAGGTGGCGTCCGGGGAGCATCGTCATGACGCTGACCTCGACCGGTCGTCCGTCACGGCTGCTGCTGGTGCGGGCGAGCACAAGGACGGGCGTCGGCTCCTGTAGTGCAAGGATTTCGCTCTCCTCGGCACTCGCGAGCCTCACGGAGACGTCCTCGTCAACGTGGTGGAGTCCGTGACCGAGCGTCGTGAGCAATGTGGGCGCGCCGCCAGGGATCTTTCGCGGATCTGCCAGGCGCGTGCCGCGAGCGATGGCGGTGGGGTAGTAGGAGTCGACGAGTTCGACCGGTTGGCCGTCGAGGAGGACCAGCCGGCGTCGCAGGGCGACCGGGTCGGCTGGCGCGCCGCAGAGCGCGGCGGCGACCTGTGGCGGCGGCTGTACTTCTCCGACGTGGAGGAGCTGCTGGGTGCCGACGTGGCCGTGGTCGGCTGCTTCCTGGGCCCATGCTTCAGGTTCGCCCGGCTTGCGCGGCTTCACGTAGGGCGTGGAGACGCTGATCCACGCTTCTGAGCTGTGCACGGTGTGGGCTCCTCTGGTGTCAGGCCGGTGCGGGTCCCTCCGTCTGGGGCCAACTTTATCGGAACAGTGATACGGCTGGCCGGGTCGAGTGTAGCAACCTTGCAGCTATTCGCGAATGGTTATACGGTAGCTAGGTGCTGGTGACAGCGGCCAGCGCGATCGAGTGACGGGTGGACGAATCACCGGGAGATGGTCATGCCGCATCGGCTGAGCCTCGTCCGTCGCATGGCGGGCCTGCGACGGCAGTACACCGCCGAGACCGATTCGACGGTCAATCCCGACATGGTCTACGCCGCCAGCTTGCTCGGCGACGAGGATCGGCGGCTGCTGTCTGCGGAGTGTGATCGTGCCTTCGCTGCGCGACTGCTCAATGTCCAGACGATTCCGGCGTCACCTCGACGGATCCGGGACGCCGTGCTGCCGGATGCGACCGAGAAGGCCCAGCGCGCCCTCGAAGCCAGCATCCTCTGTGCCGTCGCGCGAACGACAGCTCATCTGGATCACCCGGCTGCCACTGTGGGGGCGTGGTTGGCGGGACGGGGCGGGCGTGTGTTGCGGAAGGTGCGCCCGCAACTCGAAAGTCTGACGCTCCACGTCAACGCTGCGGCGATTGCGCCGCTGCCGTTCGAGTTGTTGCCTCGGGTCACGCGCGACGGCGGCCTTGTTGGCGTGCCAGGACTGCGCGCGGTGCTCCATCGTCGGTGCGCAGAGCTGTACGTCCTCGACTCGCCGGCCCGGGTGACACTCGCCAACCTCACCTACCGGCAGTGGACGGCTGCCATGGCGTTTGTCGATGCCGTCGATGGTGAGAACCCGCTTCGGTGGCTGGGAAACGATCCAACTCCGCTACGTGAAGAGGAGCGGGACCGCCTGGTGCAAGCCCCACTGGAGCCGAAGATCGACTCCCTGCTCAGTGCGTTGCTTCGGCGGTTCGGATTGTTCGCGACGACGGCCAGGTTGTCGGTGCGGCGGATCGCGTGCGACGAGATCGAGATCGAATGGCGCGAGTCGCCCACCGTAGAGGCGGTGGCGGCAAGGCTGGTGCATGCCGTCGCTGGTCTCCCCAGTGATTTTCCTGTTGTCCTGCAGGGTGATCGGCTGAAGATAGCTGACCTTGATGAGGGCTGGACCGTTGTGCTCGGCAGGATGCGCGTCGACGACATCGGTCCTCTAGACGAGAATGCGGCCGAGGCTTCGGCAAGGTGGTTGGCCTGGAGTAGGGAGATGTCCCGGCCCAACCCGACCTGGCCCCGGTCTCTTGCCGTCGAGCGCTGGGTCATCACCGCGCAGCAGAGTTGAGGCGGAAACCCGCGCTTGCGGCCGATTCGCTGGCGGTAGCATAGCTTGCGTCCTGTGGGCGGAATAGGTACTTGACCTGTGGATTCGTTAGTCAAGAGCGCCAAATGACGTTTCATGGAGGCGCTGTCCGCGCGCGACGATGAACCACTTTGTGACGGCGAGCCCGCCGGCAATCCACCGACGGGCAACCAGACCCAGCGTGCGGGTTACGCGAGTTCCCACAGCCCGGACAGAGCCGACAGGAGCTCTTTTTGCCTGTGGCTGAGCAGATCAGGTGTCCATTGCTGCTCGGCGAGTACCTGGGTCGTCAGGACGAACGGCGACACGCCGTTCTTGGTCGTAAAGTACCGCTGCTTCTTGATGTCGAAGTCGTAGTTACTGGCCTGGGAGTTCTTCCGGCGAGCCAGAAGCGTCAGGTTGGCCAGTCGGTGGACCCAGTACCGACGCTGCTCATCGGTGAACCAGGTTCGCCAGATGCTGTCGGTCATGGGGGACTGCGGCAGGACGTGTTCGACCGTGATGAGCGGGTGGTCGTAGCTGGCGCCGCCGGAGGAGAGAGCGGAGTCCAAGCGCAGCAGCACATAGAGCCGGATCCGGGTGACCGTGTAGATCTCGCCGTCGAGACGGCGTCGCGTGTCCTCACGTTCGTGCTCGTCCAGTCGCAGTGGGGACTGCGGACCGTACAGGTCTGCGTCTGCCTCGATCGCATCGAGCACTCGGCCGTACCGTTCGATCCTGCGGGTGACGTCCACGCGGCGGATGAGCATGCTTGCCGCCAGTCGTTCGAGGTGCACGAGGAAGCGATACACAGCGAAGGTGTCGGTAGCCGGTCGGCTGAGGTAGCTGATCGCCGGCGGGATCCAGTCGGTGTTGTCCAGCATGTTCAGCCAGCGCAGCATGTCGTTGACCCTGTCGGCGCCGGCCGCTGCACGATAGTCCGCGCGAGTGACGACTTCGAAGGCGTCCGAAAGCGGAACGAGCACCTCATCGATGAACCGCTTGCGATCGGGCACCTGTGACAGGACCGAGGACCTGAACTCCTTGAGGATCGACTCGCGGGCTTTGGTCTTGGCGAACACCATGCGGATGTGCGAGAAGAGGTCGGCGAAGTCCGTGCGTCCGAGGTCCTCTTCCTCGGACTCCCACTTGGCGGTGTAGGTCTCTTGGTCCGGTTCGGCGATCGCGCCGATGATCTCGGACTTGAGGATGTCGGTGTGGGTGAGGTCGAGGCCGCGTTCGTTGAGGACGGTGAAGATGCGATAGGCGGAGTCGAAGTCTTGGGTGGAAACCACCACCAGGTAGGTGTTTTGGTAGATGAACGACGCGAGCCGGTGGCAGTCCTCGATGGGGAGCTCACCGAGGCGGTCCAAGAACAGGACCGTGTTGTGCACTAGATTGCGCTGGCTGTCCGGCAGCGTGTCTGTGGCCAGGTTCTGCAGTCGCTCGATCCCGGTCCGTGTTTGGATGTGCTTGTCGAAGAATGGCTGGTCGCGTTCGCGCAAGGTGAGTCTGGGCTGGTCGATCGTGCCCTTGATCGGATCGCCCTTCTGGAACACCCGACTGTCTAACGACGTCGCGAACCCGGCATCGACGTATTGGCGCAGCGCGCTAAGCAACAGCGTCAGGGTTGTCAGGCGTTGCTGACCGTCGACGACCTCCGCTGCTGCGTCGTTCTCCGCCTTCACCAACACGATGCTCCCGAGAAAGTACGGGTCGGTCGTGCCGTCGGACGCGGCCGCGAGCAGGTCGTCGAACATCTCCCCGGCTTGCTCCGCGGTCCACGCGTACGGGCGCTGGTAGCGCGGGATGGTGAAGCGGTATTCGTCGCTGAAGATGTCGCCGACAGGACGCTCGGCAGCTTGGATCTTCGTACCTGACATGAGGATCATCCTTGCACCACGGGCGGAGCCTGTGGGGACATTGGTGCACGGATCGCAAGCGGTGGTGGCCGCATGGCGGTGCTTCACCCTTTTGCCGGAGCAATAAGCCTGGCTGGATCGCCGCTGATGGCTATGGACAGTTGCTGTTGGTGCTCCGGGACCACGGGGCAGGAGGTGCCTCCGTCGGTGACCTTTTGCGCTCCGCGAGGCACGGTAGGTAGTCGCCATCGAAGTGGACATCTGCCGCAAAGGCGGACCACCCGAGCGTGTTGTGGACATCAACCGGGACAAGAGCGTTCGGCCAATCGAGTGTATCGAGGGGGATGGCCGTAACGAGGAGAGCGGCTGTTTCCGACTAGTCGATGACACACAGACAGAAAGCGAGCGCTGGACCTCCAACACGCAGGTTCCCGTCGCTCGCTTGATTGAGCCCCGCCGCTGGTATGGGGCACGATCCGCGGGGGCGATGTGGACGCTTTTGGCGTGCTCGGCGACGTGCTGGAGGACTACAAGTCCTATGTGGAGGGCTTCCTCAACATCAGAGACCCGACCATCCTGGCGAAGGTTGAGCAGGAGGTCGCCAACGGATTGATGTGGCCGGAGCCGTGGCTCGCCCTCAACCCCGCCTTTCAGTCCGGTGGCTCGGTCAGCGACTTGGTAGAGGCAGGGCTTCTCCATCCCGGCTGCCGCGAGATCTTCCGCCGCCGGACCGCCGACGATCCGTTCGGCAGTGAGGTCGTCTTCCACCAACATCAGGCTGACGCCGTACGGATCGCGGCACGCCTCGAGTCGTACGTGTTGACCACCGGCACTGGGTCGGGAAAGTCGATGTCCTACATCGTGCCGATCGTGGACCGTGTCCTGCGTGAGGGTTCAGGGCACGGCGTGCGCGCCATCGTCGTATACCCCATGAACGCTCTTGCCAACAGCCAAGTCGGCGAGTTGGAGAAGTTCCTCGGCCACGACAAGCGCAAGGTCAGCTTCGAGCGCTACACCGGGCAGGAAAGCCCCGCTAAACGCGACGAGATCCTGGCGAGCCCACCGGACATCCTGCTGACCAACTACGTGATGTTGGAACTGATGCTCACCCGGCCCCGCGAGCGCTGCAGCCTCATCAGTCGAGCCGAACACCTGTCCTTTCTCGTACTCGATGAACTGCACACCTACCGCGGCCGCCAAGGCGCCGACGTCGCCATGCTCATACGGCGCCTCCGCGGAGCCATCGGTGCCGAACAGCTCCAATGCATCGGAACCAGTGCAACGCTGGCCGGCCCGGGCACCCGCGAGGAGCAGCGGGCCGAGGTGGCCGCACTGGCAAGCCGCCTGTTCGGAACATCGATTCCCACCACCAACATCGTGGGAGAGTCACTGCGACGGACCACTAGTGGCGAGTTGGACATCAGTTCCCTCGCCGTGAGGCTGGTGTCGCCACCACCGACGACATTCGACGCGCTACGCATCGACAACCTGGCCATCTGGATCGAAGAGACCTTCGGGCTCTGCACGGACGACGAGGGCAACCTGGCCCGCCAGAGCCCTCTTCGGCTCCGCAGCGCGGCTTCGCGGCTGTCTGGCCTCACCCACGCGGATCAGGCCGTATGTGAAAGCGCTATCCGGGACACCCTCCTCGCCGGCTCGCGGGCCCGCGACAGCGGCGGGCGCGCTCTGTTCGCCTTCAAGTTGCACCAGTTCATCGGCAAAGGCGACACCGCCTACGTCACTCTCGACCGCCCCGGGACCCGCTACCTCACCACCCAGTACCAACGCAGCGCACCGCACGGCCCCGCTGGCCAACCTCTGTTCCCGCTGGCCTTCTGCCGCGAATGCGGTCAGGACTACCTCGTGGTCAACCGCGAGAAGGGCGGCGAGCAGTTCACACCACGAGTACTCAACGGTGGAACCGGCGAACAGGCCGAAGCCGCCGGACTGCTGCTGATCACCGACACCGACTGGCCCGACCGGTCCTCACCGGACCTGCTTTCCCTCGTCCCCGACGACTGGATCATCGAGTCCGGGGGAACCCGAGAACTGGACAAGGCCCGCCGACCGCGGCTGCCCCAGCCTATGCGGGTCGACACCTTCGGCACCGTCACCGAGGACGGCATTAGCGCAGCGTTCTTTGAAACGTTGCACTTCTGCCCGACATGCAAAACCAGCTACGAGAGCACCGCCCAGTCCGAGTTCTCCCGCGTCGCCAGCCTGGGCACCGAGGGCCGCGCCAGCGCCGTGACCGTGCTGTCACAAGCAGTCGTGCGCGCTCTGCGTGAGACCGGCGACCTCGATGCTGACGCCCGCAAGTTCCTCGCGTTCTCCGACAACCGCCAGGACGCCAGCCTGCAAGCCGGCCACTTCAACGACTTCGTACTGGTCGGTCTGATCCGCTCAGCGGTCTACCAGGCAACCCTGGGCCAGCAACGGAAATACCCAGACGAGCCGCTCACCGATGACAACCTCGGCCGCAAGGTCGTCGAGTCCCTCAAGGTCGACATCGCCACCTACGCCCGCAACCCCGAAGTCGAGTACGCCGCGAAAACCAAGGTCACAAGGGCGCTGCGCGAATCAGTCGCCTACCGCGTGTGGGCTGACCTGCGCCGGGGATGGCGCATCACCATGCCCAACCTAGAACAAACCGGCCAACTACTGCTGACCTACGCAGGCCTGGATCAGCTGGCTGACGACGACAGCCGGTGGGCAGCGGCGGGCCAGCCGCTTGCCGGCGCCGAACCGGAGACTCGTCAGCTGATTATGCAGACTCTCCTGGACGAGATGCGGCGCAACATCTGCATCGAATCGGCTTATCTGACCGAAGAGCGCTACGAGGACATCAAACGAGCCAGCCAGGAATGGCTGCGAGCACCATGGGCGCTCACCGACGAGCAGGGGGTCTATGCCGCCACCTGCTACCCCGGCGCGCGACCACGCGCCACCCCCGGCATCGGCCGTGACCTCTATCTCTCCGGTCTCGGGCAGTACGGCCGGTGGCTACGCCGGCCGGGCCGCTTCCCGCTTCATGACCATCACCTGACCGTGCGGGACGCCGATGGCCTGATCACCACGCTTCTCACGGTGATGGCGAACGTTGGCCTGCTCGCCAGGATCGAGGAACGCAACCGGCGGGTCGGCTATCGGATACAGGCCGGCATGATCGAATGGCACGCCGGCGACGGCCGACGACGCGCGACGGACCCGATCCGCACCAACGCCGCCGATGGCAGGGTCAATCCCTACTTCCGTCGCTTCTATGCGGAAACCGCTACCGGACTCGCCGGCTTGGAAGCCCGGGAGCACACCGCGCAGGTGCGGCAAGAGGACCGTCAGGAACGCGAGCGCAGGTTCAGCGAGGCCGAACTGCCCGTCCTGTACTGCTCGCCCACCATGGAACTGGGCGTCGACATCAAAAGCCTCAACGCGGTGGGCATGCGCAACGTCCCCCCGACACCGGCCAACTACGCCCAACGCTCGGGCCGCGCCGGCCGGTCCGGGCAGCCCGCCGTGGTCCTCACCTACTGCGCCACCGGCAATGCGCACGACAACTACTACTTCGGCCGCAGCCAAGACATGGTGGCCGGCGCCGTGGCCCCGCCGCGACTCGAGCTAGGCAACCAGGACCTGGTGCGCGCCCATGTCCACGCGATCTGGCTGGTCGTCATCGATCTCGACCTCAAGGCGAGCATGACCGACCTGCTCGATGTCGATCTGCCCGGTCAGCCGTTGCGGGATGAAGTGACATCGAAGATCGCCAACACCGCGATGGCGGCGCGGGCAACAGCCGCGGCGCGCACGGTTCTTCTTGCCACATCTGAAGTGACGAGTGCGCCGTGGTGGCGCGCGGACTGGATCGACGTCGCAGTCAGGGAAGCGCCTCGACGCTTCCAGCTGGCTTTCGAGCGGTGGCGTGGGCTCTACAACGAGGCCCAGGCCGAACTCGACAGCGCCAACGAGGTCCTCAAGACTATCGGTGCATCCGAGCCGGCCAAGAAGCGAGCTCGCGGGCAGATCTCGGAGGCACGCGCGGCGCTGGATCTCCTCAAGGGCGACATCGACGATGTCAACCAGGGCGACTTCTACACCTACCGATATTTCGCCTCCGAAGGCTTCCTGCCCGGCTACTCCTTCCCGCGGCTACCGCTGGCCGCGTTCATCCCGGCCGAGCGTAAGACCCGCCACGGGCAAGGAGATTACGTTCAACGTCCACGGTTCCTGGCAATCAGCGAGTTCGGGCCAGGAGCGTTCATTTACCACGAAGGCGCTCGCTACGAGGTTACCCGAGTAAGCCTGCCCGCTCGTGATGACGGCAGCGGCATCAACCTCACCGAGATCAAGCGGTGCGAAGCGTGCGGGTATCTGCACGATAGCAACGGTGCCACCAGCCACGAGTTCTGCGAGCACTGCGACTCGCCGAGGCTGCTGACGATGACCCGGATGATGAAGCTGCTGGCCGTGAAAACCCGCCGACGTGACCGCATCAGCGCCGACGAGGAAGAGCGCCAGCGGGCCGGGCACGAGATCACCACCGCGATCCGCTTCGAACCCTACGGTGAACGCACCAGCAAGCTCACCAGTCGCCTACTGGCTGTCGACGGCACACTGCTCGCGGAGCTGAGTTACGGAGACACCGCGTTGATCCGCAGGATGAACGTCGGCTTGCGGCGCCGCAAGGACAAGGACGAACGCGGCTACCTCCTCGACACACTCGACGGCAGATGGGCGCGCACCGCAGACTTGACCGCTCAAGACGGCACAGCCACGCCAGGCGGCCCCGACGAACGCATCCAGCGCGTGGTTCCCTTCGTCGAGGACCATCGCAACGCCCTGCTCATTAAACTCGCCCCGCACATCTCCACCGAGCAGCGCATGGCCACCATGTACACGCTCAAACGCGCGGTGGAGACAGAGTTCCAACTCGAAAGCAATGAGCTAGCCGTTGAACCCATGCCCGGGCGGACGGGGAGCACGCCTGGTCGGTGCTGCTGATGTTCGAAGCCGCCGAAGGCGGCGCCGGCGTCCTGCGCCGACTCGCGACCGAAGAGGAACCGATCCGCAAGGTAGCTCGTCAGGCCATCACACTGCTGCACTACGACCCCGACACCGGAGCTGACCGCGGCAAGGCCGAGCACGCAACCGAACCCTGCGCACAAGCCTGCTACGACTGCCTGCTCTCCTACGGAAACCAGTGGGACCACCAATCACTGGACCGCCACCTGATCATCGGCCTACTCCAGGAGATGACCACGGCCACCCTGGACGTCGGCGGCAACGCCGGCGAGGACCGGGCCGAAGTGCTGGCACGGCTGGTACAGGGAAGCAACGAGCTGGAGAAGCACTTCCTCCACTTCCTTGATGAGAATGGCTACCGGTTGCCCGACGCGGCCCAGCAAACTGTCGACGACTTTTACGTCCGCCCCGACTTCACCTTTCATACCCCCGGGGGCGATGTCGCGATCTTCATCGACGGGCCGGTACACGACACCGCCCATCAAGCCAGCAAGGACAAGATCGACCAGGTCAAACTCGAAGACGAGGCAGGCTGGATGGTGCTGAGGTTCCACCACGAAGACAACCGCACCGACGCCTGCGGTACGCACCCCAGCTGGCGCGAAGTTGTCACCGACAATCCCAGCGTCTTCGGGCCAGGTAAGGCGATGTCATGACCAACACCGACTTCCGCCCCGGAACCCTGGTGGCCGCCCGTGGCCGTGAGTGGCTCGTGCTCCCCGGCGGCCCAAGTGGAACGTTGCTGGCCCGACCCCTCGGCGGCCGAGACGACGAGACTACAATCCTGCTGCCCGCACAGGACAACCCAGCCACGGCGACCTTCGACTTGCCGACCGTCGACGACCGAGGCGACGCGGCACGCGCACGGCTACTGCGCGACGCGCTCCGGCTGTCGTTCCGCTTCACCGCAGGCCCATTCCTTTCCTTTGCACAACTGTCAGTGAGCCCCCGCAACTACCAACTCGTCCCACTGATGATGGCCGCCGCCCAGGACACCACTCGGCTCCTCGTCGCTGACGGCGTCGGCGTAGGAAAGTCTGTGGAGGCAGGCCTCATCGCGGCCGAGCTCCTTGCCAGCGGGGAAGCCCAGCGGCTGGCTGTGCTGTGCTCCCCGCAGTTGGCACAGCAATGGCAATCCGAGCTGCGCAGCAAATTCGGCATCAACGCCGAACTGCTGCTGCCCTCCACCGCGAACCGACTCGCACGGTCCGTGCCGTTCGGCTCGACGGTGTACCAACACTATCCGCATCTCATTGTCTCGACCGACTACATCAAGCAGCGCAGTCGCCGCGAGGAGTTCGCGCTGCTCTGCCCCGAGTTGGTCATCGTCGACGAGGTCCACACCTGCATCGCGCCGTCTACGGCGCGCACCTCCAAGGCCCACCAGCGGTACACGCTCCTGCGGAAGCTTGCCGACGACCCGACCCGCCATCTGATTCTGCTGACCGCAACTCCACACAACGGCGATGACGGGGCCTGGCAGTCCCTCATCGGCCTGCTTGACAAGCGTCTCGGCGCACTTCCCTCGGACCTGTCCGGCCCAGACCATGAGGAGAACCGCAAACTACTCGCCCGGTTCCTCATCCAACGCCAGCGCGCCGACATCCGCGAGTACCTATCGGAAGACACTCCCTTTCCGACCCGAGAACACGCCGAGGAGAGCTACACCCTCACGCCGGAGTACCGCAGACTGCTCGACCGAGTCCTAGCCTACGCACGAGAGCATGTCACGGATCCGTCGCTGAGCCGCGTGCGTCAACGCGTCCGCTGGTGGTCGGCCATCGCGCTGCTACGGTCGATCGCCTCCAGCCCCGCCGCCGCCGAGCAAACGTTGCTCAACCGCTCCAAACTCGCTGACCTGGACACCGTTGATGCAGCCGACACCATGGCCAGCCCCCAGGTCTTCGACGTAGACCTCGATGACGCGGCCGAAGGCGAAGACACCGCGCTAGGCGCCGACACCTCTACCAGCGCCAGCCCGGATCTCGCTGCCCGACGACGCCTGCGTGGCTTCGCAGACGAAGCAAAGGCGCTGCGCGGCGTGAAAAGCGATGGCAAGCTCAAGCGCCTCATCGCCATCGTCACCTCGCTGATCAACGACGGATACCACCCGATCATCTTCTGCCGGTACATCCCGACCGCCGAGTATGTGGCCGAGCACCTCGCGGCCGCTTTGGCCAAGCCGTATCCGACTGCACGCGTAGAGGCCGTGACCGGCACCCTCCCACCCGAGGAGCGCGAGTCCCGCGTCGACGATCTCACCATCCACCGCGGACCCCGCGTCCTGGTCGCCACTGACTGCCTCTCCGAGGGCGTCAACCTGCAAAACGGATTCACCGCCGTCGTGCACTACGACCTCGCTTGGAACCCGACCAGACACGAACAACGCGAAGGTCGGGTCGACCGCTTCGGACAACTCGCACCGACAGTCCGCGCAGTCACCTACTACGGGGCCGATAACAAGATCGACGGTGTTGTCCTCAACGTGCTCATTCGTCGCCACGAAGCCATCAAGCGCAGTACCGGTATCTCTGTGCCGGTACCAGTGGACTCGACCACGGTCATGAACGCGATCTGGGAATCCCTCCTTCTTCGCGCCACCGAGCCCGACCAGCTGACGCTCGACCTCGGCGCAGCAACCTCCAGCCAGACCGCCGACGCCGTGCTGACCCAGTGGGTCGACGCCGCTGAGCGGGAGAAAACGTCTCGGTCACGGTTCCGTCAGGCCACTCTCCGGCCCGACGAGGTCGAGGCCGCACTCGCCGACGTACGGCGCTCACTCGGCGGCCCTGCGGACACCGAGCGGTTCACCCGCGACGCGCTGGCACTACTGTCCGGCCAACTCAGCGACACCGCCGACGGATTCACAGTCCGCACCGACACCCTTTCCCGAGCTCTAGTGGATCAACTGCCACCTACCAGGGCAGCGACCCTGACCTTCCACCGATCCCTGCCGGCACCGGTGGGCGAACCACTGCTGACCCGCACCGATCCCACCACCGTGGCCATCGCCCGGTACGTCCTCGACGCCGCGCTCGACCCACTCCCGCCCGACACCGTTCGGCCAGCACGCCGTGCCGCAGTCATCCGGACCACCGCTGTGCACACAGTCACCACGCTGCTGGTGGTGCGCTTTCGCGTCGAGCTCGTGGTGCCCGGCTCACGCGCCACCATCACCCAGGTCGCCGAGGACGCCCAGTTCCTCGCTTTCACCGTCAGCGACGGACACATCACCTGGCTCGACAACACGGACACGGACGAACTCCTCGTCGCGCGCCCCACCAGCAACGTCAGCGATGACCTCGCCCGCCATCAGCTCCAACGCGCCCTCGACCGCATCCCAGCACTGCACGACCACTTCAATGCACTTGGAGCCGAGGCCGCCGCAGCGGCAGTCGAGGCCCACCGCGCTGTCCGCCGCAGCAGTCGCATCGGACTACGCGGGCTCGACGCACGGCACCTGCCACCCGCTGATGTCCTCGGCGCCTACGTCTACCTGCCCGACCGAAGTGACAGGAGCCGGCCATGACCACGCTCTCGGCCTTCCGCTCCGTCCGCACGGTCGGGTCGGTGCTGCCCAGCGACGCACTCGCACGCGCCGTCGATCTGCGCATGCCCGGCCAAGGCGCCGAGGACTACCAACTCACTCCTGGGATGGCCCTCAACGCCGCTGTCGCCCGCGCCTGGGAAGCATCCCTGGGAGCGCACCAGGCGTGGAAGGAAGCCCTCCAACGCCTGCCCGCGGGAGACCCCGCCACGAAACTGACCCGCGACAAATGGCTGCTGCCCCTGCTCTACGAGCTGGGCTATGGCCGTCCTGAGTTCCTGGCGGGAGGCATCGACCTACCCCCGGACTCGGGGAGACCGAGCCAGCGCACTTTCCCATCTCGCACCAGCTTTCCTGGCGTACCGAGGAATCCGCTCCCACCGTGGCAGTGCCGCTACACCTGGTCGGCGCAGGCGTCGCCCTCGATAACCGCACCCCAGGTGTCGCCGCCCGCGCACCACAGTCAATGGTCCAGGACTTCCTCAACCGAGCGCGCCGCTGTCTGTGGGGCATCGTATCCAACGGCCACAGCCTGCGCGTGCTACGTGACGCTTCCAGCCTCACCAAGCAGTCCTACGTTGAGTTCGACCTCGACGACATCTTCGACAACCAGCGCTACGCAGACTTCCGCCTCTTCTTCCTCACCATCCACGCCAGCCGCACCGCCCCCATCCCCGCCCAAACCTCAGCAGCCACCAGAGCAGATGACGACGAAGCGACGACGGACGCTGAGGCCCTACTGCCGGAGAGCTGCTGGCTGGAGCTGTGGCGCACCGCAGCCATCGCCGACGGAGCGCGAGCCCTCGAAGCGCTGCGCGAAGGCGTCGCGGAAGCATTGACACACCTCGGCACCGGCTTCGTGTCCCACCCCGCGAACTCGGCACTTCTGGCGACACTCGCCGCCTCACCCGACGCAGACAAGGACCTGCACCGCGCGTTGCTGCGTATCGCTTACCGCTTCATCGTGTTGTTCGTCGCGGAAGACCGCGAGTTGCTCCACACTGCCAACACCGACATAGCCGCCCAAGCCCTCTACACCCAGTACTTCTCCACAGCCCGCCTGCGAAATCTCGCCACGAGTCGAACCGGCACGCGACACTCCGACCTGTGGGAAGCCCATCAGATCGTCACTGATGCACTAGCCGGCGATGGACTCGACGCCCTCGCCCTGCCCGGACTGGGCGCCACCCTCTTCGCCAGGGACAGCCTGGGAGTGCTCGGCGGGGCCACCTTGTCCAACCGGAGCTTGCTCGCTGCTGTGCGTGCTCTCGCCGAGATCACCGACCCGAAGACGGGTCTGCGGCGGCACGTGGACTATCGCAACCTCGACAGCGAAGAACTCGGCGGCGTGTATGAGGGCCTACTTGCCTATGTTCCTCGTTTCGACCCCGCCGCTCGCACGTTCGAGCTCACTCCCGCGCCCGGCAATGAGCGCAAGACCAGCGGCAGTTTCTATACCGGCGATGTGCTCATCAGTCTCATCCTGGACGAGACGCTGAACCCACTCATCGACGAAGCCCTACGCGTAGAGGATGCCGAGGCGGCATTGCTTGCGCTGACCGTTTGCGACCCGGCATGCGGATCTGGGCACTTTCTTGTCGCAGCAGCTCGACGGATCGCACATGCCCTCGCAGCTGTCCGAACCGGCGAGGCTGTGCCGTCGCCGAAGCATTTCCGATTCGCTCTGCGCGACACAATCGGTCGTTGCATTTACGGCGTCGATTTCAACGATCTCGCCATTGAGATAACGAAGGTTGCACTGTGGCTTGAGGCTTTCGACGGTTCCCGTCCATTCCCTTTCCTGGATGGCCATCTCAAAGTCGGCAACGCCCTCCTGGGTGCAACACCAACGCTACTTCAGCTCAACATTCCCGATGCAGCTTTTAATGCCCTGCCCGGCGATGACAAGCCACGGACAACTGCACTCCGCAAGAGAAATATGATGGAACGTCAGACCGGGCAGATGAGTCTGCTCGACCCTAGCCGTCTGGACGTAGCCACACCCGGCGTCGCCAAGCGGGCACTGGAGTTCGAGGCTGTACCAACCGACACACTAGAAGCTGCCCGCGTGCGGGCCGATGCGTGGCGCCGACTGGAGCATGGAGAGGAGCTTGCAAACGCCAAGCATCTTGCAGACGCATGGTGTGCCGCGTTTATGCAGCCAAAGAGCCGTGACGCCGAATCGAGCATCACGCACGCCACCCTCGTCCAAATCCAGGACGAACCCGACCAGGTTGCACCTGTGACCACTAACCTCATAAAGCGGATCGCGAGACAGTATCGATTCTTCCATTGGCACCTAGAGTTCCCGACCGTCTTCCAGGCACAGGGAGTCGACGTGGTCGACAGCCCTACCCGGCGACCTGGCGGCTTCTCGGCAATCATCGGAAATCCGCCATGGGATACGCTCGGTCCAGACACTCGGGAATTCTTTGGCGATCTCGTTCCAGATATTCGCAGTTTGCCTAAGGTGGACAAGGATGCTCAAATCAAGTCTCTTCTCCAGGATGAGAATTACCAGCTCCGATGGAATCAGCGCCGGCGCGAACTGTCCGCAATTGCCCACTTCCTTAAAGCCAGCGGACGCTACACGATGTACGCTAAAGGCAATCTAGGAAAGGGGGATTTTAACGTTTATCGCTCGTTTGTCGAGTTGGCCCTAACCCACACTGCGGTCGGAGGGTACGTCGGTCAGATTCTCCAATCCGGCATCTATGCTGGCGCAAACGTGAGCGCAATCCGTAAGCAGCTCCTAGATCGTCATAACTGGACCGCAGTCTACGGATTTGACAACAAGGGCGGAACTTGGTTTCCTGGCATTACGCTCGAAAATTTCGGTGCGTACGCCGCGCAAGTTGGCTGTGAAGCCCCAGCGGGGCATGCGATCCGCGCCGCATTCGGCCTGCGTCGACCCGAGGCGCTTGCGAAGGATTTGATAAGTAAAGGCCTAACCGTCACGCCGGCTGATATACGTTTGCAAAACCCTGAGACATACACAATTCCGGATGTTCGCAACCCGCGAACCGCCCATCTCTCAAGCCATCTCTACCGTTGTTGGAAGCCATTTGGAATGAAGCTTGAGGGCGCGCCAAACCGCGACTGCAGCCGCGAGCTGGACATGACTAATGACAGCTCACTATTCCGGTCGAAAGCCCCGGGATTGCCGGTCTATGAAGGTAGAATGATCGACTACTATGACCATCGGGCCAAGGAGTACGTCGTCGGACATGGAAATAGTAGCGTCTGGAGCGAGATGCCGTTCGGATATGCACAAAAGAAGATTTCCCCTCAATGGTACGTCAAGGCATCCGATCTACCTTCCAAGCTTCGTTCCCGATCGGAAATATATCGGATCGGTTTCATGAATATTGCCGACCCGGGAAGGCAACGATCATTCTGTTCGGCTATAATTCCGCCAGGCTCCGTTTGTGGAAACAAGGTCCCAACTCTCTTTTTTCCTGATAATGACTGGTACTTGCCTGTTTATCTTGCAGTCGCCAACAGTGTAGTCATCGATTTCATAGCTCGACAGAAGCTGATGAGTAAGACGATGACGCACAACATTCTTGATAGCCTACCGATCGCGCGCCTGGCCCGCACCGATCGTCGGTGTTCATGGTTGGCGGAACGTGCGTTGACGCTCACCTGCACTAGTATAGAAATGACGCCACTCTGGAACCAGATGGCAGAACTTGGCTGGGTAGAGCCCTGCTCTTCAGCTGAAATACCTGGCGAGAGCAATATTAACAAGAGGCGTCTACTGCGCTCCGAAATAGACGCGTTTGTTGCGCGTGAAGTGTACAAGCTCGGCCGCCTCGATCTGGAGCTAATCCTTGACTCCTTTGTGCAGCTCGCAAGTATAGAGAGGAAAGTTCATGGCGAGTTTCTGACTCAACGGCTTACCTTAGAGTCATACGACCGCATGGCCACTGCAATCGTGCCCTTGGTGGCCAACACCTGATATGACGGTACGACAGACAACACTCTGTGGTTGTCAAGGATATCTGCATGTATTGAAACTCGGTCGCCGTGTACCGTGCCAAAAATCGATGCATAGGCGGTGACCTGTGGAGTTCCAAAAGCGTGCCACCGGTGCTGACCAGAAGTTTTATGCGGCCTGTTCGTACTCGTTAATCAGGCCTCCGAGGAGCCGCTGTCGCTTGATCCGCTGGGAGTTGAGGTGCGCCATCGGGTAGGTCGGCCGAGGTTGGTGAAGCTCGCGAGACCGGTGCGGCCGTCGACTTTTGTCATGTCGGACGTACTCGGCCAGCGTGGCCTGCAGATGCCGCTGGCTCAGGATCAGCATTCCGTCGGTGAACTCGGATCTGACGGGGAGTACGAACCGTTCGGCATAGCAGTTCGCCCGTGGGCAACGCGGAGGAATCGTCACCGTCGTGACGCCCGCGGCCGCCAGGACAGCGTCGAATGAGGCCGCGAACTGGCTAGCCCTGTCGCGGACAAGAAACCTTAACTTACCGACTCGATCACCGAGATCCATCACGAGATTGCGGACCTGCTACGTGGTCCACCTGCCGCCCGGATTGGTCGTCGTGCCGAGGACGTGGAAGTAGCGGCTGCCGACCTCCAGTACGAAGAACACGTAGATCCATTGGAGGAGGAGCGTACAGTCGACCTGGTTGCTTCGGCGCAGCACGGTGGCCTCGGGGTGTAGCACCAGCAACTCGGCGTCCTTGGACGCCAATGAGCGGCCGAGCAACACCGGCAGGCCCACTAGCGTGAAGGAGATCAGGTAGGGCAGACGCGACGCCATGGCTGGCGATCATGCCCTGACCGTTGAACGTGCCCGTCGCTGCAGGTCGGATGCACGAACTGAGTTCCGGAACCCCCGCAGGTGGTAACGGGGCGCCGTTGCTGTCTGGCGATCTAGTATTCTTCGATAGCGAAGAAAGCAACATCGTACACGTCGGGATCGCCATCTCATCCACTAGGATGATCAATGCCCCGAACGAAGCGCTTCGCCGCGCGAGCACGGCACTGGTTAACTGGGAATTAGGGGTAGTACAAGCTGGGTTCGTCAACCATTCAAGACGCTGCGGCCAGTCGGCCCCGAAATATTTGTTCAGAAGGAGCGCCAAATTGTCGCCATCGATGCACTCGAATCGATCATCGGCATTGGCTAGCTGATGTACACCTCGAGTGCAACGACCCGTCGTTACCATAACGCCGCCGCTAGCGTTCTCGTGGCCAACCACGCCGAGTAGGGCGCGCGCTGCCTTCACTGTCACCGGGCGTCGGTACTGCTTACATTCGATGAGCAGCTTTTGCTTTTCGCCAGGATTGGACTTTGTGACGATGACGTCTCGGCCGCCGTCCCGTGTCGGTGGAGTTATTGTGACTGTGAATCCCATTCTCTTGTATAGGTGGGCAACGAGTAGCTCGAATTGTCGAGGACTAATGTTCATTAGTGCTTCCTGGCGCGTCTCTTCGGTTCGATTTATATAATATCCATAAATGACGTCAATAGCATCTCGTAGTCCATCCTTACGTCCGCTCGTTAGGCTGGTTATGTGAGCGCTAATATAGGAATTGATGACGGTTATGGCCTGTCCGGGTGAGTCTGGTAGTAGATCGAGCGCCCATCGTGCGCCTGGTTGCGCGTTAATCGCTCCGAAAGCTGTCAATGGTAGGCGACGGAAGTACTCGTAGCGTTCTTGCAGCTCGTTCAATTTCTCGGGCCAATAGTTTAGCGACCAGAGAATCTCCTGGTCGCTCACGAATGTCGATGAGTCGAACAAGAAGTGGCGGAGCAGTATCCTGACCTCGCGTTCATCGCGGTTGGTGACCGTTGCAAGGTATTCTTGTTTGAGTCTAGGGGTTGGGAATGACCAGGTTTGCAGATTTTCGGGTTGCTTCTTGCTGTCCGGGTCGGTATTGATAACCTCGGTTAGCCAGTCGTCTAGCCGGCCTGTCCAGTACTCTTCAGCGCGAGGTTCTTGGTTTATGTGTACGCGCCTCATTGCTCGGGTTATCGGAGACGTGTCATAGGTCATTGGGGAAACTTCCTGCCTATCTCGGTGCGGGTTTGTAATGGAGTACACCGTTGGGTCTGGCGATTGGTTTCGGGGTTGTCCACGGGATGAAACTCTACCCGAACTTCGTGTACATGCTCGATCTCGCTGAGTGTGGATGTGGCCTACAGTAAGTTTCGTGGAGATTCCGGCGTGTCCGGACACGGCCCACGAGGAGGCGGTGCGGGCGCGTGCCGGCTGGTCAACGACGTCAATGCTGAACATTAGGGCTACAGTGCGACGCTGGGCCTGAGTCGGTTAGACGTATTTCGGAAGGTTCTCATAGTAGCGGTAATGGTCAGCGTCATAATTGTCAAGGGTTCGGTGAACTTGACGTAGTGTGATCTCGAAGCTGTCCCACTGTCCGTCGCTGTACTTGCCCCTATTATCACCGAGCATCGAGGCCAACTGATCCATGGTGTGCGGAGGCTCTTGCACATCCCTACCCCACGGCGGAGCCGCACCGTAGAGGTAGTCAAAGTACCAGGTGAATGCACCGTTCTTATCGTCACAGAACATGGCGCGGGGCCGAATCTCGTGTCCATGTGGGAGGGGGATCGCCGCAACCGCATCCAGCCGCTCGTCGATACTGTTGAGCTGGTACGAAAGCTTGCTTCCATGGCGGTTGGTGAGGCGGATGTAGAACCCGCGCGTGACACCTACGAAACGGTTCGGCGAGTCTGTGGCGAAGACGCGCCACCCGGCGGCGTCGGCGCTCTTGGGCATGAACCGCTGGGCGATGGGCCACCCTCGCGGGCTGTTCAGCATCCTCTCCAACTCCACGCCGTCCCATACATGAACCGGAATTCCCCGGTTCTGCTCGATGGACTCAAGGCGGGTTATCAACGAGCTCGACGGCTGGGTTGAGCACACCAGGAGGTACCCAGCAGCATTGTGCTGCGAGACGGCGTCGACGACGCCACCATCTGCGCCGATGTCCTCGCCGTTGACCGAGCGCCCCGCACCGCCGTTGGCACGAGCTGTGTGCTTGCACGACACGAGCCAACGGCGAACCTTCCTACCCAACAAGGGATCCCCGGGCTCCTCCAGGATTAGATCTCGACCGCCGTCTGCTCCTCTGCCGGACCAGCTGACGCGATAGTCCAGAGCGAGGCACAGTTCGCGGACAAGCTGTTCCAGATCTTCTCCGTCAGCAGACAACTCAGCAAAATCCAGCACTTGCCCAGTCTCTCACCGGACCCCACGTTGGCTTCACCCAGGAGACACCTCCGGCGCACAAGTCTTTCAGTGGTGGCAGGAGGTCCGCTGGGAACGCGAGCACGACCGGGTGTGGCGGATCGAGCACGTCGTCGTCGCGGTCGACCAGATCGTCAAGCTGATCAGAGGACGACATGACAGGGGCCTTGCACACCGATACCCGCTCACCTGGAGGGGACGCGGCTGTCCGCGCAACTCGGCTCGCCCAGCAGATACTCGATGAGGCGCACGGGCCGAAATCACACCATGCCCGCCTCGGACGAGGCGTATACCGGTTCCAGCCGCTTCGGCCGTTCGCTACGGCTGCGCGGGCCGCCGATGGCGGGCGGCAGGTACGCGGCCTGCCGCCACCTGCGCAGCACCTTCCGGCCGTAGTTGTTCGTGCCCGCGATCCGGTCCAGTTCAGCGCCTGTCGGTGTACGGCCCTTGGCTTGTTCGTTCACGTAGTACGCCCACATCCGCTGCTCGGCGGTCGGCTCGGCGGACGGGCGAGCCTCGTCCGAGGCCACCGCGAGACGCACCACCGCCCCGTTCTCGGCACCGGTCTCGCCCGTCTCGGTGCTGGTCTCGCTCGTGCTCTCGGCGCGGTGCCGCTTGAGCGCGTGGTTGAGCAACTCGACCGCCAGCAGCAGCGCCAGCGGCGGGCACGCCGCCACCGCAACGGCGAACACGCTCAGTTCTGGCGCGGCGGCGATGTTCGCGCACAAGGACAAGCAGATCCCGAGCGTGAACGCCAACCACGCCGCCCACCGGCCACCCGCGTGGCGGCCACCACCGGACTTCCACAGCTCGACCGTGGCCATCGTCAGCAGTCCGTCCACGATCAATGGCCAGATGGCGGCTGTGGTGGGGTCCGCGCCGAACCGCAGCGCGAACTCTCGAACATGTCGGTAGGAGGCGTAGGCCGCGCCGAGCGCGACCAGCGCGGTGCAGGCGCATTGCACCCACAGCGTGCGATCCGGCCGAGCAGGTGTTGCCGTGGCGCTCATCGCCGCACACCTCCCGCCGGGCGCCGCGCGTCGTCCGAGTAGCAGCCGACGCAGGCGAACACCTGCGAGCCGGTCACCGACCGGCCCACTGGCACATGCGGAACTCGGACGCGGAGGTAGTCGGCTCCGCAGGCCACGCAGGCCAGACCGTCGGCCTGGACCGGGGTCAACCCGGCGATGATGTTGTCGCCGCTCATCGGGAACCGCCTGCCGCCGGACGGCGGGTGCCCACCGGGCGGATCGTGATCTCGGGTCCTTCGACCAGCACCGAGCGGTTCGTATGCTGATGCGTTTGGCCTACTCGCTCTGGGGACGTGTGTTCGCGGAAAGCGCGAACCGCGTCGCTCGTCATGTCTTCTGGGGACGACCCCCAGACGCCCGCAGGCTCAGGCGCTGCGCGCCTTCGCGGCTCGTGTGCTGATGCGTTTGGCCTGCAGAGAAACGCCTGGTCAGCGTGGTGCGGCCAGGCTCGTCGCCATCAGGCAGCCTGGATCAGGAGCTGAGGGCCTCGGGATCTGTGCCGTGTTCGCGGTCGCGGAAGGCGCGAGGGGTGGTGCCGGCTTCGCGGAGGAAGAACTTGGTGAAGTTGGTGGCCTCGGTGAAGCCGAGGCGGTGGCCGATGGTGGCGGCCGGCAGGGTGGTGTGCACGAGTAGGCGCTTGGCCTCCAGGGTGACGCGGGCGTCGATGAGGGCCTTGGCGTTCTGGCCGGCGGCGGCCTGGCAGAGGCGGTTGAGGCTGCGCGGGGAGTAGCCGATGCGAGCGGCGTAGTCGGCGGTGTTTCTGGTGGTGGAGAAAGACCGCTCCAGTTCGTGCTGGAAGCGGCGGAAGGGCTCGGCGGACGGGGCGGTGGGGCCGTCCTCGGTGGACGGCAAGCGGCGGACGCGTAGGAGCAAGGCGCCGAGTAGTTGCCGGAGCAGCTCGACGGTCAGGGGCGAGTCCGGCTCGGTCACGGCCCGGAGATACTCGGTCTCGAGTTCCTCGACGGCCAGCTGCAAGCTGCGGCGGTCGGGGTCCGGCACGGTCCAGATGGTCGGCCCGAAAGGGCCCAGCAGGGGCTGCGTCCCCTCCAGTCGGGGTGGGAAGGACGGGGCGAAAAGGATCAGGTGGGCGTCCACTTGGCCACGCGGGAGACGCAGGATGCGGCCGGGGGTGACATGCAACAGCGTTCCTGCGGCGCAGTCGTGCTCGACGAAGTCGATGGTCATGGCGCCGGCTCCGCCGGTGACGACGAACAGCTGGTGAAAGTCGGTGCGGTGCACGGCAGTGGCCATGGTGGCGGAGAGCCGGCCGCGCAGCGCGGCGTACTCCACGACCTCGATGCCGAGCTGGGCCCGGTCCGGGTTGCTGAATCCGAACTGGGCGACCGAAGCTTGTCCACTTTTGACCATGGTGGTTCCTGATCCTACCTCGTGCCCCGGCCCCGACGACGCGATTGTTGACGAGTCACCGGGCGGGCACCCAGCCCGCCGGACCGGTTCGAAGGACGACATCGTGAACAACAAGCAACTGGTGCTCGAAGCGGCCGGGGAGCTTTTCGGCAAGAAGGACCCGTCCGCGGTGGACCGCTGGGTTTCCCCCGACTACAAGCAGCACAGCGCACTGGCGGCCAACGGGCCGGAAGCCCTGCGCACCCTCGTCGCGAGCCTGCCGGACGGCTTCCACTACGAACTGGCCCGGGTCGTCGCCGACGGCGACCTGGTCGCCCTGCACGGCACCTACCACGGCTTCGGCCCGACGCCGCTGGTCGCTTTCGACCTCTTCCGCGTCGAGGACGGCAAGCTCGCCGAGCACTGGGACGCGCTGACTCCGGTCGTGCCCGAGACGGCCAGTGGCCGCTCCCAGACCGACGGGCCGACGGAGCCGGACGCCGCCGCGGGCACCGAAGCCAGCCGCGCCCTGGTGGTCGACTTCGCGCGGCGGATCCTCCAGGACGCCGACTACTCGGTGCTGACCGACTACATCTCCACCGAGACCTACCACCAGCACAACCCCGAGGCGGCCGACGGCCTTGACGGGTTCGGCGCGGCGGCCGCCCGCTGGGCGGAGGCGGGCAAGAACCTCGTCTACAAGACGATCCACCGTGTCGTCGCCGAAGGTGACCTGGTCCTGCTGCAGTCCGAGGGCGAGTTCGGCGAGCCCGTCGCCTACTGGGACCTGTTCCGCGTCCAGGACGGCAAGATCGTCGAGCACTGGGACGTCATCGCCCCGATCCCCGGCGAACTGCCCCACGACAACGGCGTCTTCTGACCACGCCACCCGTCCTGACGTACGGAGTGTGGCGTGAACAACGACGATCCGCTCCCGCTCCAGGCCTATCGAGCCGCGATCGACCTGGACCGGCCCTTCGTGCCCGCCGGCCAACCGGTTCCGCCCGACCAGTTGGCCGGACTGGCCGAGACCGCGCTCGCACTGCTCCATCGCCAGGGTGCGGCCCAGCCGAGGGAGGCGCTGCGAGCTGCCCTGACTCGCCGCCACCCCGTGCCGATGCGGCCCGAAGTGCTCACGCTGCTCGACTCACTCCTAGCCGGCGAGCGCGTATCCAGACCGACCATAGCGCCGGAGGCGTTGCCTTCAGTCGCCGAAAACCACCCTGGCAGCGGCTACCCGGCCGCGAAACAGGTCAGCACCTGGCGTGGCGACATCACGACGCTGGGTGCCGACGCGATCGTCAACGCCGCCAACGACACCCTGCTCGGCTGCTTCCGCCCGAACCACCCGTGCGTCGACAACGCCATCCACGCCGCCGCCGGTCCCCGCCTGCGCGCCGACTGCCACACGATCATGACCAGGCAACGGTTCCCGGAGCCGACCGGCACCGCGAAGATCACCCGCGGCTACCACCTCCCGGCCCGGTTCGTGCTGCACACCGTGGGCCCGATCGTCCGTGGGCCCCTACGACCACAGCACGAACACGCTCTCGCCGCCTCGTACCGGGCGTGTCTGGACCTGGCGGCCCAGGTGCCCCAGATCCGCACCATCGCCTTCTGTGCCATCAGCACCGGTGTCTTCGGATTTCCGCCGGCGCCGGCGGCACGGATCGCACTGACCACGGTCGCGGAATGGCTCGACGAAAACCCGGCACGGTTGGACCGCGTCATCCTCGTCTCCTTCAACGCTGCCGCCGCAGCCCTTCACCACGAACTGTTGGCCACATGGACACGATGAACACCTTCCGCACCTGGCTCGACGAATCGAGCCATGTGCTCGTCGCCGCCGGAGCGGGCCTGTCTGCCGCGGCCGGCTACGACTACGGGGACACGCGCCGCTTCGCCGAGCTGTTCCCCGCGCTGCAACGGCTGGGCCTGCGCGCGCGGTACCAGCTGATCGGCCTGCGGCTCCCACCGCCGCTGCTGTGGGGCTACTGGTCGGTGCATGTCAACGACATCCGGTTCGGTGCGGAACCGAATCCGCTCTACCGGCGACTGCGCGCCCTGATCGGCGACCGGGAGTACTTCGTGCTCACCTCGAACGTCGACGGTCTGTTCGCCCGCAACGGTTTCGCCGAAGATCGCGGCTGGACCCCGCAGGGTGACTACGCCCGCTATCAGTGCGAGACGCCCTGCACGGAGGAGACCTGGGCCAGCAGTTCGATCATCAGCCGGGCGCTGGCGGCGTACGACCCGCGCTCGGGCATGGTCGTCGACGACACCGCGATCCCGGCCTGCCCCAACTGCGGCGGCCCCGTGTTCCTCAACGTCCACAAAGGACCCGAATTCGTCGAAGCTCCCTACCGGCAGGCCCATGCCCGCTTCGCGCGCTGGACACATGACCTCGCTGACGACGCCCGTCTGCTGGTCATCGAGGTCGGCGCCGGGCTCTCCACACCGGGTGTCGTTCGCCGGCCCGCGGAGTACATCGCGTACCGCACTCCGGGCGCCCGGCTGGTCCGGATCAATCCGCAGCACCCGGAAGTGCCCGGTGCGCTCGGCGACCGCGCGCTCTCCATCGCCGCCGACATCACGCAGGTGCTCGATCACGACCAGGCCGGAAAGGCGAACCGATGAAGATCACTGCCGCGGTGGTGGAAGAGCGACACGGCGCGTTCCTCCCGCAGGAGGTGGAGCTCGACGAACCCCGCAGCGGCGAGGTTCTGGTCCGGATCGTCGCCACCGGCATCTGCCACACCGACTCGATCACCCGGCACGGCGACCTGCCCTTCCCACTGCCCGGAGTTCTCGGCCACGAAGGAGCCGGCGTGGTGGAAGCCATCGGTCCCGACGTCACCGAGGTTCGCGCCGGCGACCACGTCGTGCTCGGCTGGCCCTGGTGCGGAGCCTGCCGCAACTGCCTCGACGGTCAACCGCGCTACTGCCTGCGGCTGGCCGACCTCCTCGTCGGCGGCGGCCGGCCCGACGGGTCGACCGCGCTCCGCAGGCTCGACGGCACCCCGCTGGCCAGTCACTTCTTCGGACAGTCGTCCTTCGCCACGCACGCGATCGTGCCGCAGCGCGGGCTCGTCCGGGTCGATCCCGGGCTGCCGCTGGAACTGTTGGGGCCGCTGGCCTGCGGTCTGTCCACCGGGGCCGGCGCCGTGCTGAACGTGTTGCGGCCCAACGCCGGCTCCGCCCTGGTTGTCTACGGCGCCGGCTCGGTCGGCCTCGCCGCCGTCATGGCCGCCCGCAACACCGGCGCGACACGGATCATCGCCGTCGACCGCCATCCCTCGCGGCTGGCCCTGGCTCGTCGCTTCGGCGCGACCGACACCATCGACGTCACCGAGCACGATCCGGTCGCCGCGGTGCACGAGATCTGCGACGGCCCAGCCGATTACAGCCTGGAATGCACCGGCGTCGTCGACGTCTGCCGGCAGGCCGCCGACTCGGTCGGCATGCGCGGCGTCTGCGCGCTCATCGGCGGTGCCCCAGCCGACGCGCGGATCCAACTCGACCACCTGTCAACGCTCTGGGGCAAACGAGTGATCGGCATCCTCGGCGGCGAAGGCCGCAGTGTCCCGCTGATCACCACGCTGATCGACCTCTACCGGCAAGGCCGGTTCCCGTTCGACGAGCTCGTCACCTTCCATCCGTTCGCCGAAATCGAGACCGCACTGGCCGCGGCTCATGCCGGCGACGTGCTCAAACCGGTCCTCCGGATGCCCTGAGCTACACCGGTGCGTCCAGGTCGACGGTGATCGTCACGCCGGAGGTCGACACCACGGTCAGCGCCCGGTCGAGGACCGTCAGTTCGCCGATCGGGTTCGACTCGGACAGGTAGCAGACCCAGACGAGTTTCCGGTCGGCGTCCAGCCGGGCGAAGAATCCCTCCGAGCCGTGCGACCCCTCGCCGGCGCAGACGAAGCCGCCGGGCGCGGGGGCCTCCCGGGTGATGTCGATGGACGTGAGCCAATCCGGGTCCTCGGCGAGGAGCTCCGCGAGGTCGATCTCCTCGACCACCCGCAGGGCCGAGCCGTCGACGTCGACCGCGTACGACCGGCCGTCGGCGAAGAACACGCCGTCCTCGATCGGCAGCCGCCCGGCCCGCCACAGCTCCTCGATCTCGCTCATCGCCTTCTCCTTCGCCGGCGGCCGCCGCCACAGGAACCCGGTGGCATCGCGGTCGGCCGCTCGCTGAGCCCGGTGTTCGGCACCGGTCGTCCGTCCAGCCGGTTGCGCGGATCGGTGAACCGCTCCTGGAACTTGTCCGCCCACGTCTTGCCCGTGGTCGACTCCGGATGCGGGTCGTCGGGCCGCACCCGCACCACGCCGACCGGGACGCCGGCCTCCCGAGCCGCGTCGAGCCGCCGGTTGTCGTAGCTGACCAGTTGCCCGTCGATCTCCATGACGTGCACCGGTGACCGGTTCCAGTCCCACTGCCCGGCCCGCATGGCGTCGCTGTAGTCGTTCTCGGTGATCGACCGCTGCGAGAAGTTGATGTCGTTGGGATCCAGGAACTCGATGTCGTCCGAGCCGGTCAGGCCGAGCGCGTCGGTCCACCCGGTCGGGTTGTGCACGTAGCCGTGTGGTGACGGGCCGCCGAACAGGCCGAGCGGGTCGGGGCTGGCGTAGCGGCCCGACACCGGGTCGTAGTAGCGCAGGTAGTTGTAGTGCAGCCCGGTTTCCGCGTCGAAGTACTGCCCGGGGAACCGCAGCGGCGTGTCGGCGCGGCCGGCCAGCGTGCCGATGGCCTGGCCCCACAGGGTCGACTCCTGCCGCCAGGCGATCTCGCCCCGCTCGTCGACCAACTCGGTCGGGGTGCCGACGATGTCCGTGACGATGGCATAGAACCGCTGGTCGACACCGTGCTGCTCGGTCTGGGTGAGCGGGCGGAAACTGGCCGGGTCGAATTCCCACGTCGTGGTGGCGCCGTCGGAGCCGGTCTGCTCGGCGATCACGGCGCCGTCCCACACGAAGTCCACCCGCTCGAGGACCGAATTGTCGGCAGCCAAGCGGAGTTTGGCGATCCGGCGACCCAGCGGGTCGTACAGATAGGACCACCGCGTGCCATCCGGCGTCACCACGGCGACGAGACGGTCGTCGGCATCCCAGTGGTAGCGCCAGGTATCGGGCTTGCGCGACAGCCGTTTGCGTTGCCGCACAACGACCCGCCCCTGCGCGTCGTGCGAGTACCGCGCGTCGCCGGCGGTGAGCGCGAGAGTGCCGCTGTACGCTCGGTCCGGCGAGACGAGCTCGCCGTCGGCGTCGTAGGCGTACTGCTCACGCCGGTTGGCGCCCGCCACGTCCGTCACGCGACCCATGACATCGACCTGGTACCGCTGGGAATTCCCGGTCACGTCGTCGACGGCGACGAGATTGTCGTCCGGTCGGTAGTGGAAGCCCCGACGGGTCACGCGGTCGCCGGACCGCAGCGCCTGCGCGGTCAGCCGGCGGTTGGCGTCCCAGGCCTGATCCAGGACGACGCCGTTGCCCAGGGTCCGGGTGGTCTCGTTGCCGACGGCATCGTGGCCGAAAGACAGCGAAGTCGTGCCGGCGATCAGCTGCGTGGGCCGCGAGTTGCCGTCGTAGCGCCACACACTGTCCATTCCGGACGGTGTGGTCCGGCGGATCCGGCGGCCCGCCGGGTCGTACACCGAGCGGACGGCTCGACCGTTGACCGACTCGGTGAGGACCCGGCCAAGGGCGTCACGGGTGTAGCTCAGGTCGGCGTCGGCGTTGCGGGCCCGGCTCACCTGGCCGACGAGGTCGTACTCGATGGTGGTGACCTGGTCGTTCGAGCGCCGTTCGACGATCCGGCCGAGCGTGTCGCGGACCAGCGTGGTGACCTGCCCGGCGCCGTTGGCCTTGCCGACCAGCTGCCCGGCGGCGTCGTACTGGTACCCGAGCACGCGACCGTTGAAGTCCGTCTCCCGCACCAGGTTTCCGGCCGCGTCGTACTCGTAGCGCCACACCAGGCCCTTGGCGTTGGTGACGGAGGCCAGCCGCAGCGTCGGGTCGTAGCCGAACACCAGACGGCTGCCGTCCGCGCGGCTCTCGACCGCGGGCAGGTTGAAGTGGGTGATCTGCGTGCGGGTGATCCGCCCCATCGGATCGACGTGCTCGACCGCGTTGCCCTCGGGGTCGTGACGCCACCGCTCGGTCGCGCCGTCCGGGCGGGTCCGGCTGAGCATCGTGCCCTCGACGGTCCACGAATAGCGCGTGACGCCGCCGAGCGGATCGGTGATCGCCGACGCGCGTCCGAAGGCGTCACGCGTGTAGCGCGTCGTTGCCCCGGTGGCATCGGTGATCGCGAGCGGGATCCCCACGGCGTCGGTCTCGATACGCCGTGTCGCCCCGGTGGCGTCGGTGACGGCAATCCGATGTCCGCGTTCGTTGTACGCGTAGCGGTTGACCGCGCCGGTCGGATCGGTCTCCGCCACGAGGTTGCCGCGGTCGTCGAACTCCTGCCGCCACACCGCGCCGTCCGGGCCGACGAACGTGGTCACCTGGCCGTGCTCGTCGTATTCGGCCAACGCCTGCGCGCCGTCCGGCCGGGTGGTGGCGATGAGGTTGCCGGCCTCGTCGTAGGTGTGCCTGGTGGTGTTGCCGAGTGGATCGGTCGTCGCCACCAACCGGTCGGAATCCCACTGCTGCGTGGTGGTGTTGCCGAGCGCGTCGGTCCGGGCGACGACCTTGTAGTTGTCGTCGAAGCCGTACGTCGTGGTGGCGCCGAGCGCGTTGGTGAAGACGGTGCTGTGGTCGCCGTAGTCGAAGGTGCCGTTGAGGAAGCCGCCGGAGCCCTCATTGGCGACACACCGGCCCTGCGCGTCGTACGAGTAGCGATACCAGAGGCCGTTGCGGTCGATCCACCGCGTGATGCGGTCGGCGTGGTCGTACTCGAGCTGGAGCGGCCGGTCCGAGGAGTTGAAGATCTCGGTGAGCCGGCCCTCGGCGTGGCCGTACCGCACGACAGTGACGTTGCCGCCGTCCAACCGCATCCGCACTTCGATCGGCCGGTCGTCCTCGCTGAGCACGTCGAGGTGGTATCCGCCGGAATGCCGTACGGCGGTGACGTTGCCCGTGCTGTCGCGGTCGAAATCGATCCGGTTGCCGTTGCGGTCGGTGATCGCGACCAGCGCGGCGACCTCGTCGGAGCCGGCGAAGTGGAGCGTGCGACCGGTGCCCTGCTGAGCGATCGCGAAGCCGGTCTCGGTGCGGGACAACGGCCAGCGCGGGCCCAGCCTTGGCGGCACCGGCTCGTCGGGGTGGGGATAGGCCAGGATCATGCCGTCCTCGGCCAGGAAGACGGCGCCCTGCTCGTCGAACTCCAGCCGCTGGTCCAGGGTGGATGCCCAGCTCGGACCGAACGACCGGCCGGCGCGGTAGCTGGAGATGTGCGTGCGCCGCAGCACCAGCGGCAGCACACCCGGCAGTTCGAGGTCGACGTGGGCCAGCACGACATCGCCGCTGACCACGTCGATCGGGTCGTTCTCGCAGACCCGTTCCGGTTCGGGCGTCTTGGTGGCGTGCAGGTTCTTGGGGCGATGCCGGGTGCCCGGCGCGTTCGTCGTGCCGACCGGGTGCTTCGCGGCCGTCGTGCCCTTGGGCAGATGACCCGGTTCATGGCCCCGATGCAGCTTCTTGAACCCGTTGGCGCCGTTATGATCGGCTTCCTCGTGGAGGTTGGCCGTGGTGTGCAGCCGCTTGCCGGCGCCCTCGACGACCCGGCCGCCCTCGCTGAACACCTTGCCGGTGACCTGCACGCCGCGCCCGAACAGCTTGGAGACCACCGAGCCGATGCCGGAGCGGTCGCCGCCGGCGTGGGAGACGAGGCGCTGGCCGGCGGTCTCCAGTTTCTGGCCGCCCTCGGCCAGCTTGCCGCCGAACCCGCTGAGCTTGCCGCCGGACCGGCGCAGGTGATCAGGATTCGTATGGATCTTGCTCACGGCCGCTGCCCCCCACTGTCCCCGATTGGCGTGCCGAGACTAGCGAACGGCCGGGCCCACCGCCGTCGAGTCACGCCTGGACGAGCGAGGTGGCGGCGGTGGCGACGACGGAGCGAGCGGCGGCGGCGAGGGCGGGGGAGTCGAGTTTCCACTGCTGCCAGAACAGGGGGACGTCCATGTGGCGGGCGGGGGCGAGGTTGACGAGGGTGCCGGCAGCGAAGGCGGGGAGGGCGAGGGGGAGGGGGATGAGGCCCCAACCGAGGCCGCAGAGGACGGCGTCGAGATACGCGGTGGACGAAGGCATCTGGTGGCGGAAAGGGCTGGCTCCGTCGGCGAAGCGGTCCTGGAGCTGGTCGTGGCGGTCGAAGACGATGACGGGGGAACCGGTGAAGGACTCGAAGGGGAAGGAAGGGGAAGCGCAAGCGAGGTAACGGAGGGAGCCGAGCGGCGTGACGGAACAGCCCTGGACGGGGTCGGGGGTGGAGGTGACGGCGGCCATGACGAGGCCCTCGCGGAGGAGCCGGGCGGTGTGGCCCTCGTCCTCGCGGTGAAGCTCGAAGCAGACGTCGGGGAGGCCGAGCAAGGCGGGGAGGAACCACGTGGCGAGGGAATCGGCGTTGACGGCGATGGACAGCCGGGTGGGCTCGCCGGGGGTGGTCATGCCGAGCTCGGCCTGAGCGTCGAGGGAGAGCTGCGCGAGCTGGCGGGCGAAGCGGACCAGGACGGCGCCGGAAGGAGTGAGCTGGACGGGCTTGGTGCGCATGAGGAGGACCCGGCCGGTGCGCTGCTCGAGGGCCTTGATGCGCTGGCTGACGGCGGACGGGGTGACGTGCAGGGCAGCCGCGGCGGCGTCGAAGGTGCCGGCGTCGACGACGGCGAGCAGGGTCTGGACGTGGTCGGAAGGAAGGTCGGCCATCACGGGATCTAATGATACGTAAGAATCATTAGCTGGACTGTCGGCAACCGTCGATTTAGCGTCCGGGGCATGACCAACGTGGTGCTCGTCGTGGCGGCGGGCTTCGGCACCTCACTGTCCCTGATCATGGCGATCGGCGCGCAGAACGCATTCGTGCTGCGCCAAGGGATCCGACGAGACGCGGTGCTGACGGTGGTGGCGATCTGCGGCGCGTCGGACGCGGTGCTGATCGGGCTGGGCGTGGGCGGGGTGGGGGTGCTGGTGCAGGCCTGGCCGGCGGCGGTGACGACGGTGGCGATCATCGGCGGGATCTTCCTGCTGTGCTACGGATTCCTGGCGGCGAAGCGGGCGCTGAAGCCGTCCGGCCTGACGACGGAAGGCATGACGACGGGCTCCCGCCGCCGCGCGGCGCTGACCTGCCTGGCCATGACCTGGCTGAATCCGCACGTCTACCTGGACACGGTCCTGCTGCTGGGCTCGATCGCGGCGGGCTACGGCGCTCTCCGCTGGGACTTCGCCATCGGCGCGGTGCTGGCCAGCCTGTGCTGGTTCACGGCGATCGGCTTCGGCGCCCGGCTGCTGAGCTCCTTCTTCACCAAGCCGTCGTCCTGGCGGCTGCTGGACGGCCTGGTGGCGGCGACCATGGCGGTGGTGGGGATCGGGCTGCTCGTGGGGGCCTGAATTAATCCGTCGCGACGGCGACCGACGTCGATCTAGTATTACGAAGCACTCCCGGTGCGAAGTCCGACGGTTACTTCCTGGTAAGAAGAAATCACACCGCCGGACACGGTGAACTCGGGAGTGCTGATCGCGGACGTGTCCGGTGCGCAGGCGACGGTTACTTCTAATTCACGGGCCGCGGGTTCGAATCCCGCCCGGGCATGCCCGGTAGCTCAGCTGGGAGAGCAGTGACCATACCGTCACCGACTCTGATCTCGGACACGTCCGTGATCGCCGAAAGGGGGTAGGAACAACAATGGCCAAGTTCAACGTGCTGCGTCGGCCCAAGACTCACGAAGGCGGCGTGGCGGTCAAGCGCGACGTCAAGCGGGAGCTGTTCCTGCTCGCCGTGGCGAACATGGTGGGCGAGCAGACCTTCTACGAGACCGCTGACGAGCGCGACAACCGGTTTGCGCAGCTCGTGCGGTCGGCGACGGTCGCGGACCCGGAGTGGACGGCGCGCCTGCTCGGCTGGCTGCGAAACACGGCGAACATGCGCTCGGCGTCGATCGTCGGCGCGGCGGAATTCGCGTACGCGCGGAACGAGCCGGGCCTGACGCGCCAGGTCGTGAATTCGGTGTTGCAGCGGGCGGACGAGCCAGGCGAATTCCTGTCCTATTGGCTTACGGCTCATGGTCGCGCGATTCCGAAGCCGGTCAAGCGCGGTATCGGCGACGCCGTGAGACGTCTTTACGACGAGCGGGCGCTGCTGAAGTGGGACAGTGAGGCGCGCGGCGTGCGAATGGGTGACGTGCTGAATTTGACGCACCCGAAGCCGGTGGAAAGCTGGCAGGGTGCCCTGTTCGCACATGCCCTCGACCGCCGCCACGGAAACGTCGGGGAAATCCCGGCCGATCTGTCGGTGCTGCACGCCCGGGACGAGCTGATGTCCTGGCCGGTGGAGCGCCGCCGCGAGCTGTTCACGGGCGACGCGACCGCGGCGCTCAAGCTGGCCGGCATGACGTGGGAGTCGGTCGCCGGCTGGCTTCAGGGCCCGCTGTCGGCGGAGGTGTGGACGGCGCTGATCCCGACCATGGGCTACATGGCGCGGCTGCGCAACCTGCGCAACTTCGACCAGGCCGGCGTCTCCGACGAGGTGGCGGCCACGGTCGCGGCCCAGCTGGCCGACCCGGAGCAGGTATCGCGGTCGCGGCAGCTGCCGATGCGGTTCCTGTCGGCGTTCCGCGCGGCCCCGTCGCTGCGCTGGGCGTGGGCGCTGGAGCAGGCGCTGAACGCGAGCCTGGCCACCGTGCCCAGCCTGCCGGGCCGCACGCTGGTGCTGGTCGACCGCTCGGGCTCCATGTTCTACAGCACCGTGTCCGCGCGATCCGACCTGACCAGGGCGGATGCGGCCGCGCTGTTCGGCACGGCGCTCGCGCTGCGGGCGGCGAACGCCGACCTCGTGCAGTTCGGCAGCACGGCCCGCCGGGTCGAGCTGCGGGCCGGCGAGTCGGTGCTGCCGGTGGTGCGGGACCGGTTCGCCGATTTCGGTGGCACGAACACGATCGGCGCGCTGAAGCAGTTCTACCGTCGCCATGACCGCGTGGTCATCGTGACGGACGAGCAGCACAACGGGTCGTCGCTGCCGAGCTCGGTCGTGCCGAAGGGTGTGCCGGTCTACACGTGGAACCTGGCCGGCTACGAGTTCGGGCACACCGAGGGCCGCTACACCTTCGGTGGCCTGAGCGACGCGGCCTTCGGCATGGTGCCGCTGCTGGAAGCCGGCGAGCGCGAGGCCTGGCCGTTCTGACCCCCGCGAGTCCCGCTCACAGTCACATCGAATGCGTGAAACGGATTCACGCATTCGATGTGACGCTAGGCGGGACTCGCGGGGGTCAGGGGGTGTCGGTCGGCGGAACTGACGGGTGGTGACCCACAGTGCCAGTGCCAGCGCGCCGAGCATGGCGGTGGCCAGGATGCGCATGTCCACAATGGACGAGTTCACCGCGCCGCCGCCGAAGCCGCCGCCCCCGAACCCGCCGGAGCCAAGGCTGCCGCCACCCGGCCGACCACCGAAGCCGCCAGAACCGTTGCCGCCGCCGGGAAAACCGCCGGTGGGCGGCGTGCCGGAACCGCCGGTGCCGCCGCGAAAGCCACCGGTGCCGCCGGGCCGCTGACCTCGGCCGCCGCCGAAGCCGCCGCCCGATCCCAGTAGGAACGGCAGGTAGGCGAAGAACGAGGCGAACTGCTCCAACACGGGCAGCGCCCACAGCTTGCGCGGCAGGTAGAACGCCGCCACCACGGTCAACGCGTCGGCCAGGAAGAAGTACCGCTCGTGCATGGCCGGCAGGAAGTACGGCACCAGCAGCACGGACACCGTGGCGGCCAAGATGATCCGTGTGGACGACATCTCCACCCGACGCCACCACACGGCGACGATCAGGGCCAGCACCAGGAATCCCGTCACGAGGATCCCGGTGATCCGGATGGCGGACGACGTCACCGACGTCCCGAGGTACTGGTACACGTTGGGGGCATTCAAGGTCAGCAGGTCGAAGGTCCCGGTCTGGGACACGTAGACCTCTAGAAGCTGCGACGGACTGGTGCCGATGAGCAGCGCCGGAATGTCCAGGACCACGTACACCAGGGGAATGGCCAGCAGCGTCTTCCACGGCATGAAACGCAACAGCACCAACAGAAGTAGCAGCGGGAACAGGAACACCGTCTGGAGCTTCAAGGCGAACGCTATGCCGACAAAGACACAAGCCAGCCAGGGACGCCTGCGCAGCACGAAATACACGCCGCCCACGGCGAAAGCGGCGTACATGGCGTCGGCCTGACCCCACATCGAGGCGTTCACGACCACGGTCGGCAGGAACAACGTCAGCGCCCCGGCCAGCACCGGCCACCACTTGCCCGGATAGCGCAGCGCCACCAGCCGGTACACGAAGTACCCGAGCAGGAAGTCGAAGGCCGCGGACAGCACCTTGATCCCGATCAGCGGCGTCACCGGCAGATAACTCAACGCCGCCAACAGATACAGGTAGGTCACGTTGTAGTTGGCGAAGCTGATGTCCTTGAGCGCCGCGAAACCGCCGTTGGAGGCGATGTGCTCGTACCAGGACAGGAAGATCCGGGCGTCCCCCGTCTCGTAGGACAGGAACGCCATCCGCAGCGCGGCGGCGGCGATCACCACGACCGCCACCACGCCGATCCGCGGCAGGGATCGGCGTGGCGGGGCCTGCGGTGCAGCGAGAGCGACCATGCGCTCAAGTGAAGCGGGCGTGACTGAGTACAGCCTGTGAGCGGAAGACGGTTAGCTGGGAACTGTGTGTGAGAGGCCTACACGTTGGCCAGGGCCAGGCTGGGCAGCTTGGCCACGGCGAAGCTGCGCCGCTGGTAGAACCACCAGGTGACGGCGAAGCACAGCACGTAGAACCCGATGAAGCCGTAGAAGGCGTTGTCGGCGACCTTGGTCGCGGCCACCGAGCTGGCGATGATCCGCGTGACGAAGAAGCCGCCGAAGGCGCCGATCGCCGACACGATGCCGATCGCCGCGGCCGCCTCGCGCTTGCCCTTGCGCACGGCCTCAGCAGAATCGACACCTTCAGCGGTGTCGCGTCGAGCCTGGGCCACGAAGATCGCCGGGATCATCCGGTAGGTGGAGCCGTTGCCGACACCGGCCGTCACGAACAGCACCAGGAACGCGCCGAAGAACAGCCCGAAGCTGCCGGACCGCTCGCCGGCCACCACGACCGCGGCGGCCACGCCCATCAGCACGAAGTTCCACAGCGTGACCCGGCTGCCGCCGACCTTGTCCGACAGCCAGCCGCCGGCCGGCCGGGCCACCGACCCGACCAGCGCGCCCAGCCAGGCGAAGTAGGTGCCGTGCACGGTCGGGAACTGGGTCTTGATCAGCAGCGGCAGCGCGGCCGAGAAGCCGATGAACGAGCCGAAGGTGCCGATGTACAGGAAGGACATCACCCAGGTCTGCGACCGCTTGACCGCGGCCGCCTGCGCCGGGAAGTCGGACTTGGCGGTGCTCAGGTTGTCCTGGAACAGGGCCGAGCAGATGGCCGCCGCGATCACGAACGGCATGTAGAACAGGCCGGCGACGGCCAGCCCGACCCCGGTCGCCGCGGAGATCACCAGCGGGATGACCAGCTGCACCAGCGCGGCGCCGAGGTTGCCGCCGGCCGCGTTCAGACCGAGCGCGAAGCCCTTGCGGCTCTCCGGGTAGAAGAACGAGATGTTGGTCATCGACGACGCGAAGTTGCCGCCGCCGAAGCCGGCGGTGGCCGCCGCGAACAGGAAGAAGCCGAAGCTCGCGTGGCTGGTCACGGCCACCGTGAGCAGCGCGCACGGGACGAGCAGCATCAGCGAGCTGACGATGGCCCAGTTGCGGCCGCCGAAGCGCGGCACCGCGAACGTGTAGGGCAGCCGCAGCGTGGCGCCGACCAGGTTGGGCAGCGCGGTCAGCCAGAACAGCTGGTCGACGCCGAACTTGAAGCCGGCGCCGGGCAGCGACAGCACCACCACGCTCCAGATGGACCAGAGCGAGAAGCCCAGGTGCTCGGAGAAGATGGAGAAGATCAGGTTGCGGTTGGCGATGCGGCGGCCGGTCGCCGCCCAGAACCCCGCGTCCTCGGGGTCCCACTGCTGGATCCACTTGTGTCCACCGCGAACGGGTGCCTCGGTTGTCGTCGTCATGTCGCGTTGCAGCCCAACTTCTCGGGTTCGGTGACGGGGTCCTGCTCGGCCAGCCAGCGGGACAGCGCGCAGACGCTGTCCCGGCAGCCACCGCAGCCGGTGCCGGCCAGGGTGGTGCTGACCAGTGCGTCGAACGACCGGGCGCCGGCGTGCCATGCGCCGACCAGCCGGCCCTTGTCCACGGTGTTGCAGCGGCAGATCAGCGCCGACGCCGGCAGGGTGCCCGGGTCGGTGGTCTCGCCGGCGGGCATGGCGCGGCCGAGCAGCAGCGCCATCCGGTCGGCGGGGGCGGGCGTGCCCCGGTCGTGCAGCTGCGTGACGGCGGCGGCCACATCGGGCGCCCCCAACACGATCGCGCCCGTGACCCGGTCGTCACGCAGCACGAGCTTGGTGTAGCGGCCGCGGCTGGGATCTTCCAGCCGGACCACTTCCGCGTCGCGGTCATGCGGTTCCACGTGCACCTCGCCCATCGCGGCCAGGTCCACGTCGCGGGTCTTGAGTCGGGTCACCACGGGGGTGCCCGTGTACCGGATGTCCTCGCCGGTGAGCCGGCGGGCCAGCACCGCGGCCTGCTCCCAGGCCGGCTGCACGAGGCCGCTGACGGTGCCGGGATGCGTTGCGCAGTCACCGATCGCGTACACGTCCGGTGCGCTGGTGGCGAGGAGGTCATCGATGATCACGCCGCGGTCGACGGCCAGCCCGGCCGCCTCGGCCAGCTCGGTCGACGGCCGCGCCCCGGCCGAGACGACGACGAGACCGGCGGCGACCACCGAGCCGTCGTCGAGCAGGAGTCCCTTGCCCGGCAAGTACTTCGTGGCCAGCTGCCCGAGCCGGAACTCGATGCCCTTGGCGCCGAGGACCCGGGCCAGCACGTGTCCGCCGGCCGGATCCAGTTGGCGTTCCATGAGATGCCCGACGGGATGCACGACGGTCACCGCGCAGCCACGGCCGGCCAGTCCACGGGCGGCTTCCAGACCGAGCAAACCGCCGCCCAGCACGGCCACCGGGCCGAAGTCCTTGGCCTGGTTGACGATCTGCCGGCAGTCGTCGAGATCGCGGAAGGCCACGACACCCGGTGCGAGGACGCCGTCCTCGATCAGGCCGTCGGTCGGTGGGATCCACGGCGTGCTGCCGGTGGCCAGCACCAGCGCGTCGTAGTCCACAGTGGATCCGTCGGTGAGCACGACCCGGTGTTCGGCGGGCAGGATCTCGGCCGCCGCGACGCCGAGCCGCAGGTCGATCCCGTTGTCCCGGGGCCAGTCCGGTGAATGCAGCAGCACGTCGTCCGGCGTCATCGAGCCGGCAACCACGTTGGACAGCAGGATCCGGTTGTAGGCCGGGTGTTTCTCCGCGCCGATCACGGTGATCGACGCGCCGGAGCCGCGCAGGTTGTCGGCCAGCCGGGCGCCGGCCATGCCGTAGCCGATGATCGTGATCCTCATGCCGCCCCCAGCCGCACGGCGCACACCTTGAACTCGGGCATGCGGCTGGTCGGTTCCAATGCCGGGTTGGTCAGCAGGTTGGCCCGCTGTGCGCCGGGGAAGTGGAAGGGGAGGAACACGGTGTCCGGCCGGATCGTCGTCACGCAGCGAACCCGGGCGCGAACGGTGCCACGGCGGGATTCCACGAGCGCCCACTGTCCATCCTGGACGTCGAAACGCTGGGCGGTGTCGGGATGCACCTCGACGAACGCCTCCGGACTGGCGTTCATCAGCGCCGGCACCCGCCGGGTCTGCGCGCCGGACTGGTAGTGCTGCAACACGCGACCGGTGGTGGCGTGCAACGGGAACTCCGGGTCCGGCGGCTCGGCCGGGCCGACGTGGTCGACGGCCTGGAAGCGGGCCAGCCCGCCGGGATGGGCGAAGCGGTCCAGGAAAAGTCTTGGGGTGCCGGGATGATCGGCCGTCGGCACCGGCCAGTGCAGTGCCTCGCCGGCCCGCAGCCGGTCGTAGCTGACGCCGGCGTAGTCGGCCGGGCCGCCGGCCGAGGCGCGGCCGAGCTCGGCGAACGCCGTCTCCGGATCGACCGGGAACCGCTCCGCCGGCTGGCCCAGCCGGACGGCAAGGCCGTGCAGCACGTCGAGATCGCTGCGTACGCCGACCGGCGGCGTGATTGCCTTGCCGCGCAGCAGGATCCGGCCTTCGAGGTTGGTCATGGTGCCGCTTTCCTCGGCCCACTGCGTGACCGGGAAGACGACGTCGGCCACGGCCGCGGTCTCCGACAGCACGAAATCCGAGGTGACCAGGAGTTCGAGGGAGTCGAGCCGGTCGGCGATGTGGCCGGCGCGCGGGGCGGAGACCACGATGTTGCTGCCGAACACCAGCAAGGCCTTGGGACCGTTGGCGGTGCCGAGCGAGTCCAGCAGCTCGTAGGCCGACGGTCCAGGGCCCGGCAGTTCAGCGGCGTCGATACCCCACACCCCGGCGACGTGTGAGCGCGCGGCCGGGTCGTCGATCTTGCGGTAGCCCGGCAGCTGGTCGGCCTTCTGTCCGTGCTCGCGGCCGCCCTGCCCGTTGCCCTGGCCGGTCAGGCAACCGAACCCGGAACCGGCCCGGCCGCAGAGGCCGAGCGACAGGCACAGGTTGATCCACGCCGACACCGTCGCCACGCCGGAGGCGTGCTGCTCGGTGCCGCGGGCCGTGAGCACGTATGCGTTGCGCGCGCGGGCAAGCAGCGCAACTGCGGCCCGCTGGTCGGCGGCCGGCACACCGGTGATCCGCTCCACCCGCTGCGGCCACCATGCCGCGGCGATCCGCCACACCTCGTCGAAACCCGTTGTGCGCTCGGCAATGTACTGGTGATCCACATGTCCGTCGGCCACGACCGCGTGCAGCATGCCCAGGGCCAGTGCGAGATCCGTGCCGGGTGCGGGCTGGAGGTGCAGCGACGCGGCCTCGGCGGTCGCGGTGCGCCGCGGATCCACGACGATCAGGCCACCCTTGTCCGCCGCCGGCCGCACGTGCCGCATGAACGGCGGCATCGTCTCGGCGACATTGGCCCCCACCAACAGGATCGCGTCGGCTGCGGCCAGGTCGGCCACCGGGAACGGCAGCCCGCGGTCGATGCCGAACGCCTTGATACCGGCGGCCGCGGCCGAGGACATGCAGAACCGGCCGTTGTAGTCGATTTTCGACGTGCCGAGGGCCACGCGGGCGAACTTGCCCAGCAGATAGGCCTTCTCGTTGGTCAGACCGCCGCCGCCGAACACGCCGACCGCGTCCGGACCGAGCCGGTCCCGCAGCTCGTGCAGGCGCAGCGCCACGTAGTCGAGGGCCTCGGTCCAGCCGACCGGCCGCAGCGGCGCGCCGCGATGCTCGCGCAGCAGCGGCGTGGTGAGCCGGCCGGGGGCGTTGAGCAGGCTCGCGGACGTCCAGCCCTTCTGGCACAGGCCGCCGCGGTTGGTGGGGAACTCGCGTGGCGCGACGGTGGCCTCGGCTCGCTCGTCGCGGACGACCATCCCGCACTGCAGCGCGCAGTACGGGCAGTGGGTGTCGACCTCGACGCGGGCGTCGACAGGCATGTTTACCTCCGACGGATCGCGAGGCTTCGGCGTGGCTCGAAGCCTCTCAACGACAGGGGCGCGACACCGTGAATCCGGCGTAAAGGACCTGTTCCGGCGCCCTCACTGGGGGTGATTGGGGACTGTGCGGCGCGGGCGCACCAATCCCGCCGCCCTCAAGCTAGCAGACCGCACAGCGTCGGAAAAGGGTCCGTGAGGTCTAGATGAAAAGGTTTACATAAACTTGTGTCGGCGTCCGATTTAGCGACAAGAACCAACGCTGGCATGCGTGTTTGTGATTTCCGTCCACAGTTGGCGATCGGCGACCGGCCATTTGTCATTACGGCCATGACTATGTGATGCCGCTAGCCCGTTCGCTCTATTGACAGTGCTTGTGGCCGTGTGGAACCTTCCCTGCACTGGGGCTGGTAGGCGCATTCGCAAGGACGCGGTGCGTTTTCTGCTCCCGTATGCGCGTTTCAACGACAGGAGCACGTGGTGAGCGCACGGCACCGGCCGGCCGACGGTGCGGCCGACGGCCCCGAGTCCGCTGGCGGGCTCGCGACACTGATCCGGCCGGGCACCATTCGCGGCCGGCTGGCGCGCATCCTGGTCTTCTCCCTGGTCCTCGTGCTGGCGCTACTGGGCGTGACGATCGCCGGCCAGGTCGGCACCTACTTCGCCGCCGGCGACACGGTGAGCTCCGTCTCACTGGCGCTGAAGGTGCAGGACTTCGTGCAGGAGGTGCAGCGCGAGCGCGGCCTGACCAACGGCCTGCTCGGCGGCGAGACCCGGTTCCAGCAGTCGGTGCTGTCCCAGCGCACGGCCACGGACAAGGCGCAGACGGCGCTGAACCAGGCGTTGGCCGACGACTCCGCGCCCGGCGCCGCCCAGGTACGTGATGCTTTGTCACGTTTGTCCGGCCTGACGTCCACAAGGGAGAACGTCGACGCCGGGCGGGCCGACCGCAACACCACTTTCCAGTACTACACCACCGGTGTCGCCGCGCTGAACGGCTTGCAGCTCGGGCTGGACCAGGCGCAGGACCCGCAGCTGCGCCGCGGGTTGCAGGCCCTGTACGCGCTCGGCGACGCCAAGGAGTACACCGGCCAGGAGCGAGGATTCCTCAACGGCGTGTTCGCGGCCGACAAGTTCGGGCCCGGCGAGTACGTGCACTTCACCGAGATCCGCGCGAGCAAGCAGGCCGGCCTCACCGAGTACGCCCGCTACGCCACCCAGCCGCAGCAGGCGGCGCTGGACGAGGCGCTGCGTTCCGACAACGCGACCAAGGCCGCCGCGTCGGAGACTATGGCCATCGGCTCCACCCGTGGCCCGATCGACACCAAGACCGACGCCCTCACGTGGTGGAACCAGATGACCTCGGTCATCGACGCCGAGCGCAAGGTGCAGCAGTCGATCGGCGGCGACCTGACCACGCGGGCCACCGACCTCCAGGGCCAGGCCAGTACCACGCTCATCGTCTTCCTCGGACTGGCCCTGCTCGCGGTGGCGGCCGAGGCGCTGCTGGTGATCACCAGCATCCGCTCCATCGTCCGCCCGCTGGCCGCGCTGGCCACCGAGGCCGACGACGTGGCCGGCCGCCGGCTGCCGGCGGCGATCGCCGCCTGGCACCAGCCCGGCGACGTCGAGCCCCAGCGGCCACAGCCGGTGGCCACGCCGCCGAAGGCCGGCGCCGAGATCGCCTCGGTGGCCCAGGCCCTCGACCGGGTCCAGACCACGGCCTTCGAGCTGGCTTCCGAGCAGGCCCTCGTCCGCCGCAACACCACGGAGTCGCTGGCCAACCTGGGCCGCCGCAACCAGAACCTGGTGCGCCGGCAGCTCAACTTCATCAGCGAGTTCGAGCAGGAGGAGCTGGACCCGTCGGCGCTGGCCAACCTGTTCGAGCTGGACCACCTGGCCACCCGCATGCGCCGCAACGCCGAGAGCCTGCTGGTGCTGGTCGGCGAGACCAGCCCGCGCCGCTGGGCCGAGCCGCTGTCGCTGTCCGACGTGATCCGGGCCGGCCTGTCCGAGGTCGAGGACTACCGCCGGGTCGTGCTGCGCCGGGTGGACGAGTCCATGATCATCGGCGCGGTGGTCAGCGAGCTGGCCCACATGCTGGCCGAGCTGATCGAGAACGGCCTGGCCTTCTCGCCGCCCGACCTCGAGGTGGAGATCTACGGCCGCCGGGTCAGCGCCGGCTACATGCTCGCGGTGGTCGACCACGGCGTCGGCATGGCCAAGGAGCAGCTGGCCAAGGCCAACGCCCGGCTGCGCGGCGAGGAGGACTTCATCGTCGCGCCGACCCGCTTCCTCGGCCACTACGTGGTCGGCCGGCTGGCCCAGCGGCTGGGCATCGAGGTCGAGCTGACGGTGTCGCCGGTGAGCGGCATCGTGGCCCGGCTGCTGCTGCCGCCGGACATCCTGGCCGAGGCCAAGACCGACGCGCCGCCCAAGCAGGCCGAGATCACGTGGCCGAGCACCGAGCCGGAAGCCGCCCCGGCACTGGCCTCGACCGGCGTCGGCCAGATCCCGCCGATGCGCACGGAACCGCCGGCGACGCAGCAACAACCGCAACCGGTGCAGCAACCGCAGCCGGTGCGGCAGCCGCCATCGGGGCAGCAGCCCCAGGTTCCGGTGCGCAGCCGGCAGGAACGCCTGTCCGCCACGGTGGTCACGGCCCCGCCGGCCGTCCACGAGCCGCGCGCCGACGCCTCCGTGCAGCGCACCAAGAACGGCCTGGTCAAGCGCAGCCGGAACCGGACGGAGGAGCCGTCCGCCCGGCCGTCCGCGCCGAGCCGCCCGCCCGCCGCGGTGGAACAAGCGCCAGCGACACGGAGTTCACGGTCGCCCGAGGAGGTCCGCTCGATGCTGTCCAGCTTCAGATCGGGCCACCAGCGCGGTGAGCGCGGCCCACTGCCCGCACGAGTCAACACCGTTCCCGAGGAGGAGCCCCGGTGACCGCCGAGGTGCAGCACGCCGACCCGCACACCTTCAACTGGCTGCTGGCCAACTTCGTCCGCGGCACGGACGGCGTCCGCGACGCGGTGGCGGTCTCCTCGGACGGGCTGCTGATCGCCATGTCCGAGGGCCTGGACCGCACCTCGGCCGACCGGCTGGCCGCCCTGGTGTCGGGGCTGTCCAGCCTGGCCAAGAGCGCGGCCCGCAACTACGACTTCGAGGCCCTCAAGCTGATCATGATCGAGATGAAGCGGGGCTTCCTGCTGGTCTCGGCCATCGAGGGTGGCAGCTGCGTCGGCGTGATCGCCGACAGCCAGTGCGACATCGGCCTTGTCGGCTACGAGATCGCCGTGCTGGCCGACCGGGCCGGCGTGCTGCTGACGCCGGCGCTGATCACCGAGTTGAGAGAGACGCTGCGGCGATGAGCGACCAGCCGCGGCTGCCCGACCCGCGCATGATCCAGGTCAACCAGGCCCCGGCCTGGTTCGCGCCGAACACCCCGGTGCCGCCCGCGCCGCCGGCCGAGCCGGCCGACGGGTCGTTCGTCCGGCCGTTCATCGTCACCGGTGGGCGCACCATGCCGCTGCGGGACGACCTGCGGATCGAGACGCTGGTCGTGGCCGACCGGGCGGCGCTGACCGCGCCGCTGCGCTTCGAGCTGCAGACCGTGGTCCGGCTGTGCCAGAGCCCGCAGTCGGTGGCCGAGGTCGCCGCCCACCTGCACGTGCCGCTCGGCGTGGCCAAGGTCGTGATCGGCGACCTGATGGCCGCCGGGCACGTGACCGTGCACCAGCCAACCGAGCTCGCCGTCAGCACCATCGAGAGGATCAGGGACCTTGTCCGGGCGCTCTGACACATCCGTGCACGGGCCCACGTCCGTGAAGATCGTCATCAGCGGCGGCTTCGGCGTCGGCAAGACCACGCTGATCGGGGCCATCTCCGAGATCGAGCCGCTGGTCACCGAGGCGGCCATGACCGAGCGCTCGGTCGGCGTCGACGACCCGGGCAGCCGCAGCGACAAGCACACCACCACGGTGGCGCTGGACTTCGGCCGCATCACGCTGGACTCCTCGCTGATCCTGTACCTGTTCGGCACGCCGGGGCAGGACCGGTTCGTGTTCCTGTGGGACGACCTGGTCGAAGGCGCGCTGGGCGCGGTGATCCTGGTCGACACCGGGCGGATCGAGGACTGCTATCCGGTGCTGGACTACTTCGAGCGCCGGGACACGCCGTTCGTCGTTGCGGTCAACCACTTCCCGGGGCAGCGGGAGTTCGATCTGGACGAGGTGCGGGAGGCGCTGGGCTGTGACGAGTCCGTGCCGCTGATCGCCTGCGACGCCCGCGACCGCGAATCCGTCAAAGAGGTCCTGGTCACGGTCATCGAGCAGGTACTGTTGGCCCGGTTGACAGCTCCACCCCAGGTCAGCGCCACACACTGAGGCAGGTGCCGCATGCGGTACGGGATTCTCGGCCCACTGGAGGTCACCCGTACCGGGGAAACGGTCACGCCCAGCACGCCGCAGCAGCGCACGGTTCTGGCCCTGCTGCTGGCCAACGCCGACAGCTGGGTCTCGCTGGGCACCATGGTGGACGAGCTGTGGCCGGCGCGGACCCCGCGCAGCGCCAGGGTGATCGTCCAGGTCGCGGTGTCCAAACTCCGCAAAGTGTTGCCTGTCAAGGCAATCCGGACAGGACCGTCGGGCTATTTGTTGACGGTTGACGGCGCCGAGTTCGACCAGTCGGAGTTCGTGACGCAGGCGCGGCGCGGGCGTGAGCTGATGGGCGCCGGGAAGTTGGGGCCGGCGCGGGAGTTGCTGGCCGCCGCGCTGGGCCGCTGGCGTGGGGACGCGCTGTGCGATGTGGCCGGTGGGCCCGTGTTGGAAGCGCATGCCCGGTGGCTGACCGAGCTTCGATTATCCACCGTGGACAGCAAGGTGCGGATCGACCTGGCTGCCGGGCGGTGTCACGACGTGATCGCCGAGCTGACCGTGTTGCTGGCCCGTGACCCCGGGCAGGAAGTGCTCGCCGGTTCGCTGATGGTGGCGCTGCACCAGGCCGGTCGATCCGCCGAGGCGGCGGACGTGGTCGACCGCGTCGCCGCTTTCGTCGAGGCCGATCCGGGGCCGGTGCTTCGCCGGCTGGTGACCGATCCCTCCGCGTGGGAGCTGCCGCGGACCGTGGTCCACACTGCCCAGCTGCCGCCCGCGGTGCCGGATTTTGTTGGCAGAGCGGATATTCGGTGCTCGTCGTTGACCGTCCTGTGTGGACCTTCTGGTGGTGGCAAGACCGCGTTGGCGGTGCGGATCGCCCATGATCGCCGTGACGAGTTCCCGGACGGCCAGCTGTTCGCGCAGCTTCGTGGCGTGGCGACGGCCGAGGTGCTGGGGTCTTTCCTGTCGGCGCTGGGCTGCGAGGTGCCGCATGGTCTGTTGGAACGGCAGCAGCTGTTCCGGAGCGTGACCGCCGACCGGCGAATCCTGGTGGTACTGGACGATGCCGCCGGCGAGGCGCAGGTTCGGCCGCTGCTGCCCGGCGGTGCCGGGTGTGCCGTGCTGGTGACGTCACGCAGTCGGTTGTCCGGGCTGGAAGGCGCTGCCGTCGCCGAGGTCGCCGAGTTGACCGAAGCCGAGTCGCTGGCGTTGCTCTCGGCCGTCGCCGGGGCGGATCGTGTTGCCGCGGAGGAGGAATCGGCCAGGGAACTGGTCCGGTTGTGCGGGCAGCTGCCGCTGGCCGTGCGGGTCGCCGGGGCCAAGCTGGCGTCGACCAAGTACTTGCTGGTGCGGGAATTAGTTGAGCGGATGGCCGACGAGCGCCGCCGGCTGGCCGAGCTCAAGGTCGGCGACCTGGACGTGCGGGCCGGCGTCGAGATCGGCTACTCCTCGTGCGATCCCTTGCAGCGCAAGCTGTTACGGCTGCTGGGCTGGTTCGACTCGGTCGACCTGCCCGAGTGGGCCATGGCCACGCTGCTCGACGGGGACCCGTCGGCCGCGCTGGCCGGCTTGGTCGAGGCCCAGCTGGTGGCCGTGACCGGCCGGGATCGCCTGGGACAGCTGCGTTATCGTCCGCACGAGCTGATCCGGGTCTTCGGCCACGAGCGCCTGCTGGTCGAGGAGCCGGCCCGCGAGGCGGCGCTCGACCGGCTGCTCAAGTCCTATTTGGACGTGTCCGTACGGGCCGACCGGCGGCTGCCGACCGGCCGTTTTCCCTTGTCCCCGGCGGAGAAGGCCGCCGATCCCGCCGTGGTCCGGCGGGCCGAGGCCGATCCGCTGGGCTGGCGGGACGCCGAGTCCGCCATGCTGCGCTGCCTGGTCCGGCTGGCCCACCGGCACGGCCGCTGGGCGCTGGCCGGGCGGCTGGCCGAGGTCTGCGCGGCCCGTCCCGGCGACCGGCGGATCGAGGTCATCGGCCTGGTTTCCGCGCGGCACACCGGTGATCGCCGGGCTCAGGCCGTCAGCCTGTGCCGGCTCGGCGATCTGCACTGGAACGCGCACGGCCGGGCCAACCGGGCCCGCGTCTACTACGACATGGCGTGCCGGATCTTCACCGGGCTCGACGACCGGGCCGGGCTCGGGCGCGCGCTGGCCGCCCGGGCCGACATCGACGTGGAGCGCGGCGACATCGAGCGGGCCCAGGTCTGCCTTGAGGACGGGCTGGTCATGCTGCGCCAGGTCGACGACCAGACCGGGCAGGCCGATGTGCTGCGGCAGCTGGGAACCGTGCTGGCCGACCGGGACCGGCCGGCCGAGGCCATCCGCTGCTTCGAGGACAGCGTCCGCCTCGCCCGTGGTCTCGGCGACCGGCGGCGCGAGGCCCATGCCGGCAAACAGCTGGCGGATGTGTTGCGGCGCAACGGTGACCACGATCGGGCCGGCGCGTTGCTCGAGGACGCCCTCGCCGCGAGCATCCGGCTGGCCGACCGGCACTGGGAAGCGCACGTGCTGCGCAGTCTGGGCGAACTGTCCGATGCCGAAGACCCGTTGACCCGGTCACTGGAGATGTTCCAGGAGTCGGGCCATGAGCACGCCACCGCGTATGCCTTGCGGTCGCTGGGGGAGTGGCACCGGCGGCATGGGCAGGACGATCGCGCCGACGCCTTGCTGCGGGCCAGCCTGGTCGTCTTCGAGGGCATCGACGACCGGCGCGGGCGGGCCTACGCCTTGCTGGGGTTGGGGCAGCTCCGACACCGCGCCGGCGACTCCGCGGCCGGCCGCCGGGCCGTCCGGGAGTCGATCACGTTGTTCGCCGGCCTCGGCTTCACCGGCTGGCAGGCCGAGGCCCGCCGCACCCTGCGCCGATTGACCCCCGCGAGTCCCGCTTAGCGTCACACCGAAAGTGTGAAACGGATTCATGCAGTTCGGTGTGACTGTGGGCGGGACTCGCGGGGTTTGGCGTTTAGCGAGTGTTTAAGGCTTCCGGTTTCACTGGCCGCCCCTGCTCGTACCGGAGGAGTGTGCTCATGAAAGCCGTTCTGGTCGCCGCGGCCATCGCCGGATCCCTGCTCACCGGCGCCGGTGCCGCGAGCGCGGCGCCGGCCGTGACCAAGCTGTCCCAGTCGACCGCCGCCTCGGAGCTGCGGGCGGCCGGCATCACCTGGTCCTCCAGCGGCAACTGCACCGACCGCACCAACTCGCACTGCACCTCGTTCGACCAGATCAACGCCAGCACGGTCGACGGCGTGATCACCCTGCGGCACGCCAGCGGCTGCGCCATCAACATCACCGGCGGCACCGAGGTCGGCCACGCCTCCGGCACCTACAGCCACTACAACGGCTACAAGGTGGACATCTCGCACAACAGCTGCATCGACGGCTACATCAAGCGCAGCTTCACCTACATCGGCCTGCGCGGCGACGGCTACCCGCAGTGGAAGGCGCCCTCCGGCAACCTCTACTGCGACGAGGGCAACCACTGGGACATCACCTACTTCTGACCGGTTCGTACGCCGCCCGACGCGGAGGACCGGCCTTCTCGGCCGGTGGGCGGCGCACTCGGCCCCTGCGGCGCAGTCGCGAGCCACGCGGCCGCCGCAGGGGCCATACGCCTTTGTGGTAGCCCGAACTGGACCTCGTGGTGACGACGTGGCACACCGGTAGCGGCGATCTTTGTGGTCACGGGAGCCGTGGCCATCCGGGCCGCGGCCGGACCGCGAGGTTGTGAGCGGATGATCGTCGCGCGCGGACTGACCAAGCGCTATGGATCGGTGACAGCGGTGGACGACCTGTCGTTCACCGTCCAGCCCGGCGTGGTGACCGGCTTCCTCGGCCCCAACGGGGCCGGCAAGTCCACCACCATGCGGCTGATGCTGGGCCTTGACCACGGGGCCGGCCGCACCGAGTTCGACGGGCGCAGCTTCGGTGAGCTGGCCCACCCGGCCCGGACCGTCGGCGTCATGCTCGACGCCCGCGCCGTGCACCCGGGCCGCACCGCCCGGGCCCACCTGCGGATGGTCGCCGCCGGCAGCGGCCTGCCGGCCGACCGCGTCGACCAGGCGCTGGACCGCGTCGGCCTGCTGACCGTGGCCGACCGCCGGGCCGGCGGCTTCAGCATGGGCATGTCGCAGCGGCTCGGCCTGGCCGGGGCGCTGCTGGGCAACCCGCAGGCGCTGATGCTCGACGAGCCGGCCAACGGCCTCGACCCGGAGGGCGTGCGCTGGCTGCGTGACCTGCTCAAGGCCCTTGCGGCCGAGGGACGAACGGTGTTCGTGTCCTCCCACCTGCTCAACGAGATGGCCGTGCTGGCCGACGCCCTGGTGGTGATCGGGCAGGGGCGGCTGGTCGCCGCCGAGACGACCGACGCCTTCGTCGCCCGCAACTCCCGGCCCGAGGTGCTGGTCCGCCCGGCCGACCCCGGCCTGCTGGCCGACCTGCTGGCCCGGGCCGGTTTCGCGGTCGCGCCGCAGCCGGACGGCTCGCTCGTCGTCGCCACGCACGACACCGACGCCATCGCCACCATCGCGATGCGGGCCAGCATCGTGCTCCGTGAGCTGACCGTCCGTCACAGCAGCCTGGAGGACGCGTTCTTCACCGCGACCGCCGGCGCCGCGCAGTACCGTGGGAGGGCCTGACCCGATGCTCGACGCTGTCCGCTACGAACTCGTCCGACTCCGTTCGCTGCGCTCGACGTGGGTGCTGCTGGCGACCGGGCCGGTGATCCAGTTCCTGTTCGCCCTCATCTGGGCCACCCACCACGACATGCCGGTGCAGACCCGGTTCGACAACGCCTTCCTCGGCCTGTTCCTCGTGCTGGCCGTGCTGCCGGCGGTGACCGTCGGCGTGTCGTCGTTCGGCCACGAGTACCGGTTCCGAACGATCGTCACGACCACGCTGACGCTGCGCACACCGACCCGCATCCTTGGCGCCAAGGCGATCACCGTCGCCCTGTTCGGGGCCGTCACCGGGGCTCTGCTGGTCGCCGTGACGTTGCTGGCCGACACCGTCGGCGGCAACCCGTACACCGACGGTGCCGCGATCGGCCAGGCCTTCGTCGGTGCCATCGTGTTCGCCGCGCTCAGCTGCCTGGTCGGGCTCGGCGTGGCCGCCCTGTGCCGCAACTCCGCCGTCGCGCTCGTCGCCATGATCGCGTTCCCGACCATCATCGAGACGCTGCTGCTGTTGGCCAAGGTCGATCCGGCACTGATCCCGTTCTCCGCGGCGGAAAAGCTGGTCACCACCGCCAGTTGGACCTCGCCGCTGGCGCTGCTCGGGCTGGCCGTGGTGTTCCTGGCCGGCAGCTGGGTGACGCTGCGCCGCCGCGACGCCTAGGGTTGCCGGTGTGCTGAGCAAGCTTCGGTCCCGATTGGACAGTCCGTGGGTGGTGATCGCGCGGGACGCCGTGCTCGCCGCGCTTCTCGTGACCCCGACTGTGTCCGAGGCCCACACCACCGGCATCGGCCTTCTGCCCGACGGTCCCGTGGCGGCCGGTGTGGCCGTTGCCGCGGCCGTGGTGGTGGCGGTACGCAGCCGTTTCCCGCGGGCCGTCGCCCTGCTGACCTCGTTGACCATGGTGTTGGACGGCGTGTTCTTCCCGCTCGTGTTCGCCGTGTGGTCGCTGGGCGTGCGGCGGGGCAACACGCGGGACACGTGGCTCATCGCCGCTTGGTGCGCGGTGGCCGTCACCGTGCCGTGGCGGCCCGGGTTCCGGCTGTACTTCACCGACTGGGACCCGCAGTTCCTGCTCCTGCTGCCCGTCTTTCCGGTGATGTTCGTCGGCTTCCCGCTGGTGCTGGGGCTGTGGGTGTGGCAGCGCCGGCAGCTCGTGGCCAGCCTGCGGGAGCGGGCCGTGCAGGCCGAGGAGCAGCGGGACATGTTGGCCGCCAAGGCCGTCACCGACGAGCGGGCGCGGATCGCCCGCGAGCTGCACGACGTCGTGGCGCACCGCGTCAGCCTGCTGACCGTGCAGGCCGGCGCGGTGTCGCTGTCGCCCAACCAGGAGCTGGCCGACTTCGCCGAGGGCATCCGTCAGCACGGCGCGGCGGCGATGGAGGAGTTGCGGGAGATGCTCAGCGTGCTGCGCCGTGAGGACGGCGAGGCCCCGAAACACCCTCAGCCCACGCTCGCCGCCGCGTGCGAGCTGATCACCGAGGCGGTGTCGGCCGGCCAGCACGTGCAGGCTTCGTTGCCGGAGGAGTTGCCGGAGGTGCCCGGTTCGACCGCTCGGGCCGTGTACTGGCTGCTGCACGAGTCGTTGATCAACGCCGGCAAGCACGCCCCCGGTTCGGACATCTCGGTCAGCCTGCGTGATCATGACGGCCGGCTGGACGTGCGGGTCGCCAACACCGTCGGCCTGCCGCGGGCCGTTCCCGTGCCGCGGTCCGGTTTCGGCCTGATCGGCATGCGCGAGCGGGTCGCGCTGTCCGGCGGGACGCTGACCGCTGGTCCGCTGCTGGACGGCGGGTTCGAGGTGGCCGCCACGTTTCCGAAGGAGCCCCGGTGATCAAGGCCGTGTTGTTGGAGGACGAGGAGCTGGTGCGGCTCAGCATCAAGATGATCCTGGAGAGCAGCGGCCGCGTCGAGGTCGTCGCCGACCGTGGCGACGGGGTCGACGCGGTTGAGCTGGTGCGGGAGTTCCGTCCGGACATCGTGGTCACCGACATCCGGATGCCCACTGTGGACGGTCTCGAGGTCACCCGCCGGTTGCAGGCCGCCGGCGACGCGCCGCCCATTCTGCTGCTGACCACTTTCGACCTCGACGAGTACGTCTACGAGGCGCTCGGCGCCGGCGCGGCCGGGTTCTTGTTGAAGGACACCCCGCCGCGTGACCTCATCCGTGGCGTCGAGATGGTCGCCGCCGGCAACGCCGTGCTGGCCCCTTCGGTGTTGAAACGCATGGCCGTCCGGTACTCCGGCGGCATCCTGGCCAAGGAGGCCGCCGCCCAGGCCCGATTGGACACGCTCACCGACCGTGAGCGCGAGGTCGTGCTGGCCGTGGCCACCGGGGCCGGCAACACCGAGATCGCCGCGCGGCTGTCGGTCAGCGAGGCCACCGTCAAGGTGCACGTCAGCCGGGCCATGACCAAGCTCGGCCTGGACAACCGGACCCAGTTGGCCATCCTGGCCTTCCAGGCCGGCGCAGCCGGGTGACCCTTGGTGACTGATTGACCGTTGCCGGGTACAGTCCGTCGACAAGGCCCCCACGCGGGTGCCGCGCGGCGTCGCTCCCCGGCTTCGGTGGCGCTTCTCGCCAGAGGGTTTGTCTTCAGCCCACCGCGTCCCCATTGGAGCGCCGTGCCGGGGCGGCTCGTCCCGAGGACGCCCCCATGCCCCGTCACTCTCCGTTGGTCGCCGCCGTCGCCCGTCTTCGCCGGCCTTACACCGGTGAGCCCCAGTGGGCCGTCGAGCCCGAGGTCGGCGGTGCGTTGGCCGAGCTCAGTCCCCTCGAGTTGGCCCACCTCCTCGGCCAGGCTTCCGGCCCCGTCCCGCCCCGCGTCCGTCGCACCGTCCTGCCCGATGCGCACGATCCCGTCCAGCAGTCCTTGGAGGCCGCCGTCTTCGCCGCCGCCGCCACGATTGCCCGGCCCGTCTTCTGGATGGTCCAGCCCCGTGTGGACCAGCTCCGTCTCTCCGTCATGCCCGATGTGGCGGCTGGGCTCGTCCAGGCCTTGTTCTCCTTGGTGCCGGGGTTGATCGCCCGCCCCATCGGCATGCACGTCTTCTTGGCTCATGGTCCCGGAGTCGTCGTCCTCACCGGCGTCGGCGCCGACCGTTGGGCGTCCTTGATGGACGGCTTTGTTCCTTCCGCCGTCCCGCCTCTGCCGGTTGCGTTGGACCCTTTGCTGAGCTCCCTGCTCCGGCGAGTCTGCCTCTTCCCGTCGCCGCCCAGCGTCGAGGCCGGCGAACTTCGGTGGCAGGACGGCCCTTCCATCGAGTGGATCTCCGCTGCCCTGTCCCACCCCATCACCGGGTTGTCCGTGCCGTTGACCTTGAAGCTGGCCGCTCAGTCGCCCACGAACATGAGATAGCTGCCCGGTGTCCCGGCACATTCCGCGAGCATCCCTCGCAGCGCCCCCACCGCTTCCCGCTCCCCGTCCGTGGTGCACAGGTCCTCCAGCTGCCGCACCTCTTTCAGCGCCGCTTCCGCCTGCTGCTCGTTGTACAGCGTGTCGCCGTAGGGGTCGATCGCCGCCAGCCGGCGATCGCCCCCGAGGCGGCTCAGTGCCGTCGGCAGGTTGTCCGCCGGGTCACCCCAGCGCCGGATCACCCTCGCGGGCCGCCTCCGATGCCCCGGCGGCCGCTCGGTGTACAGAATCAGGTCAATCCCCATGCCGCCCTTCTACCACTCCGCGCGGCCGTCAGCTGCCGGCCCGGATCAAACCGGTCCGCTTCACGGTGGTCAGGATCGGGGTGACTTCGGTGCCGACGCTGCCGTCCAACCCGCCGCCGGTCAGGAAGGCGTACAGCTCAGGCAGATCGGCGGCGGCGACGGCTACCAACAGGTTGGCGCGGCCGGTGGTGGCGGCGGCGAAGCGGACCAGAGGGTGCTGGCTCAAGGCCTCGCCGGTGGCGTCGAGGTCACCGGGGGCGACGTTGAGCCAGAGCAGGGCCTCGCCGTGGATGCCGAGCAAGCCGAGGTCGACCTCGATGGCGAGGCGAAGGCTGAGACCACGGACGAGGGCGTCGAGGCGGCGGCGGGCGGTGACGGGGGAGGTGTCGGCGTGGAGGGCGAGGTCGGTGTAACTGGCCCGCCCGTCGGCGACGAGAGCGGCGATGAGGGCCTCGTCGATGTCGTGGTGAGTGGGCGGAAGCTGGTACCCGACAGGGAAAGGAGGCTTGACGGGCTTGCCGTTCCACAGGAAGGCAGTGGGGAAGACACGGAGCATGGTGTACGAGGTCCACGACTCGACGGCGGCGGTGGCGGGAAGGTCCCGTAGCAGCAACAGGTTCCGGGCCTCGGCACCGGCGAGCATGAACTGGACGCAGATCTCGTCGCCGCCGCCGATGATGTCGACGGCGACGGTGTCGGGTCGGCGGGCGAGCACGGCGGCGACGGCGCGGATGCGGTTGGGGGCGCAACGAATCCGTAGGGCCATGGGCACGATGCCGGGGAAGTGCATGGGATTCCGGACGACGGTGGCCCGGAGGGTGCCGTCCTGGAACAACGGCAGGGCCCGACGAACGACGGTCCGCTCGGAGATCCCCAGCTCCAAGCCGACGGCCCGCCACGAAGCCCGCGGCGAAGCGAGCAACACGGAGACGATACGGCGCTCGGTCTCGCCCAGGATCTGTCGCATAAACGCTAGAATAGACCGATTCATGTCCTAGAACCGGAAGAAAGCTACCCGAGAAAGACCGTATACCTCTAAACCACACCTATGGACGTGAACACGACGACGGGACCGGTCCGAGGCGTCACGACGGGCCAGGTCGAGGCATTCCGAGGCATCCCCTACGCGACGGCGGCAAGGTTCCAACCGCCGACGCCGCCCAAAGCCTGGACGGAGCCCCTGGCAGCCACGAAGCCGGGACCGGCGGCCCCGCAGACGGCGTCCCGACTCGCCTGGATCATGGGGGAACGGGAGCTGGACTGGGCCGAAGACGGCTGCCTGAACCTGAACGTCTGGACCACGGGCCTGGCCACCAAGAAGCCGGTGCTGGTCTGGTTCCACGGCGGTGCCTTCACGAGCGGTTCCGGCGGCTGGGACTGGTACGACGGCGGCAACCTGGCCGGCGACAACGACATCGTGGTGGTGACGGCCAACTACCGCCTTGGTGCCCTCGGCTACCTCTACAAGCCGGAGATCGGCGCGGACAATCTCGGCGCGCAGGACCAGGCGGCGGTGCTCCGCTGGGTGCACGACAACATCGCGGCGTTCGGCGGCGACCCGGGCAAGGTGACGGTCGGCGGCCAGTCGGCGGGCGCGTATTCGGCGCTGTACCTGGCGATCGACCCGGCGACGAAGGACCTCGTGCACCGGGTGGTCCTGCAAAGCGGACCCTGGGCGCTGCCGCCGGCCGATCCGACCGTCGCGAAGGCCAACGCCGACAAGTTCCTGAAGCTGCTCAAAAACCCCGACGCCCCAACGGAAACCGTGCTGGCCACGCAGCAGAAGCTGCCGACCGACGGCCTGCCGTTCCTGCCGGTGCTCGGCGGCGCCGGCTACCCGAAACCGTGGCAGCAGGCCGATCTGTCCGAGCTGGACGTCCTCATCGGCCACACCAAGGACGAAATGGTGGCGTTCGGCAACACACCGGACGTCTTCCAGCCGGGCGTGCACGAGATCGCCAAGGCCAGCAACGGTTTCGCCTATCGGTTCGACTGCACGGGACCGCTCGGCGCACCGCACTGCGTCGAGCTGCCGTACCTGTTCGGCACCTTCGAGGCCTTCAAGGACAGTCCGATGCTCGGTGACGACCGCAACACCGATTTCGGCACGGCCGTGGCCAACTTCACCAAGACCGGGGAGCCCGGCTGGCCCCGCTACCCGGAGTGCCGCCACTTCGTGTGACCCCGCACACCACCCCCGTTCCTGGCACATGCGGTCCGGACTTGCCTCTGGGAGGCAAGTCCGGGCCGCATGTGACTTTTAGAGGGGCGCGTGGGGTGTGTGGGGCTGGTGGGGCCGCCAGCTCTGATAGTTGTGCGAAGCAACAATATCGGTTAGCCTACGTCAAGCAAGTTCCATGCGAGGGGAGGACCAGTGTCCACGGCTCAACACGCCAAGGCGCCGACCAGGACCACGGCCGAGTTAGGGCCCAGATACAAGTGGATCGCACTGTCCAACACCACGTTGGGCATGCTGATGGCGACCATCAACTCGTCCATCGTGCTGATCGCGCTGCCGGACATCTTCAAGGGCATCGGCATCAACCCGCTGTCCCCGGACAACACCAGCTACCTGCTGTGGATGATGATGGGCTTCCTCGTCGTCACGGCCGTGCTGGTGGTCAGCTTCGGGCGCCTCGGCGACATGTACGGCCGCGTGAAGATGTACAACATGGGCTTCGCGATCTTCGCGATCTCCTCGATCCTGCTCAGCGTCACCTGGTTCGACGGTCCGAACGCGGCCCTCTGGCTGATCGGCTGGCGGGTGGTCCAGGGCATCGGCGGCGCCTTCCTGATGGCCAACTCCAGCGCCATCCTGACCGACGCCTTCCCGGCCAACCAGCGCGGCACCGCGCTCGGCCTCAACGCCGTCGCCGCGATCGCCGGCTCCTTCCTCGGCCTGGTCCTGGGCGGCGTGCTGGCCCCGGTGGACTGGCACCTGGTCTTCATCGTGTCCGCCCCGTTCGGCGTCTTCGGCAGCATCTGGGCCTACCTGAAGCTGCACGACAACGGCATCCGCCAGAAGGCCAAGATGGACTGGTGGGGCAACATCACCTTCGCGGTGGGCCTCATCGTGGTGCTGGTCGCGATCACCTACGGCATCCAGCCCTACGGCGACTCCAGCATGGGCTGGGGCAACCCCTGGGTCTACGGCTCGCTCATCGGCGGCGTCGCCGTCCTTGTCGCCTTCGGCATCATCGAGACCAAGGTGGCCAACCCGCTGTTCAACCTGAGCCTGTTCAAGATCAGGGCGTTCACCGCGGGCAACGTGGCCAACCTGCTGGCCTCCCTCGGCCGCGGCGGCCTCCAGTTCGTGCTGATCATCTGGTTGCAGGGCATCTGGCTGCCGCAGCACGGCTACAGCTTCGAGTCGACGCCGCTGTGGGCCGGCATCTACATGCTGCCGCTGACCGTCGGCTTCCTCGTGTCCGCCCCGCTGTCCGGTGTGCTCTCGGACCGCCTGGGCGCCCGCGCCTTCACCACCGGCGGCATGCTGATCACCGCGGCCAGCTTCGTGGCCCTGATCGTGCTGCCGGTCGACTTCAACTACTGGGTCTTCGCGGTCATCCTGCTGGTCAACGGCCTCGGCATGGGCCTGTTCTCCTCGCCCAACCGGGCCGACGTGATGAACAGCCTGCCCACCAACGCCCGCGGCGTCGGCGCCGGCATGACGGCCACCTTCCAGAACTCCGCCATGGTGCTGTCCATCGGCATCTTCTTCAGCCTGATCATCGCCGGCCTGTCGGCCAGCCTGCCGTCCACGTTGTCGACGGGCCTGGTCTCCAACGGCGTGCCGCAGGCCGCCGCCAACCAGATCGCGCAGCTGCCCGCGGTGGGCGTGCTGTTCGCGGCGTTCCTCGGCTACAACCCGATCCAGCAGCTGCTCGGCCCCACGCTGCAACAGCTTCCGGCCGACAAGGCCAGCTTCCTGACTGGCCGCAGCTTCTTCCCGAACCTGATCTCCGGGCCGTTCCAGGAAGGCCTTCAGGTCGTGTTCTGGTTCGCGGTCATCGCCTGCATCGTCGCGGCGGTCGCGTCCTGGCTGGTCGGCAAGCGCAACAAGGCGATCGTGTCGGAGTCGGCCGGCGCGGAGCTCGCGGCAGTCGCCGGCGAGGGTGCTTTCGGTGACGTGGAACTGGTCGAACCGCTGGCGCGCATCGTGTTCAGCGGACGGGTGCACACCCGCAGCGGATCGGGCGTCGGCGGCGCGGTCATCACGGTGACCGGCGCGGACGGGTCGCAGGTGGACCGGGTCCCGGTCGACGGCGACGGCCGCTACGAGCTCAACGACCTGCGCAACGGCAAGTACACGCTGATCGTCACGGCGGCGGGCTACCGGCCGGCGGCCGGCACGGTCGCCATCAACGACGTGCCTGGCGCGCAGGATTTCGAGCTGGCCGGCGGCGGCCTGGTCAGCGGCATGGTCCGCTCGGACGGCATTCCGGTGCCGCTGGCGGCGATCGTGGCCAGCGACGTGGACGGCCACATCCTGGCCCAGGTCGCGGCGGACGAGGCCGGCCGGTACCGGATCGAGGGCCTGCCCGACGGCGACACCGTGCTGACGGCCAGCGCCACTGGCTACGAGCCGACGGCCGAGCCGGTGGGCGTCTCGGCGCTGCGACCGTCCATTGTGGACCTCAACCTGCCGGTGCAGGCCGTGGTGCACGGCGTGGTCACCGCGCCCGACGGCCCGGTGGTGGCCGGCGCGACCGTGACCGCGGTGGACGGTGACGGCCGGGTGGTGGCGACCGCGGTGACCGGGTCGGACGGCAGCTACCGGCTGACCGGGCTGCCCAGCGGCGACTACACGGTCGTGACGAGCGTGTACGAGCCGGTCGCCGTGCGGGTCAGCGCCCGCGCCGGTGAACTGTCCACGGCAGACGTGGTTTTCGGGCGGTGACGTCGTGACGCCCAACGTAGTGCGTTCCAACGACGACATCGCCGGCCGGCTGCAGATGGCGATCAGCGCCATCTCGCACCGGATGAAGACACGCGCCGCGAGCGACGAGCTGACGCCGACCCGGCTGGTCACCCTGGCCACCGTGGCCGAGCACGGGCCGCTGCGCATCAGCGACCTGGCCGACCGGGTCGGCATCAGCGCGGCCACCATGTCCCGCCTGGTGGACTGGCTGGTCGAGCACGCGTTGCTCACGCGCACGTGCAGCACCAAGGACCTGCGGGTCAGCAATGTCGCGCTGAGCCCGCAGGGCGAGGCCCTGCTGGAACGGATGCGCGGCATCCGCACCGGCTACCTCGCCGAGCGGATCAGCCGGCTGCCAGCCGATCAGGTGCGTGCGCTGGCCGACGCGCTCGAGGTGCTGGAGGATTTCGCGACGGGCTCGGAACAGGAGCGGCACTGATGGACTCCTCGCTCATTCGCGGCAGGGTGGTCGGCGCGGACGGCGCGCTGATCGGCCGGGCCGCGCTCACGCTGATCGACGCGGCGGGGCGGCAGGTCGGCCGGACCTCGTCCGAGGTCGACGGCACGTACCACTTCAACGTGGCGGCCAGCGGCGGCCACGTGCTGATCGTGACGGCGCCGGGACACCAGCCGCAGGCTGTCACGGTGATGGTGGCGCCCGACGGCGCCCGCATCGACGTGACGCTGACCGGCACCAGCGGACTGTCCGGCCTCGTGCACTCGGCCACCGGCGCGCCCGTGCCGTCGGCGGCGGTCACGCTGGCCGACGGCCGCGGCGAGGTCGTCGCCTCCCGCGTGACCGGCGCGGACGGCGGCTACTCGTTCGACGACCTGGTCGCCGGCAGCTACACCCTCGCCGTCAGCGCCCCGGCGCTGCGGCCGGTCGCCATGACCGTCACGGTGCCGGCCACCGGCCGTGTTACGCAGGACGTCGAACTGGCCGGCGGCGCGAGGGTGCGCGGTGTCGTGCGGACCAACGGCAGCAGCCATCCCGTCGAGGCGCGCGTAACGCTCGTCGACGCCGCCGGCACGGTCATCGCCGCGACCAGCACCGAGACCGACGGCAGCTACGCCTTCGAGGACGTGCCCGAGGGCGACTACACGATCATCGCGACCGGCTACCCGCCGGCCGCCAGCGCCCTGCGGATCGGCGGCGGCAACCAGAGCCGGCACGACATCGAGTTGAGTTTCTAAAGGGGATTCGCCATGAGCCAAGGCGTCAACGCGCTGGTCCGCACCGGCGACGGCTGGGCCGTGCAGCACGCGGTGCTCACCGTCACCGACCTGTCCGGCAACCAGGTCGCCCGCAGCGGGGCCGACCAGGACGGCGCGGTCAGCACCGCCGCGCTGCCCGCCGGCACGTACACCGCGATCCTCACCGCCGCCGGCTACGCGCCGGTCGCGCGCACCGCGATGGTCACCGCCAGCGGCTCCGCGCCGCTCGGCACCGTCACGCTCAACCGTGTCGGCGGCGTCGAGCTGCCGCCGCCCGGCGTGTGGACCATCGACCCCGCGCACTCCTCGATCAACGTCTCCGCGCGGCACCTGGGGATGTCCAGCGTGCGCGGCCGTTTCGACGCCTTCAGCGGCACGGTCGAGGTCGCGCACCCGGTTGAGCATTCCTCGGTCAGCGCCGTGATTCAGGCCGCCAGTGTCGACACGAACAACAAGATGCGTGACGATCACCTGCGCTCCAAGGACTTCCTGGACGTGGAGCAGCATCCGGTGATCACCTATCGGAGCACCGGTCTCTCCCAGCTGTCCGAGGAGCGCTGGACCCTGGACGGGGAGCTGACCCTCAACGGCATCACCCGGTCCGTGCCGCTGGACCTGACCTATCTCGGCACCGGGCCCGACTCCTGGGGCGGCACTCGGGCCGCGTTCCACGCCGTGACCGAGCTGCACCGCGACGACTTCGCCATCACCTACAACCAGGTGCTGCGGGCCGGTATCGGGGCCATCGGCGCGACGCTGCGCGTGGAGATCGACATCCAGGCGGTGCAGGGCGACACGCTGCCCGGCGCCTGACCGTTCGACCGCGAAGGCCTTCTCCCGTACGGGAGAAGGCCTTTTTCGCACGCCGTGTCGACTACCCGGTGTCACATCGAGTTGGCCTTGCGTAAGACTGCGGTGAGTGACCTGGTGCTCCGACATTCGTTACAGGGCAATCGGTTTATGTCACCTGTAAGTGTGGTCGACCGGCCGAGCACTAGCCCTTGTTGTGACATTGAGTTAGGAATGCCGCCTGATCGAGTCGAGGAAGTGATTGAAGTTGACCCCCTCCAGTGGGCGTCACGAACTGGCGATTCGCGCGATCGGCTGGCGGCTGCGTCGGGTTGCGGACTGGCCGCTGCGCACCAAATTGGCGGTGGTGTTGCTGACGCCCACCGTCGTCGCCGTGGTGCTGGGCGCGACGCAGGTCAGCGCCGAGCTGAGCCTGGCCGGCCAGTCGGCCCAGCTCGCCGGCCTGGTGGCGGTGCAGGGCCGGGCCACCGCCGTCGTGCATGGCCTGCAAGGGGAGCGGGACCTCGCGGTCGTGCCGGGCGCGGCCCGTCCGGACGTGATCGCCGCGCGGGCCCAGGTCGACGGCGCCATCGCCGCGTTCGACACCGAGCTGACGGCCAACCCGGACGTCGCCGCCACGGACGAAGTCGTGACGGCCGAATTGAATCTCGCCAACCTCACCGCGGCCCGGAAGGCCGCCGACACACCCGACACCGGCCGCCTCACGTCGCTGGACAACTACTCCGTGATCATCGCGTCGCTGCTCGCGGTCGGCGTGACCGAGCCCAACGACGCCGGCGATCCGCTGGTCAGCACGGCTGCGGCGGCGCTGGCCGTGGTGGGCAAGGCGATCGAGCAGGTCCAGGTGGAGAAGACCGTGCTGGCCGCCGCGACCGCCGGTTACGCCCTGCCGGCCGGCGGGACCGGCCGGATCCGCGTCGCCGGAGCGTTGGCCGACAACGCGCTGGCCGAGTTGACGCGGGAACTCACGCCCGAGCGGCGGGCCGCCTACGCCGACACGGTCGGCACAACCGCCCTGACCCAGTTGGCCCAACTCCGCGACGATGCGGTGACCCGCATGGAATCCGGGCGACCGCCGGGCTTGGCGACATCGGCGTGGCAGCAGGCCGCCCAGCTGGTGACCAGTCGCCTGACCACGTTCGAGGGCTCGCTGTCCCAGTCGCTGCGCGGCGCGGTCGAGGGCCTGGGCGTGTCGTCACGCACGAGTTCGTTGCGCGACACCGCACTGATCATCGGGGCGCTGCTGCTGGGACTGGCCATCGCGCTGTACTTCGCCGCGACCATGGTCCATCCACTGTGGACACTGCGGCGGCGGGCGCTGGAGATCGCCGAGCACGAGCTGCCCGGCGTGATCGACCGGATCGCCCACGACACCGCCGAGGTCGGCCGGCTGCGGCCGGCCCCGGTCGAGGTCACCACCACCGAGGAGATCGGCCAGGTGGCCCGGGCCTTCGACGAGGTGCACTCGGCGGCCGTGCGGCTGGCCGTCGAGCAGGCGGCGCTGCGGCACAGCGTCAACGAGATCTTCGTGAACCTGTCGCTGCGCACCCAGAGCCTGGTGCAGAGCCAGCTGAAGATGATCGACGTGATGGAGGCCGACGAGCTCGATCCGGACCAGCTCGGCCGGCTGTTCAAGCTGGACCACCTGGCCACCCGGATGCGGCGCAACAGCGAGAACCTGCTGGTGCTGGCCGGTGCCGGGCTGCGCCGGTCGACCAGCCAGCCGGTGTCGGTCACCGACCTCGTGCGGGCCGCGGTGTCCGAGATCGAGCAGTACAACCGGATCACGCTGGCGCCCGCGCCGGACGCGGTGGTGATCGGCTCGGCGGTCAGCGACATCGTGCACCTGCTGGCCGAGCTGCTGGACAACGCCACCTCCTACTCACCGCCGGACACGCCGATCACCGTGGCGTGCAGCGAGGATCCCGACGGCACGCTGCGCATCCGGGTCGCCGACGAGGGCGTCGGGCTGCCGCCGGCCGAGCTCGCCGGGCTCAACCGGCAGCTGGCCGCCGAGGCGCCGCTCGAGGCCGTGTCGTCCCGGCGGATGGGCCTGTTCGTGGTGAGCCGGCTGGCCGCCCGGCGGCGGATCGCGGTGCGGCTGACGGCCAACGTCGGGGCCGGCACGGTCGCCGAGGTCGAGCTGCCGGCCGACCTGCTGCGCCCGGACGAACCCCCGACCGAGCCGGCATTGTCGCCCGGCACCATGGAAGTGCCGCGGCAGCGCAACTTCGCGATGGCCACGGTGATTGCCGCCCGTCGGCACTTCGCCGAACGCCGGTCGTCGCCGGAAGTGTCGGCCGAGCCGTCCGAGGAGCCCGTGTGGCCGGTGGACGAGCCGACCGAGGGCACCCCGATCTACGAGTCCGTCGCCTCGGCCTGGTTCCGGTCGACCGGGCGGCAGCGTGACGACCGCACCTGGCGTACCGACACCGACTCGATCTGGCGCACCGGCGACCCACTCGACAAGCCGGTCTCCGCCGGCCTGACCGCGGCCGGCCTGCCGCGGCGCATCCGGGGTGCGCTGCTGCTGCGCGGCAGCGCGCCCAAGGCGGCGGAGCCGCACCACACCACTGGAAAGGCAACCCCGTGACCTCCCTGAATCTGTCCACATCGGACGAATTCACCTGGCTGCTCAGTTCGTTCACCAGGGGCACGCCCGGCGCCGCGCACACCGTCGTCGTCTCCAGCGACGGGTTGCTGCTCAGCGGCTCCGACTCGCTGCCGCGCGACCGCGCCGACCAGTTGGCCGCGGTCGTGTCCGGGCTGCAGAGCCTGACCAACGGCGCCGCGAACCTGTTCGAGGGCGGCGAGGTCGACCAGACGGTGGTCGAGATGCGCCGCGGCCTGCTGCTGACCATGACCGTCAGCGAGGGCTCCTGCCTGGCCGTGCTGGCGTCGCCGGACAGCGACATCGGCGTGCTGGCCTACGAGATGATGGCGTTGCGGCAGAAGGTCGGGCGGCTGCTCACCCCGGAGCTGAGAGCGAACGTGGAGTCGGCGCCGTGACCGCCAAGATCATGGTCACCGGCGGGTTCGCCGTCGGCAAGACGGCTTTCGTCGCGGCGGCGTCGGAGATCGAGCCGCTGACCACCGAGGCCGAGATCACCGGGCCGGTGGCCGGGTCGTCGGCCGCCAAGTCCACCACCACGATGGCGCTGGACTTCGGCCGGCTCACCCTGGACGGCTCGGCGCTGTACCTGTTCGGCACGCCGGGGCAGCGCCGGTTCTGGTTCATGTGGGACGGCATCGCCACCGGTGCCACGGGCGCGGTGGTGCTGGTCGACTGCGCCCGGTTGGAGGAGTCCTTCGCCGCCGTGGATCACTTCGAGCAGTTCGGCGTGCCTTTCGTCGTCGCCGTCAACGGCACCGGTGATCACGACGAGATCCGTGCCGCGCTACGGCTTCGGCCCTCCGCACCGATCGTGGACTGCGACGTCCGCGAGCGTTCTGCCGTGCAGGACGTGTTGATCGCCCTCGTCGAGCACGCGAGTCAGGTGACGTCATGACCATGAACATGCAGCAGATGTCGATGGGCGCGTGGACCCTCGTGTTGGCCGCCCTCACCTCGTTCGCCGGCTCGTTGATCGGCCTCGCCTGCGCCGCGCGGGCCCATCGCCACCGTGGCCACCGCGTCGCCGTGGTGTGGACGGCGTGCGCCGCCGTCGCCATCGGCGGCGTGGCCATCTGGCTCATGCACTTCATCGCCATGTACGGCTTCGCCGTCGACGGCAGTCCCGTGCGCTATTCGGTGTGGCTCACCGTCGTCTCCGCCGCCGTCAGCGTCGGCGTAGTCGGCCTCGGGCTCTCACTCGTGACCTTGCGCCGAGCCAGCACCCCTCGCCTGATCTGCGCCGGGGCGCTGACCGGCATCGGCGTGGCGTTCATGCACTACCTCGGCATGGCCGCCGTCCGCTTCCAGGGCGACATCGGCTACGACCCCTTGTTGGTCGCCGTGTCCCTGGTCATCGCCGTAGTCGCCGCCACCGCCGCTTTGTGGTTCACCATCGTCGTCCGCGCCACCCTCGCCCGCCTCGGCGCCGGCGCCGTCATGGCCGTCGCCGTCACCGGCATGCACTACACCGGCATGGCCGCCGTGCACGTCGTCATGATCCCCACCCAGACCCTGCCGCCCGCCGTCGACGGCTTCGACCTCGTGTTCCCCGTCTTCCTGGCCAGCGGCCTGATCGTCGCCGCCCTCCTGTGGGCCCTGTTCACCACCGGCACCCCCGGCCTCGACCGCCCGTCGACTCACGCCGTCCGCTGACCCCCGCGAGTCCCGCTTAGCGTCACACCGAATGCCTGAATCCGTTTCACACATTCGGTGTGACGCTGGCCGGGACTCGCGGGGTGGTTAGGCGGGGGCCAACAGCACTCGGAACCTGGTGCCCTGGCCGGGCTGGCTGAGCAGCTCGATGCGGCCGGCGTGGGCCTCCAGGATGGCGGCGGTGATGGCCAACCCCAGGCCGGAGCCGCCGCTGGCGCGGGAACGGGCCTGGTCGGCGCGGTAGAAGCGGTCGAAGACGAGTTTGCCCTGGTCCTCGGGGATGCCGGGGCCGCTGTCGATCACTTCCAGCACGGCGAAGCGGGAGGTCCTGGGGAGGTCGCCGCCGGCTACGGCGACGGCGTGGGTGCTGGGGCGGGTGCGTTCCTGCCGGACGGCGACGCGGACGGCGGCATCGGCGGGGGTGTGGGTGACGGCATTGGTGACGAGGTTCATCACGACCTGGCGGAGCTTGTCCTCGTCGCCGATGACGCGGACGGCGCCGTGCGGGGCCTCCAGGACGATGTCGCGTTCGGGGGTGGCGGCGCGGGCGTCATGCACGGCGTCGGCGGCGACGACGAGGAGGTCGACCTCGGCGAAGTCGAGCGACCGCTCCTGGTCGAGGCGGGCCAACATGAGCAGGTCCTCGACCAACAGCCCCATGCGGATGGCCTCGCTCTCGATACGGGCCATCAGCCGCTCGACGTCGGCCGACGACGGCGCGCCGCCCCGCCGGTACAGCTCGGCGAAGCCACGGATGGAGGTGAGCGGCGTGCGCAGCTCGTGCGAAGCGTCGGCGACGAAGCGGCGCAGTCGCTGCTCGGAGCGGGCGCTGTCGGTCAACGCGGCCGAGATCCGGGCCAGCATGACGTTCAAGGAGGCGCCGAGGCGGCCGGTCTCGGTCCGCTGATCGGTGTCGGCGACCCGCCGGTCGAGCTCGCCGGCGGCGATGGCCTGCGCGGTGTGCTCGATCCGGGTCAGCGGCCGCAGCCCTACGCGTACCACGACCAACCCGGTCAATCCGAGCAGTAGCAACAGAACCGCGCCCGAAGCAACCTCGATCCACGCCGTGTTGACCACAGTGGACTCGGTGTCGCTCAACATTGCCGCCACGGCAACGGTTCCGCCGCCCGGCTGCCACGGGTTCGGCGCCTGCACGGCGACGATCACCCGCCACGTCGCGTTGCCGCTGACGTCATCGGTGGTGAACGGCTGCTGGCCGTGCTGCTTCACCGAGGCGATGGTCATCGTCGGCAGCTGAGGCATGGCGGTCTCGTTGCGGTCCGGCGTCTGGGCGAAGCCGGCGCTGCCGTCCGGATCGAAGAAATAGACCCGGAAACTCGTCGGCAGCGACGGGAAGTTGTTGGTGGGCAGCGGATGCGGCGGCGGCCGGTTGCGGTCGACGCTCTTGGCAACGCTCTCCTGCAGCTGGGCGTCGATCCGGCCCAGCAACGACTCACGCAGCAGGATTCCCGTCACGGCACCGAACAACGCCAGCCCGACCGCGGCGAACGCCAGTAGCGACACCAAAAGGCGGGTGCGCAGCGTCCAGGGGCGGCGGGCCATGTCAGACTTCGGCCCGCGGCAGCCGCAGCGTGTAGCCGACGCCGCGGATGGTGTGCAGCAGCGGCTGACCCGAGCCGTCCACCTTGCGCCGCAGGTACGAGATGTACGACTCGACGATCCGGCTGTCGCCGCCGAAGTCGTAGTTCCACACGCGATCCAGGATCTGCGTCTTGCTGACCACCTTCTCCGCGTTGACCAACAGGTAGCGCAGCAGGTTGAACTCGGTGGGGGACAACCGGATCTCCCGGCCGTCGCGGCGCACCTCGTGCGCGTCCTCGTCCAGCTCCAGGTCGGCGTAGCGCAGCCGGCCGTCGTTGGGCTCGGGATCGTCGAGGGCGTGCGTGCGGCGCAGGATGGCCCGCAGCCGCAGCACGACCTCCTCCAGGCTGAACGGTTTGGTCACGTAGTCGTCGCCGCCGGCGGTGAGGCCGGCGATACGGTCCTCGACGGAGTCGCGGGCGGTCAGGAACAGCACCGGCACCCGGTCGTTGCCGGCCCGCAGCATGCGCGCCAGGGTGAACCCGTCGTAGTCGGGCAGCATCACGTCCAGCACCACGATGTCCGGTCTGACCTGGGCCGCCGTGGACAGCGCCGCCACGCCGGTGTCGGCGGCGTGCACGTCGAAGCCGCTCAGCCGCAGCGCGGCCGACAGCAGCTCCAGGATGTTCGGCTCGTCGTCGACGACCAGGACGGTCGGCGGCGGCGTCACGCTCGGAGTGCCCACCGGCCCAGCATGGTCGGCCAACCTGTGAGGTCGCTGGGAAGAACCTGAGAACAGCGGTGGGACCACCCGAACCGGGGATCCCACCGCGTGTTCTGTCCTATTTGGTCAAACAGTCGTACAGCGTCTGCGTGCCGCCGCCGTAGGCACTGGCCGGCACCACCTTGCAGTTCTGCTGCACCCACTGCGTGCGTTCCTGCGCGACGCCGCCGCCCCGGCCGCCGAAGCCGCCCGCGCCGCCGGCCAGCACGAAGCCGAGGCTGCCTTCGGACTGCCACTGCTTGAGCAGGTCGACGCTGGGCGAGTTGTCGGTGCCCATGAAGCCGCCCATGCCGATCACCGTCACATCGCTGTTGACGATGAACGTCTCGGACGCCATCGCGCCACCCTCCACGGCCAGCTTGATCTTGGCGTTGGGCGCGTTCTTCACCACGTAGTCGAGGATCTTCTTGTCCTCGGCCGTGAGCGTGCTGCCGCCGCGCCCACCGCCGCCGCGGAAGCGCTGCTCGAGTTGCTCCAGCTGTTCGGGCGACAGCTGCTGACCACCGGGGAAGCCGCCGGCACCGCCCTGGCCGCCGGGGAAACCGCCCTGGCCGCCGCCGCGACGGCCGCCGGGCGCGCCGCCGAAGCCGCCGCCAGGCGGACCCGCGGTCGCGAGGCCGCCGGGACCGCCGGCGCTACCCGAGTCGACCGCCGCGGCCGCCGACCACACACCGGGCGCGAGCAACACGGCCACGATGCCGAGCACCGCCGCGACCCGCGCACCGGCCGCGTTCAGCAGCTTGGCCAGCACCAGACCGAGCACGGCGATCGCCGCCACGGCCGCCACCGCGTACCGCAGCCAGCCGTTCCACGACGTGTCCCGCGACACCAGCACCCACGCCCACACCGCCGTGATCACGATGCCCGCCGGCAGCAGCAGCCAGCTGAAGCCGGTCGGCTGCCGGTAATGCCGCCACAGCAGGGCCAGTCCGGCCCCGGCCAGCGCCGCGATCGCCGGGGCCAGCTGCGTTGTGTAGTACTGGTGGAAGATGCCCTGCTGGAAGCTGAACACCAGGCTCAGCACGATCAGCCAGGTGCCCCACATGAACCAGCCCGCGCGCCGCTGGTGATCGGCCGGCAGTTTTCGCCGCCAGGCCAGCACTCCCGTCACGGCCACGACCGCCAGCACGAACAAACCCAGCGGCATCAGCCAGCTGATCTGACCGCCGACCTGCTCGCCGAACATGCGCGTGATGCCGTTGCCCTCGGCAAAGCCACCGAAGCCCCCGCCACCACGGCCGCCACCCGGGAAACCACCGCCGCCGGGGAAGCCACCGCCGGCCGCACCACCGGTTCCGGCACCGGGGCCCGCTCCGCCTGGGAAGCCGCCCGCGCCCGCCCCGCCACCGCGGCCGATGTTCTCACCGAACACCCGGCCCAGCCCGTTGTAGCCGAAGATCAGCGACAGCTCGCCACCGTCCGTGCTGCCGCCCACGTAAGGCTTCGGGCTCGGCCACACGACCGTCAGCAGCACCCACCAGAACGAGCTCGCCAGCAGCACACCACCGGCCGCCAACAGGTCGACGATCCGCCGGCCCCACGAAGCGTTGCGCCCGAACAGATAGCCAACGGCCAGCGCCGGCACGATCATCCACGCCGCCAGGCTCTTGGTCAGGAACCCACACCCGACCCAGAAAGCCGCCTGAAGCAACCACTTCGTCGCACTACGGGCCGTGATGCCGACCTCGACCGACCGCGTGAACGCGTACGCCGCCGCGACACACAACAGCGTCAAAGCGGCATCGGGATTGTTGACCCGGTCGATGGCCACGGTGATCGGCGTCAGGGCCAGCGCCGCCGCGGCGATCAACGCCACGTTCTCGCCGGCCCACCGCCGAACCGTGCGGTGCAACAGAAAGACCGCCGCCACGCCCTCAAGCGCCTGCGGCAGCGCCAACGCCCAGGCGTGCCAGCCGAAGATCCACACCGACACGACCTGTGGCCACAGGCCCATCGGCGGCTTGTCCACGGTGACCACGCCGGCCGGGTCGAACGAGCCGAACACGAAGTTGGTCAGGCCCTGCGACATGGACTTCACGGCCGCCGAGTAGAACTCGTTGCCCCAGCCGGATCCCCAGATGTCCCACCCGTACAACACCGTGGCGCCCAGCAGGATCGCCCCCAGCGCGTACGTACGCCAGCGCGGCCGACGGCCCGGCGACTCGATCTGAGTCGCCGGGCCGGCCGGTGGCGCGGTCGCTTCCGCGGCCGTCGTCATGCGTTTCCTTCCTTGACAGTGTTCTTGAAGACCCAGGCGCGCAGCAGCACGAACCGGGCCGCGGTGCCGATCAGCGAAGAAGCCAGCAGCACCAGTAGTTCCAGCGCCTTCGAGGCAGTGGGGTCGAAGGCGCCGAGCGCCAGCAGCGCGCCCGAGGTGAAGGCGTAGTACAGCGCGAAGACGATCAAACCTTGCAGGTGGACGCGGCCGGTTGAGCCGGTCGAGCGCAGGAAGGTGAAGCGGCGGTTGGCTTCCGTGTTCAACAGTGTCGTCACGGTCAACGCCACGAAGTTCGCCACCAGCGCCGGCCACCACGTGCGCATGATGCCGTACAGCGCCAGATTGGCCACAGTGGACACCACGCCGATCGCCGCGAACGACAGCAGCTGCCACAGCAGCCCGGTCTCCCGGCGGGCCACCACCGCGTCCGGATGCTCGGAGCGGGGCGCCGGCCGCCGCGGCAGGTCGTCCACCCGGGCCGAGCCGGTGGCCTTGGCCCGGGCCACCCGGATCAGGCCGCGGATGTCCTCGGTCGCGGTCTTGGCCACGTGCACCCGGGTGTCCATGTCCTCCACCCAGTCCACCGGCACCTCGTGCACCCGCAGCCCGTTGTGCTCGGCCAGCAGCAGCAGCTCGGTGTCGAAGAACCAGGAGTCGTCGGCGATGTGCGGCAGCAGCCGGCGGACCACGTCGGTCCGGACCGCCTTGAAGCCGCACTGGGCGTCGGAGAACTTGGCCCCGTGCGAGAGCCGGATCATCGCGTTGTAGCAGCGGGAGATCATCTCCCGCTTGGGACCGCGGACGGTCCGCGAGCCCGGGGCCAGCCGGGACCCGATTGCCACGTCGGAGTGCCCGTTGACCAGCGGCGCGACCAGCGGCAGCAGCGCGTTCAGGCCGGTCGACAGGTCCACGTCCATGTAGACGACGATGTCGGCGTCGCTCCAGCCCCACGCCTTGCGCAGCGCCAGGCCGCGGCCCTTGCGGTCCAGATGCAGCACCCGCACGCCCGGGTACTTGTCGGCCAGCTCGCCGGCCACCTCCATGGTGGCGTCGGTGCTGGCGTTGTCGGCCACCGTGATCGTCCACTCGAACGGGAACTGCTCGGTGAGGAAGCCGTGCAGCACCTCGATGCAGCCCGGCAGCGAACGCTCCTCGTTGTACACCGGAACGACGATGTCCACGGTCGCGGTTCTGCCGACCGACCAATGCCCCGAAGCCGTGTCGGTGTCGCCGCGAACGGCCGCTCCACTCATGTCGGACCACCTGACCCCAGTCGCGGTACGGCTCTGGATCGAGCCCACGTTCAGGTATGGCGGTCGTCTGTGCGAGCACGCTGGACGCATCCTTGGAGGAACCTGGGAGTCGGTCACGGCCGGGTGAACATCACCGCCCGTGACCGATCTTTCTCCCGGGACCGGTGAACCGCTCGTGGGTGGCCGTCGTAATCGTGGGCAGCAAGGAACACTTCCTACCCCCGGAGGCTTCTCGTGACACGAGGCCGTCGTATCGCGATCGGTATCGCCAGCGGCCTGACCGCCGTGACCGCACTGACCTGGCTCGGTATCCAGGAGCTCGGGGCCAACCAGTCGGCTCCCGGCACGGTGACGAACGCCGCCGCCCAGTCCCCGGTCACCGTGCAGCTGGGTGACCCGTCCTCGTCCACCCCGGCCACCGGCAGCCCGGCCGCGCCCACCGGCGCGAACCAGGCCGGCCAGGCCGGCGCGCCCGGCGCCAACGCGCTCGGCCCGGCCCAGCTGTCCTCGACCACCATCCCCAAGATGGGCTCGGTCATCGAGGACGGCAAGGGCTTCGTGCTGTACCGGTTCGACAAGGACACCGCCAACCCGCCCAAGTCGAACTGCGTCGACAAGTGCGCCCTGATCTGGCCGCCGGTGCTGACCAACGGCACCCCGGTGATCTCCGGCGTCGACCCGTCGCTGGTCGGCACGGTCGCCCGCCCCGACGGCACCATGCAGGTGACGCTGGCCGGCTGGCCGCTGTACAACTTCTCCAACGAGAAGGAGCCGGGCAAGTGGGCCGGCCAGGCCGTCGGCAACACCTGGTGGGTCATCGACTCGGCCGGCAAGAAGAACCTGACCTGCGTGCCGGCCACGCCGCCGCCGGCCCCGACCGTGCCGGAGCAGGCCCCGCCGCCCGCCGCGAACCCGGGCAGCGGCACCGGCACCGACCCCAACGGCAACAACAACGGGGGCTACGGCAACTCCGGTGGCGGCACCGGCGGCTACTGAGCCTCGCCGCGCTACCCCCGAGCTACGCCACATGCGCTTCCTGTGTGAGCCCTGGTGCCACATAGGAAGCGCATGTGGCGTTTCGGCGGTGAGCCGGGAGCGCGATGTGCCACGTGCGCTTCCTACTTGCGTCTGAACGCCACATGGGAAGCGCATGTGGCGTTTCGGCGGTTGTCAGGCGTTGGCCCAGGACTTGATCTTGCCGCGGACCCGGGTGATGGCGGTCTGGGTGGCTCCTGGCGTGGTGCCGAGCATGCGGGCGATATCGCTGTGCGGATGCCCGTTGGCCACTAAAGCCACCAACTCCCGCTCGTAGGCGGTGAGCCGGGGGAGGGTGGAGGCGACCCAGTCGGCCTCGGCCCGGTCGCAGGTGAGCTCGGCCGGGTCGGCGTCGGCCAGCGGGTCGAGCTTGGTGTGCGAATGGGCCCGGGTGGCCGTGCTGCGGCGGCGGGCTTCGTCGACGCACAGCCGCTTCACGACGGTGACCAGGAAGGGGTGCAGGCGGTCCAGGTCCAGCTCGGAGAAGTGCGCGGCGCGCAGCAGGGCGTCGTGGACTATGTCCTCCGCCTGCCCGCTGCCCGCGGTGTGCCGTGCCGCGATGCCGACCAGTTGCGGTCGGACCTTGGCGCACTCCTCCCAGAACCGGGCCGGGACCTCTGCGGTCTGGCCCGGTGGGTGCTGTCGCATTGCCGTCCTCTCGTAGGCACAACAGGAAGAAGTTGCGAATTCATTGACGTTCGCGAAAAAATCTCCCGTGGCGCACGGCACTGTGCGCCCTGCTTGTGTCTACGGTGTAACAACGTTTGCTGTCACTGCCGGTAGGCCGTTATCTACGTCACGTGACAAAGGGGCGGTCCGGCCGCTTGCTCACCCTTTCGGGTGACGTTTGGTGAGTCCGCCGGTGCGCCGAGCGTAGACCCGATGGAACGACAAGTTCCCCAGAACCAGGTGTCCGGTGTGGTGGCAGGGACCACGCCGGTTGCCTGACCGGTGGGCTGGCGCGGTGGCAGGGACCGTGCCAGCCCATCCTTATATCCAGAGATGAATATCCGGTGATGATTGCCCGGATTTCCTCAGCGGTAGCTCTCGAACAGCTTGAGCAGCAGTCGGTGCAACTCGTCCTGTTCCTCGGCCGTCAGCGGCGCGAGCATCTCCGCGTTCATCCGCTCCACGTCGATCAGCCGCTGCCGCAGCGCCTTCGCGCCGGCCGGGGTCGGCATCACGGCGTAGCGGCGCCGGTCCCGCTCGTCCCGCTTGCGATTGGCCAGCCCGGCCTTCTCCAGGTCGTCCAGCAGCGCCACGAGATCGCTGGCGTCGATGCCCAGCCGCTCGCTGATCTCCTTCTGCGACGACGCGCCGTGGTCCTCCAGCGAGGCCAGGATCATCAGGTGCTGGGCGCGCAGATCGTGCTCGAATCGGGCGACAGCCAGTCGGCGCCATTGCTTGGCCAGGTGCACCACCAGGAAGCTGGGTAGGCGCAGCATCCGTTCCGGTAGCGCCAATGCAGCGGTGCGGTCCGGGGTGCCCATGCCCCCATTGTACGGATTACCCATGTTGGGGCATCCCCACGAAGTGGCGCGGGATGGAGATCGACTGTGGTCTTGATCACATTCGGCTAACGCCGGCCACCCCGTGAAGAGATGTGCATGGTGTCTGTCGAAACAAAGGCTTTCCGCGCACTTGCGCGCAGCCGGGCCGCCCCCGGGGTAGCTTTTCGATGGCCGATCGTCAGGATTCCCGGCCCCGGGGGTTGCTCTCTGCGCCGGATGCCCTAGGCTGGTGCCAGATCGAACAACACAGACCTCCCGTCACCCCTCCCCCTGGTGACGGGAAAACCGGAGCCCCCGTCCTTGACGGGGGCTCCGTGCTTTCCCGGGGTCGCTGTGCTGTCCGCGCACGGAGCTAGTGAAGAACGTTGACCGCCCGAGCCACCACCAGCACCACGATCACCAGCGACACGATCGACTGGGCCATCATCGCCAGCTTGGCCCAGGGGCGCATCGGCAGCACGTCGGTCGGGCTGAACGCGGTGGCGTTGGTGAACGACAGGTACAGGTAGTCCACGTACCAGGGCTCCCAGTCCTTCGGCGCCATGTCCGGGCTGGCCATCTGCGGGAACAGGAAGTCCGGGTACTCCCGCACGCCCATCGCCCGCGGCCCCGGCCCGCCGCGGTCGAACTCCCAGTACCAGAGCGCGAACACGATGATGTTGGTGACGTAGATGTCCGCGCCGGTGGCCAGCAGCTCGACCGCGTTGTCGCCGATGGTGCCGTCCAGGATGTGCCGGATCAGCTGCACGCCGTTGAGCGCGTTGGCCGCGCTGACCAGGAAGCCGACCGTCAGCCCGACCCGCCGCTCGGCCACGCTGTGCTTGCTGATCCGTCCCGGATTGGCGATCAGCAGCGCCACCATGAGCGCGAAGGTCAGCGCCGGCAGGAGCCAGATCGGCAGGAACGTCATGGTCTGCGGCAGCGGCAGCTGGAGGGCCAGCGCCACCGCGATCGCGCTGGCCACCGCCCAGCGCTGCTCGGTCTGCGTCTCCCGGCGCCACGCGGGCATCTCGGCTTGGGTCACGAGAGGCATCCTGACGTGCGAACGGGCGGGGCGTCCGAAGACACCCCGCCCGTCACGGTAGCGGTCGACCAGTAGGTCGCCTCTCGGCGAGTTACGCAGTACGGCTCCAGCCGAACGGTATTCCGTACCCGTGGTTTCAGATGCGGCCCGGGGGACACGTACTGGCCAACCGCTTCCTACAACGGTACGGGCAGTGGTCTTGTTCCCGCATCACTCGGGAGGCGCAAAGGGATGCGTGACCATGATCACGCAACGTGGTCGAACTCGGCTGAACCCGGTCCGGCAGACGGAATTCCGGTCACGAGTGGTCACGCACCGACAGCACGGTGGTGCGTCCCCTTCGGCATCGCCCGGGCCGATGATGTGTTCGGCCGGGCCGGACGCGACCGGTCGGTACCAGCCGGAAATACGGCTTCCGGCGAGTGGGACTGCGTTGACAAATGGTGACCGGTTCGGTGTTGTTGGAGCCATGACCGCCATCGCGAACCACGTGTGTGACTGCGTTGTGTCCGGCGTGTTGCGCTGTCCGCGCTGATCGTCTGACCAGGCAAGAGACGCGCGTCCGAATTGGTGGACTACCGACGAAAGTCGTAGGCCGTACTGCCTAGCGGCTCACACGAATACGCGGTTGGAATACCGGTGTGTGGCCGATCAGAATGGTGGAGTACCAACTCTGCCCTGCGGTTGAGGTACCACACATGAATGATCCTGGCCCGGTTGGACGTGGCGAGCTCCTGCGCTCGGCACGGAACCTGCTGGCGGGCGGCAGCGTGCTGTTCTGCGGCCCCGCCGGCATCGGCAAGTCGACGCTGCTGGGTGCGCTCGCCGACGAGCGAGAGGCCCGCGGCGACACGGTGCTGCGCTGCGCGCCGGCCGAGTCGGATCGAAGACTTCCGTTCGTCTGCCTGATCGACCTGCTCGTGGACGTCGCCGACGACGTGCTCGCGACGCTGCCGCCACCCCTGCGGGCAGCGTTGGACGCGGCGCTGCTGCGCGGCGAGCACCCGACGTCTGACCAGAGTCGGCTCGGTGTGCGGCTGGCCGTGCTCCAGGTCCTCCAGCTGCTGTCCGATCCCGGCCCGGTGCTGCTGGTGATCGATGATCTCCAGTGGGTGGACCGGCCGAGCGCCGAGGTGCTGGCCTTCGTGGCCCGCCGGCTGACCGGCGACCGGCTGCGGGTGCTGGCCGCCGAGCGGGTGCCGGACGGCGAGCAGCCGCTGCACCGCAGCCTGTGCCCGCCGGACGTGGCCGAACTGCCGGTGCCGCCGCTGACTCCGCGCGACGTGGCCCGATTGTTGCTGCGCGACAACGGGGTTCTGCTGCCGCACGGCTCGGTGTCGCAGATCCACCAGCTGGCCGACGGCAATCCCTTCTACGCCTTGGAACTGGGCCGCGCGGTGCTGCGCTCGGGCGTGCCGGAGAGCCCGGGCCGGCCGCTGCCGGTGCCGCGACGGCTGCGCGCGCTGCTGCTGGACCGGCTGGGCGAGCTGACCGAACGGGCCCAGGCCACCCTGCTGGTGGCCAGCGCCGCCACCCGGCCGAGCCTGACTCTGCTGCGCGCCGCCGGACGTCCCGACGCGGCCGCGGATCTGGTCGCGGCCGAGCTCTGTGATCTGGCCGTGGCCGACGACGAGGGCATCGTCCGGTTCAGACATCCGCTCATCCGAGCGGCCATCTACGCCGAGGCCGCCTCGCACCGCCGCATCGACGCGCACGCCCGGCTGGCCGACGTGGTCACCGAGCCGGTGGAGCGGGCCCGGCACCTCGCGTTGGCCAAACCCCATGAGGACGAGTCGGTCGCCGCGACCCTGATGGCCGCCGCGGCGTCGGCCCGTCGGCGCGGCGCCCCCGTGACCGCGGCCGAGCTGGCGGCGATGGCCGCGGACCGAACCCCGTGGGACAGCCAGCAGATCCGTGCCGAGCGGCGGCTGGTCGCGGCCGAACACGCCTGCGACGCCGGTCTGCGGGCCGAGGCACGGACCGCCGCCGAGTCGGTGCTGGCCGACGCGCGCTGCCCGCGGCTGCGGGTGCGGGCCCGGCTTGTCTTGCTGCGCAACGCCGGGCAGGCGCTGCACGACCTCGGCCCGTTGATCGACGACGGGCTGGCCGACGCCGCCGGCGATCCCGAGCTGGAAGCGCCGCTGCGAATGTGGCTGGCCGGCCGGGCGTTGCTCGGCGGCGACACCGTGGAGGCGGCGGTGCAGGCCGCCCGCTCGGCCGAACTGGCCACCGAGGCCGGCGACACGGCGACCGCCGTGCGCGCGCTGACCCGATTGGCACACCTGCAATCCCTGCGCGGAGATCCGGCCGCGCGGGAGACCGTGGCCCGGGCGATCGAAATCGTCGAACGTGATCCGCACGCCGAGTCGTGGGAGCTGGAACGGCACCAGGCCGTGGTCGAGCTGCACGACGACGAGCTCCAGCGGGCCGAGCGGCGGCTGTTGTCGTTGCTGCGCAAGGTGGAGGAGACCGCGGCGGTCGAGGACACCGTCGCGATCATGGTCACGCTGGCCGAGGTGCAGTCCCGGGCCGGGCAGTGCCGCCGGGCCGTGGAGACCGCGCGGCGGGCCATGACCCTGTTCTCCGAGGCCGGCGTCAGCTGCCCGCCCGCGCTGTACGTGGCCGCGTTGGCCGAGACCAACGGCGGCAGCGTCGAGGCGGCCGCGGAGTACGCCGAGCGTGGCGCCCGCGAGTCGGCGGCCGTCGGCGATCAGCTCTACCTCATGCGGAACTTGGCCGTGCTGGGCCAGGTTCAGCTCACCACCGGCGACGCGCCGGCCGCGGTCGAGACCCTGTGCCGGGTCGGCGAGATCGGCCGCCGCATGGACATCCGTGACCCGGCCGTCGTGCGCTGGCAGGCCGATCTGGCCGAGGCGCTGGTGGCCACCGGGGCGCTCGAGGACGCCCGTGAGCTGATCGGCCAGACTTCCAAGCAGGCCCTCGACTTCGGCCGGCACACGGTGATGGCCAACCTGGAGCGGTCGGCCGCGCTGCTGGCCGTCGCCTCCGGTCTGCCCAGCGACGGCGTCGCGCGCTTGCGGGACATCGCCGATGGTCAGGTCGGTCTGGACCGGGCCCGTACGCTCATCGCCCTCGCCGGTGTCGAACGCCGTTGCCGCCGGCGGGCCGCCGCCCGGGCCGCGTTGTCGGAGGCGTACGAGATCTGTGCGGCGATCTCCGCCACGCCGTGGGCCGAGCGTGTCCGTGACGAGCTCGACCGGGCCGGCGCGCAGTCCCGGGCCGACCACACCGTGGCGCTCACCGTTGCCGAGCAACGAGTTGCCGAGCTGGTTCGTGCCGGATCCACCAACCGTGAGGTGGCCGCGGTGTTGTTCATCAGCGTGAAGACGGTCGAGGCCACATTGTCGAGGATCTATCGCAAAGTAGGCGTGCGGTCACGCACCGAGTTGGTGCGCGCGATGGACGTCCCGGTCCCGGTGCCGGCTGCCCGCCAACCCGAGCCCGAACCCCTCCGCAGCCAGGCCGTCTAGCACCCCCGCGAGTCCCGCTCTCAGACACAGTGAATTCCGGTTTCGAGCAGAACCGAGCCGCGGGGCTCAGTTCTGCTCGAGAGCGTGTTTCGGTGTGCCCCAGAGCGGGACTCACGGGGGTTGTGGGGCCGGGCAAGGGTTTCCTCGGTTTCACTGAGGGTGGTCGACCAATAGCGTTTGGTGAGTCCCGATCCTGCCCCTGGGAGACCACAGTGAAGACGTTGAGGATCATCGGCGCGCTGGTTGCGCCGCTTGCCATCGCCGCGGTGGCGGCCCCGACCGCGCTGGCCGCCCCGCAGCCGCGAGTGGCGCTCCAGTCCGATGCGGTGAGCGGCCTGAACCAGGCCCGGTCACTGGGCGAACTGCCGGCGCAGCAGCGGGTGTCGGTCGCGGTCAGCCTGAACCTGCGCAACGGCACGGAACTGGACCGCACCATCGCCGCGGTGAACGACCCGCATTCGCCGCAGTACGGCCACTTCCTCACGCCGGAGCAGTTCACCGCCCGCTTCGGCCCGACCGACGACCAGGTCACGCGGGTGAAGGAATACCTGCGCGGACAGGGCCTGTCGATCGACTCGGTCAGCGCCAACCACCTCACGGTCGACGCCAGCGGCCCGGCCGCGGCGGTGCAGAAGGCGTTCGGCACCACGCTGGCCAACTACCGTGACGGCAAGACGGATCGTCCCTTCTACGCCAACACCTCGGCCCCGACGCTGCCGGCCGACCTGGCCGGCACCGTGCTCGACGTGGCCGGTCTGAACAACCGACAGATCCGCGTGCACCACACCAGGGTCGACCCCCACGCCGGCCCGGGCGGCGGCTTCACGCCCACTCAGCTCAAGGGCGCCTACGACGTTTCGTCCACGTACAACGGATCCGGCCAAACGGTCGCACTGTGGGAGTTCGACGGCTTCCAGCAGTCCAACATCGCCAAGTACGACAGCAACTACAACACCGGCTCGCCCACGCCCAAGGTGCAGCAGGTGTCCGGCGGCTCCGGCCCGCTCGGCGACGGCCAGGTCGAAGTCGAGCTGGACATCGAAGCGATTCAAGCGATCGCGCCCAAGGCCGCCATCACGGTGTTCGAGGCGCCCAACACCGATCAGGGCGAGGTCGACCTGGCCAACGCCATCGTGGCCAGCAAGATCTCGGTCACCTCGATCAGCTGGGGCCTGTCCGAGAAGGGCCGCACCACCGCCGGCATCCAGGCCGTGAGCAACGTCTTCAAGCAGGGCGCGGCGCAGGGCCAGAGCTTCTTCGCCGCCTCGGGTGACGACGGCTCGGACGACAACGGCGACGGCAGCACCACCGTCGACTACCCGGCCAGCGACCCGAACGTGACCGGTGTCGGCGGCACCAACCTGTCCACTTCGACCACCACCACGTGGAAGAGCGAGACCGGCTGGAACGGCTCGGGCGGCGGCTATTCCTCGGTGTTCGCGCTGCCGTCGTTCCAGAGCGGTGTGAAGATCGGCACGAGCAACAAGCGCCAGGTGCCCGATGTTTCCGCCCAGGGTGGACCTACGGGCATTTCCGTCTACACCCAGGGGCAGTGGACTTCGGTGTACGGCACGTCCGGCGCGGCCCCGATCTGGGCCGGCGTCGCCGCGGTCTACAACCAGGCCGCCGCGGCCAAGGGCAAGACCGGACTGGGCTCGGCCAACGCCAAGCTGTACGGGCTGGCCAAGACCAACTTCCACGACATCACCAGCGGCAGCAACGGCGCCTACCGGGCGGGCAGCGGATTCGACCTGGTGACCGGCATCGGCTCGCCGGACACGGGCAAGATCCTCACGGCCGGCATCCAGTAGACCGCAAGCAGTACCCGGCGATCTGGTCGCCATCTGGAAATTTCGACGCGCCCCGTCCGGCCTCCCGCCGGGCGGGGCGCCGCCGTGATCACGCCGTGTTGCCAACCCCTTGCCAGAGCGTGAGCGTTACTCGGCCGCATGGGTGATGACCCCTCACATGTGCCGTTTTCGCGTTTTGCCAGGTCAGAGGGAGAACGCTTTCATTCGGCCCCTACCGAACCTGGCAGTCCGCTGAGTGTTTGCTCCGAACACTGCGTGAAACGGCCACTTCTGTCGCACCATGTTCCGCGTGCAGGACGACCACACGAACAGCAGACTTGCCCTGCTGATGCGCAGACAGCCCGTGCAGGCAAGGGGAGCGGCCACCGTGACCGCGATCCTCGACGCGTGCGAGGCGCTGTTGGCCGAGCGGGACTACGACTCGATCACGACGGCGCGCATCGCGGAGTCCGCGGGCATTCCCATCGGGTCCTTCTACCAGTACTTCCCCGACAAGCGGTCGGTGGTGCGGGCGCTCGCGCTGCGCAGCACCGACAAGTTCCTCACCGAGGTCGAGGAGTACTTCACAGCGGCGCCGGATGATTGGCGCCAGGCTGTGGCCGGGGTACTGGCGGTGCACGAGCGCATGCGCAAACAGGACGCCAGTTTCGGGCGCGTCCGGTTCGCAGAAGTGCTCGACAACCACCTCGAGGACCCGGAAGCCGACCACCGGCGCATGGTCGCCGACCGACTCGGCGCCCTGTTCGCCACGCGCTACAAGGTGCGCAAGGGCGCGGGCTACCGGCTGGCGTTCCTCGCCGCGGTGGAATCCGGCGGGTCACTGCTGCAGATGGCCGACCGGGTGCCCAGCCGGCAGCGACGCCAAGTGGTCGGGACAGCACAGGAAGTCATGACTACGCTGTTGGCCAAGGCGCTCGAGAAGAGCTGACGGCGAGAGGACCCGCGCGCGGATGGCCACCGACCTTTCGAGCTTCCCTCGGATCCAGTTGGGACAGTGGCCATCGCCGCTCCAGCCGTGCCCACGGCTGTCGGGCCGGCTCGGGCCGGCGGTCGTGGTCAAGCGGGACGACGTGAGCCTGCTCGGCGTCGGCGGCAACAAGCTGCGGAAACTCGAGTTCCTGCTGGGCGCCGCCCTGCGTGACGGCGCCGAGCGGGTGGTCACCTTCGGTGCGGTGCAGACCAACCACGGCCGGCTGACCGCGGCCGCGTGCGCGCGCCTCGGGCTGCCGTGCGACCTGGTGCTGACGCGGTCCGTGCCGCGCGAGGGCGAGGCGTACGAGCGGTCCGGCAACATCCTGCTCGACCACGTGTACGGCGCGACCGTGCACCTGGTCGACACCGACGAGGAAGCCGCGGCCCGTCACGAGGAGTTGTTGGCCCGTCACGGAAACGTGGCCTCGATTCCGGTCGGTGGCTCCACCGGCGTAGGGGCACTCGGCTATGTGGCCGCGGTCGCCGAACTCATCGAGCAGTTCGGTGACACCGGCGTGTGGCCGACGCGCCTGGTCGCGCCGCTGGCCAGCGCCGGCACCGCCGCCGGATTGGTGGTCGGTGCGGCCGCTTTCGGCTGGGAGATCGACGTCGACCTGATCGCCGTGTCCCGCCCGGCCGAGGCCGCGCGGCAGGTGCTGCTGCCGATCATCGACGAGACCGCCGCGCTGCTGGACATCGCGCCGCCGCCGCTGGACCGCGTCCGCATCACCGACCGCACCCTCGGTCCCGGTTACGGCCTGCCGACCGAGGATGTGTGGCGGACGATCTCGCTGTTCGGCTCGACCGAGGCGATCACCTTGGACCCCGTCTACTCGGCCAAGGCCGCCGCCGGCATGGTGTCCCTGATCGAGGACGGCTCCATCGGCACCTCCGAGACGGTGTTGTTCCTGCACACCGGCGGCCTCCCCGGCCTCTTCGCCTACACCCCGGAAGCCACCACACATCTGGCCAACTAACGCTTGGAAGGGGGCCTTCCTCCACTCCGAGTGCAGGAAGGCCCCCTTCCAAGCGCACGGTTGGCCGGGTCCGGCTTGCTCGGGAATGGCTCGTGGTGTGAGGTGGCGGGCGTGACAGATACCTTCGACGTGATCGTGATCGGCGCCGGCGCGGTCGGCGAGAACGTCGCCGCCCGGGCGGTGCGCGGCGGGCTGACCGCGGCCCTGATCGAGCACGAGCTGGTCGGCGGCGAGTGCTCGTACTGGGCGTGCATGCCGAGCAAGGCTCTGCTGCGGCCCGGCCATGCGCTGGCCGCCGCCCGGCGGCTGCCCGGCGTGCCGGTCGGCGAGCACCTGGACGCGGCCAAGGTGTTGGAGCGCCGCACCTACTTCACGTCCAACTGGGACGACGCCGGGCAGATCCAGTGGGCCGAGGGCGCCGGCATCACCGTGATCCGCGGCTTCGCCCGGTTGGACGGCGAGCGCCGCGTCGTGGTCGGGGACCGGACGCTGACCGCCCGTCAGGCCGTCGCCGTCTGCACCGGCAGTGTGCCGGTGATCCCTCCGCTGGAAGGTATTGCCGACACGAGGGTGTGGACGTCCCGCGACGCCACCTCGGCCAAGGCTGTGCCGGGACGGCTGATCGTGCTCGGCGGCGGCGTGGTCGGCGTCGAGCTGGCGCAGGCGTGGCGACGCCTCGGGTCCGAGGTGGACCTGGTGATCACGAGCGAGCTGCCGCTGCCTCGACTGGAGCCCATCGCCGGCGAGCTCGTGGCCGATGGCCTGCGTGAGGACGGCGTCCGCATCCACGCCGGCGCCAAGGCCGTTCGGGTCTCCCGTACCAACGGCGAGATTTCCCTCGGCCTGTCCGACGGCACCGTGCTCACCGCCGACGAGCTGCTCGTCGCCACCGGCCGCCGTCCCGCGACGGAGGGCATCGGCGTCGAGACCGTCGGCCTCAAGCCCGGCGAGAAGCTGCACGTCGACGACTCCGGGCAGGTGTCCGGGGTGGACGGTCAGTGGCTGTACGCCGCCGGCGACGTCACCGGCCGGGCGCTGCTCACCCACCAGGGCAAGTACGCCGCCCGCGTCGTCGGCGACGTGATCGCCGCTCGGGCCAAGGGCCCGGTCGAGACGCCGCCGTGGAGCCAGTACACCGCCACCGCCGACCACGCCTCAGTGCCGGCCGTCGTCTTCACCGACCCCGAGGTTGCCTCCGTCGGCCTCAGCGCCGCCCAGGCCTCCGCCGCCGGCATCGACATCCGCGTCGTCGACCTGGACATCGCCGTCGCCGGTTCGTCCGTGCACGCCGACGGCTACCGCGGCAAGGCCCGCATGGTCGTCGACGAGCAGCGCCAGGTGCTCGTCGGTGTCACCTTCGTCGGCCAGGACGTCGCCGAGCTCCTGCACTCCGCCACCGTCGCCATCGTCGGCGAGGTGCCCCTGCACCGCCTCTGGCACGCCGTGCCCTCGTACCCGACGATCAGCGAGGTCTGGCTCCGCCTGCTGGAGGCCTACGGCCTCTGAAGCTGTGAACGGACCATTCCCAAACTCCGAGTAGAGGCCGACAGCCTCCGACCCAAGATCAAGGGACCGATCCTCGCGTTGAACGTCAGGAAGGACCCCTTCCTGACACCGCCGGCAAGATCAAGGGACCGATCCTGGCGTTCAACGTCAGTAAGGGGCCCTTCCTGACATCAGGACAGGGCCAGGTTCAGGGTGTGCTTGGCGATGGACTGGAGGGTGGGGTCGTCGGTGGTGCTGGGGCGTCCGATCCAGACGGTCTCGACGAGGCGGACGGTGCCGCCGGAGCGGTTGCTGGCGAACGCGGCCCGGTCGAAGGTGGTCGGGCCGCCGGGCCAAGGGCGGTCCTTGAGCAGCTCGGTGATGCCGCCGGCGCCGGGCTGCTCGGCCAACGTCTGGAACTGCGCGGCCGGATCGGCGGTGGCGAAGCGGATCTCGGCGACGGCGATGCCAGCCGGCTGGCCGGCGTTCTCGGCGCGGTAGTTCCAACGCCGAAGGTCCACGCACTGGTTCTGGCCCAGCCACACCTGCACGTCCCCGTACGCGTGGTCGGCGCAACGGCTGCCGTCGTCGACACCGTCGACCCTGGTGTAGCCGCCGGACGCCTGCGGCGCGGCGGGGGCGGAGCCGCCGCTGGTGAGGGCGGCGACGATGCTGCCGACGGCGAGGGTGCCGATCAACGCGGCGGCCCCGATGGGGAGCCAACGGCGCTTCTTCTTGGCCGGCGGCTCGACCGGCGCGGGCTTCAGGGCGGAGAAGCCCTCGGCCAACAACTCGGCGGTGGTGAAGCGCTCGTCCGGGGACAGATGAATGAGTAACCCACCGGCCTGCTCGGCGGTCAGCATCGGCGCACCCACAGCCACGTCCCGCACGGCGCCCAACAGGGTTGTGGGCATCGGGTGCAGCACCCGGATGCCGCGATCCAGGTCCAGCTGCGGCTGTGTCACCTGACCGACGTAAGGGCCGACGGCCACGACCAGCCGAACGGGTAAGCCGGTGTCGCGGACCGCCTCGGCCACGGCCTCGGCCGCGCCGACCGCCTCGGCCGCCGGATTGACGGTCGGATCCGGGCCGACGAGCGGCCAGCCGTCGATCTTCCACTGGCCGGCGACCGGCGCGTCCAGCCGCATCGCCGGGTCCGGCAGGTCGACGCCGGCCACCACCACGACGGCGTTGGGCAGCACCAACACCGTGTCCACCGGCCGGGACCGGCCCGGCGGCAGGTAGCCGGCCAGCGCGACGCCGCCGAGCACGGCGTCGCCGCCGCCCCACGACGCCAGCGCCGCCTTCACGTCGGCGGCGACCGCGGACTGCGCGTCGCCCAGTCGCACCAGGCGCACGGCGCCCACCTCCCCAGCTGCTGCGGAACCCGAACGCACAACGGTAACCGGCCCCGATGGTGACGCCATGTCGCGTCCTGTGAGCGAGGTCACCCGTGTCGGTGCCCCCTCGGCCGGGTGATCTCTGACCCGGGATGTGCCGGTTGCGGTGGCGGCCGGTCCCGGATACAGGGCAGAATGGCGCATCGGCTTGATCCGCTGGTGGTCACGGCACGTGTGAGGGCGTAGGGGAAGACGTCCCTCGGCAGGTGCGGAGGTCAGCAGTGAACAACCGTGGCAAGACCAGTGGCGTGGTGTACGTCCACTCGTCGCCGTCTGCGGTCTGTCCGCACGTCGAGTGGGCCATCTCGGGCACCCTCGGGGTCCGGGCCGACCTGCGCTGGTCGGCGCAGCCGGCCGCGCCCGGCCAGTTGCGCGCGGAATGCGCGTGGACCGGCGACCCGGGCACCGGCGCGCAGCTTTCCGGCGCGCTCAAGGCCTGGCCGATGATCCGGTTCGAGGTGACCGAGGACCCCAGCCCCGGCGTGGACGGCGAGCGGTTCTGCTTCGCCCCCGGCATCGGGCTCTGGCACGCCCGCGCCGCGGCCAACGGCGACATCGTGGTGGCCGAGGACCAGCTGCGTGCGCTGGCCGCCAAGGCGAGAACGGGCGAGTCCTTCGCGCACGGCATCGACGGGCTGCTGGGCAAGCCGTGGGACGACGCGCTGGAGCCGTTCCGGCGGGCCGGCGACGGCGCGCCGGTGACCTGGTTGCACCGGGTGGGCTGACTCGTGGCACCCTCGATCGTGTGACCCCGCAGGCTTCGCCCAACCGGTCGACGTTGACCTGGCTGATCCCGATCACGCTGCTCATCGCCGTGTGCGCGCTGGTGGGCGGCCTGATCGCCCGCCAGCTCTACGCCACGTCCAAACCGGTGGACACCAAGCCGCCGGCGTCCGCGCCGTCCGGGCCGACCACGGACACCGGGCACCCCGACGACACCGAGTCGGTGTACTTCACGGAGTTCGCCAAGGCCGACCCCGACGCCGACCAGGTCCAGCGGGCGATCCAGAACTACTTCAACGCCATCAACAAGCGCGACTACAAGAAGTGGCAGCAGACCATGACGCCGGAGGCCGGGGGCCAGACCGAGTCGTACTGGCGCAACGGCTACAAGTCCACCGTCGACAAGGACATGCACATCTACCGGATCGAGGACACCGAGCAGGGCGCGGACGTGTTCGGCTCGTTCACCAGCTACCAGGACCTGGCCGACGCGCCGGACGAGCTCAAGGCCACCTGCGTCCGCTGGAACATGATCTGGCCGATGGTGAGCATCAACGGCGTCTTCCGGATCGGCAAGCCCAGCATCGCGCCGCACGCCTGCGGCACATGAGAAAGGCCCTTCCCGCCGTGGCGGGAAGGGCCTTCTTCGCTACGGGGATCAGGCCTTGGTGAAGGCCAGCGCCACGTTGTGGCCGCCGAAGCCGAACGAGTCGGTGATGGCCGCCGTCAGCTCGACCTTGCGCGGCTGGCCGGCCACGACCTCGTGCAGCACGGCCGGGTCCGGGTTCTCCAGGTTCGCGGTCGGCGGGATCACGCCGTCCCGCACCGACAGCACGGTCGCGATCGCCGCCACCGCGCCGGACGCCCCGAGCAGGTGCCCGAGCGAGCCCTTGGCCGCGGTGAGCAGCGGGTGGTCGCCGATCGCCCGGTGGATGGCGATCGACTCGATCGTGTCGCCGACCGGGGTGGAGGTGGCGTGGCAGTTCACGTGGCCGATGTCCTCGGCCGACAGCTCGCCGCTGCGCATGGCCGCCTGGATGGCCCGCCGCTGGCCCTCGCCCTCCGGGTCGGGCGCGGTGATGTGGTGCGCGTCGGAGCTGGTGCCGATGCCGGCCAGCCGGCCGTAGACCTTGGCCCCACGAGCCTTGGCGTGGTCGGCCCGCTCCAGCACCACGACGCCGGCGCCCTCGCCGAGCACGAAGCCGTCGCGCTCGCCGTCGAACGGCCGCGACGCCTTCTCCGGCTCGTTGTTGCGGGTCGACATGGTCCGGGCCTGCGCGAAGCCGGCCATGGTGATGCCGGTGATGCACGCCTCGGCGCCGCCCGCGATGATCACGTCGGCCTCGCCGCTGCGGATCATCCGGTACGCCCAGGCGATCGCCTCGGCGCCGGAGGCACAGGCCGACACCGGGGCGTGCACCCCGGCGCGGGCCTTGGCCCACAGCCCGACGTGCGCCGCCGGGCCGTTGGGCATGAGCATCGGCACCGTCAGCGGAGACACCTTGCGCAGGCCGGCCGTCTCCAGCAGGTCGTCCTGCGCGAGCAGAGTGAGCGCGCCGCCGATGCCGGTGCCGATGATCACCGCGAGCCGCTCCGGGTCGACGGCGTTCTCATCGAGGCCGGCGTCGGCGTAGGCCTGCCGGGACGCCACCATCGCGACCTGCTCGCTGCGGTCCAGCCGCCGGGCCTCGACCCTCGGCAGGATCTCGGTGGGTTCTACCTTGAGCTGCGCGGCGATCTGCACCGGCAGCTCGTACTTGTGCACCCAGTCCGCGTCCAGGGTCGACACCCCGCTGCGGCCGGCGAGCAGGCCGTCCCAGGTGGACGCGACGTCCCCGCCCAGAGGGGTCGTCGCGCCGACACCGGTGACGACGACGTCGACAGAGCTCACTGCGCCTCCGCTCTACAAGCGTTTCGTTCTACGACAGCTCAGGCGTGGCTCGCGATGTAGGTCACCGCGTCGCCCACGGTCTTCAGGTTGGCCAGCTCGTCGTCCGGGATCTTGACGCCGAACTTGTCCTCGGCCTGCACCGCGATCTCGACCATGGACAGCGAGTCGATGTCCAGGTCGTCCACGAACGACTTCTCCACCGTCACGTCGTCCACGGCGACACCGGCGACCTCTTCGACGATCTCGGCCAGGCCGGCGCGGATCTCCTCGTTCTCCACCTTGTCGTTCCTTTCGTAGTGAATCCCGGCGGCGCGGCCGCGCCGCCGGAAGCGTGTCGGCCCGTCACGGGCAGATGGCCACCTGGCCGGAGTAGGACAGCCCGGCGCCGAAGCCGACCAGCAGCATCATGTCGCCGCTGGAGATCCGGCCGTCGGCCCGCATGTGGTCGATGGCCATCGGGATCGAGGCCGACGAGGTGTTGCCCGAGTGCACGATGTCGTCGGCCACCACCATGTCCTCACGGGCGCCGCGCGCCCGCAGCTTCTTGGCGATGTGCTCGACGATGCGCAGGTTGGCCTGGTGCGGCACCAGCACGTCGATGTCGGACAGCTTCACGCCGGCCGCCTCGACCGCGCGCTCGGCGATCGGCGCGATCTGCGTGGTGGCCCAGCGGAAGACCGACTGGCCCTCCTGGAAGATGTGGCCGTTCTCGGTCAGCCCGATCATGTCGACCAGGTCGCCGGAGCTGCCCAGCACGGCCGGCGCGATCAGCGGCTCGTCGGCCGGGCCGACAACGCAGGCGCCCGCGCCGTCGGCGAAGATGATGCAGTTGCCGCGGTCGGACCAGTCCACCCAGTCGGTGAACCGCTCGGCCCCGATCACCAGCACCCGCTCGGCGCTGCCGCCGCGGATCATGTCGCTGGCCACGGTCAGCGAGTACGGGAAGCCGGCGCACGCGGCGTTCAGGTCGAACGCGGCCGGCGACCGCACGCCGATCCGGTCCGCGGTCTGCGCGGCGGCGTTGGGGATGTTGCCCGGCATGGTGCAGGTGGCCACCAGGACCGTGTCGATCTGGCCGGCCGTCACGCCCGAGTCGGCCAGCGCCTTGGCGCCGGCCTCGACGGCCATGTCCACCAGCGACTGGTCCGGGTCGGCCAGCCGGCGCTCGATGATGCCGACGCGCTGGCGGATCCACTCGTCGTTGGTGTCGACGCCCATCGCCGCGATGTCGTCGTTGGTGACGGTCCGGTTGCCCTGCGCGCTGCCGAAACCCAGCAGCCGCGTGCCGGCCGGCCCGGTGCGACCGATCAATCCGGGTCGCTCACTCATGCGGACACCGCCTCCACTGCCTTGTCCAGGTCCGCCGGGGTCTTGACCGCGATCGGGTTGGTCACGACGCCCTTGAGCTGCCGCTTGACCAGACCGGTGAGCGCGCCGCCCGGGGCCAGTTCGATGGTGGTCGTCACGCCGGCGCGGGCCAGCGTGTCCATGCACAGGTCCCAGCGCACCGGCAGGGTCACCTGGGCGACCAGCCGGCCCAGCATCTCCGGGCCGCTGGTCACGACGGAACCGTCCGCATTGGACAGCAGCGGCCGGATCGGGTCGGCGGTCTTCACGCCGACGGCCCGCTCCCGCAGCGTGTCCCGCGCCGGGTCCATGTAGTGGGTGTGGAAGGCGCCCGCGACCTTCAGCATGATGACCTTGGTGCCGGCCGGCCGCTCGTCGGCCAGCTTCTGCAACGCGGTCAGCGAGCCCGCGGCCACCGTCTGGCCGGCGCCGTTGCGGTTGGCCGGAACCAGGCCGTACTCGTCGAGACGGGCCAGCAGCTCGTCGGCCTCGCCGCCCATCACCGCCGCCATGCCGGTCGGCTCCAGCGCGCATGCGTCGGCCATCGCCCGGCCGCGCACCGCGGCCAGCGCCACCGCGTCGTCCATGGACAGCACGCCGGCGATCGCGGCGGCGGCCAGCTCGCCGATGGAGTGGCCGGCGACCGGGGCCGCGTTCGGCACCGTGACGCGACGCTGCAACTCGCGGAAGGCGACCAGCGTCTGCGCCACGATCAGGGGCTGCGTGACGGCGGTGTCCTTGATCTCCTCGGCGTCGGCCGTGGTGCCGAGCCGGGCCAGGTCCAGGCCGATGGTCTCGGACCAGCCGCCGACCAGCTCAGCCACGCCGTCCAGCTCGAGCCACGGTGCGAGCATGCCGGGGGCCTGGGACCCCTGTCCGGGGGCTAGGAGCGCGATCACCCGCCCACTGAACACGGTCGCGGCGGCGTCATGTGATGTCGCCACCGACGAAGTCCGGTGGTCAGCGTTGTAGAAACCCTCCAAAGGTTGCCGGAATATGTCCACTGAGCGGCCGGCTGGGTTGTCGAGGCCGTCGCACTGGACCGCTGAGGCGCTCCTCACTCCCCGATCTTGCCGCTACGCCGGTCGGCCTACTCCAGCCCCCGCCCACTGTCAACCCCCCGATGCTTGGAAGGGGGCATTCCAGCACTCGGAGTGGAGGAATTGCGCGTTGATCATGCGCTGATCACCACAGGCCGCGGGCCTTGGCCAGGCGGCCGACGGTGAGGGCGATCCGCAGCACGAGGGCGTCGCGGGGGTCGTTGGCGTTGCGGCCGGTCAGCTCGGAGACCCGTTTGAGCCGGTAGCGCACGGTGTTGGGGTGCACGAACAGGTTGCGGGCGCACGCCTCGAGCACGCCACCGGTCTCGAGGAAGGCGTCGACCGTGGCCATCAGGCCGCCGGTGGCCTCCTCGAGCGGACGGGCGATGCGGTCGATCAGCTGCCACTCCGCCTCCGGGTCGCCGGCCAGCGCCCGCTCCGGCAGCAGGTCCAGCGATCGCACCGGGCGGGGAGCGGTCGGCCAGCCGACCACGGCGCGCAGCCCGGACAACGCGTCCGAGGCGCTGCGGTGCGCCTCGGCGATGCTGTCGACCGTCGGGCCGACGACCACCGGGCCCGGCCCGAACGCCTCGGCCATCTTCGGCAGCACCTCGTGGCTCTCGTCATCGGAGCCGCCCAGCACGACCACCAGCCGCGAGCCCTGCACGCTCAGCAGCACCGGCCGGTGGATGCGGGCCGCGCGGCTGCGCACGTCGAACACCACCCGCGTCGGCTCGGTCGACATCGGGTTGCCGACCAGCACCGTCGCCTCGGCCGTCTGCTGCCAGCCAAGGGCCGACGCCCGGGACAGCAGCGACTCCTCGGCGTCACCACGGACGATGCCGTCCACGATCAGCGCCTCCAGCCGGGCGTCCCAGGCGCCACGGGCCTCGGCCGCGGCGGCGTAGGAGGTGGCCGCGGCGAAGGCGATCTCCCGGCCGTAGCGCAGGACCGCCTCGGTGAGCTGGGCTCGCTCCTTCTCGTCGGCGGCGATCTCCGGCAGCATGCGCTCGAAGACCTCGAGCGCCACCCGGACCAGCTCCACCGTCTGGCGCAGGCTCACCCAGCGTGACATGTCCTTGGGGGCCGAGCGGAACGCCTCCGCGGTCAGCCGGATCGCCTGCTTGTTGTCCCGCAGCCAGGACACGAAGCCGGCGACCCCGGTCTGGGTGACCATCAGCACGCTGGCCCGCTGGTCGGCCGGCAGCCGCCGGAACCACGGCAGCCGGTCCTCCATCTCGCCGATCGTGCCGGTGGCCAGCCGGCCCGACGCGTGCTCGAGCCGGCGCAGCGTCTCCGCGGACAGCGAGTCCCACGCCAGTTCACTCATGGTTCCCAGCTTCGCACGCCACCCACCCGTACGAAGGAACAACCGGCTCGTGCCGGGAAATCGCCCCTATGTTCGGTGGGGTCGTAGCCTTGGAGGAGGTCGTCTTGCGAAGACTGCTGCCCGTCGCGCTCAGCCTGCTCACCGTGTTCGCGCTGGTCACACCGGCGCACGCGGAGCGGGTCGTGTGGGCCCCGTGCCCCGGCGCGCTCGCCGCACTCGAATGCACCACGCTTTCCGTTCCCCTCGACCACGCGAATCCCTCGCAGGGATCGATCGCCGTGGTCGTCAGCCGTCGTCAGGCGTCCGATTCCTTGCACCGCAAGGGAGTTCTGCTGATCAATCCCGGCGGTCCCGGCGGCAGCGGGCTGTCCATGCCGCGCTACATCGCCGACCACACCCCGTTGGGGCAGTACTACGACCTGATCGGCTTCGACCCCCGTGGTGTCGGGGCCTCGACCGCCTTGCAGTGCTTGAAACCTCTTGGCCTGGCGTCGTTGGATTCCCGTCCCACGGATGACCAGTTCGCTTTGTGGGCTGCCGATGCCCGTCAGTCCGAGGACGCCTGCGCGCATGCCGGCGGTGGCATCCGGCCGTTCGTCAACACCCGGGACACCGCGTACGACATGGACCAGATCCGTGAGGCGCTCGGTGTTGCGAAGATCAATTACCTGGGCTATTCGTACGGGACCTATCTCGGGGCCGTGTACGGCAGCCTGTTCCCCGACCGGCTGAACCTGTCCGTTCTGGACTCGGCCGTGCATCCCGAGTGGATCTGGCGGCAGCAGTTCCTGGAGCAGGCCGCGGCATATCGGTCTGATGTGGACGCTTGGGCCACGTGGGTCGGCGACCGCAACGGCGCCTTCGGTCTCGGTGTCGGCCGGGACGCCGTGTTGGCGTCCGTCGAGCAGATCGCCGGCGCCGTGGCCAAGTCTCCGGTCGGCAAGTTCAACCGCAGCGTGCTCGACGGCACCGTCGGCGAGGGTGCCCGCTACCGTCCTTTGTGGTCGGATCTTGCCCAGGTCCTCGCTTCTGTCCGTTCCGGGGCTTCCGTCGCCGACGCCGTCGACGCCGGCCTCGCCTTGGCTCAGCGGGGCCTCTCCACCATGAAGGCCGGCGTCTTCGACACCGTCACCTGCGAGGCCGATTGGCCTTCGGACCTTTCGACCTATTACCAGGACATGCGCGTCTACCGTTCTTCTTTCCCTTACGGCTACGGCGTTCTTCGCGCTGCCCCCACCACGTGCACCTACCGCTCCTTCTCTCCCGCCTCCCCGCCCGTTCCCTTGTCCCGCACCGGCTATCCCGTCGGCGTCGTCGTCCAGGCCGAGGGTGACACTCAGACCGCGTACGCCGGCGGTCCCGCCATGGCGCAGCGTCTCCGTGACAACCTCATCACCGTTTCCGACGAGGGCATCCATGGCCTGTACGCCAGCAACCCCTGCGTGACCGAGAAGATCAACCGCTACTTCCTCGACGGCGTGCTCCCCGACAGCTCGTCGGTCTGTCCCGGCTCGCCCCGCCCGTCCGTCCCCGCCGACGCGGCCCCGTCTCCCACCCGCGCCGCCACCCTCGGCCAGTCCGTGACCGGCTACCTCTCCGCCCTGGCCCCCTTCTAACCCCCGCGAGTCCCGCTCAGCGTCACACCGAAATGCTGAATCCGTTTCACACGTTCGGTGTGACTGTGGGCGGGACTCGCGGGGGTGGGTATGCCGGAGGCCGCCCGCGCCGAGCGCTGGGCGGCCTCCCTCTCCCCGGTCCCCACCGGTGTGTCCACTGTGGATCACGCCGGGCCTCGGCGCCACGCGAATCCCCTTTCGGGCCAACCGTGTCGAGTTGCTCCACACTGGACACTGCGAAACCATTCGGCAATGGGCGATCAACTCAGTCAGGGGCTGGGCGACGCGTGGGCGCTGATCACCACGTTCGTGCCCAAGCTGCTGGGCTTCCTACTGGTGCTGCTGGTCGGTTGGCTGGTGGCCAAGGCGCTGTCGAAGGCCGTGGAAATCCTGCTCAACAAGGTCGGCTTCGGCCGGCTGGTCGAGCGGTCGGGGCTCGGCGGCCCGAAATCGCCGGTGGACGCGGGCAAGCTGATCGTGCAGCTGGTCTTCTACTTCGTGCTGCTGATCGCGCTGAACTACGCGTTCGCGGTGTTCGGCGCGGGCAACCCGGTGAGCGACCTGCTCAACCAGGTCATCGCCTACCTGCCACGAGTGGTGGTGGCGATCATCCTGGTGCTGATCGCCTCGGCGATCGCGCGGGTGGTCCGCAACCTGATCACGGGCGCGCTGGCCGGCCGTCAGTACGGCCGGCTGCTGGGCACGGTCACGTACGCCTTCCTGCTGGCGCTGGGCATCATCGCGGCGCTCAACCAGCTGGGCATCGCGACCACGGTGACCGAACCGATCCTGATCTTCGCGCTGGGCACGGTCGGCGGCATCCTGGTGGTCGGTGTTGGCGGCGGCATGGTCCGGCCGATGCAGTCACGGTGGGAGCAGTGGCTGACCAGGGCCCAGGCCGAAGTGGCGACGCAGCCGACGAACCCGTCGACCCAGGGCGCGCCCTGGGAGCGGAACCAGCCTCCGGGCTCGGAGACGCCGACGCCGGCCGAGGGTTTCCCCGCCCGGATCAGTCCCAGCCGGAGTGACCTAAATCCCTGCGGAATACCCGGCCCCGGGGCATATGTTCTCCAGAGAGGAGAAGTGCGCTCCGGGGCCTGGTGAAACTCCAGACCGGCGGTACAGCCCGCGAACCGCCCCCGCAAGGGGGTGGCCGACCTGGTGAGATTCCAGGGCCGACGGTGACAGTCCGGATGAGAGGCGCGCACCACGCCTGCCGTTGGCGTGCGCCCGAACAAAGGCCCCGGACCGAAGCCGGAAGGGGCTGACCAGGTGAACTGGTTGCTGGAGCACGGACTGACGCTGCTGGGCGAACACATCTCGTTCGCGGAGCTGCTGGGCCAGATCGGCGCGGTGGCGGTGGTGTTCCTGGCCCAGCGGCGCACGCTGTGGACCTGGCCCGTGCAGATCGCCGCGGCCATCCTGCTCTTCTCCGTCTACACCTCGGCCCACCTGGGCGGACTGGCCCTGCGCCAGGTCATCGTGCTCGCCATCTCGGGATACGGCTGGTGGGCCTGGACCCGCCGCCGCGACGCCGAGTACGGCGTGGTGGTCCGCCGCTCGACCTGGCCGGAGCTGGGCGCGCTGGCCACGGTGTTGGTCGTCGGCACGGTCGGCATGGCCCTGCTGCTCCAGGCCACCGACGCCTCCTGGGCCCCGTGGCCGGACGCCGCGATCTTCATCGGCACGGCCGTGGCCTACGGCGCCCAAGGCCTGCGTCTGGTCGAGTTCTGGCTGGTCTGGCTGCTGGTGGACGCGATCGGCGTGCCGTTGCAGATCGCGTCGGGCCTGTACTTCAGCGCCAGCGTCTACATCGTCTTCACGTTCTTGGTGATCAAGGGCTGGCGCGACTGGACCCGCAGCGCCAAGGTCAGCGCCTCACTGGCTCAGACACCAGTCGGCAACGCCAGCGTGTGACGCGAACCACACAGTGACATTGGCGCCGCCTCCGGCGGCGCGGGCTCGGCCCCTTTGGGGCCCTGCCTCGCCCTTGCTGGATTTTTCGAGGCCCGCATCGGCTTGTGTGGTGGGGCGCGTCGGGTGGCGGACCTCGAAAAATCCAGCAACCGTGCGAAGCAGGGGCGGGGCCGAGCCGACTTCGGGTTGGCGGCTCGAATTCGCGGTGGTGCGTGCACCCCCAGCGGATGGTCGTCGTCGGCCATCAGCGATGAGTCGTAGCGCAGCCCGAGCTCACGGATCACCGCCAGGGTGTCTTCGCTGAAGTCCCAGGACGGCGTGCGGAGCCCGACCGGCCGGGTGCCGCTCAGCCGTTCGAGCGTGTCGGCAGCGCGGAAGGCAAGCTCGCGCTCAACGCCAGGCGGCAGCGCGGTGTTGCGCTCGTGGATCCAGCCGTGAAGGGCGACTTCGTGCCCGCCCTGCACGTACGCGTCGATGTCGGCCGGATGCAGCAGCGCCGACACCGCCGGCACGAAGAACGTGGCCGGAATTCCGTGCGTGGCCAGCAGGTTCAGGATCTTCGGCACGGCAACGCGGCTGCCGTACTCGCCCTGCGACAGCTGGCAGGGGCTGAACTCCCCGTCCCGCAGCGGAATCGTCTCGTGGTCGGAGTCGAAGGACAGCGCCACCGCCGCCCGACGGCCGTGCGGCCAGCGGTCCGGGCGCAGGCTGCGCCCTGCGCGCACGCGGCCGACTTGCTGCTGCCAGACCGTTTCCGGCCATTCCCAGGGCTGTCCGGTCACCATGCGCAACAGGTTAGCCCCGTTCACACCTTCGACTGACCAACTGTGGACAACTCGCCAAGTTCGCCTAACGTCGAGGACGGCCCGACCGCGACGGAGGTGAAACTGTGCTGTCACAGCAAGAACGTCTCACCTTCCTGGCCGGCGGCCTCGCCGCGCTTCGTGACGGCAGTGCGCCGACGTGGACGCAACTGGGCCTGGCGCAGCCGAAAACCGGTCTGTACGGCGAGATTTCGCTGGCAGTGCGAGAGATGCTCGCACAGGACCGGATCACCGACTTCTTCTTCATGCACAAGCCGCCGGGCCTGCGGGTCAGGTTCGCCGCCGCGCCGGGCCGTGAGTCGTGGGTGCGGGCGGAGATCATGCGGCTGGCCCGGCGCTGGCACGAGGACGGCCTGGTCGACGGCGTGGTGCCCGGCGTGTACGAGCCTGAGGCCTTCCTGTTCGGCGGGCCGTCGGCGATGCACCACGTGCACCGTCTGTTCACAGTGGACTCGTTGGCCTGGCTCGATCATCACGTGCGGCCGGTGCTGCCGGCGTGGCTGCTGTCCATGCGGCTGCTGCGATCGGTGTTCGGCGGCCTCGGCCTGTGTTGCCAGGCGTGGCCGCGCGTGCGGGACACCTGCGGCCGGCGGGTGACAGTCAAGGACGACGCCGTCACCATGGCCTGCGCCGAGCTGCGGGCCGTGTGGGAGACGACGCGGGCGCCGGCCGAGCCGGCGGCGCGGAGCTGGCGGGTGGCGCTGGAGCGGGTCGGCGGCGACGCGGCCGAGGCGGCGGCCTACTACGTGGTCTTCCACTGGAACCGGGGCCGGCTGAGCTCGGTCCGGCAGGCCTTGATCACCGAAGCGCTGGCGGGCGCATGAGCGTGCTGCTGCGGGTCGGTGGGCTGCCGATGCGCCTGTGGACCGCCGCCGGCAACCCGGAACTGGTCGCCGAGCTGCGGGATCTCATCGCGGAGGAGGCCGCGTACGGGGCGTACGCCCGTGCACTGGCCGACTGGCTGGGCACGGTGATCCCGCAGTTCGAGGACCGGTCGGAGCTGCTGGCGCTGCGCCGGGACCTGCACAACGGCCGTCCGGTGTCGAGCGACCTGCCCGAGCTGGCCCGGGCCACCGGCTGGTCGACGGCCCTCGGTCTGCGCCGTGCGGCGGTGAACGAAACCCTGCTTTTGGAGCGTGAGAGGCTACGAAAGCTGCCTTGGTCGCAGGTCGACGAGGCCGTTGCCCGGGCCGTGCCGGATCTGGTCGGTGATCTCTCGCGGCGGGTCGAAGCCGGCGAGAACTGGGGTAGCAAGCGTTTGCGACAGCGCTCGGAGTACCTACTTCGCATGATCGCCCGCGGCGCGGCCAAGCCGACGCCGCGCGGCTGGCTCGCTCACGTCGCCCAGGCCGAGGTGGCCGAGACGGCGTCGTGGCCGGTGCTCGGGTCGTGTTCGGCCCAGTGGGTCAGCAACATCAACGCCGACCGAAGACCGACCGAGCTCGACGGCGCCACGATCACCCTGAACGGGCTGAACTGGGTCGACGGGGATCGGCTGCGCTGCTGGTCCGCGAGCCGTGTGGTGGAGGTTCGGCGGACGCCGCTGGTGGACGCCATCCGCAACGTGGTCGCCGACGGCGTGCACGATGTCGACGAGCTCGTCCGCCGCCTGGCCCCTTCGTCAGCCGATGTCCTGCGCGGCTTCCTGCGACACCTCGTCGACCTTGGCGTTCTCCAGCTCTCCCGGCCGTCGCGCTCAAGTTGGACCGTTCCTCTCGACGGTTTCGTCGACGTCTACCGCCGCGTCTCCGGTGCCGTGCCCGCCGATTTCGTCGCTCGGACCACGCAATTGGCTTTGCAGGCGCTGCGCTTGGTCGACGTCTTGCCGCGGCCCGCCGATCACCCCATCCTGTCGCTGGTCGGCTCCACGCCACGTGCTGTCACCGACCTTGTCGCCGAGTACCTCGCCGCCGACCCCGTCGAGCCCGCCCATCGTCGAAGATCGCCCGAGCTGCCCGAAGTCCTTACCCCGCAGCTGCTCGACGAGATGGGCCTGCCGCCGGCCGAGCTGCCCGAGTGGCCGTTGGACTGTTTGGTCCGCCCCATGACCACTGGTGCCGTGCTGGAGGCCATCGCCCCCGCCGGCGTCATCGACTCTCGCTTCGCTTCCGCCTTCACCTCGCTCGGCGGCGAGCCCTCTTCGGTCCGCTCCTACCGGGAGTTCCTGTCCCACAAGGCATCCTCCGAGGGTGTGCGGCCCATCGAGATCCTCGCACCGCCCCTCGACGACCGTGCCGCCAACGCCGTCCGCCGGCCGACTTATTGTCCACTATGGACAGGCGACTCCGACTGCTCCGGCTACCTGCCGGTTGCGGGTCGATACCTCCCCTTGGACCGCATCACTTTGCGCCGCTCGGGAAGCCGCATCATCGCCGAGGACCCTTCCGGCACCGTGTTGTGGCCCATGCACCACGCTACCCGAACCCCTGTCGGCCCTTGGGGCTTGGTCGTCACCTTGCTCACCGCCTCCGCGCCACGCGGGCCGTCGATCTCCTTCGGCAACCGGATGGCCGCCTTCCCGGACCGGAACTTCTTGCCGCGGATGGAAATAGCCGGCGGCCTTGTCCTTTCCGGTCGACACTGGCGGATCCGTGCTCCGCGGTCCTTTCGCGACCTGGTGGCGCTGGATCTTCCACGCTTTGTCTTTGCCCGCAACGGGGGCAAGCCGCGGCCGGTGGACCTGCACAGCCTGGCCGCCGTACGCGACCTGGCCCGGCTGGGCGAGGAGATCGTGGTCGAGGAGATGCTGCCGGACCCGGATCACCTGCCGCTCAAGGACGAGCGCGGTGAACCGGTCGCGGGGCAGCTGCTGGTGCGACTGCCGCACCGACGAGCCACCACCGCGTCGGCGGTGGGGAATCAGGAAGGGGACAGTGGATGGAATCCGTCTTGGCCGTCACCGAACTGGACCGTCTCATCGAGGAACTGGACACCCGGATGACCGAGGCCGCCCCGGAGGGCCGGGCGCCGGACTCGGCGATCTGCTCGCTGGTCGGCTGCGACATGAGTCACTGGCACTGCTGAGTCGGACGCGAGGCACGCCGGAGCTGGGACCGTGTGTGCTCGCGACGCTGCTGGCCGCCTCCGCGGATGGTGACGTGCGAGCCGCGGTGAGGATGGCGGTGCCGCAGTGGCTGGATGCCGCCGTGCGGCCGATGCGAAGCGTCGGCCTGCACGGCGGCATGACCGGCACGCTGTTCGGACTGGAGCTGCTGAGCGGCCTCCATCCGCCGGTTTCCCGCCTGGCGCACCGGGTCCGAGGCTGGCTGGGGGAGCGGCGGTTCGAAGAGTTCGATCTGATCGGCGGCACGGTCGGGGCCTGCCTGGCGGGGTGTCGGCAACCGGTCTGGTTCGAAGGGGAGGACACCGGACTGGCCCATGGGGCCGCCGGTGTGCTCCTTGTGTCGCTGCAGCCGGAGTTGATTTCCTGGCTGCTGAAGCAGTCCTTTGTGGACCAACAACGGCAGGGTTGGTGCTACGGCATTCCCGGCATCGCCTGGGCGCTGTGGACGGCCGGCGCGCGGACCGAAGCCGTGCGGCTGGTACGCATTCTGTGTCAGACCTTCGATCCCGAGCTCAATCTGTACGGTGAGCCGGCCGACCGGCTCGGGATCTGTCACGGTGCCGCGGGTGTGCTGCTCATCGCCGACGCCTTCGCCCGCGAAGGCGTGTCGGGGGCGAAGGTGCTCAGTGATCTGATGCAGACGTACCTGGTGGAACGCCTGGATTTGGTGGCAGGGCTGGACGACACGCTGCTCCGTGGCGGAAGTGGCGTGCTCGCGGCGTTGCTGACGGTGCGGGGTGCCGACCGGCGCTGGCTCAGATGCCTTGGCCTGCGCTGACTTTCAGTGCGCGGCGATGAGCTGGAGGGCGGCCAGGCCGACGAGCAGGGCAGGGCCGCGTAGCAGCTGACGGATGAGGTGGACGGGGACGGCGCCGAAGCCGGTTTCGAAGATGGCGCTGCCGCCGCCGTAGTCCATGGGCGGGCGGGTGGCCATGGCGTAGACCACGAGCACGGCACCGGCGGCGGAGATGACGACGGTGACGGACGGGGCCAGCGGCAAGGCGAAGGACGTGAGGGCGCACCACACGATCGCCCCGACGGCGGGCAGCACGAGGTGGATGACCTTGAGGGACGCGTCGGTGCCGCCAAGGGAACGGCGCAGGGCGGCGGAGCCGGCGATGGTGCGCAGACCGCCGGCGAGGCGGTCGGCGGCGAGGTAAGCGGCCAGCAGCTGCACGGGACCGACGGCGATGGGCGGCAGCGACACCGCGGCGAAGAACGGCACGGGCAGCAGAGCTGCCCACACGGCGATGGCGGCGGGATAGCGGCGCAGCCGGGCGACATCGGCGAGGACGAAGGCCAAGGCCCGGCTGCCGCGCAGGCGTACGGAACGGACGCGGCCGATGCGGCGGGCCCGGCGCAGCATCAAGGCGGCGGACACAAGGGACAGGTCCAGCCACGCCGAGGAGACGGCGGCAGCCTGCACGAGATCGGTGCCGGCGGACAACGCGCCCCGGTGCAGCCGCGACAGCGACGTGTACCCGACGGCGAGGGCGGCCACCACGAACCCGATTGCGGGCAGCGGGACGCGGTCGATCGGCACGAACAGGGCCGGCACGTCGAGCTGCAACGCCACGACGCCGCCCATCACCACCGCGACCCCGAGCAACACGCCGAAGCCGATCCGGAACTGCCGGAGCTCCCGGGCACTCCGCTGCGCGCCGGCGGTCAGGGAGGCCAACGCCACGCCGAACTCGAAGCCGAGCACTCCGGTGACCGGCAGGTTCACCAGCCAAGGCGGGTAGATCGCCGTCAACCCACCGGCCAGCAGCGCCCCGCCGATGCCGGCGATCACCAGGGTCCGCACGTACGTCGGCAGCAGCGCCGACCGCCGGTCGACCGGACTGGCCAGGATCCACGTCTGAGCGGCCGCACCGGCCCAGATCGGCCCGACTGCCAGCAGCGCCTGCCCGAAGGCCGCTACGGCCGCCACAGCCAGCGCCAGGGCCATCCACGACTCCGAGGCGGCGGCGTGCGGGACCGGCGGCACGGACAGCGCGGGCACCGCTCGGGTCTTGATCACGGCCTCGGTCACCAGCCCGCCGGCCATGCCCACGTACAACGCGGTGTCGGACAGGTCGTACAGCCGCCGGAAGAACGACCACGGCTTACGCCGCCGCCGCATGGCCCGCAGCTCGGACCGAACCCGGCCAGCGGTGACCGCAGTCACAGCCCAACCTCGATGTACACGTCGGCCACGGCCTCGATCAGGTCCGGGTCGTGCGAGGCCATCAGCACCGAGCCGCCGTTGGCCTTCTCGGCGTTCAGCCGTGACGCCAACCACGCCCGGCCCTCCACGTCCAGCCGCTGCTCGGGCTCGTCCAGCACCAGCAGCGACCGGGGTCGCACGAAGCACGAGGCCAGCGCCAGCCGCCGACGCTGACCGGACGACAGCGTGGCCGGCAGTTGATCGCGCTGCTCGACGATGCCCAGCTCGGCCAGCACCGCCTCGACCACGTCCGGAGACTGGCCGTGGGCCAGGGCACACAGCGCCAGGTGCTCGCCGACCGACAGGTCCGGGAAGAAGTCCACGTCGTCCAGCACGCAGGCCATCGCCGCCCGGGTGTCCGGCGACGTCTCCGACACCGGGAAGCCGTTCAGCGTGATCCGCCCGGCGTCCGGCACGTCGGTGCCGGCCACGCAGCGCAGCAGCGTCGTCTTGCCGGACCCGTTGGGCCCCACCACCGCCGCGCCCTCGCCCGGCGCCAGCTCGAAACTCAGCTCGTGCAGCACCAGCAGCCCGCTGAAGCCCCGTGTCAGCCCGTCCACCCGCAACACTCGAACCCCCCGAAGATCAAGGGACCGATACTGGCGGTGAACGCACAGGTTGGGCCCCTTACTCGCGTTGAACGAGAGTAAGGGGCCCTTCCTGACACAAACAGGCGGGTCAGGCGGCGCCGGAGTCGGTGGTGGAGGGACCCGCGGCCTGCGGGTCGTCCAGCCGGTACCGGCGGGTCGCCTCGACGACCTTGGCGTGGTCGATCTCGCCGCGACGGGCCAGCGCGGTCAGCACGCCGACCGCGATCGACGGCGCGTCCACCAGGAAGTGGCGGCGGGCCGCCGGCCGCGTGTCGGAGAAGCCGAAGCCGTCGGTGCCCAGCGACACCATGTCGGTCGGGACCCACGGGCGGATCAGGTCCGGCACCGCGCGCATGTAGTCCGACACCGCGACGACCGGGCCGGCCGCCTCGGACAGCACCTGCGTCACGTACGGCACGCGGGGCTCGGCCTCGGGGTGCAGCATGTTGTGCCGGTCCACCTCGACGGCGTCACGGCGCAGCTCGGCCCACGAGGTGGCGGACCACACGTCGGCCTGCACGCCCCACTCCTGCGCCAGCAGCTCCTGCGCCCTGATCGCGTCCGGCATGGTGACGCCGGAGACCAGGATCTGCGCCCGCGGGCCGGTGGCGCCGGGGGCCGTCTGGTAGCGGTACAGACCGCGCAGCAGGCCCTCGACGTCCAGGTTCTCCGGCTCGGCCGGCTGCTGCACGGGCTCGTTGTAGATCGTCAGGTAGTAGAAGACGTTCTCCGCGTTGTCGCCGTACATGCGGCGAAGGCCGTCCTTGACGATGTGCGAGATCTCGAACGCCCAGGCCGGGTCGTAGGCCACCACGGCCGGGTTGGTCGCGGCCAGCAGCAGCGAGTGCCCGTCGGCGTGCTGCAGGCCCTCGCCGGTCAGCGTGGTGCGGCCGGCGGTGGCGCCGAGCACGAAGCCGCGGGCCATCTGGTCGGCGGCCGCCCACAGGCCGTCGCCGGTCCGCTGGAAGCCGAACATCGAGTAGAAGATGTAGATCGGGATCATCGGCTCGCCGTGGGTCGAGTACGACGTGCCGACCGCGGTGAACGACGCCGTGGAGCCGGCCTCGTTGATGCCCTCGTGCAGGATCTGGCCGTGCTCGCTCTCCTTGTACGCCAGCATCAGCTTGGCGTCCACGGAGGTGTAGAGCTGCCCGTGCGGGTTGTAGATCTTCTGCGACGGGAACATGGCGTCCATGCCGAAGGTCCGCGCCTCGTCCGGGATGATCGGCACGATCCGGCCGCCGATCTCCGGGTCCTTGATCAGGTCCTTGATCAGCCGGACGATGGCCATGGTGGTGGCCACCTCCTGCTTGCCCGAGCCCCGGCGGATCGTGTCGTAGACCTTGTCGCCCGGCAGCACCAGCGCGGTCGACTTGCCCCGGCGCTCCGGCACGAAGCCGCCCAGCTGGCGGCGCCGCTCCAGCACGTACTGGATCTCCGGCGAGTCCGGCCCCGGGTGGTAGTACGGCGGCAGGTACGGGTCGCGCTCGAGGTCGGCGTCGGTGATCGGGATGCGCAGCTCGTCCCGGAAGAGCTTGAGGTCCTCCAGGGTCATCTTCTTCATCTGGTGCGTGGCGTTGCGGCCGGCGAAGTGCGGGCCGAGGCCGTAGCCCTTGATGGTCTTGGCCAGGATCACCGTCGGCTGGCCGTTGTGCTCGGTGGCCGCCTTGTACGCCGCGTACACCTTGCGGTAGTCGTGGCCGCCGCGCTTGAGGTTCCAGATGTCCTGGTCGCTCATGGCCGCGACCATGTCCTTGGTCCGCGGGTCGCGGCCGAAGAAGTGCTCACGGACGTAGGCGCCGTCGTTGGCCTTGTACGTCTGGTAGTCGCCGTCCGGCGTGGTGTTCATCAGGTTGATCAGCGCGCCGTCGCGGTCGCTGTGCAGCAGCGAGTCCCACTCACGGCCCCACACCACCTTGATGACGTTCCAGCCGGCGCCGCGGAAGAAGGCCTCCAGCTCCTGGATGATCTTGCCGTTGCCCCGGACCGGGCCGTCCAGCCGCTGCAGGTTGCAGTTGATCACGAAGGTCAGGTTGTCCAGGCCCTCGTTGGCGGCCACGTGGATCAGGCCGCGCGACTCCGCCTCGTCCATCTCGCCGTCGCCCAGGAACGCCCACACGTGCTGCTCGGACGTGTCCTTGATGCCGCGGTCGCGCAGGTAGCGGTTGAACCGCGCCTGGTAGATCGCGTTCATCGGGCCGAGGCCCATGGACACGGTCGGGAACTCCCAGAAGTCCGGCATCAGCCGCGGGTGCGGGTACGACGGCAGGCCGCCGCCCGGCCCGGCGTGCGAGTACTCCTGGCGGAAGCCGTCGAGGTGCTCGGCCGACAGCCGGCCCTCGAGGAAGGCGCGGGCGTACATGCCGGGGGAGGCGTGGCCCTGGAAGTAGACCTGGTCGCCGCCGCCCGGGTGGTCCTTGCCGCGGAAGAACCAGTTGAAGCCGACCTCGTACAGCGTCGCCGAGGAGGCGTAGGTCGAGATGTGGCCACCGACGCCGACGCCCGGCCGCTGCGCGCGGTGCACGGTCATGGCCGCGTTCCAGCGGATCCAGGCCCGGTAGCGGCGCTCGGTCTCCTCGTCACCGGGGAACCACGGCTCCTGCTCGGTGGGGATGGTGTTCACATAGTCCGTGCTGGTCAGCGACGGCACGCCCACCCGGCTCTCGCGGGCTCGCTCCAGCAGCCGCAGCATCAGGTAGCGGGCGCGCTGCTGCCCGGCCCCCTTCAGCACGCCGTCGAAGGACTCAAGCCACTCCGCGGTCTCATCGGGGTCGATGTCCGGGAGATGGGCGGCGAGGCCGTCGCGGATGACCCGGACCCGCTCCGGGGTGCTCGCGTTGCCAGCGCCGTTGCTCTGCGGGGCCAAGGGGTCTCCTCGCCTGGTGTGTCGACTCGTTCACGTCCATCCTCCCTCATTCGGCGCTGGCTGGTCGCCATGTGTCCGTGCTACCGATCGGTAGCCTTCTCGCGCGCGCGTATAGGAGGTAAGTAGAGCTTGCCTGATGCCCCGAACGGGTGGCAAAGCGGGGTCGTTTCCCTGGACCGTCTTCGGTGTGTCACGGTGTGGGTGGTTGCGCAGGTGGCCACCCTCAGTGTTCGCTGTGCGCGACCGGTGTTGAATACAGCTGTGGCGACTGACCCCAGTCGCCCTACTGGCATAGCTTGGAGGAGTGGAAGCCGTGGTGGCCGCGGGAGACGCTGGCAAGGTCGGCGTCGCCGACAGGCTCGGGATCGAGCCGGACATGGTGGTCCAGGAGATCGGTTGGGACGAGGACGTCGACGACGACGTCCGCGCCGCGATCGAGGAACGGATCGGCAGTGACCTGCTCGACGAGGAGTCGGACGAGGTTGTCGATGTCGTGCTGCTGTGGTGGCGGGACAGCGACGGCGACCTGGTCGACACGCTGATGGACGTGACCGGGCCGCTGGCCGAGGACGGAGTCATCTGGGTGCTCACCCCGAAGACCGGCCGGCCGGGCTACGTGGAGCCCAGCGACATCGCCGAGGCGGTGCCGACCGCCGGTCTCGCGCAGACCCTCAACGCGAACGTCGGCGACGACTGGGCCGGCATCAAGCTGGTGTCGCCGAAGTCGGCCAAGGCCAAGCGCTGAGCCCTCGCCCGGTGGCCTAGGCTTGGTTGCGCAACTGCCGAGCCCACCGGGAGGGAACGCGAGCATGGCGCTGGAAGTCGGTACCGAGGCCCCCGACTTCACGCTCCGGGACGCCAACAGGGAAGAGGTCGCCCTGTCGTCGTTCCGCGGCGTGAAGAACGTGCTGCTGGTGTTCTACCCGTTCGCCTTCAGCGGTGTCTGCACCGGCGAGCTCTGCCAGGTGCGCGACGAGCTGGCCGAGTACCAGAACGACGAGGTGCAGGTCCTCGGCGTGTCCGTGGACACTCCGTTCAGCCTCAAGGCGTGGGCGGAGAAGGAGGGGTACACCTTCCCGCTGCTGTCCGACTTCTGGCCGCACGGCGCGACGGCCCAGGCCTACGGCGTGTTCAACGACAAGGCCGGCATGGCCCTGCGCGGCACGTTCCTCATCGACAAGCAGGGCGTGATCCGCTTCGCCGAGGCCAACCAGCCGGGCGAGGCCCGCGACCAGGAGCAGTGGAAGCGCGCGCTGAAGGCGCTCTGACATGTGACAGACGACACCCGGACCGACTTCGTCGGTCCGGGTGTCGTCGTGTTCACACCTGTGGGCACAGCAGGTTTCGAACCTGCGACCCCCGCCTTGTAAGGGCGGTGCTCTACCCCTGAGCTATGCGCCCGTGATCACAGAAAATCCTACACGGTCTGTCACAGGTCCTTGCCCAGGCCTGTCTTAGCTCCCGACACACCGTCGGCTGCTGAGACGAGGTTTTCCCGATGGACACGTTGGACGATCTCCGCCGCCATCTCCAGTGGGCGATCGAGCTGGAGCACTCGACGATCCCGCCCTACCTGTGTGCGCTGTACTCGGTCGATCCGGGGCGCAATCCCGAGGTGGTCGAAGTCGTGGGCAGCGTCTTCATCGAGGAGATGCTGCACCTGGCGCTGGCCGCCAACCTGCTGAACGCGGTGGGCGGGCAGCCGCGGATCGACGATCCGGCGCTGCTGCCGGCGTACCCGCATCCGCTGCCGCACAGCGACGGCAAGGTGCAGGTGCACCTGGACCCGTTCGGCCCGGAGGCGCTGGAGCTGTTCCTGAACATCGAGCGCCCGGCGTCGGCCGATGCCGCACCGCAGACGGATCATTACGGCACGATCGGCCAGTTCTACGCGGCGATCGAGGCCGGCCTGCGCTCGTTGTGCGAGCGGCTGGGCGAGGACGCCGTCTTCACCGGCGACCCGGCGCGCCAGGTCGGCGAGATGCACTTCCGCGGCGGTTCCGGCGGGGTTTTCCCGGTGACCGGCCTGAAGTCGGCGTTGGCGGCGTTGGCCGAGATCGTCGAGCAGGGCGAGGGTGCGGCGCGGACCGAGGTGTGGGACGGCGAGCTCGACGTCTTCCACCCTGACCGTGAGGAGGTCGCGCACTACTACCGGTTCCAGGAGCTCAAGCACGGTCGGCGCTACCAGGCCGGCGACACCCCGCAGACCGGTCCGACCGGCGACGTGATCGCCATCGACTACTCGGCCGTGCAGCCCATGCGCCGCAACCCTCGTAGCGCCGACCATCCCGAGGACAGCCCGATCCGGGCCGCCCAGCAGGAGTTCAACAACGCCTACTGCCTGCTGCTGTACCTGCTGCACGAGGCTTTCAACGGCACCCCGTCGCAGATGGGCGCGGCCGTGCACCACATGTACGTGATCAAGTCGCAGGCCCAGCAGCTGATGGCGATGCCGACGGGGGACGGGAAAACCACCGCCGGCCCGACCTTCGAGTACGTGCCGCCGGAGCAGCGGCCCTAACCCAGCAGCACCGGCAGTTCCCGGTGGCCGTTGGACAGGAATGACCGCATCGGCCGCAGCTCCTCCTGCGGCACAGCGAGTGTCAGCCCGGGGAAGCGGGTGAACAGCGCCTCCAACGCGATGGTCGCTTCCATCCGCGCCAGCGGGGCGCCGAGGCAGTGGTGCACGCCGTGGCCGAACGAGACGTGCTGCTTGATGTCACGGGCGAGGTCGAACTCGTCGGCGGTCGGACCGAAGGCGGCGGGGTCACGCCCGGCGGCGGCGTAGGCGGCGAGAATGGCGTCACCGCGGGGAATCACGACGTCGCCGAGGTCGATGTCCTCGACGGCGTAGCGCAGTGGCAGGTAGGGCACGGGTGCCTGCCAGCGCAGGGTTTCCTCGACGACGTCGGCCCACGACCGTCCGCCGGCCAGCACCGCCGCGAGCTGGGCGGGATGCGTGAGCAGCGCGGTGATGGCCTGGTCGATGAGGTTGACGGTGGTCTCGTGCCCGGCGGTCAGCAGCAGGATCAGCGTGTCGACGACCTCGGCGTCGGTGAGCGCCGGATAGCGGTCCGACGAGGCCTGGATGATCGCCGTGGTCAGGTCGTCGCCGGGCCGGGATCGCTTGTCCGCGGCCAACTCCGTGAAGATGCGGTACATGTCCTCGGCGCTGGCCGCGGCCTCGGCCGGCGACCGGGTGGTGTCGAAGACGGAGTCCACCACCCGGCGCAGGTCGTCCCGCCGGTCCTCGGCCACGCCGAACAGCTGGCAGATCACCTCGACCGGCAGCCGGTAGGCGTACTCGGCGCGCAGGTCCGAGCCGGGAGTGAGCTCGTCGAGCAGGCCGTCGGTGAGGCGCTCGAGCCACGGCCGCAGCTCGGCCGTCCGCCGCGCGGTGAAGCCGGCGGCCACCAGCGACCGCAGTCGCTGGTGGTCCCGGCCGTAGGCGGTGAACATGTTCCGCACCGACACCCAGATCCGCAGCGGCCAGTCCGCGGCGATCTCCCCGGCCCGCCAGGCCGCCCAGTGCAGCTCGGGATCCTTGGAGATCCGGGGATCGAGCAGCAACGCCTTCAGCGTCGCCAGGTGCGGCACGGCCCAGGCCCGCACGCCGCCGGGTAGCTCGACCGGCACCGCGGAACCGCTGTCCCGCAACCGTTTGCCCTCGCCCTGGATGTCCGCGCCGTCGACGTCGAGTACATGCATGCCGCCATGCTGCCCCGCGCGATCGGCGCCGACATCGGCCGTGCGACTACGAAATCTGAGCCGTCCGGTCAGGCCTTGGCCATGATCAGGTCGGCCAGCGCGGTCTGACCGGCCTTGTTCAGGTGCAGCACGGCATCCGGCCCCTCCTGGCCCGGCGCCAGCGCGTCGAAGCCGCGGTAGAACGGCGTTCCGGCCTGGCACAGCGAATGCCCGGCGAAGGTGCTGTTGAGGTGCACGGAATCGGCGGCGTACTCGCTGACGAAGGCCGTGTCGATGCCGCCGAGGTGAGCCCGGTAGGCCGTGTCCTGCAACGTCTTGTTCAGCTTGCTGGCCAGCGCGTTGCCCTCGGTCCGCTCCTGCGCGCTGAACACCGAGGCGTCGCAGATCGGGTCCAGCTTGCCGTCGGCGTTGGCGTCCGGCGACAGCTGGCTGCCGTAGGCCGACAGCACGATCTTGGCGTGCGGGCTGCGGGCATGGATGTCCTGCAACAGCTGGCCGACGTTCTTGGCCATGTCCGGCAACTTCGCCGTGATGGCCTGTGTCGGCGCGCCCGAGCAGTCGGCCTGGATGCACAGACCGCCGTAGGCGGCGTAGCCGATGTCGTTGGTGCCGATGGTCAGCAGCACCACGTTGGTGTCGACCTGCAAGGCGTCCAGCTGCGGGCCCTGGCCGAGGAAGTCCTTGTACAGGTCGGAAGTGGCCGCGCCGCTGCAGGTCACGTTGGTGAACTGCACGCTGGTGCCACGGGCCCGCACCCGGGCCACGATCTGCTCGGAGTAGGAGTTGTTGCTACGCCAGCAATTGCCCTCGGTGCCGGGCTGGTAGTCGCCGGCCCCGGTGCCGGACGCGTACGAGTCGCCCATGGCGACGACGTGCAGCAGGCCGATGTCGGCCGACGCGGCCGGGGCCAGTGCCGTGATCGCGGCGAACGCGGCCAGGGCCGCGATGGGAAGTCGCTTCACCTTCGCTCCAGTGCTCGAAACGGGTGGACCGCCCGGCGACGTCGGCCCCATGCACGCCATCGCCAAACGATCACCACCGTACCGGGCGGAAGCGAGTCACACCCCCGAAACGGCCGAACTCCCGGGATTCACGGCCCCGACCGACGCGTACACAGTGGCCTGTTCCAGCGCACGAACCCGCGGCAGCACCTCGTGGCAGAACGCCGGCATCCCGTCGCCATGGCCCAGGAACTGGCTGACGCCGGCCCGGCGGTACTCCATGATCGCCGCGGCCAGCTCGTCGGGTGTGCCGACCAGGGCCAGCCCGAGCGGACCCAGGAACGGCATCGCCCCGGTCCACAGATACGGCCGGGGCCAGTGGTCGGCGTCCTCGGCCGGCGACGCGCACCAGCCGCCGGTCAGCGCCACCGCCTCGGCGGTCAGCAGTCGGAAGCGTTCCCGCACCGCGTAGACGTTCTCGCCGGCGATCTCGGTCAGCGCGTGCGCGGCGGCCACCGCCTCGGCCCGGGTTCGCCGGCACACCACGGAGAACAGCAGTCCGACCTCGCGGCCGGCGGCGCGCACCCGTCTCCCGCGCCCGGCCACCACGGCAGGCTCGGCAGCGAGGAGCAGCAACACGTCGCCGTGTCGGACCGCGAGATCGGACGCCGGGCCCGAACTCCCGCTGAAATACAGTTCGGGCCGATCCAGTTGGACGGGAATTCGCCGATCCCGCCACAACGCGTCGCACACCGACCAGAACTCGTCGTGTGCCCGGAAATCACTGTCGTACGGACAGGTTCCGAGCACACTCACCCGCCCGTCGGTGACCGATGAGAGCGTGTTCACCTGTCTGACCAGATGGATCGGAGACTGCATGTCGGTACGGGGGCAGATCATGAATCCGATGGCCTTCGTGGCCGCCGAGAGGTGGGCCGCCAGTGCTATACCGTCCGGCCGATGGAATGCCGACGGCAGCAGCATGCGGTCGATGCCGCCGTCCTCGGCCGAACGGCAGAATTCCACCGGATCGCCTTCGGCCGGCAGCATCCAGTGGAACCGCGTCGGCGTGAGCACGGCCATCGCCACCCCCAGGAGGTCCGGTAGTCGAATGCTAGGTCGGGCCGGTCTGCCCCGGTATGGCGTGTTCTCCCTAGTACGCGGTTGACGTGAAGGCGTGGCGGCTGCACCGTTGGCAGGAATGCTCTGACCCGTTCGTGCCAGTCCGTTCGATGTTATCGACGGCTGCGGTGAACAAATACCTAGGTAATCGTCAGTCTAATTGTTGCCGGTTGCACGCACCGCTGCCATACTCGGCCGCCGTCGAGTGGATTCTCGTTGACCGCCACCAACGTGCCACATGATGCACCCCTTTCTCGGTAAATAGCGGATGGACCCTACGAAGAGGTGCCCGATGCAATCGATTTCATCCGATGACTTCGGGATCTCGACACTGGTCTGGACGCCCGCACTGCTGGTGCTTTTGGTCGTATTGACCGGCCACTGCCGCGGGTGTTTTCTGCGTTTACCTCGTCGGGGGCGGCGGAGGGAGAATCGGCAATGCTTGCACATCCCCAGGTGAACGTCGTCCTCCAGCATCAGAACCGGCTGGTCAGAGAACTGCTGGCGACGCACCTGACCCGGGAGCCGGGCATCGCACTGGCCGGCACCGTGGCCTCGGCGCCGGAACTGGTCCAGCTGTGCCACCTGTGCCGGCCGGACGTGGCCGTCTTCGAGGCGGACACACCTAGGTGGAGCAACGAGCGGCTGGTGTCGCTGCTGCTGGAGCCCGGCCGCCGGCTCCGCATGGTCGGCGTGCACGAGGTGCTGCCGGCGGCGTACGTTATCCGCGCCTACGAGTCGGGCATCAGCGCGCTGGTGTCCTACACCCGCGGCCTGGACGCGCTGGTCGCGGCGATCAAGGTGCCGTCGGCCGCGGTCGAGATAACCCGGCTGGACAAGGGAACCCGGCAGGCGCTGACCACTCGTGAACTCGAGGTGCTGTATCTGATCAGTGCCGGCTACGCGCCGCGGCAGGTCGCCTACGAGCTCGGCATCAGCCTGCACACCGTGGAACACCACAAGCAGCGCATCTTCGCCAAGCTGGACGTGCACAACCAGGCCCACGCGGCGGCGAGCGCGACTCGGCTCGGGCTGATGGCCTCGGTGATCGAGCTGCCCCGGCAGAAGGGCGGGCAGCTGCGGGACCTGCTGCGGGTGTGCGTCACCGGGCGCACCGCCGGCTGCCTGATCGCCGACCGGGTGCGGCGGATCCTCGGCGAGCACGACATTCCCGTGGTCGCCGAGGACGAGCAGGGCGTGGCCACCGTGCTGATCGACCCGGAACCCGAGGACTGGCAGGCGGTTGTGGTCAACCGCTCGGTGCCGATCGTGGTGGCCAGCCGGAAACTACCGCACCAATACGTCCTGGAAGCGCTTTCCGGCGGTGTCACCGTGCTGCCGGCGACCCGGGTCGACGGCTTGATCGTGCCGGCCGTGCACGCGGCCAGCCAGGGACATCTCATGGTGGACGCGGCCCATTCCCGGTCCGTGCTCGGCGGTGCTCGCGGGGCCGACCGGACGTGGTGGCGCTGGCAGCTGTCGCTGACCCGGCGGGAACAGGAGATCATCGCGTCCATCGGCCGTGGCCACTCGGCCAAGCAGACCGCCCGCCTGCTCGGGATTTCCGTGCGCACCGTGGAAAACCTGCAGAGCAGCCTGTTCCGCAAACTCGGTGTGCACAGCAAGGCGGCGGCACTGGCCGCGGCCCAGGATCTCGGACTGCTGGAGGAGCCTAGCTGAGCCGGAACGACGAGAGTTGGCAGTCGTGGTCGACCTGACTGAACTGATCCTGGTTCAGGCGCTGGGTCACGCCGTCGTCATAGGTCCAGCCCGAGCCGAACGGATCGGTGGCGTGCACCTGCGCGCCGTGGCTGGTCAGGCAGGTCATGTAGGCGTGATACTGGTCCAGATAGTGAGGATTCCTCGACTGGTCCAGTTCCGGCGGCTGCAACGGAAGCTTGTTCCGGCACGCCTTCGTGGCGTTGACCGAGGCCGGGCTGGTGTCCTGCATGTCCGGGTTGTCGGCCCCGGCGCCGCCGCCGGGCGCGCCCGGCCCGGCGTGCTGGTCGGTGCCGTCACCGCGCAGCATCACATGCCCGTTGTCCTTGAGGCACACGTTGTAGTTGTGCCAGGCCGCGTTGACATCCGCCTGGGAGCTGTCCATCCTCAGCTGCGGCCGCTCCGCGTTGTCCGAAGTGGACGGTGAGCTGGTCGCCGTGCCGTTGTTCGCGGTCGTCAGCGAGGCGACCTGTTGCGACTGGGGCTGACTTCCGCACGCGGCCAGCGTGAACGCGGCGACCGTGGCACCGGCGTAGACCGTGAACCTCATGGCCGCCACCATCGCAGCCAAATGTGTGGAACCTGTCAGCGAGTTGTGCTGCCACGGAAAGCGGTGCGGTAGGCGGTCGGCGTGGTCGCCGACTCGCGGGCCAGGTGCAGCCGCAGGTTGGCCGCCGTGCCGAGGCCGCAGCGCCGGGCGATCTCGTCGATCGGCAGACCGGTCGCCTCCAGCAGCCGGCGGGCCTCCAGCAGGCGCTGCGCGGTGAGCCAGCGTAGCGGCGTCAGGCCGGTCTCGGCGCGGAAGTGCCGGGCGAAAGTCCTTGGCGCGTAACCGGCATGGCGGGCCATGTCGTCCACAGTGGTCGGTTCGTGCATGCGTTCGACCACCCAGGCGCAGGTGTCGGCCAGGCCGGCGCCGTCCGGGATGGGCCGGTCGACGAACTGGGCCTGGCCGCCGGACCGGTGCGGGGCGACGACCATGCGGCGGGCGACCCGAGCAGCGTGGTCGGCGCCGTGATCGGTGCGGTACAGATGCAGGCAGAGGTCGATCGCCGCGGCCACGCCGGCGCTGGTCAGTACCTCGCCTTCGTCGACGTACAGCACGTCCGGGCGGACGTCGATCTTCGGGAAGCGGGCGGCGAGCTCGTCGGCGTCCCGCCAGTGCGTGGTCGCCGTGCGGCCGTCCAGCCGGCCGGCCGCGGCCAGCGCGAACGCCCCCGTGCAGACCGAGACCATGCGGCCGGTGGCTTCGCGGAGGGCGTCGAGTACCGGTTCGGGCGGGGCGTCCAGGGGGAAGAATCCCGGCACGATGACCGTGTCGGCGCTGGTCAGGGCGTCGAGGCCGGCCGTGGCCGTGATGGTGAAGCCGGTGGTCGTCGGCACCGGGCCGGGGCGTTCGGCGCAGACCGTGAACTCGTAGCGGTCCTGTTCGTCGCGGTGCCCGAAGATCTGCGCCGGCACGGACAGGTCGAAGGCGACCACGTCCGGCAGGGCCAGCGCGACGATCCGGTGCATGGCAGAATCCTAGCGAAGTAGGGCAGTCCTGCCACTCGTTCGGTCGGGTCCTCGCTGCGAGGGTGAGGGGCATGGACATCGGCTCGCTCGTCTTCGACGACATGGACCAGATCGACTTCACCGGCCCGTTCGAGGTGCTGTCCCGCCTGCCGGGCTCGACCTACCGTGTCTACGGCCTCACCGGGGCGCCGGTGCGTGACGTGCGCGGATTGACGATCACACCCGACGCCGCGATTGCCGACGCGCCCGCACTCGACGTGCTGCACGTGCCCGGCGGGCGCGGCATCGACGTACTGATGGAGAACGAGGAAGTGTTGGCCTGGCTGCGAAAGCAGAGCGGCAACGTGGTGCTGTCGGTGTGCACCGGTGCCCTGCTGCTCGGCGCGGCCGGGCTGCTGGCCGGCCGCCGGGCCACCACGCACTGGGCGTCGCACCACCTGCTGGCCGAATTCGGGGCCGAGGCCGTCGACCAGCGGGTCGTGGTCGACGGCGACTGGATCTTCGCCGCCGGCGTGACGTCCGGCATCGACGGTGCTTTGACGCTGGCCGCCCGGCTGTGCGGAGACGAAGTGGCGCAAGGACTTCAGCTGTACATGGAGTACGCGCCGGAGCCGCCGTTCCAGGCCGGGACGCCGGCCACCGCGCCGGCGGCCGTGCTGGCCCGGGCGCGGGCCGATATGGCACCGGTCACGGAGCGGCGGTTGGCGGTGATTGGCCGGATAGTGTCGGGGCATGCTCAGCCTTGACGATGTCCAGGACGCGGCGGCCCGGCTGAAGGGAATCGCCCACCGCACGCCGGTGGTGCGGTCCCGTACGCTCGACGGGCGGGCCGGCGCCGAGGTCTTCCTCAAGTGCGAGAACTTCCAGCGCATCGGGGCGTTCAAGTTCCGCGGCGCCTACAACGCTGTGTCCCGGCTGGCTCCGGAGCAGCTGGCGCGGGGCGTCGCCGCCTACTCGTCCGGCAACCACGCCCAGGCCGTCGCCCTGTCGGCTCGGGAATTCCGCAGCACCGCGGTGATCGTGATGCCCGAGGACACGCCCCAGTCCAAAGTGGACGCCACTCGCGGTTACGGCGCGGAGATCGTCACCTATGACCGCTACACCGGCGACCGGGTGGCGATCGGCAATGCCTTGGCGCAAGAGCGCGGTCTGGCGTTGATTCCGCCGTACGAGCACCCGCACGTGATGGCCGGGCAGGGCACCGCCGCGCTGGAGTTGATCGAGGAGTCCGGCTCCTTCGACACGCTCGTCGTGCCCATCGGCGGCGGCGGACTGATCGCCGGCAGCGCCACCGCAGCCAAGGGGCTCGACCGTCGGATCCGGGTGGTGGGCGTGGAACCCGAGTTCGGCAACGACACCAAGCTGTCGCTGGCCGCGGGGCACCGGGTGTCAGTGCCGGTGCCCCGGACCATCGCCGACGGCCAGGCCGCCGACACTCCTGGCGAGCTGACCTTCGCCGTGAACCAGCGGTTGGTCGACGACATCGTCCTCGTCACCGACGACGAGATCCGCGCCGCCATGCGGTTCGCCTTCGAGCGCCTGAAGATCGTGCTCGAGCCCAGCGGCGCGTCGTCACTGGCGGCCGTGCTGCGGGGCGATTTCACCGGCCGGGTCGGGGTGATCCTGTCCGGCGGCAACGTCAGCCCCGAGCGGTTCGCCGAGCTGCTCGGCTAGCAGCCGACGCCGCCCGGCTGAAGCCAGGCAAAGGCGGCGAACCGCTGGCCCGGCACGTCCGATTCGGTGAAGTAGCCGCCGAACATCTGCGTGCTCTGCAGGCGGTTGGCGAAGTAGAGCGTGTAGGTCTGTGTCACGCCGCCGAAGCTGAGCGGTCGCACGAAGGTCAGCGTGTGCGTGGTGGCATCCCAGGTGCGCTGGGCGATCGGCTCGGTGCGGCCGAGTTCGTCGTAGCGCAGCGTGATCTCCGGGACCTGGCATGAGGTGAACTGCACGACCATGCGGCCGGTCCAGCCGTTGCCGTTGAAGCCGTAGCCGCCGACCAGGCCGTCCGGCAGGGAGTCGTCGGCCTTGAGCGACTTCAGCCGTGGCGTGCCCAGCGGCAGATAGTCCTTGGCGTACACGCCGTAGCTCTGCCCCGGCACGTCGCTCTGGGTGAAGAACCCGCCGAACACCGGGGAGTTCGCCTTGTGGTCGCCCAGGTAGAGCGTGTACGTCTGGCTGTTGTTCCAGGCCAGCGGGCGGGTGATCGTCAGCGTCCGGCCCGACCAGCTGCCGCTGAGCCGTTCGTCACGGCCCAGTTCGTTGTAGTGCATGGTCACCGCCGGCGCGCCCGAGGCCGAGTTCGACACGACAAGTGTGCCCGCCCAACCGTTTCCGTTGAACGCGTAGCTGCCGTCGATTGTGGACGTGGCGGCCGACGCGGGCACGCCGACCGCCACGATGGCGACCGTCGCGGCGGCGACGGCCAGGGTTTTCAGGGACATGCCGGCATCTTCGCCATCGGCGGTGGCCCCGGCAATGTCCCTAGGTGCAGACCTTTTCTTGCACCACAACAGTTTTGTGTCGGCGACACCCGGCCGAGCGCGGGGGCCGGGTGTCGCTCGGTTTCGACGCTACGCCGAACGGCCCACCGTGCACCCCGATGCCGACCGACCGGCGGAACGCTTCTGCCTGAACGGACGCCGGCGCAGCCGCGCGTCGGACAGAACCGGCCGGCGGCCCGGCCAAATTTATTAGGCATTATTGACATTCATCCGATGTTTGGCCAGGCTGCGGGGCGACACCCGGATCGCTTCAGGAGGTCGACGATGACCGAGTCAGCTGGCCACACCCGGCGGGACGCGCTCCGCCTCGGCGGCGCTTTGGGCGTAGCTGCCGCGATGACGGGCCTGCGGCCGTTCACCGCGCAAGCCGACCCGGTCCGTCCGGCGGACGCTCACGTGGTGTCCGACACCGACGCCACGGCGCTCTGGTACCCGGCGCCGGCCGAAGAAGGTCGGATCATCGAGCAGGGCCTGCCGGTCGGCAACGGCCGGCTCGGCGGCCTCGTCGGCGGCGACCCGGGCAGCGACTTCGTCTACCTGAGCGACATCACGCTCTGGGCCGGCGATGTGAACGACGTAGTACAGGACGACGGCCAGCTGAACTACGACTCGGTGCATTTCGGCAGCTACAGCCAACTGGCCAGAGTCGGCGTCGACATCCCCGCGCACGCCCTGTCGGCGGTCAAGGACTACCGGCGGCGGCTGGACCTGAGCAACGGCGTCGTGACCGCGAGCTACACGTACAAGGGCGCGCACTACCGGCGCGAGGTGTACAGCAGCCACCCCGACGACGTGCTGGTGATCCGTCTGACCCAGACCGGCGGCGGCAGCTACACCGGCTCCGTGTCGCTGGCCGGCACCCACGGCGAGACCACGACCGGCTCTGGTGGCGCGATCTCCTTCGCCGGCACGCTCGGCAACGGCCTCAAGTACGCCACGGTTGTCACGGCCAGCGCCAAGGGTGGCAGCGTTTCCTTGCAGGGCAACAAGGTTGCGTTCTCCGGCTGTGGCGAGGTGCTGATCGTCGTGAGCGGCGGCACCAACTACGCCGCCACGCCCGCGACCGCTTTCAAGGACGCCGCCGTCGACCCGCTCACCATCGCCCGGCAGAAGGCGTCCAAGGCCGCCGGCGTGGCCGGCGGCGTGTTGCTGGACACGCATGTCGCCGACTACCAGGCGTTGTACAACCGGATGACTGTCGACTTGGGACGGTCGTCCTCGCAGCAGCGGTCCCTGGACACGTGGGCCCGGCTGTGGCAGCGCGGCGGCCCGCACGCCGATCCCGACCCGGAGTTGGAGGCCATGTACCTCCAGTTCGGCCGGTACCTGGTGATCTCCGGTTCGCGGGACAGCCTGCCGTTGAACCTTCAGGGTCTGTGGGTGTCCAACAACAACCCGGACTGGTACGCCGACTACCACACCGACATCAACGTCCAGATGAACTACTGGCTGCCCGACCGTGCCGGCCTTTCCCAGTGCTTCAACGCTTTCGCCGACTACTGCGTGTCCCAGCTTTCATCGTGGACGGCCACCACGCAGAAGGCGTTCAACGACTCCCGCAACCGTTTCCGCAACAGCAGTGGCAAGATCGCCGGTTGGGCGGTGGCCTTCTCCACGAACCCGTACGGCGGCAGCGGCTGGTGGTGGCACCCGTCCGGCAATGCCTGGCTGTGCAACAACCTTTGGCAGCACTACGAGTTCACCCAGGACAAGGCGTACCTGACCAAGATCTACCCGTTGCTCAAGGGGGCCGTGCAGTTCTGGGAGGCGCGGCTGATCGAGAAGGACGGCAAGCTCTACGACGACCATGACTGGTCGCCCGAGCAGGGGCCGCAGGACGGCATCGGCAACACGTACTCGCAGGAGTTGGCCTGGGACCTGTTCACCCACTATGAGGCGGCCACTGCCGTCCTCGGTCAGGACCAGGATTACGCTCGCGCCATTATTGCCATGCGGGACAAGCTTTATCTGCCTGTTGTCAGCCCGAAGACCGGGTGGCTGGAGGAGTGGATGTCGCCGGACAACCTGGGCGACACCAAGCACCGGCATCTGTCGCCGTTGATCGGTTTCTTCCCCGGCGACCGGATTCGGGTCGAGAGCAGCCCCAAGGAGATCATCGACGGCGTCCGCAACCTGCTGACCGCTCGCGGCACGCAGAGCTTCGGCTGGGCCTGCGCGTGGCGATCGGCTTGCTGGGCCCATCTGCGTAACGCCGACAAGGCGTACCAGATGTTGCTCACCGTGATGACGCCGTCCGTCAACTTCGGCAACGGCAGCGCCCCCAACCTGTTCGACATGTACTCCTTCGGCGAGCGCACGACCTTCCAGATCGACGCCAACTTCGGCGCGCCCACCGCCATGCTGGAGATGCTCGTCCAGTCCCGCCCCGGCCAGATCGACCTGCTGCCGGCGCTACCCGCCGCGTGGGCCCGGTCCGGCCGCGTCACCGGCATCGGCGTCCGCGGCGGTTTCACCCTCGACCTCGAGTGGCGTAGCGGCAGGGTCACCGGCTTGACCCTGCACAGCGTCGGCGGCACCAGCACCGTCGTGAAGTCCGGCACTTGGCAGCGCGCGATCACCATGGCCGCCAACACTTCGCAGAAGGTGATCTAGGCACGCACAACAGCAGGCGAGTGGCCGGGCGGGATCTCACCGCCCGGCCACTCGCCTGTTCTTTTCGATCTCTGGCCGTTCGGCTTTCCGTCACGGTACGACGCGGTGCCGACCGTTGTCAGGATGCCTTGACAACCATGGGGCGTGTCAGGCTAACCTGACAACCATGACGGAGCAGAGCACGCCGGCCGAGCTGGCCGGGCAGATCACCAACAAGGACCCGGCCATCGGGCTGAGGGCGGTCGTGGCGCTGCGGCGGCTGTTGGAAGAACTTGAGCGGCTGCACGTGGACAGTGCCCGTGAACAAGGCTGGTCCTGGCAGGACATCGCCACTGCGCTCGCGGTCAGTCGCCAATCCGTGCACGAGAAGCACGCCAACCGCCGCAAGGCGCAGTACAAGGAGGCCTGACGTGTTCGAGAAGTTCACCGACCCCGCCAAGCGCGTGCTGGTGCTGGCCCAAGACGAGGCCATGGCCCAAGGACACGACTACATCGGCACGGAGCACGTGCTGGTCGGACTGGCCGACATGCCGGGCACCATCGCCGGCAGTGTGTTGCGGGACAGCGGGGTAACGGTCAAAGCGTTACGGGCCGAGATTGCTGACGTGCTGGTGGCCAGCGGAGTGCAGCCGGTCGGCGCGCAGGGTGCCACGGAGGCGCTGGCGGCGATCGGGATCGACGTGGAGGAGATCCGCCGCCGTGCCGACGAGACGTTCGGCCCCGGCAAGTTCCACTTCCCGCGGCCGCCGTTCACCCCGCGGGCCAAGAAGGCGTTGGAGCACACGCTCCGGCAGATGGCCGAGCTGCACAGCGACACGATCGGCCCGGAGCACCTGCTGCTCGGCATTCTCGCCGAAGCGGAGCGGCCGGACGAGGACCGTGACGGCGGCAGCGGTGCGGCGGTCGAAGGGGTCGGCGTGAAGGTGCTCCGCAACCTCGGCATTGACGTCGACGCGCTGCGACCGGCCGTGCTGGCGCGCATGACGGGGTGAACCGTTCGCGCCTCCCGTCCGTCGTGGTGGGCGGACAGGGAGGAGTGTTCCGGTGGGCGCAACCAAGACCAGGGACGCTGTGGCGGCGGCACGCGGAGTGGCCGACGGGCGGCGCAACCTGCTGCTCGTCGCGGCCGTGGTGGTGATCGCCGCCGCGATCATCGGCGGCGTGGTCGTCACGCACGCGATGGCCGACGAGCCACAGGCCGGCGGGGCCTATCCGACCGTCGTGCAGGCAGACGGCACGGTCGTGGCCGGCAGCGCCAATGCCAAGGCCACGCTGGACGTGTACGAGGACTTCCTCTGCCCGTACTGCAAGCACAACCTGGAAGACCCGTACGGCAAGGACATGGCCAAGGCCATCACGGCCGGCCAACTCCGGGTCAACTACCACGTGCTCGACCTGCTCGACAACGAGACCACGCCGGCCGGCTACTCGCTCCGGGCCGGCAACGCCGCCCTCGCGGCGGCCAAGGCCGGTCGGTTCGCCGAGTTCCACGCCGCGCTGTACGAGCAGCAGCCGACCGAGGGGCAGTCCGGCTACACCGACGACCAGCTGGTGGACATCGGCCGCAAAGCGGGCATCACCGGCCAGCAGTTCGCCGACGAGGTCAAGGCCGGCACCTTCGACGCCGAGGTGCACGGCCAGACCGACAAGGCCCGCGACTCGGTGAACTTCAAGGGCACGCCCACGGTCCTCAACGGCGACAACCAGGTCGACATCAGCAAGGCCGGCTGGCTGGGCCAGCTCACCGGCGCCTGATCCACTGCACGTGCACCGGCCGCCCCCACCATCCGGCCCGCACCAGCAAGATCAACGCGCCATTCCTCCACTCCGAGTGCTGGAAAGCCCCTTTCCAAACAAAAAAGCTTGACACGGCGAGGCTGCTTGTGGTGGCGGAATATGGCGTAGGGCCGGGCATTGCTGCCCGGCCCTGCGTCCGCTAACCGATCGCGGCGGCGTAGAGGAACCATGTCGAGTGCGGCAGCCACTGCTCCAGCCACCGCCAGTCGGTGTTGGGCCCGGTGAACGCCTCGCCCGGATCCCAGGCCAGGCCACGGCCGTCGTCGGACTTGCCGGTGATGCCGTTGACGATGCCGCCGGCCGAACGCAGCCAACGCCACGAGCCGACCTTCTGCCCGTCCGCGTACTCCAGGTACAGCGGCTGGTCGCGGCCGGTGCCCTCCAGCATGCACACGTCGAACGGGTTCACGCCGACGATCCAGTTGAGCTGGTCCTGCGCGTACGCCCGGAGATTCGCCGCGAACGACCCCGTATAGAAACCGGCGGCCAGCCGAGCGGCCGAGGCCATCGACGCCAGCCGGGCGTTTTCGCCCTGCCACCACGCGTCGTCGGTGCGCGGCGTGACGTTGTGCGGGAAGAAATAGCCGCTGTACCGCGTGCCCTTTCCGTCCTGCACCAGCTGCCGCGCGTAGCCGAACGGATTGGGCACCTCGCCGGTCACGTTCAGCTCGAACTGCATGGCCCGCCGCACCACGTCGAGCACCTTCGCCTTCTGGACATCAGTGGCGATGTCCAGGTACGTCAGCAGACTGACCACCGGCAGGCCGGCGTCGGACGGGTGGAAGAACGGGCGGTCGGCGTCGTCGGCCCGCCAGTAGTCGTGATATCCCTGCCACGACACGAGCCGCGCGCACAAACTCGCCGCACGTGCGTCGGCCACCGTCCGGTACGAGTCCTTCTTGGTGGCCTTGAACAACTCGGTCGCGGCCAGCAGCACGTTGAAGTCGTCGAGGATGTTCTCCTTGCCGTCATTCAGCAACGACACGTTGTTGACGACCAGATAGGCGAAAGCGTCTTCCGCGGCGGCAAGATAGTCGGCTGACGAGTAGTCGCCGGACACCGGATACGTGCTGGACCGCGCCAGCGCGGCGATGGCCAGCCCGCCGCCTTCACGGAAGTCGACCTGCCGGGTGCTCAGGCTGCGCTGGGTCGGGTCGGCGCCGAGGTCGTCGGCCTCGGGCTGGCTGACCGAGCTGTAGAACGAGCCGCCCTTGGGGTGCACGCGGGTCAGGTAGTCGGCCCCGAACAGCGCCTCGTCCTGGATCCAGCCCAGCACCCCGACCAGGTCGGTGTTGTTCCGCCGGGCCAGCTGGTCGTGGGTGGCGGCCAGCGCCCACGCGGTGAGCGGGATGGACAGCGTGTTGAAGTACGACAGGTTGGACAGCTGGGTGAAGTGCTTGCCCCAGTCGGCCGCCGCGTCGTACCAGCCGCCGCTGGCGTCGAAGGTGCCGCCGGACTTCAGCGGCAGCTTGCGGTCGGCCTTGTCGTACTGGCCGGAGCTGCGGGAGTCCTTGAAGTAGTGCACGAGGTGCGACATCGTGCGCCGCTCCAGCACGTTCGGCTCGATCCAGAACGGCTGCGAGCGGCCGCCGTCCACGGTGACCACGTACTGGCCGACGCGGGTGAACGAGGTCAGGTCGGCGACCCAGTAGTAGCCGGGCACGGCCGGCACCTGGTCGGCCAGCCAGTCCTTGACCGGCCCGATGTACTTCGCCAACCCGCCGGACACGGTCTTGCCGGTGGCGTTGTCGATCACCTGGTACGCCTTGGGTGCGGGCGATGCCTTGCCGGCGGCGATCACCACACGCTTGCTGGCCGTCGGCTCGTAGCCGACGTTGTTGGCCAACACCAAGGGTTTAGGGCCGGCGTCGAAGCCTGGCGACGGTAGGGCGGCCGAGCCGGCGACGGCGGCGGTGCCGAGGAGGAAGCGGCGGCGGGTGGGTGACTGCTCCGATGCGGACTCAGACATTATTAGTAAACCTCCTTAACAATTGGTCACCCTAGGTGTCGACCCGGTGACGGTCAAGGAAATGCCCACAGCGCGGGCTCAGCTGGTCCACAGCTCGGCGGCGCAGTGTGGAGCCATGAACGCTCGGGAGCAGGGGATTCGCAGCGCCGCCGTGATCACCGCGGCGCTCGCGCTGGTCGGCGTCGGCGGTGCGGTGGCGGTGGCCGCCGTGGTCAGCCACTCCGACCAGACCAAGACCACGTCGACCTCGGACAGCCAGCTGTCGACCGGCACGGAGCCGATGGCCAGAACGGGGGGATCGTGAAGGCCGAGGAATGGCCGGTCTGGGGCACCACGGCCCGGGTTGTCGTCACGGAGCCGTCGACGCTGCCGGCCGCGCGGGTGCTGATCGAGTCGATGCTGTCCGAAATCGACCTGGCATGCAGCCGTTTCCGCCCGGACTCGGAGCTGATGGCGGCCGGTCGCAGCAGCGGTCCCGTGCAGGTCAGCCCGCTGCTGGCGACGCTGGTGGAGGTGGCGCTGCGGGCGGCCGAGGACAGCGACGGGGCGGTGGATCCGACCGTGGGCAACGCGTTGTGCGCCCTCGGCTACGACCGTGATCTGTCCATAGTGGACGTAGATGGTCTCGCTGTCACCGTGAAGATTGCCGGTTGGCGCAGCGTCACGTTGTCCGGCAATACCTTGACGTTGCCGAAGGACACGGTGCTGGATCTCGGTGCGACGGCCAAGGCGTTCGCCGCCGACTGCTGCGCCCGGCTGGTGGCCGATGCGCTCGACACGGGCGTGCTGGTCAGCCTCGGCGGTGACATCGCCACCGCCGGACCTGCACCCCACGGCTGGCAGGTGCTGGTGCAGGACCGTGACGACGACCCGTCCTGCGTGGTGACGATGCCGGCCGGCAAGGCGATCGCGACGTCCAGCACCCGCAGTCGCCAGTGGCGGCGCGGCGATCGCCTGCTGCACCACATCCTCGACCCCGAACCTGTCAACCAGCGCCACGAATGTGGCGCTGCGTCACGGTTGTCGCCGACAACTGCACCGACGCCAACACGCTCACCACGGCCGCGCTGGTCAACGGCAATCAGGCGCTCACGATGCTCCGCGAGCACAACGTGCCGGCCCGGCTGGTCGCCGCCGACGGATCGGTCCGAACCCTGGGCGGCTGGCCGTGATCTGGTACATCGCCCGCGGCGCCGGCGTGATGGCGCTGGTCCTGCTCACGGTCTCGCTCACGCTGGGAATCGCCACCAGGCAAGGGAAACCCTGGCCGGGCTGCCGCGGTTCGCCATCGCCACCGTGCACCGCAACGCCAGCCTGATCGGGCTCGGCCTGGTCCTGGTGCACGTCCTGACCCTGCTGTTCGACTCCTACGCCGACCTCAACCCGATCGACCTGCTGGTCCCGTTCGTCGGCTCCTACCAGCCGTTCTGGCTCGGTCTCGGCACGCTGGCCTTCGACCTGCTGCTGATCGTGCTGGTCACCAGCCTGAACCGGGCCCGGCTCGGCCTGCGGACCTGGCGGGCCATCCACTGGGCCGCCTACGCGATCTGGCCGATCGCCCTCGCGCACGCCCTCGGCACCGGCACCGACGCCGCGCAGGTGTGGATGGGCGTGCTGGCCGTGGCCTGCACCACCACCGTTGCCACCGCCGTGACCTGGAGGTTCGTCACATGAGGCCCCTGCTCGACGCCGCCGCGCGGGACGAGGACGAGCACATCGCCCGCAACGGCCCGCTGCCCTGGCCGCGAACGCCCGGCGTGCTCATCGGGGCCCTGCAAGAAGCCGGGTTGACCGGTCGTGGCGGCGCGAACTTCCCGACCTGGCGCAAGCTGGCCCGCACCGCGGTCACCGACCGGCCGGTGGTCATCGCCAACGCCGCCGAGGGCGAACCGTTCAGCCGTAAGGACAAAGTGCTGCTCCAACAGTGCCGACACCTTGTGCTGGACGGCCTGCAACTGACCGCGGAAGCCGTCGGCGCGAGCCGGGTCTACCTCTACGGTGCCGTTGTCCCGCAACGGAAATCCGACCGCTACCCGCTCACGTGCCTAGCCGCGCCAGATGCCTTCACCGCCGGCGAATCATCGGCTGTCATGGCCGCCGTCAACGGACGCACACCGTTGCCGACCGGCGAAAGCCGCGACGACATGCTGGTGCAGAACGTCGAGACGCTGGCCCGCATCGCGCAGATCGCCCGCTACGGCCCGAGGTGGTTCCGCCGACACGACACGTTCCTGGCCACCGTTTCCGGTGCGGTGCAACGACCCGGCGTTTACGAGGTCGAGAAGAACGTGGCCGTGCAACGGCTTCTGGACCTGGCCGGTGCGGGCGAGACGAGGGCCGTGCTGGTCGGCGGCTACCACGGCACCTGGCTGACGCCGCGAGACGTGATCACGGATCCGGGCGCCGGTGTGGCGATTGCCTTGTCGGCCAACGAAAGCGGGCTGGCCAAGACCACGGAGATCGTCAACTACCTGGCGTCGCAGAGCACCCGGCGGTGTGGGCCCTGCCGCTTCGGCCTGCCGGCGCTGGCCGAAGCGCTGGCCGCACGCCGTATGGACCAGGTCTACCGGCTCGTCGGGCTGGTCGACGGCCGCGGCGCCTGCCATCACCCGGACGGCACGGCCCGGCTCGTCAGAAGCGCGCTGACCGCATTCGCGGGGGAGTACCGATGAATGAGCTGCACATCAACTGGATCGCCTGCGACGGCCGCGGATTGTGCGCGGAACTGCTGCCGGAATTGATCTCCACCGATCCCTGGGGCTATCCGCTGATCACCGATGCGACCGTCCCGGATCACCTCGAGGAACACGCGAGGCGGGCGGCACGGCTGTGCCCCCGCCTCGCGATCAGCCTGAAAGCCGTCAGTCCACCAGCACCGGCAGCTCGTCCACACCGTACACAATGGACACCTGCCGGTACGCCAGCTCCTCGGGGCTGACCGCCAGCCGCAGCCTCGGGAATCGGCGCACCAGCGCCGGATAGGCGATGCGCAGCTCCATCTTGGCCAGCTCGGCCCCGATGCAGCGGTGGATGCCGTGCCCGAAGGCCAGGTGCGAGGACGAGGTCGGCCGGTCCGGGTCGAAGTCCTCCATGTTCGGGCCGAGCACGGCGTCCCGGTTGGCCCCGGACAGCGAGCAGATCACCACGTCGCCGGCCTTGATCTCCTGGCCGCCCAGCACCATGTCCTTGCGGGCGAAGCGCGGGAACGCCACCTGCACCACGGTCAGCAGCCGCAGCAGCTCCTCGACGAAGGCGTTGATCGACTCGTCGTCGGTGCGCAGCCGCTCGAACGCCGCCGGGTCCTGGAGCAGCACGATGGTGCCCAGGGCCAGCATCGACGTGGTGGTCTCGAAACCGCCGGTCAGCAGGCCGTCGGCGATGCTGGCCAGCTCATCGTCGTCGATGGTGTCGCCGTGCTCCTTGATGATCTGGCCGAGCAGGTCGTCGCCCGGGTTCTTGCGCTGCTTGGCCACCACACCGCGCAGGTACACCAGCGACTCGGAGATCGCGCCGAGCGAGGCGCTGGCCCCGCCGAACAGGTCGAAGCGGGCCGCGCCGAGGCGCTGGAAGTCGTCGCGGTCCTCGTAGTCGACGCCGAGCAGCTCGCAGATGGTCAGGCACGGGATCGGCAGCGCGAAGGCCTGCATGAGGTCGACCGGGCCGTCCTCGGCCTCACGCTCGATGGTGTCCAGCGTGTCGGCCACGATGCGCTCGATGCGCGGCGTGAGCCGGCTCAGCCGGCGGATGGTGAATTCCGGCGTGAGCACCTTGCGCAGCTTTGTGTGCAGCGGCGGGTCGGAGAAACCGAGACCGCCCGGATTCTGCTCGGCGGTGATGCCGAAACTGCCGGTGAGATTGGCGAAGTCGTTGCTGAAGTTGTCGGCCGAGCCGAGCACGGCTCGGGACTCCTCGTAGCCGGTGACCAGCCAGGCCCGGAAGCCAAGGGGCAGCTTGAGCCGGGTGACCGGCTCGGACTCGCGCTGCCGGCGCATGTCGTCGACCGGGTGGACACCCTCGCGCTCGAGCGGCATGAGGGCGGAATCGGGAATGAAGGGGATACGCGACAGATCGAATCCGTCCTGCCCTGTCCTCGCCATCTGCCTGCGCACGATCCACGACGTAATGCGTGAGGTAATGCGCGAGCCGAGCTTCATCATGAATTCAAGATACCAGTCGGCTCCTGAGGGTCGTCCCAGCATTCGGCCAACCGACACGAGGTGGTCACCCGGCCGTCACGGCGGCCGGTGCCCGCGCGCGCTCTCGTGAGCGGTGCCGGGTCACTTGAAATCCGGGTAGTGCACGCTTCGGTTCACGCCTGGACCGTGTCGTTACCTGATCGCGTCCCGGTGGAAATTGTCGAGCACACCTCGGATCCACAGTGGATCTGCCGATCGGGTCAAGGGGCTTGAGCCGATCATGCTTCCCAACTAGCCTCTGCCCACTCGATCGGTCAAGGGGGTCGCATGAGTGGGCAGGAGCCGGGAAATCGGCCGCCCTGGTACGTGTTCGTGTTGGCAGCGCTGGGAATCGTTCTCGTGCTGTCCGCGATCATCGGCTTCGGGCCGCGCACGTCCAGTGCGCCGCTGCGGACCTCGGAACCGGTCCCGCAGCCGTATCGCGGGCCGGATCCGGTCACGTCGACGACGTTGCTGGGCGACGCCACCTCCGTGACGGTCACCACCACGACCAGCGCCGCCCCGGCGCGGGCCGTGGCTCCCGTCACGAAGCCGACGTCGACCACGACCACCGCGACCACCGTCACCACCACGTTTGTCCTTCCCCAACCGGGATATCCGACGTACTGCTGCAACGGCGGCGACTGGGGTGGCCATCATCACCGGTGACCGCGCCGCCGCCGATCCACGGATCGGCCGGGACCAAACGACTGCCGCGGAGAGGGGTCCGTGACGCCGCGGTGACGAGCTGCCGGCACGATCCCTTGCTCATGTCGGGTGTCGGCCGGCGGTGACGCCGAATACCGTCGACACGGATGGCCGGTGGCGTGGCAAGCGCTTGCCGGCGCGGTGCTTCGGCTCATCTGTCCGAGTCGTCGGACCCGTCCCGGCTCGACCTTGCCACTGGAGTGGTGACCGTTTCGCGGCCGCGGTGATCCCCGTGAACGTGGAGCGATGCGTGTCGGTTTTGTGCGGTCGTGGCGCATAGTTCACGCTCCGTCGCGAATCGACTTCATAACGTCTGTCGTCGGAGGTCCGCTGTGGACCGAACGGAAGTACGCTGCGCACGTGTCTTCGGTGGAGGGGCAGCCGGTTCCGGCTGACGAACAGGTGGTCGGCTCCGTGCTGCCCAGGGACCGAGACCTCGTCCGGTGGCTGGCGTCGGTCGGCGGCTGCTACCTCGCGGCCGCGCTGTTGCTGGTGCTGCTGGCCGGCGAGGACGCCTTGCGGGTGCTGGGATATGTCGTCGACGTGCCGATGGCCGTGCTGGCCGCCGCCGTCCTGATCCGGGTGGCCCGGTTACGCCAGTTGCAGCGGCGGACCCGGCTGCGGCCGGCCCTGCTGGCGCCCCAGCTGGCGGCCGGGATAGCGCTTGCCGGGATCCCCGATGTGCGAGTCCGCGTCGGCTCCCGCGCGGTCGGCCGCTCCTACCGCGCCGGCCGGCACGGGGTGGTGCTGCTCAATGACGGCATGCTCGACCGCATCCCGCTGGCCACCACTTTTGTCGTCGCGCACGAGCTCGCGCACCTCGCCCGGCACGACACCCTGCGGCAGACCGTCGTCGCCGTGTACCTGCTCACCATCTCGGCGCTGTCACTGTGGGTGTTGCCCTGGCCGGCGGCCGCCGTGATCGCGTGCATCGCGCTCACACTCGCCGTGACCTACACCTGGACGCGTGAACTCGACTGCGACCGGATCGCCTCCCGCTGCGCCGGGCAGCGCTCCGGCGTCGCCGCGATGGACGCCTTCACCAAGTGGCGTTCGCGCAACCCGCTGACGCGGCTGTGGGGCGCGTTCAGCCATCCGCCGTTGTCCTTGCGGCGCAACGCCGTGCTCGACCCCGAGCGGATGACCGGCTGGTTCGGCCCCAAGGACTGACCGATCTGCCCCATCGAGCCTGGCGGGGCCCGTGCGCCCCGGCGCAGTATCGAGACGCGGGCCGCCGTTGTTGTGGCGGGAGCAGCAACGGCGGCTCCTGATGGTCATACTCGGTGCATGTGGATGGTCTACGGCGCCAACGGCTACACCGGACGGCTCATCGCCCAGCTCGCCGGGCAGCGCGGCGAACGCCCCGTGCTGGCCGGGCGGTCGGCCGAGAAGCTCGAGCCGCTCGCCCGTGAGTTCGGGCTCGAGCACCGGGCCGTGCCCTTGGACGACCAGGACCGGCTGTGCGAGGCCCTCGGCGACGTCGATGCCGTCGTGCACTGCGCCGGGCCGTTCTCCGTGACCTCCGAGCCGATGGTCGACGCCTGCCTGGCCACCGGCACCCACTACGTCGACATCACCGGCGAGATCGACGTTTTCGAGCGGATCTTCGCCCGTGACGGCGAGGCTCAGCGTGCCGGTGTCGTCCTGCTGCCCGGCGCCGGCTTCGACGTCGTGCCCACCGACGGCGTCGCCGCCCTGCTCGCGCGGGAGCTCCCCGACGCCGTCGAGCTCGAGTTGGCCTTCCTGGCCGGTGGCGGCATGAGTCCCGGCACCATGAAGACCACCGTCGAGGGCATCACCACCGGTGGCCGCGCCCGGGTCGACGGCTCCTTGGTCACCGTTCCCGTCGGGCACCGCAGCCGGGTCGCCGAGTTCGCCTCACGTCCCCGTCGCGTCGGCTCCGTGCCGTGGGGCGATCTCAGCACCGCCTTCCGCTCCACCGGCATTCCCACCATCACCACCTACACCACGGTTCCCGAGTTCGCCGCCACCGCCCAGAGCCTGCTGGCCCCGATCCTCCGCAGCCCCGCCGCCCAGCAGTTCGCCCAGCGCCTCGCCGGCTTCATCCCCGGTCCCTCCGAGCGCACCCGCACCTCCAGCCGCTGCGAAGTCTGGGGCGCCGTCCGCAACGCCGCCGGCCGTCAGCTCTCCATGACCCTCACCGGCCCCAACCCGTACCTCCTCACTGCCGACTCCGCCCTCCGCGCCGCGCTGAAGCTCGTCGCCGGTGAAGCCAAGCCCGGCGCCCACACCCCTTCCACCGCCTTCGGCGCGGAGTTCGTGACAGAGTTGGACGGTGTCGAGCTCAGCCCCATCGGATAAGCCCGGAACCGCCATTGCCGTGATCCGCGGTGGGGAGGTCATCCACCAGGAGTGCTCGGGCTTCGCGGACCTCGAGTGGCGGCAACCCGTCGCGGCGGACACCGTGTTCCCGGTGGCGTCGATCACCAAGTCGTTCACGGCATTGGTCGTGCAGCACTTGATCGATCTCGACACCACGATCGGCGAATATCTGCCGGACTATCCGGTGCCGGGCCGGGACGTGACGATCCGGCAGCTGCTCAACCACACCTCGGGCCTTCCCGAACAGATGCTGATCCCCGAGTTCGAAGAGCGGCGCTTCCTGTCCCACACCAGCGACGAGGCCCTGGCCTTCTTCACCGGCCTGCCCCTCAATTTCACGCCCGGCTCGCGATACGCGTACAGCAACACCGGGTATTGGCTGCTGGGCCTGATCATCGAGGCCGTCACCGGCTCGCCCTACGGCGACGTCGTCGCCGAGCACGTGCTGCGGCCGGCGCCCTGCTCAGCACCCTCGACGACATGGTGCGGTACGACCGGTTTCTCAAGGGACACGAGTTCGACCTCGCCTCACGGTCCCCGGGGTCCTGACCTCGGGCCGAGCCACCAGGTACGGCTTTGGCTGGGTGCTCGGCGACTACCGGGGCGCCCGGTACGCGGCGCACTCCGGTGGCCTGGACGGGTTCTCCGACCTCTACGTCCGGTTCCCCGACGAGGACTTCAGCATCATCCTGCTCGGCAACCACAAGGGCCTTGCCATCTACCAGGTGGTGCTGGACCTGGCCGAGAAGTTCCTGGGTCGGCCGGCGCCGGTCGTGCCGCCGGCGGGGCCGATGCCACTCGAACTGGCCGGCGCCTACCGTGTCGACGACAGTGTCGCCGAGCTCACCGCCGAGGGCGACGGCCTCACGTTCACGTTCGGCCGCAAGGTTCGCCACCCGCTGCGTCGCCTGGACGAGACCACCCTCATCTGCGCGGACGACCCCGACGTCCGGCTACTTCTGCACGAGGACGGCGGCCTCACCGTCGACCAGCCGTTCTACACATTCACCGGCTACCGCTGACCCATCACAAGTGCGTGAAGGGGCTTTCCCGCACTCGGAGTGCGGGAAAGCCCCCTTCACGACGTGAGTTCTAGCGGGGTGCCAGCAGGGTGCTGGCTTCCTGGGCGGCGGAGCCGGCCTGGAGCAGGTGCTCCAGGTTGGCCGGCAGCTGCTCGCCGCGCTTGTGCACGGCGGTGGCGTACAGCCGGCCGGCACGGTAGGAGGAGCGGACCAGCGGCCCGGCCATCACGCCGGAGAAGCCGATCTTCTCGGCGTCGGCCGAGTGGGCCACGAACTCCTCGGGCTTGACCCAGCGCTCGATCGGGTGGTGGCGGACGCTGGGCCGCAGGTACTGGGTGATGGTGATGATCTCGCAGCCGGCCTCGTGCAGGTCGTGCAGCGCCTCGGTCACCTCCTCCGGCGTCTCGCCCATGCCCAGGATGAGGTTGGACTTGGTGACCAGCCCGGCCTCACGGGCCTTGGTGATCACCTCGAGGGACCGCTCGTAGCGGAACGCGGGCCGGATGCGCTTGAAGATGCGCGGCACGGTCTCGAGGTTGTGCGCGAGCACCTCGGGCCGGGACGAGAAGACCTCGGCCAGCTGGTCGGGCTCGGCGTTGAAGTCGGGGATCAGCAGCTCGACGCCGGTCCCGGGGTTCATGGCGTGGATCTGCCGCACGGTCTCGGCGTACAGCCAGGCCCCGCCGTCGGGCAGGTCGTCGCGGGCGACACCGGTCACCGTGGAGTAGCGCAGCCCCATCGCCTGCACGGACTCCGCCACCCGGCGCGGCTCCTCGCGGTCGAACTCGGCCGGCTTGCCGGTGTCGATCTGGCAGAAGTCGCAGCGCCGGGTGCACTGGTCGCCACCGATCAGGAAGGTGGCCTCCCGGTCTTCCCAGCACTCGTAGATGTTGGGACAGCCGGCTTCCTCGCACACGGTGTGCAGGCCCTCGCGGCGGACCAGCCCCTTGAGCTCCTGGTACTCGGGACCCATGCGGGCCCGGGTCTTGATCCAGGACGGCTTCTTCTCGATAGGGGTCTGGCTGTTGCGCACTTCGAGTCGCAGCAGCTTGCGGCCCTCGGGGACGACCTCTGTCACACGCTCACCTTACGCTTCGACCCCACGTGGCCGGGGTCACGCAGCGGCGGGCACCCGGCCACGCAGCAGCGCGGCGAAAGCGCCGCCGACCCGCTCGAGAACCTCGTTGGGCTCGGTGAACTCGGCCAGCCCCGCGGCCAGCGCGAGCATCCGGTGCTCACGGGCGACCGCGTCGGCCAGCACGCCGTTCGAGTTCTCGTCGAGCAAACGCCTGAGAGCGGGGTTGTCCGCGACGGCGCGGCGCCACGCGGCGGAGACGGCGTCGACCCGGTCGCGCTCGGTGTCCGACAGCGCCAGCCCGATGCGGGCGGTCAGCGCGCGGGTCCACTTGTGGTCCAGCGCGAGCAGCAGCTCGTCGGTGTCGGCGAACACGGCGGCAGCGTCGGGCACCTGGGTGAAGGCGGCCTCGATCGTGCCGGTGGTGGCCAGTACGGCGTCGATGACGTCCCGGCGACGGTAGTAGTCGTTCCAGCTCATCGTCGTACCTCCGGTCTTCGGCATACTCGCGGTATGTCCGACACGACGACCATACCACGGGTACGTACCGGCGGTATGTGGATACAGTTGTGAGCGTGGCGACAGCGCGGTCGAGACGACTCGAATACTCGGAATCCACCAGGGACGCCCTGGTGGACAGTGCTGTCGAGCTGTTCACCAAACGGGGCTACGCCGGCACCTCGCTCGACGAGGTGGCCAAGCGCGCCCGCGTCACGAAAGGCGCGCTCTACCACCACTTCAGCGGCAAGCAGGCGCTGTTCGAGGCGGCCTTCGACATCGTCGAGACGAAGGCGATGCGCCGCCTCGGCGAGATCGTCAGCGGCCCCGGCCACCCATGGGAGACCGCCATGGCCGGCCTGCGGGCCTACGTGCGGGTCTGCCTCGATCCGGCGTTCCAGCGCATCGTGGTGCACGAGGGTCCGGTGGTGATGGGGTGGGCCCGCTGGCGTGAAGCCGAGGAGCACTACAGCTTCGGTGTGATCCGCGCTTCGGTGCAGGCGCTGGTCGAGTCGGGCGAGATCGAGGAGATGCCGGTCGACGTCATGTCCCGGCTGCTCTACGGCGCGCTGTCGGCGGGCGCCAGCATGATCGCCGGCGCCGCCGACCCGCGCAAGGCCAGTGAGGAAGTGGCCTGGTCGATCACGAGGGTGGTCAGCGGACTGCGCCGACCGGCAGCAGCAGGTGCTGGCGCGCCGTCGGCGGAACCGGCCGATCGACTGTCACGGCGTCGTCGCCACTAGCCAGCAGCGCGGCCAACAGGGCGCCGGCCGCGGCATTGGACCGCTCCGGGTGCGCGAGCATGAGCTCCCACGCCGGCGTCTCGCCCTGCAACTCCACGAACCGCACCCCGGCCCGGCCGCGGGCCGTGGTCCGCGGCAGCACTGCTACCGCGAGCCCGGCCGCGACGACGTCCAGCATGGTCTGCACGTCGTCGGCGTGGAACGTGACCTTGCCACCGAACTCGTTGCCGCCGCCGGGGAACTCCACCAGCGTCTCGGCCCGGAGCTCGGCCAGGCCGACCGTGTTGCGTTGGGCGAACCGGTGGTCGGGCCCGCAGGCCACCACCGGCCGTTCCGGCCGTACCGGCGCGACGGTCACGCCGTCACCGCCGGCCAGGCGGTTCGCCGACGCCAGCACCAGGGCCAGGTCCAGCCGCCCGTCCCGGACCTGGTCGAGCAGCCGAGCCGAGGAATCGTGGCCGAGCACCACCTCCACATCGGGGTGGGCCCGGTGGAAGCGGCCCAGCGCGGCCATCAGGTGACCATGGTCGACAGCCCGGGACAGGCCGACGCTGACCCGGCCGCGCAGACCGCCCTGCACGGCGGCGACGGCCTCGCGGGCGGCGGTCACCGTGCTCAGCGCGCGGCGGGCCTCCACCAGCAGGGCCCGGCCGGCGTCGGTCATGCGGACCTGGCGCTTGTCCCGCACGAACAGCTGGGCGCCGAGCTCGCGCTCGAGCGTCTGGATCGATGCGGAAAGGCTGGACTGCGCGATGTGCAGTCTGCGTGCGGCCCTGGTGAAGTGGCACTCCTCCGCTACGGCGACAAAGTGCGTCAACTGGCGCAACTCCATGCTGATCACCCGGTTCTCGGCGGTATTTGGTTGGCAACAGCACGCGGCGTCACCGATGACCCTATGTCCGTGACGGGGGGCGCGGGCAACGTCTGACGGATTCATTAGTGCCGAACGGCCCAACTGGCGGCCGGTGGTTACGTTGTGCTGGTGGACTTTCGGATCTTCACCGAGCCCCAGCAAGGGGCGACCTATACCGACCTGCTCCGGGTGGCCCGCGCCGCCGAGGACGCCGGCTATGACGCCTTTTTCCGTTCCGACCACTATCTGAAGATGGGTTCGGCCGACGGCCTGCCCGGCCCGACCGACGCCTGGATCACGCTGGCCGGTCTGGCCCGCGAGACCTCCCGGCTGCGACTGGGCACGCTGATGAGCCCGATCACCTTCCGTCACCCGGGCCCGCTGGCCATCTCGGTCGCGCAGGTCGACCAGATGTCCGGCGGCCGGGTCGAGCTGGGCATCGGCAGCGGCTGGTTCGAGGCCGAGCACACCGCGTACGGGATCCCGTTCCCGGGCCTGGCCGAGCGCTTCGACCAGTACGAGGAGCAGGTGGAGATCATCGCCGGCCTCTGGGGCACGCCGGCCGGGCAGACCTACTCGTTCGCCGGCAAGCACTACCAGCTGACCGACTCGCCGGCGCTGCCCAAGCCCGTGCAGAGTCCGCGTCCGCCGATCCTGATCGGCGGCCACGGCGCCAGGCGGACGCCGCGGCTGGCCGCGAAGTTCGCCGACGAGTTCAACATCGGGTTTTCCTCGATCGCCGATTCGGCCGCCCAGTTCGACCGCGTCCGGGCCGCCTGCCAGGTCATCGGCCGTGACCCGGGTTCGATCACCATGTCGGTGGCGCATCCCGTGGTCGTCGGCCGTGACGACGCCGAGGTCGCGCGTCGTGCCGCCGCCATCGGCCGTGACGTCGAGGAGCTGAAGGTCAACGGCTTCTGCGGCACCCCGGCCGAGGTGGTGGACCGCGTCGGCGCCTGGCACGAGGGCACCGGCACCAACCGGATCTACCTCCAGGTGCTGGACCTGTCCGACCTGGCGCACCTCGATCTGTTCGCTGCCGAGGTCGCGGCCAAGTGGCCGAAGTGACCTCAGCCGGCGTGACCGTACTTCTGCTGCACGGGCTCGGCGGCGATCGTCGTGGCCTGCGGGAACTGGCCGATGCGCTCGACGGTGTCGACGTCATCGTGCCGGACCTGCCGGGCTACGGCGCGTCGCCGCCGTTGGCCGTGCCGCACACGTTGGAGAACTACGCCGCCGAGATCGAGCGCCTGCGCCTGTCCCTGGGCTTGGACCGTTTCGTGCTCGCCGGCCACTCCCTGGGCGCGTCCATCTCGCTCGTCTACGCAGCGCGCTACGGGGCCGCCCTCGACGGCTTGTGCCTGTTCAACCCGGTCTCGGAGGCCACGGGCCTGACCGCGTGGCTCGGCAAGCTCTACTACCGCATCGGCGCTTGGCTGCCCGAACGTGCGGCGCGCTTCTGGCTGTGCAGCAAACCTGCTGTCTACCTCGCCGACGCGTTCGTCATCGTCACCAAGGACAAGGCCCGGCGGCGGTGGATTCTCGACATGGATTACGAGAACTATCGCAACGCCAGCGTGCGGGCCATGACGGAAGCGTTCCTGAGCTACTTCGACACCAAGTTCGCCGACCTGGCCGCGCAGGTCACCGTGCCGACCGTGCTCGTGACCGGCACTCGCGACGGCATCGCCCCGGTCGACGCCGTAGCCGAGCTCGCGAACAGGCTCGGAGACGCGTCACTGGTCGTGGAACCAGGTGCTGGTCACCTGTACCCCGCCGAGGAACCGGCTCGCGCGGCGGCTCACCTGAGCCAATTTCTCCGCGAGTCCCGCGCTCCGGCACCCCGAACTACGGATTGATGCAGGTCAGCGAAGCTGTCCGGCGACATCGGACGCGGCGGTGAGCATCACCAGCAGCGGAATGACGGCCGTCGGCGGCACCTGGTAGCTGCCGCGGCTGTCCTGCTCCACGACCTTGGCCGCGACCAGCGACTTGAGGTGGTGGTAGAGCTGGCCGGTGGAGCGCAGCCCGGCGGCCTCCGACAGGGCCGGCGCGGGCTGCGCGCCATTGGCGATGAGGTGCCGGACGATCGCCGCACGCACCGGATGGCCCAGCGCGGCGAGCACGTCCACGCGCGGGCCGTCCGGCAGTTGCAGCGTCCCCGCCGCGCCGAACCGGATCTGCCACGACAACGGACCGCCGAACTCCACCTCGCCCTGATAGCCGACGATGCCGGCGGCCACGGGGTCGGGTACCGCGGCCTTGCCTTCGAGGGCGGCGACGCGGCGTTCGAGATCGGCGATCCGATCGTCGTAGTCAGACACGGTCGTCAAGCATGCACGACGTCACGCGCGACCCGCTGCCAGGTCACCGGGTCGCGCAGCATGCCAAGCACGACCTGGACGAAGTAGTCGACCTGGCCGTCGTGCAGGGTGAGGTAGTCGGCCAATGGCAGCCCCGTCGCCAGCACCGCGGTCGTGGCGATGGTGCCGTCCGCGCGGCGCAGCGAGAGGCCGAAGTTGAGCACGCCCGGCAGCTCTCCACCCTTGAAGCCGATACCCAGCTCGCCGGGCAGCAGTGCCCCGGCCAACAGCTGCTCCAGGTAGCGCCGCCCCGGGATGCGGCCGGTCGCGATGGATCGGTGCAGTGCGGCCACGTCCAGGGCGGTGCCGCGGTGTGTGGTCGGTGTCCAGGCCAACTGTGCTTGCGGGGTCGGCAGCTCGGCCAGCTTCGCCAGCGCCGCCTGCTTGAACGATGCGTCGGACAGGAACCGCGCGGACAGCTCTTCGCTGGTCCCTGGCCACCAGAGTCGGAGCATGTCGCCCAGCTCGGTCGCCATCTCGGCGTTCGGCCACCCACCGCATGCGGCGGTCCGGCGCAGCGCCGGCACACCGAGCAGATCGCGGAGGTAGTCGGCGGCCGCGTTGTCGCTCTCCATGATCGCGGCCTGTACCACCCAGTCCAGCGGCACCAACTGGTCGGGATCGGTGGCTCGGCGGCCGTCGTTCGGGATGTTCAGCCTGGTGAGCGCGGCCGGGTGCGCGCCGCCGTCCAGACCGGGCAGGTAGGGCGCCTCCCAGTCGCGGATCTTGATCTGGCGCTGCGGGCTGATGCCGCTGCCGGCGAACGTCGCCGCGTGGATCGCCTTGTACGCCGAGGCCATCGGCACCTGGTGATTGGGCCGCAGTGCCAACCGTCGTCCCCGGCCGTCGTCGGCGTACAGGCTGACGTGGTCACGGCGCTGCGCCAGCCACTGGACCCAGTCGGTGGTCGGCGCGTCGGCCATGGCCCGGGCCGGCGTGAGCAGCGGCACCGCCGCGACGGCCGCGGCACCGGCTAACAAGCTTCTCCTGGACAGCATGAAGCCCCCTCTTCCGTTTTTCCGTAGTTACGGAATATCAGAGAAGAGGGGGTGGCGTCAGCTGTTGGCTACGAAGACAGGGAGAAGGTCACGCCGGCGGCGGAAGGGGCGCTGCGCTGGATGTCGCGGACGGTCACCGGCAGCGTGCCATCGACGGCGGCCAGCACGGCCGCCTGGACCAGGGGCTGCACCTCGGCGACTGTGACGTCACGGCCCAGTTCGGCGCTCAGCGAGGTGACGCCGGCGTCGCGGATGCCGCACGGGATGATCTTGCCGAAGGCGCCGAGGTCGGCGTTGCAGTTGATCTCCAGGCCGTGCATGGTGACGCCGCGCTGCACCCGGATGCCGATGGCGGCGATCTTGCGCTCGGGGCGGTCGCCGTCGGCGGCCAGCCACACGCCGCTGCGGCCCTCGACCCGGCCGGTGGCCACGCCGAGCTGGTCGCACACGTGGATCAGGGCCTGCTCGATGCGCCGCACGTAGTCGACGACGTCGACCGGGTCGCTGAGCTTGACGATGGGGTAGCCGACCAGCTGGCCCGGGCCGTGCCACGTGATCTTGCCGCCGCGGTCGACGTCGATCACCGGGGTGCCGTCCTGCGGCCGGTCCTCGGGCTCGGTGCGCTTGCCGGCGGTGTAGACCGACGGGTGCTCCAGCAGCAGCAACGTGTCCGGACCGGTGCCGTCTGCGCGGGCGGCCAGCAGCTCCCGCTGGAGCTCCCAGGCCTCCGCGTAGTCGATGGTGCCCAGCGGCCGCACCTGCACGGGATCGGCCGTGGCGCGGCAGGAAATGGTCGTCACACAGCGACTTTACGCCCGCTGGCCCAGCACTTCCGGAAGGGCTGTGGCCAGCGTCTCGTGCTGGAACCGGAAGCCGTGTGTCAGCAGCGCCCTCGGCGTCGCACGCTGGCCGATCAGCACGCCTTCGTCGGCAAACTCGCCCAGCACGGCCCGCAGCGCGAAGCCCGGCACCGTCCACGGCGTCGGCCGGCCCATCGCCTCGCCCAGCGTCCTGGTCAGCTCGGCGTTGGTCAGCTGCTCCGGCGCGCACAGATTGACCGGGCCCGAGATGTCCTCGTGTTCCAGCACGAACCGGATCGCCGCCAGCTCGTCGTCCAGCGAGATCCACGGCCAGTACTGACTGCCGTCGCCCAGCTTGCCGCCCAGCATGAACTGCACCAACGGCTTCAGCTTGCCCAGCAGGCCGCCCGACTCGGCGAACACCAGGCCGGTGCGCAGCAACACCACCCGGGCCCCGGCGTCGGCCGCCGGCCGGGTCGCCGACTCCCACTCGTGCACCAGGTCGGCCAGGAACCCCTGGCCCTTCGGTCCCGACTCGTCGACCTCACGATCACCGGTGTCGCCGTAGTAGCCGACCGCCGATGCGTTCACCAGCACCGGGATCTTGTGCTCAGCCACCGCCGCTGCCAGCACTTCCGTCGGCTCCACCCGGGAGTCCAGCAGGGTCTGCTTGCGGGCCTGGCTCCAGCGCTTGTCGCCGATGCCCGCCCCGCACAGGTTGAGCACCGCGTCCACGCCGTCCAGCGTGCCGTCCTGGATCCGGCCGGCCGGCGGGTCCCAGCTGCGCTCGTCCCGCGCCGCCGCCGGACGGCGCACCAGGCGCAGCACCTCGTGTCCGGCGTGCCGCAGCACCGGGAGCAGGGCGGAACCGATCAAGCCGGACGACCCGGCGACCACGACGCGCATGCCCAGATCGTCCCTCGCGGACCGATCCGCCGCAGCACCGGGGGTATTCCCGAGACGGGGGCACGGGCAACGCGCCCCCCTTGATCAAGGGACCGATCCTGGCCTTGAACGTCAGGAAGGGCCCCTTACTGACGTTGAACGTCAGTAAGGGGCCCTTCCTGACACAAGGGCGGGGTGGATCAGAGGCCGAGGTCGGCCTCGAAGGCACCCTCTTCCAGGCGGTGCTTGATCGTGGTGAGGAAGCGGGCCGCGTCCGCGCCGTCGACGAGGCGGTGGTCGTAGGACAGGGCCAGGTACACCATGGACCGGATGGCGATGGTGTCGCCGCCGGCCTCGTCGGCCACCACGACCGGGCGCTTCACGACCGCGCCGGTGCCGAGCATGCCGACCTGCGGCTGGTTCAGGATCGGCGTGTCGAACAGGGCGCCACGGCTGCCGGTGTTGGTCAGCGTGAAGGTGCCGCCCGACAGCTCGTCCGGCTTGATCTTGTTGTTGCGGGTGCGCTCGGCAAGGTCGGCGATCTTGCGGGCGATGCCGGCGATGTTGAGGTCACCGGCGTTGTGGATCACCGGCACCATCAGGCCGCGCGGTGCGTCCACGGCGATGCCCAGGTGCTCGGCGCCGTGGTAGGTGACCTCCATCGTCTCGTCGTTGATGGAGGCGTTGACCTGCGGGTGCTGCTTGAGCGCCTCGACCGCCGCCTTGGCGAAGAACGGCAGGAACGACAGCTTCACGCCCTCGCGCGCCTCGAAGCCGCGCTTGGCCCGGTCGCGCAGCCGCGCGATACGGGTGATGTCGACCTCGATCACGGTGGTGAGCTGCGCGGAGATCTGCAGCGACTCCACCATGCGCTTGGCGATGGTCTGCCGGATCCGCGGCATCTTCTGCGTGGTGCCACGCAGCGCCTGGGCCTCGGGCGACGGCGCGGCCGACACGGCGGCCGGGGCCGACGGGGCGGCAGCAGCCGGGGCAGCGGCGGCCGGCGCCGGGGCGGGGGCCTTCTTGGCCTCCACGGCGGCGAGCACGTCCTGCTTGCGGATGCGGCCACCGACACCGGTGCCCTGCAACGAGTTCAGGTCGATGCCGTTCTCCGACGCCAGCTTGCGCACCAGCGGCGTCACGTACGGCGAGCCGTTCGCGTCGTCCGAGGAAGAAGCCTGCGCCTGAGGAGCCGGCGCGGCCGGAGCCGCCGGGGCGGGCGCGGGTGCGGCGGGCGCGGGAGCCTGGGCCACGGGGGCCGGTGCGGCCGGAGCCGGAGCCGGAGCCGGGGCCGCCGGAGCGGCAGGCGCGGGAGCGGGGGCGGGGGCAGCAGCCGGGGCCGCCGCGCCGTCACCGATCACGGCCAGCTTGCCGCCGACCTCGACGGTGGCGTCCTCGCCGGCCGAGATCTCCAGCAGCGTGCCGGCGACCGGCGACGGGATCTCGGTGTCGACCTTGTCGGTGGACACCTCCAGCAGCGGCTCGTCCACCTCGACCTTGTCGCCGACCTGCTTGAGCCAGCGGGTGACCGTGCCCTCGGTGACGCTCTCGCCGAGCGCCGGCATGGTGATCTCGGTGCCCTGGGCCGGACCGGCGGCCGGGGCCGGGGCCTCGGCCTGCGGCGCCGGGGCGGCGGCCGGGGCCTGCGCCTGGGCCGGCTCGGGCTCCGGCGCGGCGGCCGGCTGCTCCTGCGCCGGGGCGGGGGTCGACGGGGCCGACGCGCCGTTGCCGTCGCCGATCACGGCGAGCTCGGCGCCGACCTCGACGGTCTCGTCCTCCTTGACGACGATGCGCGTCAGCACACCGGCGGCCGGCGACGGGATCTCGGTGTCGACCTTGTCGGTGGAGACCTCCAGCAAGGGCTCGTCGACCTCGACCCGCTCACCCTCCTGCTTGAGCCAGCGGGTGACGGTGCCCTCCGTGACACTCTCGCCGAGTGCCGGCATCTGGACGGAGAAGGCCATGGGTTAGTGACTCCTCGTGCTCGTTGCTCGCGTGGCTGACTATGTGCCGACGGGTCAGCCGTGCACGTGCAGCGGCTTGCCGGCCAGGGCGAGGAACGCCTCGCCGAGGGCTTCTGTCTGGGTGGGGTGGGCGTGGATCAACGGGGCGATGTCCTCCGGGAACGCCTCCCAGTTGTAGATCAGCTGGGCCTCGCCGATCAGCTCGCCGACGCGCTCGCCGACGAGGGTGACGCCGACGACCGGGCCGTCCGGGGCCTTGACCAGCTTGACGCCGCCGCTGGTCTTGAGGATCTGGCTCTTGCCGTTGCCGGCGAGGCTGTAGACGTAGGTGGTGGCCGAGCCGTACTTCTCCTTGGCCGCGGCCTCGGTCAGGCCGACCGAGGCGACCTCGGGGTTGCAGTACGTCACGCGCGGGATGCCGGCCTCGTCGATGACCCGGGGGTTCTGCCCGGCGATGTCCTCGGCGACGAAGATGCCCTGCTGGAAACCGCGGTGGGCCAGCTGAAGGCCGGGCACGATGTCGCCGACCGCGTAGACGCCGGGCAGGTTGGTGCGCAGCCGCTCGTCGGTGATCACGAAGCCGCGCTCCATGCGGACGCCGGCCTCCTCGTAGCCGTGGCCCGCGGTGTTCGGGCCGCGGCCGACCGCGACCAGCAGCAGGTCGGCGTCCAGCACGTCGCCGTTCTCCAGGCTGACCGAGACGCCCGAGTCGTTCTGGGTGGCGCCGGTGAACTTCACGCCCGTCTTGAACTTGATGCCGCGCTTGCGGAAGGCGCGTTCCAGCTGCTTGGAGGCCCACTCGTCCTCGGCCGGCACCAGGCGCGGCAGGGCCTCGACGATGGTCACGTCGGCGCCGAAGGAGCTCCACACGCTGGCGAACTCGACGCCGATGACGCCGCCGCCGAGCACGACGACCTTCTCCGGGATCCAGTCCAGGTTCAGCGCCTGGTCGCTGGTGATGACCCGGCCGGTGATCTCGAGGCCGGGCAGGCTGCGGGCGTAGGAGCCGGTGGCCAGCACCACGTTCTTGCCGGTGTAGCGGTTGCCGTCGACGACCACCGTGTTCGGGCCCTGGAACGTGCCGGCGCCCTCGACCAGCGTGACCTTGTTGGCCTTGACCAGGCCCTGAAGGCCCTTGTAGAGGCCGCTGATCACGCCGTCCTTGTAGGAGTTCACGCCCGGCATGTCGATGCCCTCGAGCGAGCTCTTCACGCCGAACTTGTCACCCTCGCGGGCCGCGTCGGCGACCTCCGCCGCGTGCAGCAGGGCCTTGGTCGGGATGCAGCCGCGGTGCAGGCAGGTGCCCCCCAGCTTGTCCTTCTCGACCAGGATGACGGACAGGCCGAGCTCGGCCGCGCGGAAGGCGCAGGCGTAGCCGCCCGAGCCGCCGCCCAGGATCACAAGGTCGGCGGAGGTGTCGGTCACGGGATCTCCTCGACTGGCAACAGTGGCAATTCGTGGTCTGCGGGTCACTCGCGCGTGTACGCGCGCGTCAACTGTGGCCATCTTGTCACTTCGCCGTCGCGGCTGCCCTGACCGGGGGAGGGATCGAGCGGGTTTCACACCCTTCGACCACCGGTCCTGGCACGATTGAGGCAGACGTGCGATACGGGAGGAGGCGTCCGTGGGCTTGTTCGATCGTTTTCGCAGGACCAGGCGTCCGGGCGTGACCCGCGGTTCGACCTCGCACGACACCTCCCACCTGGAGTCCTGGACCGCTGGGCACCGGGGTGTGGAGGCGTTCGTGGAGCCGCGGACCACGGTGACGGAAACCACTGTGGTGTTGGTCGCTCATGACGGCGAGTGGACCCGTCGGCGCATCGACGGCGAGCAGGGCGCGTTCCGGCTCGGCCGCAAACTCGGCATCCCGGTGTACGAGGTCAGCAAGGTCGGTTACCCCAAGCGCATGCGCGAGTACACCGCGCGCCAGCGGGCCCGGTCGCGGCGTCAGACCACCGACTGAACCGTCACCGGGAAATTGACCGAGTTGGCGATGAAGCACAGGTGATGGGCTCGCTCGTGCAGCTCGGCCAGCTGGTCGTGACCACTGTGGACGGTCACCTCCGGCCGTAGCGTCACGTCGGTGAAGCGGCCGCCGCCGTCTTCCGCCATCGTGCCGGTCGCGCGGTCGCGGTAGTCCGTGACCACGATGCCCGCCTCCGCCGCCAGGTGCAGGAACCACAGCATGTGGCACTGGGACAGCGAGGCCACCAGCAGTTCCTCGGGGTTGTAGCGATCCCGGTCGCCGCGGAATGCCGGGTCCGCCGAGCCCGGCAGCACCGGCTTGCCTTCGACCGCGACCTCGTGCGCCCGCGAGTAGTCCCGGTAGCCCGTCGTCGCCCCGTGCCAGCTGACTTCCACCTCGTACCCGTGTGTCCGCATACGCCTTGTATACACGCAACCGGGGGTTGGTGGACACGTCTTTCCGGTAGATCAAATCGAGGGGGAGACGTTGAGTCAGTCGTTGTCGGCCGAGCGCGTCGAGGCCGAGCGGATCGTGCTGCGCAAGACGATCGAGGCGGACCGGGAGCGGCTCATCGAGCTGCGCACCGACCCCGAGGTCGGGGCTTACATCGGCGGTCACCAGGACCGTGCCGCCGTCGAGCGGCGCATCGCCGAGGTCGGCATGATCAAGCTGGGTGATGTCCCAGGCCTGTTCATCATCGCCGACCGGGACACGGATCTTTTCCTCGGCACCATGCAGCTCATGCCTCGGGCCGCCGACCGGCCCGGCCACCTCAGCGAGGCCGGGGAAGAGCTGGAGATCGGCTACCTGCTGCACCGCTCCGCTTGGGGCGCCGGCTACGCCTTCGAGGCCGCCACCGCCATCCTCCGCGCCGGCGCCGCCGAGCTTCCCGACCAGCCCGTCATCCTCGTCACCCAGTCCGCCAACACCCGCTCCCGCCGCCTCGCCGACCGCCTCGGCTTCCGGTTCGTGCGGACCTTCCACGCCTACGACGCCGAGCAGACCCTCTCCGCCGCCGACCTCCATTCCTTCAAACCCTGACGCCCCGCCCGGTAAGCCGGGCGGGGCGTCAGCCGAAGAAGCCTCAGTCGTTGGCGGCGATGTCCGCCAACACGGCGGCGATCGTCCGGACCGGAACGCCGGTGCCGCCCTTGGTCGTGTAGCCGAAAGCCCCGCCGGAGTTGTATGCCGGCCCGGCGACGTCGATGTGCGCCCACGGCAGCTCGGACGGCACGAAGTCGCGGAGGAACAGGGCCGCGGCGAGCATGCCGCCGAAGCGGTGGCCGGTGATGTTGGCCAGGTCGGCGAGCCGCGAGTCGAGGTCGGACCGCAGCTCCTCGGGCATGGGCATGGCCCAGCTGGCCTCGCCGACGGCGTTGGCGATCCCGGTGACCCGGTCGCGGAACTCGTCGGTGCCCATGACGCCGGCGGTCCGCTTGCCGAGGGCGACGAGCTGAGCACCGGTCAAGGTGGCGGTGTCGATGAGGTAGTCGGGGTTGTCCTCGCACGCCCGCACGATGGCGTCGGCCAGGATGAGCCGGCCCTCGGCGTCGGTGTTGAGCACCTCGACGGTCTTGCCGCCGTACATGGTCAGCACGTCACCGGGCCGGTAAGCGTCGCCGGACGGCATGTTCTCGGCCATCGGCACGGTGGCGACGACCTCGAGCGGGTACTTGAGCTTGGCGGCGAGCACGACGCTGGCGACGACCGCGGCCGCACCACCCATGTCGGAGCTCATCTCCTCCATGCCGCCGGCCGGCTTGATCGAGATGCCGCCGGTGTCGAAGGTGATGCCCTTGCCGACCAGAGCGATCTTCTTGCGCGCCTTGGGACCCTTGTACGACAGGCGAACCAGCCGCGGCTGCCGGGTGGAGCCGCCGCCGACGCCGAGGATGCCGCCGTAGCCGCCCTTGCGCAGTGCCTTCTCGTCGAGCACCTCGACCTCGATGCCGTTGGCCTCGGCCAGCGCGACGGCCCGCTCGGCGAACGACCCGGGGTACAGCACGTTGGGCGGCGTGTTGACGAGGTCACGGGTGATGGCGACGCACTCGGCGATGGCGGTGTGCGCCTTCAACGCCGCCTTGTGCTCCTTGACGGTGCCGTCGGCCGGCGTGGCGAACTCGATACGGGCCAGGGTGGCCTCGCCGGCCTCCGACTTGTACTCGGTGAAGGTGTACCCGCCGAGCAGCGTGCCCTCGACGGCCGCGCCGAGGTCCACAGCGGACAGCGTGCTCGCGGCCTTCTTGGCCTTGCCGAGCGCACGGGCCGAGGCGCCGGCGGCGCGGCGAACCTGCTCGGTGCCGTAGCCGGGCTTGCCGAGGCCGACGGCGATCAGCAGCGGGGCGGCCAGCTTGCCGCCGGTCGGCACCTTCACGACCTCCTCGGCCTTGCCGGTGGCGCCGAGCACGCCGAGCAGTTCCGGCAGCCCGCCGGAGAAAGCGGCGGCGACGGCGTCCGCACCGGGCGCCAGCTCCAGGCCGTCGGGGCCCTGGACGGTGCCGACGACGACAACGTCCACGGCCAGAGCGACCAGGTCGCTGTCGGTCAGTGCTAGCTTCGGCGCGGTCACTTTTGGCTCCTCGACTCCTGCTGCGGTGATGATGTGAAAACCGATGCTAACCACCCCATCGTGAGCGTCGCTAACTACCTCACCGCGAGCGTCATTCGACAGGTGGCTGCCGATCACGCGGCGCATCTGGGAAGGTGGGCAGCGTGACGAGCACGCTGCGCCGGCAGCTTCCGGCGGCCGACACCATCGCGCTCGGTGTCGGCGGGATGCTCGGCGCCGGCGTGTTCGCGGCTTTCGGCCCCGCGTCGGCCATCGCCGGCACGTACGCACTGATCGGCGTTGTGCTCGCGGCGCTGCTCGCGGCGTGCAGCGCCTTCTCCACGGCCGATCAGGCGCGGGCTTTTCCCGGCGACGGCGCCGGATACCGCTACACCGCGCAGTTGCTCGGGGCGTGGCCCGGTCGGATGGCCGGCAGTGCATCCATCGCCGGCCGGCTGGCCGCCGCGGCCGCGATCGCCGGTACGTTCGGCGCCTACGTCACGCCTCAGCGGCCATTGTTCGGCGCGCTGGGTGTCCTCGCCGTCGCGACCGCGCTGGACGTCGTCGGATTTCGGCTCAACCGCAAGCTGAACTGGGCGGTCGTGGCCATTGTGGCCGTCTCACTGGGACTGGTCGTCGCGACCTGCCTTTCCGTGCCGCCGCCCCCGATCACCAACGCCCCCGACGCCGATCAGCCCCTCGGGCTGCTGACCTCGGCCGGCATCCTGGTGTTCGCGTTCCTCGGCTTCGAGCGGATCACCGCGCCCGGCCCGGACGAGCCCAGCTTCACCGCCCGCCGGCTGCACCTGGCCATCCCGGTGTCCCTGGTGCTCGTGCTCGGCGGCTACCTCGTCGTCGGCTACGCCGCGTTCCGGCAGCTCGGGCCGACCCGCCTGGCCCTGTCGCCCGCGCCGCTGATCGACGCCGTGACCTCGGCCGACGGCCAGTGGATCGTGCCGTTGGTCACGGCCGGCGCCGCCGTCGCGACGGTCGCCGCGCTGCTCGGCGTGCTCTCCGGCGCCCGACGGACCGTGACGACGGTGGCCGGGTCCAACGACCTGCCCCACGCCTTCCGGGACGACCGCGTCGCCGGCTGGACCGGCGGTGCCGTCGCGGCGATCCTGGCCGTCGCGCTGACGCCGTCGGTGGCGATCGGCTTCGCCGCCTGCGCGATGCTGGCCTACTACGCCTTCACCAACGCCTCGGCCCGGATCCTGCTCAAGGAGGACCGGACCTGGCCGATGCGGACGGCCTGTTTCGGCCTGGGACTGTCCGTTCTGTACGGCATGACCATGCCACCCTTCCTCCTGGCGGCGACGATCGCGGTCGTGCTGCTCGGATCTGTCGGCATGTCTCTGTACCGTCGGACGGTGTGACGAACGTATCGGCGACCTGGGCCCCGGGAACGACCGCGCTGCTGCGCTTCCGCCGTCTCGACGGCACTCTCGGCCAGGTGCATCCGCTGAGCGTGCTGTCCGACGACGGGCGGGCGCTGGTCGGCTGGCTGCCCGCGGACACGCCGATCGTCGGCACCAGGGTGGTCGGCGGCCGCAGTCCCCGTGACGTGCCGATGGCCGAGCGGTTCACGCTGGCCCGGGAGCGCTTCCCGCACGTCTGGCACAGCTCGGCCAACCTGCGGCTGGTCGAGGAGGACCGCTGGTCGAGCACCTGGTGGTTCTTCAGCCGGGACTGGGAGTTCCAGGGCTGGTACGTGAACCTGGAGATCCCGATGGGCCGTACCGCGTCCACTGTGGACCGGGTGGACGGCGCGCTGGACGTGGCGATCGCGCCGGACCGCAGCTGGGAGTGGAAGGACGAGGACGAGGCCGACGAGTGCGTGCGGGTCGGCCGGCTGTCGGCCGGGCAGCTGGCCCAGCTGCGGGCCGAAGGGGAGCGGATGATCGCGTTGGCCGAGGCCGGCCGCTTCCCGTTCGACGGCACCTGGACCGACTTCCGCCCCGACCCGTCCTGGCCGCGGCCGACGCTGCCGGCCGGCGACTACTGATCGGCCGCTGGCCTGCGACTACTCTCCGGCACAAGGATCCCCGAAAGTTGGACGTCCGATCTTTGGGACTGCGATTTTCTGACCGGTGAGTAGGCGTTAACCTAAGGTCCATGACGCCAGGCACCCACTTCAGCCATGTCCCGCACCCGGCACCGGCGACCCCGGAGCGGGTAGCGCAGGTACTGGCTTCGCCGGGCTTCGGACAGCACTTCACCGACAACATGGTGACGATTCGCTGGAACTCGGAGCAGGGCTGGCACGACGCGACCGTGCAGCCCTACCAGTCGCTGGAGCTCGATCCGGCGGCGATGGTGCTGCACTACGGGCAGGCGATCTTCGAAGGGCTGAAGGTCTACCGCCAGCCCGACGGCTCGCTGAAGTCCTTCCGGCCGGAGGCCAACGCCGAGCGGTTCCGCTCGTCGGCCCGCCGGCTGGCCATGCCCGAGCTCCCGGACGACCTCTTCCTGGGGTCCATCCAGGAGCTGCTCGCGGTCGACGGCCGCTGGGTGCCCGAGCGGGCCGAGGAGTCGCTGTACCTGCGGCCCTTCATGATCTCCGTGGAGAAGGGCCTTGGCGTGCGCCCGGCCAAGGAGTACCTGTACGTGCTGATCGCCTCGCCGGCCGGCTCGTACTTCAGTGGCGGCCTCAAGCCGGTGAGCGTGTGGCTGTGCACCGAGTTCGTGCGGGCCGCCCCCGGCGGCACCGGCACGGCCAAGTGCGCCGGCAACTACGCGGCCTCCCTTCAGGCCCAGGCCCAGGCGGCCGAGCAGGGCTGCGACCAGGTCGTCTGGCTGGACGCCATGGAGCGGCACTGGGTCGAGGAGATGGGCGGCATGAACCTGTTCTTCGTGTTCGGCTCCGGGGCCGACGCGAAGGTGGTCACGCCGGAGCTGTCCGGCTCGCTGCTGCCCGGCATCACCCGTGACTCCATCCTCCAGGTCGCGGCCGATCTCGGCTACGCGGTCGAGGAGCGGCGGGTGTCCACCGAGGAGTGGGAGAAGAAGGTCGGGACCGGCGAGCTGACCGAGGTGTTCGCCTGCGGCACGGCCGCCGTGATCACGCCGGTCGGTCGGGCCAAGCACGCCCAGGGCGAGTTCCTGGTCAACGGCGGCAATGCCGGCGAGGTCTCGATGCGGCTGCGCGAGACGCTCACCGGCATCCAGCACGGCTCGGCCGCCGACACCCACGGCTGGATGCGCACCTTCGCCTGATCACACAAGGGAAAGCTCTCTAGATGCCCGTGAGATCCACCCGGATCTCACGGGCATTTCTTCCCCATAAGTAGTGACCGACCGGGCTCCCCCGCAGGCGCCCGGCGGTCCCCTCAGCCGTCGGCCACCGCGTGTCGAGCACGCATTGTCACCGTCTTCGACGATAGAGAGGTCGGCCGGGGGATTGCAATACTCTGCACACTATGTGCATTATATTGCACGTCGCGTAGGGTGATCCCGAACTGACTGGGGAGTGACGGATGGCCACTGACCACGGTGCCGCGTCCGGAGCCGACGGTGTGGACGATCGCCTGAACGTCACCCGATCGGCCGTGGGCGAGCGGCTGCGCTACATCCGGGAGCACCACCCGGAGGGCGCCTTGACGCGGGCCGAGCTGGCCGAGCGGTCGGGTGTCTCCATGCGCACCATCGCCGCGCTCGAGTCGGCCGAGGGCGCCAACGTGCAGGTGGACACCCTGGTCAAGCTGACCCACAGCCTGGGCATCCGCCGGGTCGCCTACCTGCTCGACCCCGAGGTGTTCACCCAGGTCAACCAGGAGCTGGCGCTGTCACGACAGCTCCGCGAGGCCCGCGACGCCGGCGTGGAGGCCGTCCTGCTGCGCAACTCCACCGGTGTCTCCGATGACGCCGCCAGCACCCTGAACAACCTGCTCGACGCCATCGTCGGCGCCGCGCGGCAGGCCAAGGGCAAGCTGCGGGGCGACACACCCGGTGATCCGTCGTGATGGTGGCGCGGTGGAGTCGTCGCCAGGTGTCCGGCTCGCTGCGCAAGCGCTGCTCGGCCGAGCTGGCGCAGCTGGACCTCAAGGCCGGTGCGGAGATCCAGGACGTGATCGACCAGGTCGGACGGCAGCGCGGCCGGCCGGTCCGGCTGGTGCCGTTCGACCTGCCGGTGGCCGCGCCCGAGGGTTTCCTGATCGCCACCAGCGACGAGGACTTCATCGTCTTCGAGCGCCGGGCCGTGCCGCTCTACCAGCGGCAGATCGTGCTGCACGAGGTCGCGCACCTGTTGTTCGCGCACGAGACCGAGACCGTGCTGGCCGAGGACGCCATCGCCATGATGATGCCCTCGCTGGACCCGGGGCTGGTCAAGCGCGTGCTCGGCCGTGAGCACACCAACAGCGTGGCCGAACAGGAGGCGGAACTGCTCGCCTCGATGATGGGACAGCGGATCAGCCCGTGGAGCCCGGACCGGTCGTGGGACGTGGTGCCGGAGGACCGTGAGCTGGTCGAACGCCTCGTGCGCGCACTGGGGCGCGCCGATCACCCTGGGACGAGATGAACGCCTACCTGTATCCGGCCTGCGCGATCGTGGTCGGCATCGTCACGCTGCTCAAACTGCCGTCGCTGTGGACCCGCCGGACTCCGACACACGTGGCGCTGTGGCTGGTGTTCGCCGGCACCACCGTGCTGTTCACCATTTCCTCGCCGACGGTGTGGCCTCGCGTGAGCGCGGCGATCGGCATCACCAACATCTCCGGGCTGATCACCCAGGGGCTGGTCATCGTGCTCGCGGCGCTCCAGCAGGTGTTGGTGCTGCTGTGGGTGCACGACAGCCCTACCGCGTGGCGCAAGCTCCGCGTGCGGCTGTCGCTGTTCGCCCTGGTGCTGGTGGCGATGTCCGTGTTGTTCTTCGTGAGCATGGCTCGCGGCGAGAACCCCAACGACTTCGCGCTGGCCAAGGCCGGACAGTTCCCGTACTACCTCACCGTTTACGTCGTGTCGTTCTGTGTCGCGCAGGGCAGCACGCTGCGGATCTGCCTCCAGTGCGCCCGCCGGGTCACCGATACCTGGCTGCGCCGCGGCTTGTTGCTGACCGCCGCGGGTTGTTCGGCCGACTTCGTCTACGCCGCCGGGCGGCTGGGCGACATCGTCGCCGCTGCCTTCGGATCCTCCGGGGTGGCTTGGGAGCCGGTCGTGCAGATCGCCGCCGTGACCAGTGCCGTGTTGCGGCCCATCGCGTGGACGATTCCTTCGTGGGGCCACCATTTGACCGACTTCTGGGCGTGGGTCGGCCGGTTGTTCGCGTTGCGCCTGTTGGCTCCTTTGCACGCTCGGATCGTCGCCGTCGTGCCGGAGGTTCGGCTGCCGCTGGAGCCCGGCACTCCGGCCGACACGCGTCTGTACCGGATGCTCATCGAGATCCGTGACGGTCAGCGGGCGTTACAACCGTGGATGAGTCCCGCCGTCTCCGAGGACGCCTCTTCCCGTTGCCAGGCCGCCGGTTTGAGTCCTGACGCGGCCGCCGCCGTCATCGAGGCCGCCCAACTCCGCGTCGCCGTCTCCGCGGTCGCCGCCGGGGCCGCCAAGCGGGATGCCGTCGTCGCCACCGTCGCCGAGCCGTCCGACCTCGCCGGCGAGTTGGCGCACCAGAAGGCCGTGGCTCGGGCCTTCCGCCGGTCGCCTATAGTCGACGTCGTGGCTCGGGAGGAGCAGAACCGTTCCGCGGAAAGGGAAATCGCGTGAGTGACCAGCCGGCGGCCCCGTTCGACGCCGCCTACTTCGCCGATCCTTACGCCTTCCACTCCCGCCTCCGCGACGCCGCTAGGGTGCACCACTTCATCACCCCCGACGGCTCTCCCGCGTGGGTCGTTCCCCGTGCCTCCGACGTCGCCGAGCTGTTCGGCGACGCCCGTCTTTCCTTGGACAAGGCCAATTCCCGTACCGGCTATGCCGGCTTCTCGCTGCCGCCCGAGCTCGACGCCAACATGATGAACATGGACGGCGCCGACCACCAGCGCCTGCGCCGCATCGTGTCCAAGTCCTTCACCGCGCGGCGCGTGGAGGAGATGGCTGCCGGCATTCGCGCCGTAGCTTCAGACCTCGCCGACCGTCTTTCCGGCGAGGCCGACCTCGTCGCCGACTACGCCGCCCCGCTCCCGCTCGCCGTCATCGGCGACCTGCTCGGCGTTCCCGCCGAGGACCGTGTCGCCTTCGCCGGGTGGACGTCCGCCATGTTCGCCCCGGCCCATCCCCGCGACGCCGCCAACGGCATCGTCGCCATGCAGAAGTTCCTGCTCGACCTCGTCGACTCCCGGCGCTCCGAGCCCGGCGACGACCTGCTGTCCGCGCTCATCCAGGCCCGTGACGAGCAGGACCGGATGAGCGAGAACGAGCTTGTCTCCCTGGCGTTCCTGCTTCTGCTGGCCGGTGTGGAGAACGTCGGGCACGTCATCGCCGCCGGTGTTCTCACGCTGCTCGAGCACCCTTCGGCCGTCGCCGACCCGTCCGACGTCGTCGAGGAGCTGCTGCGCCTCGCCGTCCCCGCCCACTTCGCCATCCGCCGCTTTGCCCTCGAGGACATCCGTATCGGCGACGTCACCATTCCCGCCGGCGACACCGTCCTGCTCGGCATGGCCTCCGCCAACCGCGACCCCTCGCGTTTCCCCGCCCCCGACGTCTTCGATCCCACCCGTGACCGCCAGCACTTCACCTTCGGCCACGGCGTCCACTACTGCCTCGGCGCCCCCTTGGCCCGCCTCGAGATCCGCATCGCCCTGGACGCCCTCTTCACACGCTTCCCCGACCTCCGCCTGGCCGTCCCCGCCGCCGACCTCCCGTGGCGCGCCTCTTTCCGCTCCCACGCCCTCAAGGCACTGCCCGTGGTCCTCACTTGACGCAGGGAACACTCCCGCCCTGCAAGGCATCCATCGGCCCGGCAGTGCTGCTCGACGTCGAAGTGCTGGACGACGAGGTCGGCGGCGCAGCGCTGGTCGAGGTTCCGGTGGTCGACGTCGGGGTGGTCAAGGCGGGCATGGAGAAGTCGGTGCCGACGACCACCCGCACAGCCCCGGCGGGGACGGTGGAGCCGGTCTCGACGTCGTCGATGCCGAGGAGGTCGGCGACGGCGTTGGCGGCGTCGGCGCCGCCGGGACCGTAATAGACGGTGCTGCGCGAGAGGAGGGACGGACCGGTGATGGGGCTGCCCTTGGTCGCGCCCTTGGCGGCGAGGACGGTCAACAGCTGGGCGGCGAGACCGGACTGCGTCCCGGAATTGACCACGTCGACCTTGGCGGCGGGCAGGGTGACGGGCGGCAGGGGAGTGGACTTGTCGCCGATGAGGTCGTGCACCATGGTCCGGATCTGGTTGAGGTCGACGAAGTTGACGTCGTCCTCGCCGACCTTGCCGAAGGACTTGATCGGCAACGTGACATAGGTGACACCGCCGCCGACGAGACCGGCGGACTGCTGGATGAAGCCCATGAGGTCGAAGCCGCTGTCGAAGACCAGGTCCTGTTTCGCGGCGTCGACGAGGGCGGACAAGGTGGTGGGGTCGGCGAGTGTGCCGGCGCTCTTGAGCTGGTGGGAGGCGGAGGCCAAGAAGGCCTGCTGACGGCGTTCGCGGTCGAGGTCGGTGAAGTTCAACTCGGGGTGCACGTAGTCACGGCGCTGCCGGACGAAAGCGAGCGCCTGGGCGGCGTTGAGCTGCTGCTCGCCCTTGACGAAATTGGCCCCGGAGAAGGAATCCTGGGTCGGCCCCTGCAAGCACACGGTGACGGTGCCGAGGGCCTTGGCCAGGTCGTAGAAGCCGATCAGGGTGACCTCGACGAAGTGGTCGATGGGAATCCCGCCGAGGAAAGCTCGCACGTCGTCGACGGTCTGCTTGCGACCGGCCTCACGGCCCTCGTGCTCCAACCGCGACCGGTCGGTCACGCCCTGCTTGACCAACTCCTGCTGCTTGGCGTCCTTGGCCAGCCCGTAACCCTCCTTGATCTTCTCCTTGGCGATGCCGTCGGGCGCGCCGACCAGCGCGGCGTAGTCGTCACGGGGAACGGAGATCAACGTGGCCTTGCTGCCGTCGTTGGGCACGTGCAACACCATCATCACGTTGGTGTTGTAGCCGCCCTTGCTGTCGTCGCCGGCATGCAGCTGGTCGTAGACGTCCTGCGGCAGCGCATTGCCGTTCTGGTCGAGCCTGCTGTCCAGACCCATGATCAGGATGTTGGTCGCGCCGTCCTTGGACTTCGGCTCGTCGCCGCTGAGTACGGACGAGGTGCTCAGGCCGGTGCTGAAGTCGTGGTAGAAGGTCCACACGTAGCCGGTCAGCCCCAGGACCAGCAAGGACACCATGCCCAACGCGGTGCGCCCGACGATCAGGGGCCATCGCTGCTTGCGAGCCATTCACGCACTCCACGCCAGTTCGGGGACAACACCTGTCCCTTGACGCCGAACGGCGGCGTGCGGTTGCAACTGTTAGAAGGCGCACACCACCAGCACGACGGTGGTGGCGAGTTCGCACGCGGCGCCGAGGACGTCGCCGGTGATGCCGCCGAAGCGACGGCGGGTGTGACGGATCAGCAGCAGCACCAGGCCCACGGCCAGCAACACACCGGCGGGACCGAGCCAAGGCCGGGCGGGGACGGCGAAAACGGAGCCGGCCAGCGCGACGACCGTCCACAAGAGAGGGACGGCAAGAACCTGAGTGCCGGCAACCAAAGCGCCGAGGCCCTCGGGCCGAGCCGCCGGTACGGAACGCAGGCAGCACCACGTGAAGGCGACCCGTCCGCAGAACACGGCCACCACCACGGCAACCCACGACTCGACGCCGAAGCACACGGCCTGAAGTCCAAGTCCGACAACAAGAACAACCACGGCGAACGGCCCGGCCCCGCCGGACTTCATGACCTCCAGGGCTCGCTCAGGCGGCCCGTAGCAGCCCAGACCGTCGGCGGTATCGGCCAGACCGTCGAGGTGCATGCCCCGGGTCAGCAAGGCCAACAACCCGACGGTCAACAAACCGGCCACCAGCGGGGAGCGCCCAGAACCACTGCGCCCCAAGACAAAGCGGCGGCCAACGCGCCCAACAGCACGCCGACGAGAGGAGTCAGCGAGATAGCACGGGCGGCGACTCGCCGGTCGACGGCGGACGGCCCGGGAACGGGCAGGACCGTCAGCCACGACACGGCGAGCCGAAGCCCGGACACAGTTACGACGGCGTGCTCGCGGTGTCCTCGGACCGGCCGGAAACACCGGCGTCGCCGAAGGTCGCCATGTCGGTGAGGATCCGCGCGGCCATGGTGATCAACGGCAGCGCGGCGGCCGCCCCGGATCCCTCGCCCAGCCGCATGTTGAGGTCGATGATCGGCGTCAAACCCAAGTGCCCCAACACAAACCCGTGGGCTGGCTCGACCGAGCGGTGGCCGGCGACCCACCAGTGCCGCGCCCCGGGTGCGAGGTCCTCGGCGACCATGGCGGCGGCCCCGACCACCAGACCGTCGAGCACCACCGGCGTGCGGCGAACGGCGGCCTGCGCGAGGAAACCGGCCATGGCGGCCAGGTCCGCACCGCCGACCGTACGGAGCAGGGCCAGCGGATCGCCGGTGACCTTGCGGGCCCGGCGCAGCGCGTCCCGGATCGCGGCGGTCTTGCGCATCCACGCGGCGTCGTCGATACCGGTGCCCCGGCCGACCACGGCCACCGGCTCCTCGCCGGTCAGCGCGGCCACGATCACCGCCGACGGCGTGGTGTTGCCGATGCCCATGTCGCCGGCGATCAGCAGATCCGCGCCGCCGTCGACCTCCTCGTCGGCGATGGCCCGACCGGCCTCGACGGCCCGGCGCGCCTCGTCCTCGGTGAGGGCGTCCTCACGGTCGATGGACCCGGACGACCGCCGGACCTTGTACCGGCTGACCTGCTCGGGCGTGTCGGCGTCGACCGCCATGTCCACCACGCGCACGGTCGCCCCGGCCACCGCGGACAGCACGTTGATCGCCGCGCCGCCGGTCATGAAGTTGGCCACCATCTGCCCGGTCACCTCGGGCGGGAAGGCCGACACGCCGTGACGCGCGACGCCGTGGTCGCCGGCGAACACCACGACCCGGGACCGGGTGAACGGCCGCGGCGGGCACTTGCCCTGGCACGAGGCGATCCACACACCGAGCTCCTCCAGCCGGCCCAGCGAGCCGGCCGGCTTGGTCAGCCGCTCGTGCCGGGCGGCCGCCTCGCGCCGTGCCTCCACGTCCGGCGGTTGGACGGCGGGGAACTCGATGCTCGTCACCAGAAGGTCCTTTCACTTCAGCCGGATAGGCAGCCCGGCGACGAGCAGCAGCACCTCGTCGCACACCTGGGCCAGCCCGGCGTTCAGGGAGCCCAGTTCGTCGCGGAACAGCCTGCCAGAGCGGGTCGCGGGCACGACGCCCAACCCGACCTCGGCCGACACCAGTACCAGCGGGTCCACGCGTCGTGACACCGCGTCGATCACAGCGTCACAGCGGGACCGGGCCAGATCGACGGGACCCTCCCACGCACCGGTGTCGTCCAGCACACCGGTCAGCCACGTGGCGAGGTCGTCGACCAACACCGTGCCCGGGACCGCAAGCGCCGCCGGCAGGTCGGAAGTCTCCAGCGTGGACCACTCCGGCGGCCGCCGGGCCACGTGCGCGGCGATGCGGGCCTGCCAGTCGGTGTCGGACGGATCGCGCCGGCCGGTCGCCACGTAGGTGACCGCCCCGGTCACCAGACCTTCGGCGTGGGCCGACTTGCCCGAGCGGGCGCCGCCGAGCACCAGAGTCCGTGACGTCACGGCCGGGACGTTACCTTCTGCCCATGGCGCTGCGATGGCACTACCAGGACGACGACGGCATCGACGTCACCGGCCCGGACCTGGCCTTTGACGACCAGGCCGCCGCCGAGGACTGGCTCAGCGCCACCTGGACCGATCTCGCCGAGATCGACATCACCCAGGTCACGCTGCTCGACGGCGACGAGGTCGTCTACGGCCCGATGAGCCTGAAGCCCTGAGACTCTTAGCCACTCACGTGGGGCGGCGGCTCACGGAGTCTGCGTCAGCATGGGGTTGGTGCGGACGTGGCCCTCGAGGACCTTGTCGATCTGCTCCATGACCGACGCGTCCAGCTTCACGCCGACGGCCTTGACGTTCTCGCGGACCTGCTCGGGACGGCTGGCGCCGATGATGGCCGAGGCCACGTTGGGGTTCTGCAGCACCCAGGCCACGGCCAGCTGAGCCAGGGAGAGGTCGACCGACTCGGCGATCGGCTTGAGCGCCTGCACCTTCTCCAGCAGCTCGTCGAGCAGGAACCGGGAGATGAAGCCCTTGCCCCGCTCGTCGGTGGCCCGCGAGCCCTCCGGCACCGGCTGGCCCGGCCGGTACTTGCCGGTGAGCACACCCTGCGCGATCGGCGAGAACACGATCTGGGAGATGCCCTCCCGCTCGCTGGTCGGCACGATCTGCGGCTCGATGACCCGGTGCAGCATGTTGTACTGCGGCTGGTTGGAGATGAACGGCACCTTCAGCTCGCGGGCGATGGCCGCGCCGCGGGTGAGCTGGTCGGCGGTCCACTCCGAGACGCCGATGTAGAGGGCCTTGCCCTGGCGCACGATGTCGGCGAAGGCCAGGAAGGTCTCCTCGAGCGGCACCGTCCGGTCGAACCGGTGCGCCTGGTAGACGTCGACGTAGTCGGTGCCGAGCCGGCGCAGCGAGCCGTTGATCGACTCGAGGATGTGCTTGCGGCCGAGGCCGTGGTCGTTGGGGCCGCCGGGGCCGGTCGGCCAGAAGACCTTGGTCAGGATCTCCAGGCTCTCGCGGCGCTGCCCCTTGAGGGCGTCGCCCAGCACCGACTCGGCCTTGGTGTTGGCGTACACGTCGGCGGTGTCGAAGGTGGTGATGCCGGCGTCGAGGGCGGCGTGCACGCACTCGACGGCCTGATCCTGCTCGATCTGGGAGCCGTGGGTGATCCAGTTGCCGTACGAGATCTCACTGACCGACAGGCCGCTGCGGCCGAGGCGACGAAACTCCATGGTCCGCAGCCTAACCCCGGTTAGTTAGAACAGCTAATGACCTGGAGCGGCTTCAGGCCTCGACGGTCTCGCCCGGACGGACCCGCGGCCGCGGCACCCGCAGCTTGCGGACCTGGCTGGCCCGGGTGAACGTGTACCAGATGATGCCGGCGGTGCGGACGTTCTCCTTGGGGAACTTGGTCCGCGCCATGCGGGTGGCCAGCCGGCCCAGCATGATCGCCTCGACCACCATGGCCAGCAGGAACACCAGACAGGCCAGCATGACGTACTCCTGCACCGGCAGCGTCGGCACCGCGATCTGCAGGAAGTACGAGGCCAGCACCAGGATGGCCAGCGGCATGAACAGGCCCATCAGGTTGCGCCGGGAGTCGATCACGTCCCGCACGAACGCCTTGACCGGGCCGCGGTCCTTGGGCATGAGGTAGCGCTCGTCGCCGGACATCATCTTCTCGCGGCGCTCGCGCTGCTCGGCGTTGCGCTCCTCGCGCGTCAGCTTGGGCTGGTTGGCCCGCACCTCGCGGGACCGCTTGTACGCCTCGCGCTGGGTGCGGGGCGGCGGGGGCACCGGACCACGGCGGCGGCCCTCGGCCTCGACCCGCTTCGGCGTCGCGCGGCCCTTGCGCGCGGTCTGGCCCTTGCCCAGCTCCGAGCCCGGATCGATGTCCACCGCCCCGTTCTCGGTTGCGGTGTCGTCGTCGGCTGAGTTGCGGCGCAAGAACCTCACGTCACCAGGGTAAGCCAGGACGCCAGAGGTAGTTTCAGCGCCATGCGCGTACTCGTCGCACCAGACTGCTTCGGCGGCACGCTCACCGCTCTCGAGGCGGCCGAGGCCGTCGCGACCGGCTGGCGCCGCACCGCGCCGGCCGACGAACTGCTGCTGCGTCCGCTGGCCGACGGCGGCCCGGGCTTTGTCGAGGTGCTGCACGGCGCCCTCGGCGGCGATATCCACGAAGTCCGCGTGACGGGACCGCTCGGTCAGACCGTGACGGCGCGATGGCTCGCGCACGACGGCACCGCGTACATCGAGTCGGCGCAGGCGTGCGGTCTGCACCTGACCGATCGCCGCGATCCCGAGCGCTCCACCACGTACGGCGTCGGCGAGCTCATCGCCGACGCCCGCAGGGCCGGGATGGCCAAAGCCGTCGTCGGGCTCGGGGGCTCCGGCACGACCGACGGCGGCGCGGGCATGATCCGGGCCCTCGGCGGGCACGTGACCGATGACACAGGGGCGCCGATCGGGCCCGGCGGGACGGATCTCACACGGGCCGACAAGGTCGTGCTGCCGGACGTCGGCATCGCCCTCGTCGCGGCGTCCGACGTCGAGAATCCGCTGCTCGGCCGGCACGGCGCGGCCCGCACGTTCGGCCCGCAGAAGGGGGCCGACGCCGACGCCGTCGAGCGGCTGGAGGCGGGCCTGACACGGTGGGCCGAGGTGCTCGGACCGGACGTCCGGGACCGGCCGGGAGCCGGTGCGGCCGGCGGTCTCGGGGCCGGTCTGTTGGCCGTCGGCGCCGCGTTCGAGTCGGGATCGGCCCTGGTCAGGACATTGACGCGGCTGGACGAGGCGTTGGACCAGGCCGACCTGGCGATCACCGGCGAAGGCAGCTTCGACTGGCAGTCGCTGCGCGGCAAGCTGATCACCGCGGTGGCCGCCGGCGCGGCCGAGCGAGGCATTGCGTGCCTGGTGCTGGCCGGGCAGGTCAGCGTCGGTCGACGGGAGGCCGGCGCAGTCGGCGTCGAGCAGTCGTACGCGGTGGCCGAGCACGCCGGCTCGGTGGCCGCCGCGATGGCCGACCCGGCCGGCACGCTGGCCGCGCTCGCGGCGGACGTCGCCGGCCAGTGGTCTCGGGCAAATGGGCGCTGACCTGTCCTACCATGGTGGGCAGGAATGAACGCCGACCCGTCTTGCGTTGGACGTTCCAGGACCGACATACGCAGGACGTCGAGGGAGAGCCATGACCGTCCAGGACACCGCCTCGCAGGGCGCGCAGGCCGAGGAGCAGACGACACACGGCGTCGAGCTCACCGCCACGGCCGCCAGCAAGGCCAAGGCGCTGCTCGACCAGGAGGGGCGCGATGACATGCACCTGCGCATCGCCGTCCAGCCCGGTGGCTGTGCGGGTCTGCGCTACCAGCTGTTCTTCGACGAGCGCAGCCTCGACGGCGACCTGCTCCGTGACTTCGGCGGCCTCAAGGTCGCGGTGGACCGGATGAGCGCGCCGTACCTCCAGGGCGCCACGATCGACTTCGTGGACACCATCGAGAAGCAGGGTTTCACCATCGACAACCCGAACGCGGGCGGCTCGTGCGCCTGCGGCGACTCGTTCCACTGAGCGAAGCCCGAACAGCGAGAAGGGCCGCCCCGGCATGCGGGGCGGCCCTTCTCGCTGTCAGTAGTCGTCCAGGCCGCTGACCTGCGCGGCGCACGCCTCGTCGACCCGCCACGGCGCGGCCTGGCGGGGAGTGGGCAGCGGACGGGTCAGCTGCCGCAGCGCGCCCGGGATGTCGGCGCAGTCGTCGATCAGCTGGTCCAGCGAAACGGGCTCAGGAGCGGTCACTTCACGACCGTAGTTCGAGGGACGCATGACCGGTATCCGTTACCAATCGGTAGTCTTTCGAACTCGGAGCATGTCCACCCGACCGGGTGGCCCACCAGTGAAGATCGGGGAGAAACACAGTGCCCGTCGCTGTCATCGGCAGTATCGCCGCCGACCATCTGATGCACTTTCCCGGCCGATTCACCGAGCAGTTGGTCGCCGAGCGGCTTGACCGCGTTTCGCTGAGCTTCCTCGTGGACGACCTGGTGGTCCGCCGGGGCGGGGTCGGCGCCAACATCGCCTTCGGCATGGGCGTGCTCGGTCAGCAGCCGATCCTGGGCGGCGCCGTCGGCAAGGACTTCGACGACTACCGCGCGTGGCTGGAGCGCCATGGCGTGGACTGCCGCTCGGTCTACGTGTCCGAGCTCAAGCACACCGCCCGGTTCATGTGCACCACCGACGACGACATGAACCAGATCGCCTCGTTCTACACCGGCGCGATGGCCGAGACCGGCATGGTCGAGATCGGCGCGCTGGCCGACCGGGTCGGCGGCGTCGACCTGGTGCTGCTCAGCCCGACCGACCCGGACGCGATGATCCAGCACGCCGACGAGTGCCGGCAGCGCGGCCTGGCCTTCGCCGTCGACCCGTCGCAGCAGCTGGCCCGCATGGACGGCGACCAGGTGCGCCGGTTCGTGGCCGGCGCCAAGTACCTGTTCAGCAACGACTACGAGTGGGGCCTCGTCCTGCAGAAGACCGGCTGGTCCGAGGCGGACGTGCTGGAGCAGGTGGAGATGCGCGTCACCACGCTGGGCGAGAAGGGCGTGGAGATCGTCGGCCGCGAGGTCGGCTCGCTCCAGGTGCCGGCCGTGCCCGAGCTGGCCAAGGTCGACCCCACCGGCGTCGGCGACGGCTTCCGCGCCGGCTTCCTCTCGGCCGTGTGCAGCGGCCTCGGCCTCGAGCGCGCCGCCCAGCTCGGCGCCCTGGTCGCCGTGCACGTGCTGGAGGTCAACGGCCCGCAGGAGTGGTCCTTCGACCGCACCACCGCCCTCGGCCGCTTCTCCGACGCCTTCGGCCCCGAGGCCGCCGCCGAGATCGCCGCCATCCTCCCCGCCTGACCCCGGCCCCGGCCCCAACGTTTGGAAAGGACCATTCCTCTACTCCGAGTAGAGGAATGGTCCTTTCCAAACATCTAAGCCTTGACAATTAGAGGCGGACGGGGTACTGGGGCTCGGGGATCTGGGGGCGGATGCGGCCCTCGGTGAAGATGCCGTGCCAGATCATGAACATCAGCAGCGCCCAGATGCGGCGGCTGTGGTCCATGCCGCCGGTCCGGTGCTCCTCGATCATGGCCAGCACCGCCTGCTTGTCGATCAGGTGGTCGGTCTGCGACTGGCGCACGATGTCCAGCGCCCAGGGGTGCATCTCCTCGCGCAGCCAGTGCCGGATCGGCACCGGGAAGCCCAGCTTGCGCCGGTTGATCACGTGCGCCGGGATGATGTCGGCGATGGCCCGCCGCAGCGCGTACTTGGTGGTCTCGCGGGTGATCTTCTGCTCCATCGGCACCTGCGAGGCGATCTTGAACACCTCGTGGTCCAGGAACGGCACCCGCAGCTCCAGCGAGTTGGCCATGGTCATCTTGTCGGCCTTGACCAGGATGTCGCCGCGCAGCCAGGTGAACAGGTCCACGTGCTGCATCCGGCTCACCGGGTCCCAGTCCACCGACTCGCGGTAGGGCTTGGCCGTGGCGTCGGCGTGCGTCACCGACGAGCTGTACGTCCGCAGCACGGACCGCAGCTGGTCGTCACGGAAGATGCGCGCGTTGCCGTAGTAGCGCTGCTCCAGCGTCAGCGCGCCGCGGCGCAGCAGGTCCTTGCCTCGCACACCCTCGGGGATACGGGTGGAGACCCGGCCCATAGCCTTGCGCAGCGCGCCGGGCACCTTCTCGAACGGCGCCAGCGACAGCGGCTCGCGGTAGATCGTGTAGCCGCCGAAAAGCTCGTCCGCGCCCTCACCGGACAGCACCACCTTGACGTGCTGGCGGGCCTCACGGGCGATGAACCACAGCGGCACCAGCGCCGGGTCGGCCACCGGGTCGTCCAGGTACCACGTGATCAGCGGCACGGCTTCCATCATCTCGGCCGCCGACACCGTCCGGACCACGTGCTTCACGCCGATCGCCGCCGCCGACTCGGCGGCCACGTCGACCTCGGAGAAGCCGGCCCGCTCGAAGCCCGTGGTGAACGCGATCAGGTCCGGGTTGTGCTCCTTGGCCAGCGCCGCGATCACCGTGGAGTCGATGCCGCCGGACAGGAACGAGCCGACCGTCACGTCCGCGCGCATGTGCTTGGCCACCGAGTCGCGCAGCGCGTCGGCGATGTCGGCGTAGAGCTTGGTGGTGTCGGCCGGGCCGTGCATCACGCGCGGGCGGAACTTCGGCGTGAAGTAGCGCTCGGTCACGATCTCGCCGCCGGGGACGAAGGTGAACGAGGTGCCGGACTCGATCCGCCGGATGTGCGTGTTCAGCGACTCCGGCTCGGGCACGTACTGCAGGATCAGGTAGTGCTGGAGTGCCCGCCGGTCCAGCTTGGGCTCGATGCCCAGCGTGTCGGCCAGCTGGAGGATGCTCTTCTTCTCGCTGGACATCGCGATGCCGCCGGGGCCGGCCGCGTAGTACAGCGGCTTGATGCCGAACGGGTCGCGGGCGCCGAAGATCTTGCGCTCGCTGCTGTCCCAGATCATGAACGCGAACATGCCGCGCAGCCGGGACACCGCCGCCGGGCCCCAGTAGTGGAACGCGGCGACGATCACCTCGCTGTCGCCGTCGGTGTGGAACTGGGCCCCGAACCGCTCGATCAGCTCGGCCCGCAGCTCGATGTAGTTGTAGATCTCGCCGTTGAAGGCCAGCGCGTAGCGGTTCTCCTGCCCGGGCGGGCCCCACAGCAGCGGCTGGTGGGAGTGCTCGAGGTCGATGATGGCCAGCCGGTTGAAGCCGAAGACGACCTCGCCGCCCTGCCAGGTGTTGACCTCGTCGGGGCCGCGGTGCCGCTGGCAGTGCAGGGCCCCGGCCAGCGCCGGCCGCGCCGCGGCGGCCGCGTTCTCAGTGGGACAGATCAGTCCAAGAAGACCGCACACGTCCTAACCGCACCTCTCATCGAAACAGGGCACTTCCACACCGGGGTCGCAGCCCAGTATGCCCATGACGGCCCATCGACCCGTGCACGGGCATCCGGGGCTCGCTCCGGTAGACGCGGCACCCCCGAGGCCCGTTGCCTGGGCCCGCCCGTCTGGATCACCCCCGAACGGTGACGCCCCGATGACTGGGTTAGGCTCCCGCATGACTGACGGCGGGGTGCCGTCACCGCTGCTGAGCAGCGGATGGCGTGGTCTCCACGTCAAGGCCCGTCACGAGGAGGCAGCGAGCAGTGCGCCTGATGGAGGGCTCCCGGAAAGCACGGGTGGCCAAACTCGCCGGGCTTGCCGGCCTGGTCGCGGTTGCCGCAAGCGGCTGTTCGACCGACGAGGTCCTGCGTTTCGGCTGGCCGGTCGGCATCACGCCGCAGGCCGACGCGATGCGCGACCTGTGGACCTGGTCCGTCGTCGCCGCGCTGGCGGTCGGCCTGGTCGTGGCGATCCTGATCCTGTGGCCGGTGGTGTTCCACCGCAAGCGGTCGGAGGAGCTGCCCAAGCAGTTGCAGTACAACCACCCGCTGGAGATCGTCTACACGGTCATCCCGGTGGTCATCGTCGCGGTGCTCTTCTACTTCACCGCCACGACCGAGAACTACGTCACGGACAAGAGCCACACCCCGGACGTCACGGTCGACGTGATCGGCTTCCAGTGGAACTGGGAGTTCAAGTACGAGAACACCAAGGGCGCGGACGGCAATCCGGTGTCCACGGTCGGCTCCAGCAGCGAGATCCCGATCCTGGTGCTGCCGACCAGCAAGTGGATCGAGTACAAGCTGCTGTCGACCGACGTCATCCACTCGTTCTGGGTGCCGGCCTTCAACTTCAAGCGCGACGTGTTCCCGGACCCGGACAAGAACAACCAGGACTCGTCCTTCCAGAACACCATCGACCAGACGGGCGCGTTCGTCGGCCACTGCGCCGAGCTCTGCGGCGCGTACCACTCGGCGATGAACTTCGAGGTCAGGGCGCTGCCCGACGACCTGTTCCAGCAGTACATCCAGCTGCGGGAAAAGGTGAACCCGAAGACGGGCAAGGGCTACACCACGTCCGAGGCGCTGTCCCAGCTGAACTGCGGTGACCTGTGCGCGCCACTGGCGACGACCACGCACCCGTTCAACACGGACCGCACCTCCCGGACCGGAAGCTGAGGAACCACCGATGAAGATTGAATCCCGGATCTTCGAGGTCGTCGCCGGCTTCTGCTTCATCATGGCCGTGGTCTACGGCCTGTGGGCCAAGGAGCCGGTCGGCATCGTCGCGCTCACCCTGACCGGCGGCCTGTGCCTGATCACCGGCACGTACTTCCGGTTCGTGGCCCGGCGCATCCCGGAGCGTCCCGAGGACGACACCGAGGCCGAGATCAGCGACGGCGCCGGCGAGCTGGGCTTCTTCAGCCCGGGCAGCTACTGGCCGTTCGCCATCGCCATCGCCGCCGCGATCGGCGCCCTGTCGCTGGCCTTCTTCCAGATCTGGATGCTGGTCATCACGGTCGTGCTGGTGCTGATCACCGTGGGCGGCCTGGTCTTCGAGTACCACACGAAGCCCAACCACGAGTGAGCTAGCTGAAGCTTCACTGAGCGAACGGCCCCGGGCATTCTGCCCGGGGCCGTTTTCGCGCACGATCTCCCTGTGCCGCAACTAGACGACAAGGCCGCCACCCGGCGACTGCTGGACCGCTTCGGCTTCGGTCCGCGCCCGGGCGAGCTGGAATCGTTGTCCCAGCAGGGTTTCGCGGCCGCGTGCGCGCAGGTGCTGGCTCAGCGCCCGGACGGCACGCCGCTGCCCGACCTCGGAGCCGAGCCGCCGCAGGCCGGTAAGAAGGCCAGCACGGCCGAGCGCAAGCAGCGACAGAAGACGTTGCGCGGCCAGCAGATCGCCGCCGCGCAGTGGTGGCTGGACCGCATGGCCGGCACCGCGTCGGCGCTGCCCGAGCGGCTGACCTGGTTCTGGCACGGGCATTTCGCCACCAGCGTGCAGAAGGTGCACAGCGCCCGCCTGATGCTGCACCAGAACCAGACGCTGCGCGGCCTGGGTGGCGGCGATTTCGGGGCGCTGGCCAAGGCGATGATCGTGGACCCGGCCATGCTGCTGTGGCTGGACGGCCAGCAGAACAAAGTGGGCGCGGCCAACGAGAACCTCGCTCGCGAGTTCATGGAGCTGTTCACGCTCGGCGTCGGCCATTACAGCGAAACCGATGTGCGGGAGGCGGCCCGCGCACTCACCGGCTGGATGGTGAACCGGGACGCCATGACGGCCGAACAAGTAGCGAAACGGCACGACTCCGGCAGCAAGACCGTGTTGGGAATCACGGGAAATCTCGATGCCGGCGGATTTGTCGACATCGTGCTGAATCGTCCGGACTCGCCGCGTTTCGTGGCGAGCCGGCTGTGGTTCCGGTTGGTGAGCGCGACTCCGCCGTCGGCGGACGCGCTGGGCCGACTGGTCGCCGGTTACGGTCCGCAGCGGTCCATCGGGGGGCTGCTGCGGGCCGTGCTCGCCGAACCGGCGTTCCGCGATCCGGCGACGACCCTGGTCAAACAGCCGGTGGAATGGGCCGTCGGCCTGATGCGGGCGCTGGCCGTGCAACCGTCGAAACTGCCGGTCACGCAGCTGGAAGCGGGCCTGCGGGGCCTGGGGCAGGTGCCGTTCGAGCCGCCCAGCGTCGGCGGCTGGCCGGCCGCCCAGTCCTGGCTGACGACCTCGGCCGGGCTGGCCCGGCTACACCTGGCCCAGCTGATCGCCGCCCACGCCGACGTGTCGCATATCACCTCCGGGGCGGCGGCCGGGCAGACGCTCGGCGTCGACACGTGGAGTCAGCGGAGCACGGCCGCGCTGGCCGACCTCAAGGGAGCGGAGCTGGTCGCGATGGCCGCCTGTACGCCGGAATACGTGGTGAGCCAGTGACAACGACAGGGAACAAGCGGCGGATTAGTCGACGTGGCTTCATCCTGGCCAGCGGTGTCGTCGGGGCGGGCGCACTCGCCGCCGGCGCGACGCAGGTCGACTGGACCGACCTCATCGCCGCCGCCACCCGTGACCCGCGCAGCGCGGACACCGGCGTGCTGGTGGTCTGCACCCTGTACGGCGGCAACGACGGCCTGAACACGGTGATCCCGGCCGCCGACCCGGCGTACCAGAAGGCCCGGCCGGATCTGGCCTACCAGCCGCACGAGGTGCTCGATCTCGGCGACGGCCTCGGCCTCAACCCGGGCATGAAGGGCCTCAAGAAGCTCTGGGACGACAAGCGGCTGGCCGTGGTGCGCGGCGTCGGCTATCCCAAGCCCGACCACAGCCATTTCCGGTCCATGGCCATCTGGCAGACGGCCTCGCCGGACAGCCCGCAGCCGACCGGCTGGCTCGGCCGCTGGCTGGACGTGACCGGCGACGACCCGCTGCGGGCAGTGTCGATCGAGCCCGTGCTGCCGCCGCTGATGGCCGGCCAGCGGGCGGCCGGCGCGACGCTGCCGGTGACCGGCCTGAAGCTGCCCAACGGCACCGTGGGCAAGGCGTTTTCCCTGCTGGGGCAACCGGAAGCGGGGGAGTCGCCGGACCGGGCGCGGGTCGCGCGGTCCATCGCCGACCTGCACACCACCGCCACCAAGCTCGGCCCGGCGGTGAAACCCAGCGGTGCCAACAAAGGCCAGCTCGCGGCCCAACTCGACGTTGTCGCCGGACTGGTCGAGGCAGGCGTGCCTACGCGGGCCTATTCCGTGTCGTTGGGCGGTTTCGACACCCACGCCGACGAGAAGGGCACGCAGCAGCGCCTGCTCACCGAGCTCGACGATGCCCTGTCCGCGTTCGTGGATCGCGTGCGGGGCAAGAAGGTTGTGGTGCTGGTCTACTCGGAGTTCGGCCGTCGTGTCGGCGCGAACGCCAGCGACGGCACCGATCACGGCACCGCCGGCCCGGTTTTCGTCATCGGCGACGGCGTCAACGGCGGCTTCTACGGCGAGCAGCCCAGCCTGACCGACCTCGACAACGGCGATCTCAAGGAGAGCACCGACTTCCGCGACGTCTACGCCACCATGCTGCGCGACGTGCTCGGCGAGGACCCAGGCAAAATCCTCGCCGGCCACGACACCACGGTCCCCGGCCTCCTCTGACCCCCGCGAGTCCCGCCCACAGTCACACCGAACTGCATGAAAACGATTCATGCAGTTCGGTGTGACGCTAAGCGGGACTCGCGGGGGTTAGGCGGGGACTAGCTTTGATGAGAGGGTGATCCAGCGGTCCAGCAGCGCCGCGCCGGCGCCGGAGTCGATGGCCTGGGCGGCAACGTCCTTGGCCGCCAGCATGTCGGCGTGCACGTCGTCGCTCAGGCCGTTGAACACGGCCACCGCGCCGGCGGCGTTGATCAGCACGGCATCCCGCACCGGACCAGGCCGGCCGGCCAGCAGATCCCGCACCACCTGGGCGTTGTACGACGCGTCGCCGCCGACCAGGTCGGCCGGCAGCGCCGGGGCGATGCCCAGCCGCGACGGGTCGATCGTGTCCTGCCGCACCGCCCCGTCCTGGGCGATCCAGGCCGATGTCGTGGTGGTCGTGGTGATCTCGTCCAGACCGTCGTTCCCGCGCACCAGCAGCACATGCGCCCCGCGCGAGGCGAACACGCCGGCCATCACGCCGGCCATCGCCTCCCGCGCGCAGCCGACCAGCCCGTACTTCGGCTGCGCCGGGTTGGACAGCGGCCCGAGGATGTTGAACGCCGTCGGGATGGCCAGCTCACGCCGCGGACCCGAGGTGAAGCGCAGCGCCGGGTGATAGGCCGGCGCGAAGCAGAATCCGATGCCGACCTCGGTCACGCACCGCTGCACGGCGTCCGGCGGCAGCTCGATGGCCACACCGAGCTCTTCGAGCACGTCACCGGTGCCGCACTTGGACGACGACGCCCGCGCCCCGTGCTTGACCACCGGCACCCCGGCGGCGGCCGTGACGATGGCCGTCATGGTCGAGATGTTCACGGTGTGGGCCTGGTCGCCACCGGTGCCGACGATGTCGATCGCCCGCCCGGCCACGTCCACCGTCCGCGCGTGCCGCAGCATGGAGTCGGCCATGCCCAGCACCTCGTCCGGCGTCTCGCCCTTGGCCCGCAGCGCCACCGCGAAACCGGCGATCTGCGCCGACGTGGCCGCACCGGTCATCACCTGGTCCATCGCCCAGCCGGTCTGCTCCGCCGTCAGGTCGTCCCCGGCGATCAGCGCGCCCAGCAGGTCGGGCCAGGTCAACGTGGTCATCTCGGCACGGGCGCGCCGGACCGCAGCACCTCTGCGACGGTCTCGGCCGCGGCCAGCGGGTCGAGCGGATGCACGATGACGGCGTCCGCCTGCGACCAGGTGGCCAGCCAGCGGTCGTCCTTGCGCCGCACGGCGATCACGATCGGCGGGCAGTTGGTGATCTCGTTCTTCAGCTGCCGGGACAGGCCCATGCCGCCGGTCGGCTGCGCCTCGCCGTCCAGGATGGCCAGGTCGATGGCGCCGCTGTCGACGTGGTAGAGCACGTCCGCCACGGTGCCGACCTCGACGTACTCCACGCGGCCCAGGTCCGGCGCCGGCCGACGGCCGACGGCGGTGGTGATCGCCTCGCGGACCTCCGGCCGGTGGCTGAAGACCAGGACCTTCCACGTCTGCGTGCTCATACCGTGATGCTATCTGTGTCACACCTTCAGGTCTGCAAGCAGTCCCACCCCAGGGCGTCGCCGCCCAGCCGCTGGGCCAGGCCGGCCATCCGGGACCGCTCCTGCGCGCAGCTCAAAGCGGTGATGACCTGGGCACGAAGGGCATGCAGCCGTACCGGATCGCCCTCTTCGACCACCCGCAGCTCCCAGCCGTCCTGGGCCAGCAGCTCGCGGGCCCGCTCCACCGAAGCCGCCGGCAGCACGAGGTGATGCCGCAGCACCGCCTTCTCGTCGGCCTTCAGACGGGGCGAACGGGCCAGCACGGCCGAGTCCGCCTCGGCCGGGTCGAACGCCTCGGCAACCACGTTCAAATCAGGGTTGTCCAGGTCGAACGGCAATTCCGGACGCCGTCCGAACAGTGTTCTCAATCGCTCGAACGCGCCCATCGCTGTCGATCTCCCGTTGCACCCCACCCGACCGGGCGGCCTGATCCACCGCAGGCAATAATGCGACCCGTGACAACGGCAGCTCCTCCCATCGCTCAGCGGGTCCACTCGCTGAATCGCCCGAACATGGTCAGCGTGGGCACCATCGTGTGGCTGTCCAGCGAGCTCATGTTCTTCGCCGGCCTCTTCGCGATGTACTTCACCGTGAAGGCTCAGAACACCGGCGTCTGGCCGCCCGAGCCCACGCACCTGGACAAGGCGTACGCGCTGCCGTTCACCATCATCCTGGTGCTCTCCTCGGTCACCTGTCAGTGGGGCGTCTTCGCCGCCGAGCGCGGCGACGTCTTCGGCCTGCGCCGCTGGTACGTGCTGACCTTCGTGATGGGCCTGATCTTCGTGCTGGGCCAGGCCAACGAGTACCGGATGCTGGTCGAGGAGGGGACCACCATCCCCAGCTCGGCCTTCGGCACGGTGTTCTTCCTTGCGACCGGTTTCCACGGGCTGCACGTGATCGGCGGCCTGATCGCCTTCATCTTCCTGCTCATCAGGACGAGGTTGAGCAAGTTCACGCCGGCCCAGGCGACCTCGGCGATCGTCGTGTCGTACTACTGGCACTTCGTCGACATCGTCTGGATCGGCCTGTTCGCCGTCATCTACCTCATTCCCTGACCCAGCCCCGAACTGACAGCAAGGGTTGCCCTCCATGACCACCACGCCACCCGCCGACGCGGCGGGTACGTCCGCCCCCGCGGGGAAGCGGGCCCGCTCGCGGTCCAAGCTCAAGCGGCGGGTCTCCGGCCTGCTGGCGCTCGGGATCGCGCTGCTGGGCGCGGGCGCGCTCTACGCCGTCGCGGTGCCCGCCCCGCAGGTCGCGCAGGCCTCGGACACCAACGCGCTCGTCGAGCAGGGCCGGCAGCTGTTCAACAACAGCTGCATCTCCTGCCACGGCCAGAACCTGCAGGGTGTCAAGGACCGCGGGCCCAGCCTGATCGGCGTCGGCTCGGCGGCGTCCTACTTCCAGCTCTCCACCGGCCGCATGCCGCTGTCCGGCGGGCAGACCGCCGAGGCGGCGCGCAAGCCCCGGCCTTCACGCCGCAGGAGATCGACGCGCTCGACGCGTTCATCCAGGCCAACGGCGGCGGCAAGGAGAAGCCGACGGAGTCCGACGCCCAGCTGATCGGCGGCGACCCTTCGCGCGGCGGTGAGCTGTTCCGGCTCAACTGCGCGGCCTGCCACACCTTCACCGGCCGCGGTGGCGCGCTGTCCTCCGGCAAGTACGCGCCCGAGCTGGACGGCGTGACGCCGAGCCAGATCTACACGGCCATGCTGACCGGCCCGGAGAACATGCCGGTGTACGGCGACCGGCAGCTCACGCCGGACGAGAAGAAGGACATCATCGGCTACATCAAGTCGGTGACCGACGGCAACAACAACCCCGGCGGCAACGCGCTCGGCGGGCTCGGCCCGATCTCTGAGGGCCTCATCGGGTGGATCGTGGGCATCGCCGCGCTGGTCGGCGTGACCCTCTGGATCGGAAGCAAGGCATGAGCGGCGACGAGCAGGAGAAGCTGCCCACCGAGGCAGAGCTGAACAGCATGACCCGCGACGAGCTGGTCACGCTGGGCACCAAGCTGGACGGCGTCGAGCTGATCAGCTACGAGGACCCGTGGCCGGTCAAGGGCACCAGGGCCGAGAAGCGGGCCGAGCGCCAGGTGGCGTACTGGTTCCTGCTGGCCGCGCTGGCCGGCATCGCCTTCATCGTGGCGTTCATTCTGTGGCCGTCCGAGTACAAGGCGCCGGACACCGACGGGTACTTCTGGTACAGCCTGTACACGCCGGTGATCGGCGTCACGCTGGGCCTGACCATCCTCGGCCTCGGCGTCGGCGTGTTGAACTACACCAAGAAGTTCATCCCGCACGAGCTGGCCGTGCAGGACCGCCACGACGGCGGCTCGCCCAAGATCGACCAGGAGACGGTGCTGGCCGAGCTGGCCGACGCCGGCAACCGCAGCACCATCACCCGCCGCTCGCTGGTCAAGCGGTCGGCGGGCGCGGCGGCCGGCGTGATGGGCCTCGGCCTTGTCGTGCTGCCGCTGGGCGGCATGCTGAAGAACCCGTTCGCCGACACCAACTCCAAGGACTCGCTCTGGCACACCGGCTGGCAGCCGAGCTTCAAGGGCGAGAAGGTGTACCTGCGCCGCAACACCGGCGACGCGTCCGAGGTCGTGCTGATCCGTCCCGAGGACCTGGACGCCGGCGGCTTCGAGACCGTGTTCCCGTTCCGCGAGTCGGAGCGCGGCAACGAGGAGGCGCTGTCCGCGGCGCTGCACCGGTCGGACAACCCGGTCATGCTCATCCGGCTGCGGCCGGACCAGAACGTGGTCAAGCGGGCCGGCCAGGAGAACTTCAACTTCGGTGACTTCTACGCGTACTCGAAGATCTGCACCCACCTCGGCTGCCCGACCTCGCTGTACGAGCAGCAGACCGGTCGTCTGCTGTGCCCGTGCCACCAGTCGCAGTTCGACGTGTTCGAGTACGCCAAGCCGGTCTTCGGCCCGGCCGCCCGTGCGCTGCCCCAGCTTCCGCTCGCGGTTGACGAGAGCGGATACTTGATTGCGCGGAGCGACTTCATCGAGCCCATCGGCCCCGCGTTCTGGGAGCGTGACTCATGAGCGGCATCACGACGCCGACCAAGCCGGCCAACACGGCGACACGCGTCGCGGGCGGCGCGGCGAAGTGGGCCGACGACCGGTACCACCTGGCCGCCGGCATGCGTCGCCAGCTGAACAAGGTCTTCCCGTCGCACTGGTCCTTCCTGCTCGGCGAGATCGCCCTGTACAGCTTTATCGTGCTGCTGCTGTCCGGCACGTACCTGGCGCTGTTCTTCGACCCCTCCATGCAGGAGGTCACCTACAACGGCGCGTTCGACAACCTGCGCGGCATCCAGATGTCGCGGGCCTTCGCCTCCACCCTGGACATCTCGTTCGAGGTCCGCGGCGGCCTGTTCGTGCGGCAGATCCACCACTGGGCGGCGCTGCTGTTCATGTCGGCGATCGTCGCCCACATGTTCCGGATCTTCTTCACCGGCGCGTTCCGGCGCCCGCGTGAGGTGAACTGGGTCATCGGCGTCGTGCTGTTCATGATCGGCTCGCTCGAGGGCTTCTTCGGCTACTCGCTGCCCGACGACCTGCTGTCCGGCACCGGCCTGCGCGTCATGTTCGGCCTGATCGAGTCGATCCCGGTGCTGGGCACCTGGGTGGACTGGCTGCTGTTCGGCGGCGAGTTCCCGGGCAACGTGATCCTGCCGCGTATCTACACGCTGCACATACTGCTGCTGCCCGGCGTGATCCTGGCGCTGATCGCCGTGCACCTCGGCCTGGTGTGGTACCAGAAGCACACCCAGTTCCCCGGCCCGCGCCGGACTGAGCGCAACGTTGTCGGCGTGCGCATCATGCCGGTGTTCGCGGCCAAGGGCGGCGGCTTCTTCGCCCTGGTCACCGCGGTCATCGCGCTGATGTCCGGCCTGTTCCAGATCAACCCCATCTGGAACTTCGGCCCGTACAACCCGGCCCAGGTCTCCGCCGGCTCGCAGCCCGACTGGTACATGGGCTGGACCGACGGCCTCGTCCGTCTGTGGCCGGCCTGGGAGGCGTACATCCACCTCGGTGGGTGGGCCAACTTCACCATCCCGGCGCCGTTCCTGCCGTTCATGCTGGGCCTGCCCCTGCTGACCGGCATCGCCGCGGTCTACCCGTTCCTGGAGCGGAAGCTGACCAAGGACACCGCCCACCACAACCTGCTGCAGCGGCCGCGGGACGTGCCGGTGCGGACCAGCCTGGGCATGATGGCCATCACGTTCTTCATGGTGTGCCTGCTGTCCGGTGGCAACGACATCATCGCCGACAAGTTCGACATCTCGTTGAACGCGACCACGTGGATCGGCCGTATCGGTCTGCTGGTGCTGCCGCCGCTGGTGTACTGGATCACGTACCGGATGTGCATCGGCCTGCAGCGGGCCGACCGTGAGGTGCTGGAGCACGGCATCGAGACCGGCATCATCAAGCGGCTGCCGCATGGTGAGTTCATCGAGCTGCACCAGCCGCTCGGCCCGGTCGACGACCACGGCCACCCGCACGAGCTGGCCTACCAGGGCGCTCCGGTGCCCAAGAAGATGAACAAGCTCGGCTCGGCCGGCGCGCCGGTGGCCGGTGGCTTCTGGGGTCCCGACCCCGCCGACGAGGTCACCGCCCTGGAGAGCGCCCGCAAGGAGGCGCACACCCGCTCCAACGTGGTGACCGGCGAGAGCCAGCTCAACCAGGACAAGGAGCTGGCGGGCAAGCCCCAGCAGCCCGACGCCTGATCTGTGTTCTGCCTGACGGCCCCGGTCTCCGACCGGGGGCCGTTTGTCATGCCTGGGCGGCGAGCGCGTCGCCGATGGGCGTGCGGTGGTAGAGCACTGAGCGGCCGGCGCGGACCCGGTCGAGCAGGCCGGCTTTGCGCAGCACCGTGAGGTGGTCGCCGACCGCGCCGACGGCCAGGCCGAGGCTGCGGGCCAGTTGGGTGGTGCTGGCCGGCGTGTCGAGGGCGTTGAGCAGCTGGGCCCGCGTCCGGCCCAGCAGGTCGGCCAGCGCACCGGGGTCGGGAACGGTCGTCTCCCACAGCGCGGCGACGCCCCGCGCCGGATAGACCAGGGCTTTGGGCCAGGGATCCTCGTGGTGCACGGCCACGCCCGGCCAGACGAAGACCGATGGCACGAACAGCAGGCCCTCGCCCCTGAGATCGATCGTGCGGTCGCCGGCCGAGCGCAGCACGTCGATGCCTTGGTCTCGCCAGCGGACCCGGGCGTGCAGGCCGTCCAGCGCGGCCAGCCAGCCGCCGCGACCCAGCAGACCGGCCCGGTGCACGACGTCGCGTTCGCAGATGGCGCGCAGTTGGAGCCAGTCCGCAGCCAGCAGCTCGTGCCAGGCCCGTTCCAGCGTGTCGGCGAGGCGTTGCACGACGTCCGGCCCGTCGAGCACGGCTTGGGCCGCGTCGTCGGTCTGTGGTTTCAGGCCGGCGATCTCGGCGCGGGCCTGGGGGAGCGGCGTGGCCCGGACGGCGGCGAGGTCGTCCTCGACGGTCTGGGCCAGGCCCTGCGGCGGCGGTGCCGTGAACGCCGCGCCTCGCCCCGGGGAGTGCAGGGCCATCGCCGCTCGGAACGCCGGATCTTGTCGCAGCCGTCGGTACGGCGGGGTGACGCGCGTCTGCCAGGGGCCGGGGAGGCGGTGCTGGGACAGGCCGGCGAGGCGGCGGAGCAGGCCGTCCAGTTCGAACAGTGGGGACAGCGCGAACCGGCTGCGCAGCAGGTCCTCGCCGCCGACCTCGAACCGGAGCATGGCCCGACCTTACGTCCCTGCACGTAACTTTGGCCCTGCGATGGTGGTTTTCCGCAGGCTGGCAGCCATGACCTATGCCGGCGTTCTGGCCCACACTCCGTACCGGGTGCTGTTCGCCACCCGCACCCTCGCCATCACCGCCGACACGCTGCGCATCGTCGCGTTGTCGGTGTTGGTGTTCGCCGTGACCGGTTCGACGTTGTTGGCCGCCGTGGCGTACGGGATCTCGTTCTTGCCCCAGTTGATCGGCGGCAGCCTGCTCGGCGCGGTCGCCGACCTTGTGCCGCCACGGCAGCTCATCGCCATCGGCTACGCCGTCGAGTTCCTCAGCGGCTTGTTGTTGGCGTTGGCCGACCTGCCCGTAGGACTCAGTTTGGCCCTCGTCGCCACCGTGTCGATGGTGACGCCCTTGGTCAACGGCGCTGCCGGCCGCGTCGTGGCCGACGTCCTCTCCGGCGAGAGTTACGTGCTCGGCCGGTCGTTGCTCAACCTGGCGTCGTCTTCCGCCCAGCTCGTCGGCATGGCCGGTGCCGGCGCCGCCGTCGCCGTGCTCGGTGCCCGGCACGCCATGCTCGTCAGCGCCGCCCTGCACCTTCTCGCCGCCGCCTGGGTCCGTCTCCGGCTCCCTGACCTGCGCGTTTCCGCCTCCGGCTTGGCGTCCGCCGTGCGCCGCAGCTGGTCCGGCAACCGCCAGCTGCTGCGGGATCGCACGATCCGCACCTTGATCTGGGCCCAGTGGCTGCCGCCCGCTTGCGTCACCGGTGCCGAGAGCCTGCTCGTGCCGTACGTCGCCGTCCGTGGCCTACCCGTCTCCGCCGGCGGCCTCCTGCTCGCCTGCCTCCCCGTCGGCATGATGATCGGCAGCATCCTCATCGGCCGCGTCGTCGGTCCTTCGTCCCGGCGACGTCTGCTCATGCCGTTGATGACCGCCGTCGGCCTACCCCTGATCGGCTTCTCGATCACCGGGCTACCCGTCGTCCTGTGCGGGGCCCTCTTGGCGCTCGCCGGCACCGGCTTCGCCTACGGCCTCGCCCTCCAGCAGCGTTTCCGCGACGTCGTGCCTTCTTCCGTCCGCGGCCAGGCCTTCAGCCTCTTGTCCACCGGCTTGATGACCGCCCAGGGCCTCAGCCCAGCGTTGGCCGGCGCTGTGGCCGGCATCCTCCCCGTCGCCCAGGTCATCGCCTTGTGCGGCGCGGTGTCCGTGGCATCAGCCCTGCTGTTCCGCCTCCGCGCCCCGGAGGTGATGGATGCCCCCGCGACAGCTCAGTCCAGGCCGACCGAGAAGGACTCCTCGGCGTCGCGGCGGGAGTAGGAGCGGAAGGCGATGTGGGTGTCGGTGTTGAGCACGCCGGGCACCTTGCTGATGCGGCCGGGCACGAGCTCGGCCAGGTCCTCGTGCTTGGCCACCTTGACGTGCGCGATCAGGTCGACGTCGCCGGCGCAGGAGTAGACCTCCTGGACCCCGTCGATGTCGGCGATCGCCTGCGCGGCCTCCGGGATCGACTCGGCGGTGGCCTGGATCAACACGATCGCCGTGATCACGGTGGGACCTCCTGTAATGGTTCGACGTCCTGCCGATCGTAGGGCAAGGATGGGCTCGTGAACTGGACCGTCCGCGCCGCTGTCCCGTCCGATGCCGAAGAGCTGGTCCGACTGCGTGTGGTCATGTTCGAGGCCATGGGCCGCGACGTCACGCTCGGCGACTGGCAGCGCCCGGCCGCCGACATGTTCCGACGTGAGCTCGGCGGCACCGGACTGATCGCCACCGTGGTCGACGCACCGGGTGGGGGACTGGCGGCCTGTGCCGCGGCGTTCGTCCGCCCGGACATGCCCCGCCCAGGCGACACCGCCGAGGTGATGGGGCACGTGCACAACGTCTGCACGGACCCGGTCTGGCGGCGGCGAGGGCTGGCCCGGCTGGTCGTCACTGCCCTGGTCGAGCAGCTGGATGCGCTGGGCGTGACCAAATCCGACCTGCACGCCAGCGAGGACGGCCGCTCCCTCTACGAGAGCCTCGGCTACAAGCCGCGTCACGGCGGCGTGGAGATGGTGCGGCGGCTCAGTTGACGCCGGCGTAGACGGCACGGCCGGCGGCGGCGCGGTCCACCCAGGCCCGCCAACCGGCGGCGGACTTGGCGGGCTCGGACCACGGCGTGTCGCAGTAGACCAAGCGCGTGCCGGGGCGGTTGAGCCAGCGCAGCACGACACCGGTCTCCTCGGCGGGCGCGCCGCGAAGCGGGCCGTCGCCAGGGATGACGGTCTCGGCGGCGGCGACGAGGGAATCGACGACCGGCATCGGTCGCACGCCTCGGCGGGCCACGCCGGCCGAAGCGAGACGCCCGTGGCGCACGACCGAGAACTCCCAGCCGCCGTTGCCGTCCGGACGGGCGGCGACGAGCTCGGGCAGCGCGGCCAAGGCGGCCAACCGCTGGCTGCGGTCGACGGCCCGGACCAGGTCGGCCAGGCGGTCGCGGCGGACGGCGGCCTCCTCGAAGCGTTCGGCGAGGGCCAGCTCCTCCAGCTGCGCAGCCAGCCGGTCGAACGGGTCGAGGGCGCGGCCGGCGATGAGGTCCCGGACGGCCGCCGGGGCGTAGGCGTAGTCGGCGACGTCCTGACGGCCGGCGCATGGCGCGCGGCAGCGGCCAAGCTCGGCTAACGCGCACGGCGTGGCCCGTGCGCCTTGCGCCGGGATGCGCAGGCTGCACGTGCGCAGACCGGTGGCGTCACTTAACGCGGTCGCGGCGGTCTCGGCCGACTGCCGTGACCGAAAGGGGCCCAACGCGCCGTCGCGTGTGCGGCGCACGATGGACAGGCGCGGGAACGCCTCGTCGGTGAGCGTGACCCACCAGCCGCCCTGCTGGTTGCGGGACTTCCGGTTGTACTGCGGCTTGTGCGCGGTCAGCAGCCGCAGCTCGCGCACCTCGGCCTCCAACGAATGCGCGCACACCACGGAGTCCACGCGCACCGCCAGCGCCACCATCTCCTTGATGCGGCCCCGGCTCTCGCTGCTCGTGAAGTACTGGCGCACGCGCCGGCGCAGGTCTGACGCCGTGCCGACGTACAGCACCTCCTCCGACGGCCCGCGGAACAGGTACACGCCCGGCTCCGACGGCAGGTGCGCGGCCAGGGTGCGCTTGCGGCGCTGCGCGGGCGTGACATCGGGCAGGTAGTCGAACAGCTCCTCCAGCGACTGCACGCCCATCGGCCCCACGCGCTCCAGTAGGCCGTGCAGCACGTCCACGGTCGCACGGGCGTCGTCCAGCGCACGGTGGTTCGGCGTCGTCGACGTGCTGAACAGCTCGGCCAGCGCCGACAGGCGGCAGCTGGGCGCCTCGTCACGGGTCAGCACGCGGCGGGCCAGGCGCACCGTGCACAGCACCGCCGGCTTCGGCCACGCGTAGCCGTGCTGCGTGCAGGCGGCCTTGAGGAAGCCTGTGTCGAACGGCGCGTTGTGCGCCACCACCACCGCCCCCGCCGCGAACTCGAGGAACGCCGGCAGCACCTCGTCGATCGGCGGCGCGGTGTACACCATGGCCTCGGTGATGCCGGTCAGCCGCACGATCTCCGGCGGGATGCCCCGGCCCGGGTTGACCAGCGTGGCGAACTCGCCCAGCACCACCCCGCCACGCACCTTCACCGCCCCGATCTCGGTGATCGCGTCCTCGCCCGGCCGGCCGCCCGTGGTCTCCAGGTCCACCACCACGAACGTGGTCTCCCGCAACGGCGTGCCCAGCTCGTCGAACGTCAGCTGGCCGAGGTCATCAGCAGTGGTGGTCATGGTGATCGGGATCGTGCCAGCACCCCCTGACAGTTTTGATCGCCATCGAGGATCGGAACGGACCGTTCCTCCACTCCGAGTAGAGGAACGGCGCTTTCCGAAACTTCGGGCCCGCCAGGCCGCCCGAGTGTGGGAAGGGGGCCTTCCTCCACTCCGAGTGCAGGAAGGCCCCCTTCCCACACTCGGCGGGCTGCGCTAACTGGGTGACCTGCGTGATCTTTGCCGTGGCAACCTGGCGATGTGGGTCGGTTCCCCGTCAGCCGTTGGCGGCGGCACGCACTAGCCTGTGGGGGTGTCCGCGTCAGCCGAAGCCGATGAGCCGGGTCAGGGGCCCGAGCTGTCCGCCGTGGACGGTGGCGATGATCAGTCCACTGTGGACTGGTCGGCGCTGCCCGACCCGGTGCGGTCCCGGCTGGCCGAGATCAGCGCGGACGCGGTCGGCGTGCTGGCCCGGGTGGACATCCCGCAGCAGGTCAAGGCGGTGGCCCGGTTCGCGCCGGCCAAGCGGGCCCGGCTGGGCGCATCGGCGCTGATCGCGGGCCTGCGGGACGTGCATGCCTTCCGCACGGCGGTGGTGGAGTGGTGCCGCGAGCACCGGCCCGCGGCCCTGGACAGCACCTCGCCGGATCCGGTGGCGGCGGCGGCCGCGTCGGTGCTGCTGGGCGAGCCGACGGCGGTGCACTTCGTGGAACTCGTCACGCGCCGGGTCGGCGAGGCGCACCTACGGGCCGAGCGGGACGCGGCGGTGCTCAAGGCGCAGCGGGCGGACGCGGAGCTCAAGCGCGTGCGGGAAGAGCTGGACGCGAACCAGGGCGCGGAGGCGAAGGTCCTCCAGGAGCGGGACGCGGAGCTGGAGCGACTGCGTAAACGGCTCAGAGAACAAGGCGTGAAGCTGCGCGAGGCCCGCGACCGCGCGGACAACGCGATGGCCGAGGCGGACAAGGTCCGCAACGAGGCGTTGGCCGAGGTCAAGGCGCTGAGCGCGGAGCGGGACCGCGAGCGCGAGCGGGCCGAGACGGAGCGGTCCAAGGCCCGGCGCGCGGAGAACGACGCGGAGATCGCCCGCCAGTCGGCCCGCGAGGCCCGTCAGGCCGACGAGGTCCGGCTGGCGCTGCTGGTCGACACGCTGGACGGCGCGGTCACCGGCCTGCGCCGCGAGCTGGCCATCGGCGGCGGCCAGGGCCCGCGCCCGGCCGACATGGTGCGCGGCGCGACGGCGGCGCAGGGCACGGTCGGCCGTGTGGAGGACCCGGCGGCGCTGGACCGCCTGCTGGCCCTGCCGGCGGTGCACATGGTCGTGGACGGCTACAACGTGACCAAGACGGGCTATCCGGAGCTGCCGCTGTCCGACCAGCGCGACCGCCTGGTGCACCAGATGGCCGTGCTCGCGGCCCGAACCGGGGCCGAGGTCACGGTGGTCTTCGACGGCGCGGGCGTGGTGGCGGTGCCCTCGGCGGCCCCGCGCGGCGTGCGTGTCCTGTTCTCCGACCCGGGCGTGCTCGCCGACGACGTGATCAGGGCGTTGGTGACCGCGGAGCCCGAAGGTCGTCCTGTGGTTGTTGTCACGTCGGATCGCGCGGTGGCCGACTCCGTGCGCCGCCGCGGCGCGCACCCGGTGCCGTCGGCCGTCCTGCTGGCCCGATTGGTCCGGGTGTGAAGAGTTAACCCCGCTCGACCTGCCGATTCGCTGAACGGTCGGCCGAACGGGCCGAACGGGATTCACGCCTGGTCAACGTGGACGCCCACGGTATCGACTGTGATGCTCCGAACGAGTGAGCACGACCGTTCAACCGCCGCCACGGTCACCGCGGGTGGACGACCCGGCCCCCGTTTCGTAACCTACCCGAGACCTCGCGGCGACCAGCTGGCTGGCGTGGCCGGCGACGCGGGGTCACCGTCTGTTTCGACCTTGTCGGGGGGTCGGGCGCCCGACGGGCTCTACCTCGAAGGAGACACCACCCTCGTGGCGTCGAATCGACTCAAGTACGCAGTGCGCAGTGCCATCGCCGCCTCGGCGGTGATCAGTGTGGTCGCCCTCAACCCGGGCTCCGCCGTCGCCGACCCGCCCAAGAACCGGGACGACGCGAAGGCGCAGCTGGACGCGGCCAGCCAGGTCGCGGAGAAGGCCCAGGAAGCCTGGATGGCGGCCAAGGACGACCTGGCGGCCAAGCAGGCCGAGGTGGCCAAGGCGACCGCCGACATCCAGACGTACACCCAGCAGGCCGCGGACGCGAAGACCAAGGAGTCCCAGTACCAGGGGCAGGTCGACCAGCTGGCCTCCGCCGCGTACAGCGGCGTGCAGTTCACCCAGCTCTCCGCGCTGCTGACCGGCAAGTCCGCGCAGGACTTCCTCGACCAGTCCAGCGAGCTCCAGTTCCTGGCCCAGCAGAACGCCATCGTGATGGACGGTTACGACAACGCCATCAAGACGGCCAACAGCGCCAAGGCCAAGACCGAGGACGCGAAGAAGCGCTCCCAGGCGGCGGCCGACGCGGCCCAGGCGATCCTGGCCGACCTGGACAAGAAGAAGCAGGACGCGGACCAGGCCAAGAACAACGCCCAGGCCGCGTACAACCAGCTGGACGCGGCGGCCAAGGGCCTGCTGGCCGGGGCCGGCGACACCGGCGTGTTCCTCGGCCCGCCCGGCGCGGCCGGCACGGCCATGAACGCGGCGGTCGGCGAGCGCGGCGTGCCCTACGTGTGGGGCGGCACCACGCCGGCCGGCTTCGACTGCTCCGGCCTGACCCAGTGGGCCTACCACCAGGCCGGCGTGAACATCCCGCGCTCGGCGGCCGCGCAGTTCACCGTCGGCCGGGCCGTCTCGCTGGACAGCCTCATCCCCGGCGACCTGATCTTCTACGGCTCCAGCGCCTCCAACATCCACCACGTCTCCATGTACGTGGGCGCGGGCAAGGTGGTGCACGCGCCGACCGAGGGCGAGGTCGTGAAGATCGTGCCGATCGGCAACTCCGGTTCGGACATCTTCGGCGCCAAGCGCATCGTCGGCTGATAAGCGACGAGCTGGGACAACCACCGCGAGGCCGGCACCCCCTAGGGGTGCCGGCCTCGCGCGTTCACCCCATCGGTACCCTGCTTGCCGTGGTGGCCAACAGACTCAAACATGCTGTGCGTGGTGCGGTGGCCCTCTCGGCCGTGACGGTGGCGGTGAGCCTCAACCCGGCCGCGGCCAACGCCGATCCCACGCCGCCGGCGAACGAGCAGGACGCCCAGAAGCAGGTCGAGCAGCAGACGGCGCAGGCCGACCAGATCGGGCAGCAGTACCTCGCGGCCAAGGACGACCTCGCGGCCAAGCAGGCCGACGTGGCCAATGCGACCGCCGACATCGACAAGTACGGCAAGCAGCTGACCGACGCCCAGGCCAAGGAAGAGCAGTTCCGCGGCCAGGTCGACCAGGTTGCGGCGGCCGCCTTCGACGGTGCCCAGTTCACTCAGCTCTCGGCCCTGCTGACCGGCAAGTCCGCGCAGGACTTCCTGGACCAGTCCAGCGCGCTCCAGCTGCTGGCCCAGCAGAACTCCTCCGTGCTCGACACGTACGAGGGCGCGGTCAAGTCGGCGTCCGACGCCAAGACCAAGGCGGCCGCGGCCCAGAAGAAGGCCAAGGACGCGGCCGACGCGGCCCAGAAGATCCTGGACGACCTCCAGAACAAGAAGGACGCCGCGACCAAGGCCCTCAACGACGCCAAGGCCGCCGTGGCCAAGCTGTCCGCCGCCGCCAAGCAGTCGCTGGGCGCGGCCGGCAACATGGGCACCTTCATCGGCCCGGCCGGCGCGGCCGGCACCGCCATGCAGGCGGCGCTGAGCCAGCGCGGCGTGATGTACCAGTGGGGCGGCGAGACGCCGGGTCCGGGTGGCGGCTTTGACTGCTCCGGCCTGATGCAGTGGGCCTGGGGCCAGGCCGGCATCAGCCTCCCGCGTTCGGCGGCCGCCCAGTACGGCCCGGGCAAGTCGGTGGCCAAGGGCGACTTGCAGGCCGGCGACGTGGTGTTCTTCGGGAGCACGGCGTCGAACATCTACCACGTGGGCATGATGGTCAGCTCGACGGAGTTCGTGCACGCCCCGACGCAGGGCCAGCCGGTGAAGGTTCAGCCGCTGTCGGTCATGTCGGACTACTTCGGTGCCAAGCGATACGTGGGCTGAGGTCTAGCATCGGGCTCCATGACCGGAGCGGCCCGGTTCAGGGCTTGGCTGGTCGCGGCGATCGCCGCGACGCTGCTCGGTGGTGTGGTGCTGCTCGTTGGGCAGCCCGCCACTGGGCCGCTGCCCACTGCCCCGCTCAAGGGCGGTCCGGCGGGCCAGGGTGCGCCGCTGGCCCAGACCGGCGACGCCGCCGTGACGGCTCTGCTGCGCAGCCGTGCATCGGCCATCCTGCACCGGGACCGCGACGCCTTCCTGGCCGAGATCGATCCGAGGGCGACGCCGCAGTTCCGTGACGCCCAGGAGGCGATGTTCGACAACCTCGCCGACGTGCCGCTGTCGGTCTGGTCCTACGACCTCGACCCGGCCGACGTGGTGACCGTGCCCAAGGGCTCGTTCCCGGCCGAGGAGCTGTGGGCGCCCGAGGTGCAGCTCAACTACGCGCTGGCCGGCGTGGACCACGATCCGACGAGCAAGCCGATGGGGTACCTGTTCTCGCGGCACGGCACCCAGTGGTTCCTGGCCTCGGACACGCTGACCTCGCGCAACACCTGGCGCGGGCCATGGGATTTCGGCCCCGTGGCGGCGACGAGGGTCAAGTCCGGGCTGGTGCTGGCCCATCCCGACAACGCCGAGCTGGCCAAGCGGATCGCCGGCGAACTGGATGCGGACGTCAAGGCCGTGAGCGCGGTGTGGGACCAGCCGTGGTCGCGCGAAGTCGCGGTGCTGGTGCCGTCTTCCGACGACGAGATGAAGGCGTTCGTCGGCCCCGAATTCGCGGTCGACGCCATCGCCGCGGTGGCCGTCGCCGACCGCGTGGACAACGGCCGCCACACGGCCATCGGGCAGCGGGTCGTGCTCAATCCGGGCAACGCCGAGCAGATGCCGCCGTCGTCGTTGACGGTCGTGTTGCGGCACGAGATGACCCACATCGCCGCCCGCGGCTACACCGTGGACGGTACGGCGATGTGGATGCTGGAGGGCTTCGCCAACTACGTCGGTTACCGCAACAGCGGCATTCCCATGGACGCCGCCGCGGCCGACGTCGCCGACCTGGAGCGCAACGGCAAGCCGCCGACCGACCTGCCGGCCAACGCCGACTTCGCGGCCGGCGGCGACAAGATCAACCTGGCCTACGACGAGGCGTGGACGCTGACCTCGTTCATCGCCGACACCTTCGGCCAGCACGCCCTGGTCACGCTGTACCTGCGGATCGCCGGCGGCAGCCTGACCGCCGACGTCGGCCAGCAGCTGCACGACGTGCTCGGTCTGGACAAGGCGGGCCTGGTCGCCGGCTGGCAGGACTACCTGCGGCGGAAGTTCTGATCTTCCACAGGTCGGCCGGGTAGCGTTGTCGGGTGCGCAGGACGTTGCTGGTGACGAACGACTTCCCGCCGCGCCCCGGCGGTATCCAGTACTACCTGCACGCGCTGGCCACCGCGCTGGGCGGCGACCTGGTGGTCTACGCCCCGGCGTGGCCGGGTGCCGAGGCGTTCGACGCCCGGCAGCCGTTCCCCGTGGTGCGTCACCCCGAGTCGTTGCTACTGCCCACCCCGGATGCCCAGCGCCGTCTGACCGCCGTGGCCCGGGGCGAGCGCTGCGATGCCGTGTGGTTCGGCGCCGCCGCGCCGCTAGCGTTGCTAGGTCCGCATCTGCCGGTCGATCGCATCGTCGCCAGCTCGCACGGCCATGAGGTCGGCTGGGCCATGCTGCCCGCCGCTCGGCAGGCCTTGCGGCGCATCGGCGACACCGCCGACGTCGTCACCTTCGTCAGCCGCTTCACGCGCTCTCGTGTCGCCCCCGCCTTCGGCCCTCGGGCCGCTTTGGAGCATCTGCCGGCGGGCGTCGACATCAACGTCTTCAAGCCCGACACCGCCGCCCGTGAGTTCATCCGCGCCCGGCACGGCCTCTCCGACCGTCCAGTGATCGTGTGCGTCTCGCGGCTCGTCCGCAGGAAGGGCCAGGACGACTTGATCCGGGCCATGCCGCGCATCCGTGAGCGCGTCCCCGACGCCATGCTGCTGCTCGTCGGCGACGGCCCCGACGGCGGCCGCCTCAGCACCCTCGCCGACGCCGTCGGCCGCAGCGTCGTCTTCGTCGGCGAGGTCCACGCCGAGGAATTGCCCGCCTACTACGCCGCCGGCGACGTCTTCGCCATGCCTTGCCGCACCTTGGCCCGCGGCCTCGACGTCGAGGGCCTCGGCCTGGTGTTCTTGGAGGCCGCCGCCGCCGGCCTCCCCGTCATCGCCGGCAACGCCGGCGGCGCACCCGAGACCGTCCGCGAGGGCATCACCGGCCACGCCGTCTCCCGCGGCGACCTGGCCTCGACCTTGTCCGACCTGCTGCTCAACCGGGATTTGGCAATGAAGATGGGCGCTGCCGGGCGCGAATGGATGGCGAGTTCGTGGCGTTGGGACGACCGCGCCACCAAGCTCTCCGCCCTCATCGACGGCCGTCGTCCCCCAACTCCCTGACGCTGGGCCGAATGCCGCGACAGCGATACGTGAGCGGCGTGCTGAAGGCTGGAGCGAGTGCCGGTCTGGGGGAAGGACCGGGACCTACGAAACCCTGGGGGTCGGATGGCCCGCGAGCACGACTCGCGGGCCACCCGTCACATTTCCAGCCCTCTTTTGTCACATGCGCTCCGCACTTGCCGCTGGAAGGCAAGTGCGGAGCGCATGTGACAGTTCGGCGGGCTACTTCGCGTAGATCAGCGCGATGTCCTCGGCGTAGGTCTTGGCGACCACGTTGCGCCGCAGCTTGAGGCTCGGCGTCATCTCGCCGCCGGCCTCGGTGAAGTCCACCGGCAGGATCCGGTACTTGCGGATCGACTCGGCCTTGGACACCGCCTTGTTGGCCTCGTCGACCGCGGCCTGGATCTCGGCGTTGAGCTGCGGGTCGTCGATCATGCTGGCCACCGTGACGCCGGCCGGCTTGTGGTTGTTGGCCAGCCAGGACGGGAAGAACTCAGGGTCGATGGTGATCAGCACGCCGATGAACGGCTGCTTGTCGCCGACCACCATGCACTGGCTGATCAGCGGGTGCACCCGCAGCCGGTCCTCCAGCACCGCCGGCGAGACGTTCTTGCCGCCGGCCGTGACGATGATCTCCTTCTTGCGGCCGGTGATCCGCAGGAAGCCCTCGTCGTCGAGCTGGCCGATGTCGCCGGTGTGGAACCAGCCGTCGGTCAGCGCCTGCCCGGTGGCCTCCGGGTTGTTCCAGTAGCCGCGGAACACGATCGAGCCCTTGATCAGGATCTCGCCGTCGTCGGCGATCCGCACCGCGGTGCCGGCGACCGGCCGCCCGACCGTGCCGACCTTGAACGCCGCCCGCACGTTCACGCAGGCCGCGGCGCTGGTCTCGGTCAGGCCGTAGCCCTCCAGCACCGGCACGCCGATGCCGCGGAAGAAGTGCGCCAGCCGCTCACCCAGCGGCGCGCCACCGGACACCGCCGCGTCGCAGCGGCCGCCCAGCGCCGCCCGCAGGCGGCTGTAGACGAGCCGGTCGAACACCGCGTGCTTGAGCTTCAGACCCAGGCCCACGCTGCCCTTGTCCAGGGCTTCGCTGTAGGCCACCGCGGTCTGCTCGGCGGCGTCGAAGATGCGGCCCTTGCCCTCGGAGTGGGCCTTCTGCTTGGCGGTGTTGTAGACCTTCTCGAACACGCGCGGCACGGCCAGCACGAAGTCCGGGCGGAACGAGGCCAGGTCCGGCACCAGGTTGCGGACGTCCGGGGTGTGGCCCAGCGTGACGCGGGCGTACACCGAGCACAGCGCGATCACCCGGGCCAGCACGTGGGCCAGCGGCAGGAACAGCAGCACCGAGTGACCCGGCTGCATCAGCTCCGGGAACGCCGCCATCGCGCCGCGGACCTCGGACAACAGGTTGTTGTGCGTGAGCTCGCAGCCCTTGGGGCGGCCCGTGGTGCCCGAGGTGTAGATCAGGGTGGCCGTGTCCGACGCCCGCACGCCCTTGCGGGCCGCACGCAGCTGGTCGTCGGTGATGTCGCGGCCCTTCGCGGTCAGTTCCTCCACCGCGTCGTGACCTGAGTCACTGTCGATCTGCCAGACGTTGCCCAGCTGGGGGAGCCGCCCGGCCACGCCGTCCAGCGCCGCGCGGTGGGCCGTGGTCTCCACGATGGCCGCCTTGGCGGCCGAATCGGACAGAATCCACTCCACCTGATCGGCCGAGGACGTCTCGTAGATCGGCACCGAGACCAGGCCGGCCGCCCAGATCGCGAAGTCCAGCAGCGTCCACTCGTAGCGGGTCTTGGACATCAGGCCGACCCGGTCTCCCGGCTGAAGGCCGGCCGCGACCAGGCCTTTCGCCACCGCGGACACCTCGTCGGCGAACTGCCGCGTGGTCACGTCCACCCAGGTGCCGTCGACCCGGCGCCGGAGCCCGATCGCCGTGGCGAAGCGCTCGGCGTTCGCCTGCACCATGTCGGTGAGGTTCTCGTCGTCGGCCACCGCGGCGGTGGCGGGAACGCTGAACTCGCGCACGTCAACCTCCGGAACTTCGTTGTTACTCGCGAGGAACTTAGCGCGCCGTTTGGTCTCGACACCAGGCCGGTGGCACGCTGCCGGCCATGCCCGCGGTTGACGTAGTCGACGAGACCTTCCTCGTCGTGCCCCCGGCGGCGCTCGCCGCCGTCTTCTCCGACCGCTCCAACTGGTCGCGTTTCTGGCCTGACCTGCGGCTTTCAGTTTACGTCGACCGTGGCGACGCCGGCATCCGCTGGACCGTGCAGGGCGCGCTCACCGGCACCATGGAGGTCTGGCTCGAGCCCATGCTCGACGGCACCCTGCTGCACTACTTCCTCCGCGCCGACCCGCCAACCCCGTACAAGCGGCTGAAGGACCGCCTTGCCGCCATCCGCACCAGGCAGGTCGCCGCCAAGGCCATCGCCATTGACCTCAAGCTGGAGCTGGAAGGCGGCCGCCCACCCGGCGTCGCCCCCTGACGCACTCGCCGCACCCACGGCCCGCCACACCCACGGCCCGCCACACCCACGGCCCGCCACACCCAAGGGGGCCACCGCCTCGGGCCAATTCTATCGCCGCATGGCCCTGGTCGATCTTGGTCGATGGTCGCCTGTGGATGGACACCGAGTTGTGCACATTGCGGCACAGGGGCTTGACAGCGGGGCCAGGCCGTAGGGTTGGGGCGTGCGGGTTCACGTGGTGTCGGACGTCCATGGCAATGCCGAGGCCCTGGCCCGGGCCTGCGTCGGCGCGGATGCCCTGATCGTGCTGGGCGACCTGCTGGACTTCGTGGACTACCACGACCACGGCTCGGGGATCATGGGCGCGGTCTTCGGGGCGGAGAAGGTGGCGGAGTTCGCCAAGTATCGGCGCGGGCCGCGTACGCCGGAGTCGATCGCGTTCGTCCGGGGCATGTGGGCGCAGCTGGGCTCGGACGCGGCGGCGGTGGTCCGTGAGGCGATCCGCGACCAGTACAAGAACCTGTTCGCGGCGATGACCGTCCCGACCTACGCGACGCCGGGCAACGTGGACGCGCCTGATCTGTGGCGGGAGTTCGCCAGCGACGGCGTCCACATCCTGGACGGTCAGACGGCGGACATCGGCGGCCTGAAGGCGGCGTTCATCGGCGGGGCGCTGCTGCCGGACGACGCGGTGCTGCGCAACAACGGGGTCTGGCGTCCCTATCTGCGCTACGAGCGGGAGTTCGCGGCGGCGGTGGAGGGCCTGCCGGACGACATCGACCTGCTCTGCACGCACGTCCCACCGGCCCGGCCGGAGCTGACCTACGACGTGGTGGCCCGCCGCCCGGAGCTGGGATCGACGAGTCTGCTGGGCCTGATCCACCGCGTGCGGCCCCGCTGGTCGATGTTCGGTCACGTGCACCAGCCGCTGGCCCGGCGCATGCGGGTGGGTCGCACGGAGTGCGTGAACGTCGGCCACTTCCAGCGGACGGGCACGCCGTACGTGCTGCGGTTCTGAGTGCGGGTAACCTGCGCGCATGGCCGACGAGTCCACCCAGTCCATCGTGATCGACGCCGAGCCGGCGCGGATCATGGATGTGATCGCGGATTTCGCCGCGTACCCGGAATGGGCCAACGCGATGAAGACCACCGAGGTGCTGTCCACCGGCGCCGACGGTCGCGCCGAGCAGGTGCGCTTCCAGCTGGACCAGGGCGTGATCAAGGACGAGTACACGCTCGAGTACAAGTGGGCGGCCAACTCGGTCAGCTGGCACCTGGTCAAGGGGCAGATGCAGAAGTCGCAGCGCGGCAGCTACGTGCTGGAGCCGGGCGGCGGCGGCACCAAGGTGACCTACACGCTGTCGGTCGAGCTGGGCATCCCCATGATCGGCATGCTGCGCCGCAAGGCCGAGAAGGTGGTCATGGACACCGCCCTCAAGGAGCTCAAGCGCCGCGTCGAGGGCCTGAGCTGACCGTGCGGGTCCTGCTGTTCACCGGCAAGGGCGGGGTCGGCAAGACCACCCTTGCCGCGGCCACGGCCGCCGCGACGGTGGCGGCCGGCCGCAAGGCGCTGGTGGTGTCCACCGACCCGGCGCACTCGCTGGCCGACGCCTTCGGGCACGAGCTGGGCCCGCGTCCGTCCGAACTGGACACGGGCCTGTTCGGCGCGCAGATCGACACCCGGCGGCTGGTCGACGGCGCGTGGGAGGAGATGCGTGGCCACCTGCGCACCCTGCTGTCCGGCGCGGGCATCGACGAGCTGGCGGCCGAGGAGCTGACGGCGCTGCCGGGCGTCGAGGAGCTGCTGGCGCTGGCCGAGGTGCACCGCCTGGCCACCACCGGCCCGTGGGACGCGGTGATCGTCGACTGTGGACCGACGGCCGAGACGCTGCGCCTGCTGGCGCTGCCGGAGGCGGTCGGCAACTACCTGGAGCGCCTGTTCCCGACGCACCGCCGCGTGGTGCGCGGCCTGCTCGCGGGGGTCGCGGGCAGCGCGGCGCCGGCCCGTTGGGACGCGGCGGCGGATGCGATCGGACGGCTCGCGGAGCACCTGGAGGCGGTGCGCTCGCTGCTCGTGGACCAGGAGCGGACCAGTGTCCGACTGGTGCTCACGCCGGAACGTGTCGTCGCCGCCGAGACCCGCCGCACGCTGACAGCCCTTGCGCTGCAAGGGATTCGCGTTGACGGCCTGGTGGCCAACCGACTCCTGCCCGACGCCGGCACGAGCAAGGGCGCGGCGGCGAACTGGCTTCGCACGCGCCGGACCGAACAGGAAACCGTGCTGGCGGAGCTGCGTGCGGCCGAGATTCCGGTGCAGACGGTCGGCTACCGGGCGTGCGAGCCGGTGGGCGTGCCGGCGCTGCTCGAACTGGCCGGCGAGCTCTACCCCGACGGCGACCCGCTGGCCGTGTCGACGGCCTCGACGGAGCCGCTGCTGTCGGTCAGTGCTTCGGAGACGGGCTACCGCCTGCGGGTGTCGTTCCCGCTGGACGTCGACGCCGACCTGGACCTGGCCCGCGTCGACGACGAGCTGGCCATCACGGTCGACGGCCGGCGGCGGCTGGTCGCGCTGCCGGCGGCGCTGCGCCGCTGCGAGGTGACCGGGGCCGAGATCGTCACCGGTGGGCTGCTCGTGGACTTCGAGCCCGATCCAAGGCTGTGGATGCGATGAGCCAGGACCGCATCGCCGAGGAGCTCCGCCTGCTGATCGACGCGCTGGCGGAGAAGGCCGAGCCGTGGCTCCAGCGCATCGTCGCCGACAGCGCCGACCACGAGCCGACGACCTGCGACTGGTGCCCGGTGTGCGCCGTCGCGGCCGTGCTCAAGGGCGAACGTTCCGAGCTGGCCGCCCGCGCCGCCGAGCACGCCGCCGGCCTGCTCACCGTGCTGCGCATGGCTGTGCAGCAGGAGCGCAGCGCGCCGCCGCGCGCCGAGGAGCCGGCGGCGGCGCCGCGCGTGCAGAAGATCACCGTCCGACGGCCCGGGCAGGACCCTTGCTGACCGTCGGCATCGACGTCGGCGGGACCAGTGTTCGGGCAGGCGTCGTGGATCCGCAGGGCGCCGTGCTCGACACGACGCGCGCGCCGACGCCCAGCGGCGGCGCGCCGCTCGAGGACGCGATCGCCTGCGCCGTCGAGGAACTGCGCGCACGGCACACCGTCTCCGCCGTAGGCCTGGCCGTCGCCGGCTTCGTCACTGAGGACCGCATGTCCGTGCGGTTCGCGCCGCACCTGGCCTGGCGCGACTCGCCCGTAGCCAAGGCCATGACGCAGCGCCTCGGGCTGCCCGTGGTGCTGGAGCACGACGCCAACGCCGCCGCGCTGGCCGAGCACCGCTTCGGCGCGGCGCGAGGGGCCAAGGTCGCCGTCATGGTCGCCCTCGGCACGGGCATCGGTGGCGCGCTGCTGATCGACGGCGAGGTTTTCCGTGGCGCCTACGGCGTCGCACCGGAACTCGGGCACCTGCGTGTCGTGCCGAACGGGCGGAAGTGCCCGTGTGGCAAGAAGGGCTGCTGGGAGCGCTACTGCAGCGGCACGGCTTTAAGCGCCACCGCCGTCGAGCTGATGGCCAAGCACCCCGGCGCGTCGACCGTGCTGGCCCGTGAGGCCGCCGGCGATCCGCAGCGGGTCACCGGCCGCAAGGTCTCCGGCGCCGCCCGCGACGGCGACCCCATCGCCCAGCGCGCCTTGGCCGAGTTGGCCAAGTGGCTGGGGGAGGGGCTCGCGCTGGTCGCCGACGTCTACGACCCCGAGGTCGTCGTGATCGGCGGCGGCGTGTCCGAGTCGGCCCCGCTGTTCCTGGACGACGCCCGCGAGCACTACGCCGCCATCGTCACCGGCTCCGGCTACCGGCCGCTGGCCCGTATCCGCACCGCCCAGCTCGGCGACGACGCCGGCATCGTCGGCGCCGCCACCCTGGCCCGCGAGCTCCTCAAGAAGCGCTGACTGCCCGAAAGCACCGGAAACCCCGGTGCTTTCAGCTAAACCTCCAGCTCTTTGACGCCAACCCAGATCGCTCGGCCCCGCCCCTGCTTCGCCCTGGGCGAGGCAGGGGTCACGAGGGGCCGAGCCGGCCTGCCGGAGGCAGGGCAATTCAACACAGCGCCGCCGGACTTGCGTTGCCGACGACGGCGGTCGCCGCGAGAGCGCCGACCGCGGCGGCTCCGCCACGGGCGAGCATCGAACGACGATCAATCATGGGGTGCTCCAGAAGTTGCCGGACCTGAATTCACAGCGTGATTCCAGTGTAGGGAGAAAACCTGTCCGGGAAACGAAATCGTGTATCCGGTGAGCGCAATGATTGTCGGCTCGGCGGGTGGTGGCCGACGGGGTGCGGTATCTGTGGCTGGTGAACTTGCCTGAACAATTCAACGGCGGTCGGGGTGTGACCCGTCGAACGGCGCTGGCACTGGCCGCCGGTGCGGGTTTGTCGGCCTGCGGCATTTCGGGAAATTCGGTCACGGCGAACGTGGACACCGATCCGAAGTCGATCGCGGCCGACGCCTATCTGTACGGGTTTCCGCTCGTGTTGATGGACGTCACCCGGGGCGCGGCGCTGGCCAACCAGCTCATCCGCAACACGTCGCCGGCGACCGCGCGGTCACGGGGGATCGTCGCGCCGCAGAACGACACGCTGTTCTCCTTGGCCTGGCTGGATCTGCACGCCGAACCGATGGTGTTCCAGATGCCGGCGGTGGACGGCAGGCGGTTCTGGCTGATCCAGGTGCTGGACGCGTGGATGAACACCGTGCACGACCCGAGCAGCGTGCGCCCGGCGGGACAGGCCACGCCGTTCACCTATGCCCTCACCGGTCCTGGCTGGTCCGGCCGGCTGCCCGACGGGCTCATCCCGCTGGCCATGCCCACCCCGACCGGGCTGATCGCCAATCGGATCCAGCTCGACGGAGCGGCCGACCTCGACGCCGTGCGGGCGCTCCAGGCGCAGGTCATGCTGACACCGCTGAGCTTCTGGACCGCCGGCACCACGGCCCCTGACGTCAAGGCACCACCGCCATCGGCCCCGCCGTTGGACCAGGTCAACGCCATGGACGGCCGCACGTTCTTCCGCCGGATGGCCACCCTGCTCGCCGCCACTCCCACCCCGCCGGCCGATGCCGACGCGCTGAAGCGGTTCGCCTCCATCGGCATTGCCGCCGATGCCGACGTCGACCAGCTCGACGCCGACGTCCTGAACGCGGCGGTCCATGACGGCCAGGCCCGCATCGCCGGCTACACCAATCCGAAGGCCAGGATCGACAACGGCTGGACGGTGGCGACCAACATCGGCGCCTACGGCACCGACTACGTGCTGCGGGCCAACACCGCGAAAATCGTGTTCGGTGCCAATCTGGCCAAGGACAGTCTCTACGCACTGATGACCGGTATTCGCGCCGGGGCGTCACGCCGCTACCGAATCCGATTCGCCGCCGGCCAGCTGCCGCCGGTCGACGCGTTCTGGTCCATCAGCGTTTATGGTCCCGACCAGTACTTCATCGCCAATCCGGCCAACGTGTACGCGGTCGGCCACGAAACGCCGGTCGTGCCCGGATCCGACGGCACGGTCGAGATAACGCTGCAAAGCGCCCACCCCGGTCCGGAAGTACCCGCCGGCAACTGGCTGCCGATTCCCGAGAACGGGACGTTCACCCTCGCGCTGCGCCTCTACGCGCCGAAGGCCGCCGCCCTCGACGGCACCTGGAAACCGCCCGCGCTGACCGTCAACGGGCAGAATTGAGCGTGTGTGACGGCGAGCAGCCGTATTTCTGCCGGTAGAGGGCCGCGAACCGGCCCTGATGGCTGAAGCCCCACGCCGCGGCGATCGTCTGCACCCGGTTGTCGGCGGGATCGGCCGCCAGCAGTGCTTCGTGCACGCGGCGAAGGCGCGTGGTGCGCAGGTAGGACATGGGCGTCAGACCGGTGTGCCGGACGAAACCCAACTGGAGCGCACGCACGCTGACATAGGCCCGGGCGGCCAGGTGGGCCACGGTCAGCGGCGCTTTCGGATCGGCCTCGATGATGTCGATCGCGATCCGGACGGCCTTGGGCAGCGCGGGCGCGGCGACCTGGTGCAGTTCCGCCGAGTGCTGATGGCTGGTCGCGAGCAGGAACCCGGTCAGCAGGCTCTCGACGTACGGCGCGGTGACCACGGGATGGCCGAACAGGCCGCCGTCGTGCGCGTGCTGGTTGGCCGCGGAAAGCAGCGCCGCCCACTGCTTTCCCGGCCCCGTCCCGACATCGAGGCTCGGCCGGAGCCGCAGGCCCGTCGCCACCGGCCGGCCCAGCATCGACTCGAGGGCGTTGTCCACGGCCGTCCGCGCCAGTTTCACGTACACCAGCCGGCAGTTCGCCGTCCATCGGCGCAGCGCGATGTCGCCTTCGGGGTGGTACACGGCGGCCAGCCCCGGCGTCGCCGTCACCTCGGCGTCGCGGTGGCTGGCCACGAAAGAACCGGTCAGCGGCAGATTGACCTGGTAGCCGTCCCGGAGTTCGTCGCAGGCGCCCCGGATGTCGGTGTCGACCACGCCTTCACCGACCACCGCCTGGCCGAGCTCGCTGAGCCGGAACGTGACGGTGGCCTGGTCGCCGCCGGCGATCTGGGCGTACTCGCCGCGCGAGAACGGGCCGGAGCAGTCGGCGGCCGACGCCTCCTCGACCGTGGTGCGGATCCAGCGGTTGGACACCATCGAGGTCAGAGCTGCGCGCCGTTGCCGTCGTCGGATCCCGGCGGCGGGCCGTGGCGCATGCGGAGCAGGAGCCAGCCGACGCCGCTGGTCAGGGCGATGATCGCCAACGGCGTGGCGACCTGCGCCTGGAGACCGATCACGCCGGGAATCGCCAGCAGCACCGCGCCGATCACGATCAGCACCACGGCCAGCACGGTCAGCGGGCGCGGACGGGGGAAGGGCGGCGGCTCGGGCGGGACGTAGTGCTCGGTGTCGGAGGCGGCGGCCCAGTCCCATTCCTTGTCGGGGTCCGCCAGCCGGCGGGCGGCGTGGCGGGAGCCGGCGCGGCCGCCGGGGGCTGCGGGTCCATCGGCCGGGTCTCCTCGGCCGCGCTGGTTTCCTGCCTGGTCGCCGGCTGGTCCTCCGGCCAGCGCACGCCCATGCCGTCCCGCTCAAGGCCCGCGACGATCTCGGCGAACGCCGCGTCGACGTCCTCCGGTCCATCGGTGTTGCCTCGCCCAGTCAAACCCGGCCTCCACCCGCGTGGTCACTCCATCCTCGCACGAGTGCGGGGGAAAGAGCCGTTCCGTCGATCACTATCTGCCCGGGTGGCCGAGCCGGGCGTTGCTCGTTGTGCCGAGCGGCCGCCGCTCCGTAGGCTGATCCGCTCAGGATCGGCATGAGGAGGCGCACGCCGCGGTGCTGTACTGGGTGATGAAGTACGTCCTGCTGGGCCCCATCCTCCGGCTGTTCTTCCGGCCGAGGATCGAGGGCCTTGAGAACGTGCCCGAGACGGGCGGTGCGCTGCTGGCCAGCAATCACCTCGCCGTGTCCGACTCGTTCTTCCTGCCGCTGATGGTGCCGCGCCGGATCACCTTCCCGGCCAAGAGCGACTACTTCACCCAGAAGGGGTTCAAGGGCGCGCTCAAGCGGCTGTTCTTCGAGGGCGTCGGCCAGGTGCCGATCGACCGCTCCGGCGCGGCGGCGGCCCAGGGCGCACTGGACACGCTGGTCCGGCTGCTCAAGGACGGCCAGCTGGTCGGCATCTATCCCGAGGGCACGCGCTCCCCGGACGGCCGCCTGTACAAGGGCAAGACCGGCATGGCCCGGGTGGCGCTGGAAGCGGGCGTGCCGATCATCCCGGTGGCCATGTTCGGCACCGACAAGGCCAATCCGATCGGCTCCAAGATGTGGTACCCGCACCCGATCCGCGTCAAGATCGGCAAGCCGCTGGACTTCTCCCGCTACGCGGGCCTGGACGGCGACCGCTTCATCGAGCGGTCCATCACCGACGAGGTGATGTACGACCTGATGGAGCTGTCCGGCCAGGAGTACGTGGACATCTACGCGGCCAAGCTCAAGGAGGCCAAGCCGGTCACCACGCCCACGCAGCGCGTGCCGGCCGACGCCGCGCCGGCCGACAAGGTGCCCAGCTGAGGCCCCTTCGGGCAAACCGCCTACGCTGCACGGCGTGCGGTTCTTCTACGACTGTGAGTTCATCGAGGACGGCCGGACCATCGACCTGGTGTCGATCGGTGTCGTCGACGAGGAAGGCCGCGAGTTCTACGCCGTGTCCACCGAGTTCGACCCGGACCGGGCCGGCCAGTGGGTCCGCCAGAACGTGCTGCCCAAGCTGCCGCCGCCGGCCAGCCCGGTGTGGATGAGCCGCGGCCGGATGCGCCAGGAGCTGCTGAACTTCGTCAGCCCCAACGGCGAGAGCGCGGAACTGTGGGCCTGGTTCGCGGCGTACGACCACGTGGCGCTGGCGCAGCTGTGGGGCGCGATGCCCGAGCTGCCCCGTGAACTGCCTCGTTTCACTCGCGACCTGCGGCAACGCTGGGACGACCTGGGCCGGCCCAAGCTGCCGCAGCCGCCGTCCGACGCCCACGACGCGCTGGCCGACGCGCGCCACAACCTGGCCCGGTGGAAGGCGATGGAGGCCGAGCGGCTGCGCCGCGGCAACACCGTGCGGTGACGACCCCACTGGAAGAATCGCGGGGGTGCCTTGCTGCACCGATACAGGGCATGACACGCTCTCGTAACACGCGGTCGCCAGTGACGCCGGCCACACCCACCCGAACTGTGAAAGAGGAAAGCAGATGCGCATCGGTGTGCTGACCGGCGGTGGTGACTGCCCGGGCCTGAACGCGGTGATCAGGGCCGTTGTCCGCAAGGGCATCGAGGCTCACGGCTGGGAGGTCATCGGCTTCCGCAACGGCTGGCGCGGCCCGATCGAGGGACTGACCAAGCAGTTGGGCCTCGACGAGGTCGAGGAGATCCTGACCCGCGGCGGCACCATTCTCGGTTCCTCGCGCACCAACCCCTACAAGGAGGAAGGTGGCGTCGAGAAGATCCGCGAGGTGCTGGCCCAGCACAAGGTCGACGCGCTGGTCGCGATCGGCGGCGAGGACACGCTGGGCGTGGCCAAGCGGCTGACCGACGACGGCATCCCGGTGGTCGGCGTGCCCAAGACGATCGACAACGACCTGGGCTCCACCGACTACACCTTCGGCTTCGACACCGCGGTGCACATCGCCACCGAGGCGCTGGACCGCCTGCGCACGACCGCCGAGTCGCACCACCGCGCGCTGGTCGTCGAGGTCATGGGCCGCCACGCCGGCTGGATCGCCCTGCACTCGGGCATCGCCGGCGGCGCCAACGTGATCCTGGTGCCGGAGCGGCAGTTCAACGTCGAGAAGGTCGTCGAGTGGACGCAGCGGCGCTTCGAGCGCCAGTACGCGCCGATCATCGTGGTGGCCGAGGGCGCGATGCCCGAGGGCGGCGCCGAGTCGCTGCACAACGGTGAGAAGGACGCCTTCGGTCACGTCCGTCTCGGCGGCATCGGCCAGTGGCTGGCCGAGGAGATTGCCGAGCGCACCGGCAAGGAGTCCCGCGCGGTCGTGCTCGGCCACGTGCAGCGCGGCGGCACCCCGACCGCCTACGACCGCGTCCTGGCCACCCGGTTCGGCCTGCACGCGGTGGACGCCATCCACGACGGCGACTTCGGCGTGATGGTGGCGCTCAAGGGCACCGACATCGTGCGGGTCAAGCTGTCCGAGGCGACGGCCGAGCTCAAGACGGTTCCGGAGGAGCGTTTGACCGAGGCAGAGGTCTTCTTCGGCTGAGGGCTTAATCCTCCTACAACTTAATTCGATTGCCCGGGTCGCGAGACCCGGGCATTCTTATACCCATGGCGAGCAACGGATTCTCCCGGGTGCTCGGCCGATGGGAGGCCTGCGCACCGTCCCGGTGACGCGGCCCTGGGTCGGTCGGGTCACGTGACGTGCATGGCAGGGCCGGCAACGAGGCCGGCCGCAGCGGTGACGGCCGCCGCCTCGGTGCTACTACGGTCCTGTCCCACGCGATCCGACCGATTCCCTTTTCCCACTATTCCCGCCTGTGGTCCAACGGACACGACACCGGTCTACGAAGCCGGTAATGCAGGTTCGATTCCTGCCGGGCGGACATGTGTCCATCTACAACGGAGGGAGGAACGACGATGATGATTCACACCCTGGGCATGCTGTTCCTTCCGGGAGAGCCCACTCCCAAGCCGTGGCCGGTCGGCAGGTGAACCTATAGGCGGTCCCGGAGTCTCGACTCCGGGACCGCGTTCGGGCACTCCTGCTCTAATGGAGGGGTGTCCACCCCCGCGGCCCAGCACCGCATCCTGGTCGTCGACGACGAGCACAACATCGTCAACCTGCTGACCACGGCGCTGAAGTTCGTCGGCTTCGACGTGGTCTCGGCGACCAACGGCCGGCAGGCGCTGGAGCAGGCCGTGGCCACCAGACCGGACGTCATCGTGCTCGACGTGATGCTGCCCGACCTGGACGGCTTCGGCGTGTGCACGCGGCTGCGGGAGGCCGGCATCGACGCGCCGGTGCTGTTCCTGACCGCGCGGGACGCCAGCGAGGACAAGGTGCACGGCCTGACCCTGGGCGGCGACGACTACGTGACCAAGCCGTTCGACCTGGACGAGCTGGTGGCGCGGGTGAACGTGCTGCTCAAGCGGGGCCGCACGGAGAAGGCGCCGAGCAACCGGCTGCGGGTCGGGCACGTCGAGCTGGACCAGGACACGCACGAGGTGTGGCGGGGCGGCGAGCTGGTGCGGCTGTCGGCCACCGAGTTCCAGCTGCTGCGCTATCTGATGACCAACGCCGGCCGGGTGCTGTCCCGGGCCCAGATCCTCGACCAGGTGTGGAACTACGACTTCCAGGGCGATTCCAGCATCGTCGAGACCTACGTCTACTACCTGCGGCGCAAGCTCGACGACCAGGACAACCCGCTGATCCACACCGTTCGCGGCGTCGGCTACCTGCTGCGGGCCTCCACCGTGCCGGCCGGGGGTCGGTGACCATGGTGCGCTGGCTGCGTCTGCGCTCGCTGCGCTCCCGACTGCTGGTCGGGGTGCTGGCGGTGACGGCGGCCGGCCTGCTCACGGCCGACGTGGTCGGCGTCTTCGCGTTGAGCAACTACCTCTACAAGCGCACCGACACGCAGGTGATGGACGCGCTGGCCACGTTCACGCCCAAGGTTCGGCCCAACGGCACGGTGCCGATCGGCCAGTCCAACGACGACCTGTGCGCGATCACCGTGCTCGATCCGCAGGGGCACGTGCTGCACCAGTACGGCGCGGGCAAGGGCCTGCCGATCCCGCCGCTGGACAGCGTGAAGTCCTTTGCCGGCCAGCGGTCCGTGGTCACGGTCAGCGGCGGCGAGGACTTCCGGATCATGGTCGGGACGCTGCCCGAGGGCCGCTACCTGATGGTGTCGCAGTCGCTGCGGCTGTCCGCCGCCACCATCTACCAGCTGGTGGCCATCGAGGCCGTGGTGACGGCGTTGGCGCTGGCCCTGGCGGCCGTGCTGGCCCTGCGGGTCAGCCGGTTCGTGATGCGGCCGCTCGACCGGATGACCGACACCGCCGAGCTGATCGCCGACGGCGAGATGTCGCACCGGGTCGACGTGGCCGACTCGCCGACCGAGGTGGCCCGGCTGGGCAACTCGCTCAACCAGATGCTGGGCCGGCTGGAGCACTCGTTCACGCAGCGGCAGTCGGCCGAGGACGGGCTGCGCCAGTTCGTCGCCGACGCCAGCCACGAACTGCGGACCCCGCTCACCTCGATCACCGGCTACGCCCAGCTGGTCCGGCACGGGGCGTTGAACGACCCGGACGCGCTGGCCGACGCGATGCGGCGGGTCGAGGACGAGGCGAGGCGGATGGCCGCCCTGGTCGACGAGCTGCTGCTGCTGGCCCGGCTGGACCAGGGCCGTCCGCTGGAGTCCAGCCCGGTGGACCTGGTCGCGCTGGCCGAGGCCGCCGTCGGCGACGCGCGGGCGGCCGACTGCGCGCGGACCGTGCGGCTGGTCGCCGACGACGGCTCGCACGTGGTCCGGGGCGACCGGGCCCGGCTGCACCAGGTGCTGGCCAACCTGCTGGCCAACGTGCGGACGCACACCCCGGCCGGCACGGCGTCCGAGGTGCGGATCAGCCGGCACGGCGAGCACGAGGTGATCGACGTGGTCGACGAGGGCCCGGGCATTTCGGCCGAGCAGCGGGACAAGGTGTTCGAGCGGTTCTACCGCGGCGACGCCTCCCGCAGCCGGTCGGCCGGGGCGCTGGCCGACGGCAGCGGGCTGGGGCTGAGCATCGTCGCCGCGATCGCCGCCGCGCACGGCGGTCACGCCGGCGTGCAGGCAAGTGACCACGGTGCGTGGTTGCGAGTCACGCTGCCGGCCACCGTGGCCGTCGATGCCCCCGATCCGGCTCTGACCAGGCAGGAAGTTCCCAGCGTCCTCTGAGCCGGCTTCAACATCTTTCCGATCCTGATGGGTTTCCCTTGTAGGTAGCGTGACTTGCGCCAGCCGCCGCAGGGGGAGCACCGCCATGTCCACCGAGTTGCCGACCAGCACCACCGGACGGGTCCGCCCGCTCCGGTTGCTGGCGGCGCTCACCCTCTCGCTGGCCGTGATCACGCTCAGCAACGCCGGGCTGTCGGTGATCGGCACCGCGGTGTTCTCCGCGCCCGACGACTTCTGCGCGTTCCTGCCGCACAACTCGGTGCCGATGACGCTGGAGTCGGTCACGCTGGCGACCATCGCGTGGGGGGCGCTCAGCCACTACGCCACGCGTCCCAAATGGTGGTTCTACCAGGGCACCCGGGTGTTCGTGCTGGTGTCCTGGGCGGCCGGCCTGCTGGCCCTGGCCACCTGGCGGTCAGTGCTGGGCGTGGTGACCCTTGACCTGATGGTGGTGGTCGGCGCGACCGTGACCTACCTGGCGTTGACCAGGATCGCGCCGACCGACTCGCCAGCGTGAGCTTCGGAGTCACTGCCTGAGCATTGCTGTCACTGCCGGAGCATTTCCGCGACGAGGAAGGCCAGCTCCAGCGACTGCTGCGTGTTCAGCCGCGGGTCGCAGGCCGTCTCGTAGCGGCCGGCCAGGTCGTCGTCGGAGATCTCCTGCGCGCCGCCGAGGCACTCGGTGACGTCCTCGCCGGTCAGCTCGATGTGGATGCCGCCCGGGTGCGTGCCCAGCTGGCGGTGCACCTCGAAGAAGCCCTGCACCTCGTCGACGATCCGGTCGAAGTGCCGGGTCTTGTAGCCGGTGGTGGACTCGTGGGTGTTGCCGTGCATCGGGTCGCACTGCCAGACCACCAGGTGGCCCGAGGCGGTGACCTTCTCCACGATGGCCGGCAGCACGTCGCGGACCTTGTGGTTGCCCATCCGGGAGATCAGCGTCAGCCGGCCCGGCACGTTGTGCGGGTCCAGCCGCTCCACGTACTCGACGGCCATCTCCGGCGTGGTGGTCGGGCCGATCTTCAGGCCGATCGGGTTGGCGATCAGCTCGGCGAAGGCCACGTGCGCGCCGTCCAGCTGACGGGTCCGCTCGCCGACCCACAGGAAGTGCGAGGACAGGTCGTACAGCTTGGTGTGCTCGCCCCGGTGGTCCAGGTCCAGCCGCAGCATCGCGCGCTCGTAGTCCATCAGCAGCGCCTCGTGGCTGGCGAAGATCTCCACCGTGTGCAGCGAGCTGTCCTGCACGCCGCAGGCCGCCATGAAGCGCAGGCCGCGGTCGATCTCGGCGGCCAGCGCCTCGTAGCGCTCGCCGGCGCGGGAGGTGCGGACGAAGTCCTTGTTCCAGTCGTGCACCTTGGTCAGGTCGGCCATGCCGGTCGCCGTGGACGCGCGCAGCAGGTTCATCGCCGCGCTGGCGTTGGCGTACGCGCGGATCATGCGGGACGGGTCCGGCACGCGGGCCTCGGGCGTCGCGACCAGCGAGTTCACGATGTCGCCGCGGTAGACCGGCAGGCCGAGCGAGTCCAGCCCCTGCGAGCGCGGCTTGGCGTACTGGCCGGCGATGCGCGCGACCTTCACCACCGGCAGGCTCGCGCCGTAGGTGAGCACCACGGCCATCTGGAGCAGGGTGCGGACGTTGGCGCGGATGTGCGGCTCGGTGTTGGAGGCGAAGGTCTCCGCGCAGTCACCGCCCTGGAGCAGGAAGGCCTCGCCGCGGGCCACCTCGGCCAGGCGGTCGCGCAGCAGGTCGACCTCGGCCGGCACGGTGATGGGGGGCACGCTCTCCAGCACGGTGCGGGCCATCTTGGTCTGTTCGGCATTCGGCCACTCGGGCTGCTGGGCGGCCGGCCGGGCCAGCGCCTCGTCGAGCTTGCGGCGCAGCGTCGGGGGCAGCGGGGGCAGCTCGGGCAGCGTGTCCACCGGGACGTCCACGGTCCAGTTCACGGCCTCCAGCGTAAGGGGTGACCCTCGGCGATCGGTCAGGATCCGCTGTTCTCGGTGGTGACCACGATGGGGTGTCGTCGGGAAGGATGTGGCGATGACCTCCGCACCTGTGACGGGCTTGAGCTCCCACGACGCGCTCGCCCTGCTCCGGACCGCCGTCGACAACGTGCGGCGCGACTATCCGGTGCACTGGACCCACGTGATCTCCGAGGAGTCGGAGCTCGTGCCCCAGCGCGTGCGGCATCCCGCGTTCGCCGGGTCGTTCGACTGGCACTCGTGCGTGCACCAGACCTGGCTCATCGTGCGGCTGCGGCGCTTACTGCCGTCACTGGGCATCGACGCCGGGCCCGTGTTGGATGATCTCCTCACCCCGGAGAACTGCCAGGTCGAGGCCGATTTCTTCGCGTCCTCCGCCGGGTCGCACTGGGAGCGTCCGTACGGCTGGGCGTGGCTGCTCACCCTCGACGCCGAGCTGCGGTCGGCGGCTCTGCCGTGGGCTTCCGCCCTGCGCCCGCTGGCTTCGGTGCTGCGGCGTCGTTGGCTGGAGTGGATCACCACTACGCGGCTGCCGCTGCGCGTCGGCACCCACCTGAACACGGCCTACGCCTGCGCCATGGTCCTCGACGCCGCTCGGGCCCTTGACGACACCGAGTTGGCTACTGCCTGTGTCGAAGCCGCCCGTCGGTGGTATTCGCGTGACGTTGCTTACGGGGCGTACGAGCCCGACGCCTACGACTTCCTGTCGCCGGCTCTGGTCGAGGCCGACCTCATGCGTCGGGTCTTGCCGGCCGACGAGTTCGTGGCGTGGTTCTCGGCCTTCCTGCCCGACATCGAGTCGCCCCGTTGGGCCACGCTCCGTGAGCCCATCGTGGTCGACGACCCGACCGATCCGTTCCAGTCCCACCTGGCCGGGTTGTCGTTGAGCCGCGCCTGGTGTTGGCGCTCCTTGGCCTCCGCGTTGCCCGCGCCCCTCTCGTCGCTCGCCTCCGCCGCCGCCGTCTCGCACCGGGAGGCCGGCTGGAGCTACGTCTTCGGCAACGGCTACGGCGCCGACCACTGGCTCGGGACGTTCGCTGCCTACCTGGACCTCGGGGCGTTGGACGCCGGTCCCGACCTTGCGGGCCGTTCGTGATCGTGGCCAAGGCCTTGTTGGCCAGCGGTCATGCCGCGCGGGCCGTCGACTGACATGAAGGAGGCTTTCGTTGCGCACAGTGGTAGTAGGTGACCATTTCATTCCCGCCGAGTACTACGTGGACGCGCTGCGGCGGGTGTGCGGACCGGACTTCGGCCCGGTGACGACGGTGCAGTGGGCCGGCGACAAGGCGGGGCAGCACGAGGCCCAGCAGCGGATGGAGTGGGAAGGCCCGGAGGCGGTGCCGGTGCCGGCGGAGATCGTGACGGCGGTGGCGGACGCGGAGGTGCTGGCGGTGCACTACGCGCCGGTGCCCAAGGCGGTGCTGCTGGCGGCGCCGAACCTGAAGGCGGTTGTGGTGGCCCGCGCCGGTCTGGAGAACGTGGACCGCTCGGCGGCCGCGGAACTCGGCGTCGAGGTGTTCGGCGTGGCCGGGCGCAACGCGAGCGCGGTGGCGGAGCTGACGATCGGCCTGATGCTGTCGGAGGCCCGGGACATTGCCCGCGCGGACGCGTCGGTGAAGGCGGGCGGCTGGCGGAAGGAATTTCCGTCGCCGGGCCGGGAAATCGGGTCGTCGACGGTCGGGCTGGTCGGCTTCGGGCACGTGGGCCGGCAGCTGGCGGGCAAGCTCAAGGGCTTCGGCCCGCGACTGCTCGTGCACGATCCCTTTGTCTACGACGAAGAACTGGAGGAGTTCGACGCGCAGCGGGCCGAGCTGCCGGAACTGTTCGCGGAGTCGGACTTCCTGAGCCTGCAAGCCCGTGTGACGCCGGAGAACGAGCGGTTCATCGGCGCGGAGCTGCTGGCGTTGATGAAGCCCACCGCGTATTTCGTGAACGTGGGACGCAGTCGGCTGGTCAACTACGACGACCTGTATCGGGTGTTGGCCGAGGGCCGTATTGCCGGCGCGGCGCTCGATGTCTACGACGAGGAGCCGCTGCCGGTGGATTCGCCGTGGCGCAAGCTGGACAACGTCACCTTGACCCCGCACTACGCCGGCGACACGCTCGACGCCAACCGAACCTCGGTCCGGCTCGTCGCCGAACGGATCGCGTCCCTGTGACGGGATTTCTGCTCGCCGTCGGCTCAACCCGTTGTCCCGCAGTGACTCCGCGGAAAGCTAGTGCGGCGGAGGCGTGTGGGCGAGGCTGAACGCTACGTCGGGACCGCAGCCGTATTCGCCGGGCTGGGTCTGCACGCGAGGCGGATACCACGCTTTTGCCTTGCCGTTCTCCCGAAGCCCGAGCAGGCAGTCGTGGTCGCCGCCGAGCACGGACACGCCGACATCGGTGCCGTGGATGGAGGAGCGCACGGTGGGCGGGATGCCGGCGAGCCCGGTCTTGGGGTCGACGACGGGCTTGGGCAGGCCGGCGAGGGCGGCGGTGACCTGGGCCTCGGTAGGGGAAGCGGGCAGCGCGGCGAGGATGGACTGCAAGGAGTCGACAGTGCCGGCTGGGATGTCGGTACGGGGTAGCGGTGGCGGGATGACCGGGGCATTCGACGGACAGTCGACGACCCACGGGCTGCTGAGCGGCTGGTAGTAGTTGAGGTCGACGCCGTAGCACACGGTGGCGGGGACCTGCTCGCACATCAGCAGATCGCCCTTGCGACAAGCCTGGTAGTTGATCCGCATGACCAGGTGCACCATGGGCTTCTGCAGGTCGGTGTGCTGGATGTCGGTGGCCTCCATCACCTGGGCGCCGATGTGGTTGACGGCGATCAAGGCCCGCGCGTAGCCCATGGCGTCGGCCTGGCGCGGGTAGGAGATGGCCTCGGCGATGGTCCGGGCCTGACGGTCGGTCTCCTTGGTGCCGGCCCCGCGAGGCCACAACAGCCACGTGACACCGCCGGCCACGGCTGCTAGCACCACTAGAACCACGATGAGCCCCCGCATGTCGCCGACGGTAGCGGCGCGTGGACGCGGGGCGCATGAGTAGTTCCACGCACAGCTCACCGACAGCTTCTCCGGATAGAGCTTTGACCTGACGCGGCAAGACTCGGATCCGTGACAGCGATGACGACCACCGCCCGCACCCGCGGCCTGACGACGGCCCAATGGCTGCTGGCCCTGCTGGGCGTCAACGCGATGTGGGTGACCGACCTGCTGGTGATGGACGGCGGCCTGAACGACAACCTGCTGACGGTCCTGGGCCGGGCGACGGGCCTGTACGGGGCGCTGCTGCTGGTGTTCCAACTGGTCCTGATCGCCCGGCTGCCCTGGCTGGACCGCGGCCTCGGCATGGACGGGCTGACCCGCTGGCACCGCTGGACCGGCTTCTGGGTGCTGTGGCTGCTGCTGGCCCACGTCGTGTTCATCACGCTGGGCTACGCGGCGAGCGACGGCAGTCCGCTCCTGAGCGAGCTGGGCACGCTGGTGTTCGACACCGACGACGTGCTCAAGGCGACGGTGGCGATGATCCTGCTGGTGGTCGTCGCGGTGACCTCGGCCCGGGCGGCCCGGCGCAGGATGCGGTACGAGACCTGGCACTTCGTCCACCTCTACGCCTACCTTGCGGTGATTCTCGGGTTCCTGCACCAGGTCACGACCGGCCGGGACTTCGTCGGCTCGCCGATCGCGACGGCCTACTGGTGGACGATCTACGGGGCCGCGCTGGCCGCGGTGCTGCTGGCCCGGGTGCTGCTTCCGTTGTGGCGCAACGCCCGTCACCAGCTGCGGGTGTACCGGGTGGTGGCGGAGTCGCCGAGTGTCGTGTCGGTGTACATCACCGGGCGGCGGCTGGCGGAGTTGCCGGCGCGGGCCGGGCAGTTCTTCCTGTGGCGGTTCCTGACCAAGGACCGGTGGTGGGAGGCCCACCCGTACTCGCTGTCGGCCATGCCGGACGGGCGTGGCCTGCGCATAACGGTCAAGGCGTTAGGTGACGGCAGCGCTTGGCTGCGCACACTTCGGCCCGGTACCAGGGTTTTCGCCGAGGGACCGTATGGCTCGTTCACGTCGAACAGGCGCGGCCGGCGCGGCACGCTGCTGATCGGCGGCGGTGTCGGCATCACGCCGATCCGCGCGCTGATGGAGGAACTGCGCGGGGACGTGACCGTGGTCTATCGCGCAAACCAGTGGGAGGACACGGTTCTCGCCACCGAGCTCCGGCACCTGGCCCAACGCACCGGGGCACGGCTGCACATGGTTGTCGGCCCGATCGACGACAAGCTGCTCAGCGCCGCCCACCTCGCCGAGCTCGTGCCGGACGTGCGGGCGCGGGACGTGTTCGTCTGCGGGCCGCCCGGCATGACCGATGCCGTTTTGACCACCTTGCGGGCGCTGGACGTGCCCGCCGACCAATGCCACGCCGAGCGCTTCGCGTTCGCCGCCTGAACCGGAAAGGGATCCTCTCCATGCGACGAGCCGCCATAGCGCTGGTGCTCACCGCCGCCGGCCTGGTTCCGCTGCTCCGCTACCACCCGAGCGTCGCTACGGTTTCCAGCGCCGCTAGCACCCCGACTGGCGCCGGCAACACGAACACCGCCAGCCCTCCTAGCAGCGCTAGTAGCCCTAGCAGTGCTAGCGGCACCCGGACCGTCACCGGCTCCGAGGTCGAGACCGAGTTCGGCCCGTACCGCGTGCAGGCCACATTCAACGGCAGCACCATCACCGACGTGCAGATCATCGAGACGCCGCAGGACCGCCGCAGCCAGCGCATCGCCGAGTCCGCCGCCCCCACGCTGCGCCAGGAAGCCCTCCAGACCCAGAGTGCCAAGATCGACACCGTCTCCGGCGCCACCGCCACCAGCGAGGCCTACGCCCAGTCCCTCCAGGCCGCCATCGACGCCAGCAGCTAGCCCCCGCGTCTCACAACGGATCGAGCACGCGCCGCTCCGACGAGGCCAGTGGGGGCTCCAGCAGCGGCGGATCGACGGGGCCGAGCAAGGTCCCGAGCACGGCCCGCGGCGAGAAGACGCGGCTGGCCGGGGAAGTGAGCGTGTAGACGTCCAGCTGCAACGCGAACAGCTCCTGCCGGCCACGGGCGACGGCGGCCATCCGGTCGGCGTAGGCGTAGAGGAGCCGGGTCTTGAGGTCGGGCGTCTCGTCGGCCAACCGCTGCTCGCTGCGGGTGTCCTGACCGACGGCCAGTTGCCACGCATCGAGCCCGCCGGCGGTCACCGAAGCCTGGATGATCCGCGCGGTGCCGGCCGCATCGCCGTGCCGCCGAAGCCCGTTGCGGATGGACAAAGCGTTGCGTGCGGCCACGGACATGCCGTGCCCGTACACTGGATTGAAGGCGCTGGCGGCGTCGCCGACCACGACAAAGCCCTCGGGCCACGGCTGAACGGTGTCATAGCGCCGCCGCCGGTTGTCGGCGGTCCGGTGCCCGGCGACGGGTCCCAGCGGCGTCGCGCCGGCCATCAGGTCGGCCAGTAGAGGATGACTCAGGTTCCGCGCGAAGGCCATGAACCCGTCCTCGTCGGTCGGCGGCTCACCGCCGGGCAGCCCGGCGCACGTGACGATCCACTTGCCGTCCTCGACGGGCATCAGCACACCGCCCCGCGAGTACCGGTCGAACCGCGGATCGGGCGCGATGTTGACTACGGGGAACTCTGGATCGGCGCCGGGCGGCGCCTCGAAAGTCCGGCTGGCGTAAGCGATCCCGACCCCGAAGCGCTCCTCGGGCACGGCCGGCACCCCGAGCTCGGTCAGCCAGCCCGGCGTCGCCGACGACCGGCCGGTGGCGTCCACCACGAAGTCGGCGGCCAGCTCCGACGACCGACGCGATTCCCGGTCCCGCACCACCGCGCCGGTGATCCTGTCGGCCCCGCCGGTCAACCCGATCACGTCGGTGCCCTGGACGAACTCGAGCCGGCCGCCGGCCAAAGCCCGTTGCCGCACCAGGAAGTCCAGCAGCGGCCGCGAGGCCGAGACGAACGTCTGATTGCTGGCATAGGGCCGGTTCCACGTGCCGAGCGCGTGCGAGACGAGCCGCCGTGGCACGTCGATGCGCTGCCCGCCGGCCGCCACCAGGTCGTCGATGGTCCCCGGCAGCAGGTCGTCGATGGCGCGAGCACCGCTCGACATCAGGTTGTGCACGTGCCGGCTCTGCGGCACCCCACGTGGAACGGGACCGGAGGGCATCCGGTCCCGTTCCACGATCATGACGTTGTCGCAGTGCTCAGCCAGGGCGGCGGCCGCCAGCGTGCCGGCCAGACCGCCGCCCAGTACCAGTCCCCTCATGGGAACCGACGGTACCGGCTATTCCGGCTTCGGCAGGGCCAGTCCGAAGTCGTCGTCCACTGAACCGTTGGTGGCGGCCTTGTCGGCAACAGGCTTGGCCAGCTGCATGGAGTCCATCAGCTGACGGGCCATGCCGAAGCCCGCCCCGCCCAGCGACAGGGCCTTGGTGAACAGCTCGGTGACGCCCTCGGCGCCGTTGAGCACCACCATGTTGTCGACGTTGGAGAACGCGCTCGCGCCGGCGGCCACGATGGCCGGCCAGTTCTCGGCGAGTTCCTGCGCGACAACGGCTTCCTGGTTCTCGGCCAGCGCGGCGGCGCGGGCCTGGATGGCCTCGGCCTCGGCCAGACCCTTGGCCCGGGCGGCTTCGGCCTCGGCCAGACCCTGCGCACGGGCGGCGGCGGCCTCGGCCTCACCGGTGGCCCTGGTCGCGGCCGCCTCGGCGTCACCGCGGGCCTTGGTCGCCTCGGCCTCGGCCAACGCCGCCTGCTTCACGCGCGTGGCGTCGGCCGCGGCCCGCAGCTCGGTCTCCTTGGCCTGCGCCTGGGCCCGGGCGATCTGGGCGTCGCGGTCGGCGTCGGCCAGGGTCCGGGTCTCGTACGCCTTGGCGTCGGCCGGCTTGCGGACCTGCGACTGCAGCCGCTGCTCGGACAGGTCGGCCTCCAGCTGGGCGGCCTTCGTCTCCTGCACGACGACCTCCTGGCGGGCGGTCGCCTCGGCCAGCGGGCCGGCCTGCTTGGTGCGGGCCGACACCTGGTCGATCTCGGCCTGGAACGAGGACTGCTTGATCTGGCTGTCCCGCCACGCCGACGCCTTGTTGGCCGCGGCGATCTGCTCGGCCTCGGTGGCCTCCTGGTCCCGCTGCGCCTCGGCGATACGGGCCTGCGCGGCGACCGCGGCGGCGTGCGGCTTGCCCAGGTTGGCGATGTAGCCGGACGCGTCGTCGATCTCCTGGATCTGCAACGAGTCCACGACAAGGCCCAGCTTGCTCATCTCGTTGGCCGACGAGCTGCGCACCTCGGCGGTGAGCCGCTCGCGGTCGCGGATGAGCTCCTCGACGGTCAGCGCGCCGATGATCGAGCGCAGGTGGCCGGCGAAGACGCTGTGGATCCGGGTGTCCATGGCGTTCTGCTGGTCGAGGAAGCGCCGGGCGGCGTTGGCGATGGACACGAAGTCGTCGCCCACCTTGTAGATCACCGCGCCCTGCACCCGGACCGGGATGCCCTGCTTGGTCACGCAGGACACCACGATCTCCGAGGACCGCGTGTCCAGCGACAGCCGGCGCGCGGTCTGGAAGCCCGGCAGCACCAGCGTGCCCTTGCCGGTGACGATCTTGAACCCGAGGCTGTCCTCGCCGACCTGGATGCGCTTGGCCCCCAGGCCGGAGATGATCATCGCCTCGTTGGGCTCCGCCACCCGCCAGAGCACCCGAAGGATGATGAACAGCAGGATCAGGACGACAACGCCCGCCCCGACGATGGCCAACACGTTCGCGTTCATCTCTCTGTGACGCCCCCTCTGCGCATGGGGCGTGCCGGTGCGCCCCACGCCCTCTGTCGTGGATGCCGACCAGACTTCCCGGCGCACCTTGGAGTGATGACGCTATTCCTCGGTTCCCCTCCCGTACATGTCACTTGACACACATTTAGGGGCAGAAACGGAAACAGAGCTTCTTGTTGCACCCCAAGGGCAACAACGGCCTGGGCCCCTTCACCCGATCAGGGAGAAGGGGCCGCCACCGTTCCACGTAGACAGTGCGCGGCGGCTCGAAGTCGACGACCAACACCTGCACGCCGGGCTCGATCGTGTCGTCCGGTTCGATCGGGTGCGCGTAGAAGGCCTCGGCCCCGCCGCGGACGGCGATCATCACCTCACCGACCAGCCCCGGGCCGATCCGCCCCGTGACGCGTCCCCGAGTCCCGATCATCAGCCGAGTCTAGGTCACGGGAACACGTGCACGGTGATCTTCGTCCCGGTCTTGACCCGGGTGCCGGGCGCCGGATCCTGGTCGAAGACCTTGCCGTTCTTGCCGCCGAAGAAGCCCTGCACGTCGATGTCCAGGTTGAGCCCCTTGAGCGTGTCGCGGGCGTCGTCGGCGTTCATGCCCCGCAGGTCCGGCACCACAACGGCGTTGGACACGATCACGGTCACCTGGGTGTTGCCGCCGGTCACGGTCTGCCCGGCGGCCGGGTCGGTGCGGATGACCTTGCCGGTGTCGACCGACTCGCTGAACTCGGCCGGCCCGTCCACCGGGTCGAAACCGGCCTGCTGGAGCTTCTGGAACGCCTGGTCGTGCGGCAGGCCGAGGACCGAGGGCACCGGCTTCGGGGCCGGCCCCTTGCTCAGCACGACCACGACCCCGCTGCCCACGTTGACCTGGGAGCCGGCGGCCGGCAGCAGCTTGACCACCTTGCCGGCCGGGATGTTGTCGCTGAACTCGTCCTTGCTCGCGTCGCGCAGCGACTGGAGCTCCTGGTCGGTCAGCAGCTTGTTGGCCACGGCCTGGTCGGCGCCGGCCGGCACGGCCGGCACCACCGGCTTGCCCTGCGAGATGCTCAGCTCGACCGACGTGCCCCGGCGCACCTGCTGCTGCTCGCCCGGGTCGACGTTGGCCACGAGGCCCTTGGCCACGTCGTTGCTGTGCACGTTCTTCTCGGTGTACTTCAGGCCGGCGTCGCTCAGCTTCTGCTCGGCGACCGACGTCTGGAGGCCCTTCACCGTCGGCACCTGTGCCCACTGGCCCGAACCCAGCCACCACGCCGTGGTGGCGACGGCGGCCGCGAGCACGACGATCACGGCCATCCAGATGTAGAAGGCCCGGCGGCTCTTGGTGCGCTGCTGCTGGTAGCGGTCGACCGGCGACTGG